>JAIBEZ010000094.1 GCA_019459485.1 Prolixibacteraceae bacterium
AAAGAAAATATCATCAGAAATAAAAGCATGGGAAAATCACAGGAACAATAAAACTGCCAGAATCAAGTGGCAGTTTACAAACGACCAAGCACGGATAAAACTGAAAAGACTTTATCCGTCAATTTTAAATTAACACAACACTAGCTTGAGTACCGCATACTATTAAAGCGGGAAACTCCTTCCGGAATTTCCCGCTTTAATTTTGATGCATTAAAAAAAACGTTCGTCCAATTTATCCCCACTTTCCGCTCAATTCCCGAAGCTGGAATTTTCCATCTAAATAATCGTATATTTAAACCGTCTCTGAAGGTAACTAGCCCAGTGAACGATTATTATTTTTTTGATTATGCCTGGAATATGTACCCATATAAATAAAAGACTGGTCTCCTGTTTCAAATTCTTTTTTTTGTTTTCTGCAGTTGTTTCATCCGCCGAAAACATCAATATCGGAGTTCCCTATATTCATAATTATCAGAAAAAAGAATACAGAGCCGGTACTCAAAACTGGTCGATATCGCAAGATAAAAATGGGTTTATGTATTTTGGCAATAACGAAGGACTACTGTTTTTTGATGGAGTAAGCTGGCGATTGCACCGTATGCCAAATTCGTCCATTGTGAGATCGCTATACATCGACAAGAACGAGCAGATTTATGTTGGCGCATACAACGAACTTGGGAAAATGGAAATCGGGAAAAGCGGAAAAATGGAATTCCGCTCGCTAAAGAAATATATCCCTGAAGAATATTACAATTTCGATGATATCTGGAATATCTCGACATTCGAGAATAAGATCGTTTACCAATCCTATAATTGTGCTTTCCTATTCAGCAACGATTCAACAGTTTCAATCATAAAAGCACCAACAAGGTTTCAAAATTCTTTTCATGTTAACGAACATTTGTATTTTAACGATATTGAAAAAGGATTAATGGAATTTGCCAACAATACCTTAAGTAAGTTGAATTATTGCGAAGAAATAAAAGGCGAGGAAATATGGTCGATCTTACCCTTTAACGATGGAAACGATTTAATGATTTGTACTCTGAACAGAGGTATTTTTATATACAACGGCAAGGAACTGAAAGAATGGTCGGTCCCAGTTAATACACTTTTAAAACAAAATCAGATTTTCAGTGCAAGCATCATTCAGGAAAATCGTTATGCCATCGGAACTGTTCAGGATGGTGTTATTATCATCGATGGATCCGGAAATATAATCCGGCATATAAACCGGCAAAAAGGCCTTCAAAACAACACCATTCTAAAAACTTTTACAGACAAGGCCGGCAACCTCTGGCTTGGACTTGATAATGGAATCGACTATGTGAATGTTAATTCGCCCATGACATTTCTTCAGCAATCAGATGGTATTGGTGCCGGATATACTGCGATTATCCATAAGGGGAAAATTTATCTTGGAACCAATCAGGGACTATTTGTCAAAGACTGGGGCAATAACAATCAAAACAATACTTTCAGATTAATCCCCGGAACCAATGGACAAGTATGGTTTTTAGGCGTTCACGACGATATTCTTCTCTGCGGGCATAACAACGGCACTTATATTATTTCAGGAGAAAAGGCAACGCAGATCAGCAAAATTCCCGGCGTCTGGAAACTGCATGCACTTAAACGTTTCCCCGGATATTTGATTGCAGGAACCTACAGTGGACTTACTCTTTACAAAAAAGAAAACGAAAGTTGGGTTTATTCAGGCAAAATAAATGGATTTAAAGAGTCGTTTCGCGTTTTTGAGGAAGATGAAAATGGCAACTTATGGATGAGCCACGGATTCAAGGGTATTTACAAGATCACCATTGGCCAAACATTAAATAATATTCAAACGTTCCGTTTTTATACCTCAAAGGATGGATTACCCACCGATTTCAACCTGAATGTATTCAGAATAAAAGGGAAAATAGTGGTTGCTTCCAGCGTTGGTATTTATGAATACAATCCAAAAATTGATCAGTTTGAGCGTTCAGATTATTTCAATCAACTGTTAAGTCCGCTAAAAGATATTTCATTTTTGAAGGAAGATCAGAGTGGCAACATTTGGTACATGGCAGGGAATCTGGGAAAGAACTCGACAGGTGTCTTTCGGATACAAGACGATTTGAGCTACAAGCAGGTAACCGCCCCATTTGCTTTGCTAACAGGAAAGTTTATCAGCGGTTTCGAATCAATCTATTCATACTCCAATGATTACATATTCTTCGGTACCGAAGACGGATTTGCGCTATATTCCCCGAACACAAAATACTACAACAATAATCCCGACATTTCAGCTTATATCAGCCGGGCAACCGCATTGTATCTCGACAGCACTTTCTATTACACAAACAGCAGCAACGATAAGAATAAAACCGACGCAGGTATTAATAGTTTTCCTTTTAAAGACAATACATTCCGGTTTTCATACACCTCACCATCCTATGAAAATAAGGATAACATAGAGTATAGTTTTAAACTCTCCGGATCAGGCAACAAGTGGTCAACGTGGAGCAATACTACCTTCACCGAATTTGCCAATTTGCCTTCCGGAAAATATACTTTTAGTGTGAAAGCCAGAAACCAGATGGGAGTCGAAAGCCAGACAGACAGTCTCTCATTCAAAATCAGGCCTCCCTGGTACAAGACCAATTTTGCCTATTCCATTTATTTTTTGGTGTTTGTATGTGCAGTATTCCTGACTATCTGGATGGTTCTAAAACGCATCGAAATAACAAAGCGCAAAGAAAGATTAAAACATTTGCGTTCGTATCGCCAAAAAGAACAGGAATATATCCGGCAAGCTTTGCATGATGAAAAAAAGATCATCAGCCTGAAGAATGAAAAACTAAAAATTGAAATGATCCATCGCGACAAGGAACTGGCCAATCAAACCATGGATTTAATCCGGAAAAATAAATTTCTGGTGAAAATAACCGAAGATTTGGGAAAGCTAAAAAATACGAGTACGGATGAATCAATCAAGGAGAAAGTGACCGTTTTAATAACTAAAATAGACAAAGACATCGACAATAAAAAACAATGGGAAATATTCGAAACAGCCTTCGACGACGTGCACGAAGATTTCCTTAACCGGCTGAAAACCCAATATCCGAATCTCACACCAAATGAAATCAGGCTTTGTGCTTACCTTAGGATGAATATCTCAACCAAAGAGATTGCGCCATTAATGAATATCTCAGTTCGCGGAGTTGAGATCTGCCGCTACCGGGTACGCAAGAAACTTAACATTGACCGGGATCAGAACCTGACAAGCATGATTATTAACTTATAAGAAACATACCTCTCTGTAGTACCCAACATCAAATTCCTGCTGTATAGTCTTTTCATTACCATCGACACATATATCACTGTATATGAAGAACATACATAATTCATTGATGTATGAATGATGTAATGAGATATCCCACCTGATGTATTAATGCTGTACCTCTCCATTAGATAGACGTCATAGATTTGAATAATTTTGCGCGATGAATTATTGATTCGTTATCAATTTCTTATCAATTAATTCATATATCTATTCTAAAAATTTATGCGCTCATGAAAAAAACATTTTTAGCTCTTATGATTTTGATGTGTTCCTTTGCGGGATATGCTCAGGAAATACAAGTGAAGGGAGTTGTCACATCAGCAGATGATGGACAACCGATCCCCGGAGTTAGTGTTGTTGTGAAAGGAACAACTAACGGAATAATTACCGATTTTGATGGTAATTATACTTTAAAGGTACCGGGAAATTCAACCCTGGTCTATTCTTTTGTAGGTATGAAAAATCAGGAAATCCCTGTTAATATGCGTACAGTTCTCGATATCGTTCTAGCCTCCGAGTTTACCGGTATTGATGAAGTTATTGTGGTAGGTTATGGTGTTCAGAAAAAAAGTGTGGTAACAGCGGCTATAAGCAGAGTTACCGCTGAAGATCTGAGCAAAACATCGCCTTCACGGGTTGAAGATGCACTCAAAGGAAAAGTTTCCGGAGTGCAGATTACTCAAAGTTCCGGTCAGCCAGGTTCCGATTCGAAAGTAAGAATTCGTGGTATCGGTACAGTTAATAACAGTGAACCACTCTATATAGTAGATGGCATGGCGGTTGACGGAGGTATTGACTATTTAAATCCGGTTGATATCCAGTCAATTGAAATTTTAAAAGATGCCGCCTCTGCAGCTATTTATGGTGCCCGTGCTGCCAATGGTGTTGTGCTGGTTACAACCAAATCAGGAACTTCAGGAAAGACTACCATCAGCTATGATGTGAGCTATGGCTTCCAAAATCCATGGAAGAAAAAAGCAGTATTAAACGCGACAGAGTATATGACGGTTATGAATGAAGCAGCCATTAATGATGGCAATAATCCTAGATTTAGCAATGAACAAATCGCGTCAGCCGGTGCAGGAACTGACTGGCAGGATGAAACCTTCAACTACAATGCTCCGGTACAAAGTCATCAGGTAAGCCTCAACGGAGGAAGTGATAAAGTAACCTATTTCTTATCCATGGGTTATTTTGATCAGGAAGGTATTGTTGGCGGTGACTATGGAAAATCAAACTTCAATCGCTGGAGTTTACGTTCAAATAACACCTACAACGTATTTGAAACGACTGACCGTACTTTTCTGAATCAATTGAAAGTTGGTGCTAACATCGGTTACTCAAGAACCAAATCTTCAGGTATTGAAACAAACTCAGAGTATGGATCGGTACTGGGAAGCGCCCTTGCTTTTGACCCAACAGTGCCTGTATATGCAACAGATCCAGCTTCGGTTTTAGCGCTTCATCCCTATGCAGTAACCGATAAAAACGGAAATGTATTTTCAACTCCACCCAATGGATTTCAGGAAATTGCAAATCCGGTTGGAATGCTCAATGCTCCTTCTCACAGCCAGGGAAACGCCGACAAATTTGTATCAACTTTCTGGGCTGAATTAGACCTGATGGACGGACTGAAATTCAAATCCAGTTATGGTGTAGATCTTGCTTTCTGGGGAAACGACGGTTATACCTTCCCTCATTTCCTTGCTACACAAGGAAAAAGCATCACTCAAAGCTCTGTGAATTCAAACATGAATCGCGGAATGACCTGGCAGGTTGAAAACATATTAACCTACTCAAAAACGATTAATGAAAAGCACAACCTGACCTTTTTACTCGGCCAATCAGCAAAAGAATACAAACTTCGCAATCTCTTCGGTGACGATTATGATCTTCTGGAAACAGACCCAAGCAAGGCAAATATTGATTATGCGATTGCTGACCGGGATGACGAACGCACAGCTGGCGGAACAGGAGGATTTTCTTCACAGACCCTGGCTTCGTATTTTGGTCGTTTGGATTATAACTATGCTGAAAAATACATTTTTCAGGCAACTGTACGTCGTGATGGTTCTTCCAACTTTGGACCGACCAACAAATGGGGTATTTTTCCATCCTTGTCCGTAGGCTGGAATATTGCTAATGAATCATTTCTGGAAGATCGTCCGGATTGGTTTACCAACCTGAAACTACGTGGTAGCTGGGGTAAAAACGGTAACGAAAGAATTGGGCAGTTCCGTTATACCAGTTTAATGAATGGCGGACAAAATTACTATTTCGGTTCAGGCGATTATTCTACCATGCAATATGGCAGCAGCCCATCGAACATTTCCAATCCGGATGTCAAATGGGAAGAATCAGAACAACTTGATCTGGGCTTTGAATCCTCTTTCTTTAAGAATTCACTGACTTTCGGATTCGATTACTTCAATAAAAAAACAAATGGCATGTTGATGGATCAGCCAATTCCAGCTTATGTTGGGAAAGGTGCTCCGATTGCCAATGCTGGTGACATGGAAAACTGGGGTTTAGAATTTGAAACCGGGTATAAACTAAAAATTCGCGACCTCTCTGTAAATATCAATGCAAATGCCTCTTATCTTCAGAATAAACTGATTAAACTGGGTAATGCAAGCGGTGAAGCTATTTACGAAAATGCAGGAGCTTCAGGAGTTGGCAGTTATGTAAAAGGAATGAACAATGAAGTATATCCTTTTTTCTATGGCTATAAAACAAACGGAATTGTTCAAAATCAGGCACAAGCCAACGAATACAATACAACTTTTGGCGAGTCAGCTCAGCCGGGTGATGTAATGTTCCAGGATATTGCCGGTGCTTTTGATGCAAACGGGAATGCAATTCCTGATGGCGCTATTACCGATGCTGATAAAACAAAAATTGGTAAAGGGATGCCCGACTGGACTTTTGGTCTTTCGCTGAATGCGGAATGGAAAGGTTTTGACTTGAGCGCGTTCTTTCAGGGTTCTTATGGAAATGACATTTTCGATTTCTCGCAACGTGGTGATATTACAGCCATGAACCGTCCGTCCTGGATACTTGACCGTTGGATTGGTGAAGGAACTTCAAACACGATACCCCGAATGACAGCGGTTAATCCAAACCGGAACTGGCGTTCATCCGATTTGTACATTAAAGATGGTTCGTATGTTCGTCTTAAAACCTTACAATTCGGCTATACATTGCCTGAAACCATCACCAAAAAGGCTTCCATTCAAAAACTCAGAATGTTTGTGTCAGCCGATAATTTACTGACATTAACGAGTTATGAGGGTTTCGATCCTGAAATAGCTTCCGGAGGATATACGACAATTGGTATTGACCGTGGTATTTATCCACAGGCAAGAACCATTTCTTTGGGCGCCAATATTTCTTTTTAACCATCAAAATACGATAAAAAATGAAAAAATATAGTTTTATACTGGCACTGGCCACAATGTTAGGGTTCTCCTCATGTGGCGATGATTTCCTCACGATCTCGCCAACTGCTTCGCAGGAAGCTGGCGGAGATGCGACTGAAGGAGCTATTTTAGCCAACCTTGCTTCCTGTTACCAGATTCTGCTGTTTGACAGTTATGCTGCAAGCAATTACAACAGTATTGTTTTGATGTCGGACTTACGTTCTGATGACATTTACAAAGGTGGTGGTGATGCAGGCGATCAGGCACAATTATACCGCCTTTCGCAGCTGGATGCAACTGCAACCGAACTTCCTGAAGGACTTTGGAATATCTATTACAGCGGAATCAGCCGCAGCAACAATGTCATTCAGGCCTGCGAAAATGCAGTCGGAGTATCTGAAGAAAATCTGAATCAATACAAAGCGGAAGCACATTTCCTACGTGCCTACTACACACATTGGTTGTGGAAATTCTGGGGTAATATTCCATATTTCGAAGAAGATTTGCCTGCTCCATATATGGCCAAACAATATACTGCGGATGAAATTTACGTCAAAATCCTCGCTGATATAGACTTTGCCATTGAAGGCGATAAACTCCCAATGAATACAACAGCACAAAATGCAGGACGCATAACCAAAGCTGCCGCACAAATGCTGAAGGCAAGGGTCGTTATGTACCAGAAAGATCAGACTAAATATGCAGCCGTATTAACTGATATGGCGGAGATTATTACCAGCGGAAAATACAGCCTGGTCAGCGATTTTTCTTCCATTTGGGTGAACGCCGGAGAATTCGGTGTTGAATCTATTTTTGAAACCAATCAGCTTCCTGAAGGTAAAACGTGGGGTGCAGCATGGCAAGGTTACGGAACAAATCTTCCGGCTTTTATCTCGCCAAACACTTTGGTTGGACAGGAACCTTTTATAGGTGGCTGGGGATTCGCACCGGTTCGGACGGAAACTTACGCGATTTATGAAGAAGGTGATACTCGCCGTGAAGGGTCGATCAATAAATTTGAAGACGGAACCTACGCGGTTCGCTTCCAGAACACTGGATTATTCCTAGGAAAGTATGCCGCCCGTAAAGGATACAATCCCCCACCGGGAGATATCGATCTGAACTTTGATAACAACCTGCGTATTTTCCGTTATTCTGAAGTATTGCTGAATGCTGCCGAATTAATGGTTGTGAACGGTGTTGCACCTGTACAGGGTGTTACTGCACAAAATTGTCTGGATGCCATCCGGTTACGTGCCGGTGTGGAAACAATTCCGGCTACCACTGCAAATATTAAACTGGAACGCCGTCGCGAATTTGTAGGCGAAGGAATGCGTTTCTGGGATATTGTTCGTTGGGGCGATACAAGCTTACTGACAGAAAACAAACCTGCATTTTCTTCCGTGAGAACCTGGGAAGATCATTGTAAATATCTTCCGATTCCACAATCTGAAATTGAAAAAACAGAAGGGGAATTCAAACTTCAACAAAACCCGGGTTACTAATCATTTTCTAATTTATAAAGAAGATAACGTATGAAAAATATATTTAAACTAGGAGCAATAGCATTGATTTCGATCTGTGTTATGACAGCCTGCAATCCGCAGGAAGGCTCAGACTACTCGTTGGGTGAAATGCCAACCGCCGACCAGTTGGATTTCGCCAGTGTTCCAACTGCTGCAAAACCCAATGTGATTGATTTTGCCAATACTTCAAAAGTGGCGGGTGTTGCAACATGGGAACTGGGTAACGGTGCTACCGCTAAAGGAGAATCGGTTCAGGCCATTTATCCGTTTAAAGGAGAGTACACGATTGTCATGAATCTGTATACCACCGGTGGATCAACAAGCATAACAAAAACGATCACTGTTGCCAACGACGATATGTCTTTACTTGACACTCCGATGTACAATGCCTTAACAGGCGGGGCTTCGAATACCAGTGGTAAGACATGGGTGTTCGATCAGTTTCACGACGGACATTTTGGTGTAGGTCCGGCAGATGGTACTTCGCCAAGTTGGTGGAGTTGCCCGGCTGAAGGAAAAACAAGAAGTTGCCTTTATTCACAGGAATTCACCTTTACCCAGGTTGGAGTAAAACTGGTATGGACCAATAACGGATCTGTTTATTCAAATGAATCCGGAAGAGCTGCCCTTGCCACTTTGGGATACCCTAATTCGGTTGTACCTCTGGACGGAGATTTTGACATTGCATATGTACCCAAAGCGGCCTATACATTTGCACTGAATGAAACTGCAAAAACAATAACGCTGAGTAATAGTGCATTTTTTGGACATTTTGCAGGAACCTCTACCTATCAGATATTAAGTCTTTCGGATGATGAACTTTACATAAAGTGTTTAAGTACAACTGAGGTTGGAAACGGCTGGTGGTACAGATTAATTCCAAAAGAACTGAATATTAAACCTGTTATTATTATCCCGTTGAAGGAAATCCCATTGGCTGAAAATTTCGAATCAGTAACTCCCAAAGTAGCATTTACTTCAGAGGATATGGGTTCATTGACAAATCCATTTTATTCCAATCCGGCTCCTATTGGTGTCAATAAAACCAGCAATGTATTCCTGTATGAAAAATCAGTTGGATTCTATTCCAATGTTTTCTTTCAGGCCAACGGATACAAATTTAATTTAACGGAGCAAAACAAAGTGACGGTGAAAGTATTTATTCCATCTTACAACGATTACACTACTGAATTTGAGGTTGCAGGATCGTGGGTAAGTAATAAAAAACTGTTGCCTCAGGTTGCCGTAAAACTCCAGAACTCAAGTCTGGCCGGAAACGCCTACACCACTCAAACAGAGATTGTGAAAGCTGATCTGGAAACCGACAAATGGATCGAACTGACATTTGATTTCAGTGGAGTGAGCTCCCGCGAAGATTATGACAAGATTGTAATTCAATTCGGAGCTGAAGGTCATGCTGGTTCCGGCATATTCTTTTTCGACGATTTTGCTTTCGGAAAATAAACAGTCTGTAAATTTTAAAATAATTGTAAATCAAAACATTGCTCACCGGTTTGTTCCGGTAGGCAATGTTTTTTAATTCAGAATAAAATGTATTGTCAATTTGCCAAACGCACCCTGTTTGTTATTTTCATATTCTTAGTCGTT
Source organism: Prolixibacteraceae bacterium (assembly GCA_019459485.1). Classification (GTDB taxonomy): domain Bacteria; phylum Bacteroidota; class Bacteroidia; order Bacteroidales; family Prolixibacteraceae; genus Aquipluma. The sequence continues at coordinate 9,882 of JAIBEZ010000094.1, forward strand.
CTGTTTACCTCTTCATGTAAACAAACGGAATCCAATCAAAACGATATTGAAAGTCGGGTGAATAACTTGCTTTCGGAAATGACACTGGAAGAGAAAATCGGACAAATGTCGCAGATTGATCCCGGTTATCTATCAGATGATCAAATGAATCAAACAGTTCGTGAAGGTAAATACGGTTCTTTTTTAAATATTTTTGGTGTTGAAAAGATAAATGCCCTGCAAAAGATTGCAATGGAAGAGAGCAGATTAAAAATTCCTTTGATTATTGGAAGGGATGTTATTCACGGTTACCGAACCATTTTTCCGATACCGCTGGGTATGGCTGCCACCTGGAATCCGCAAATTGTAAAAAAAGCCTTCCGGATTTCTTCTGTCGAAGCTTCTTCTCAGGGAATCCGATGGACTTTTGCCCCGATGATAGACATTACCTGGGATCCACGCTGGGGAAGAATAGCCGAAGGTTGCGGCGAAGATCCTTATCTTGCCTCCGCTCTTGCTAAAGCAATGGTTGAAGGGATACAGGGAGACGACCTGACCGATCCGACAGCTGTAGCTGCATGTGCCAAACACTTTGTTGGTTATGGATTTGCTGAAGGCGGACGCGACTACAATACTACTTATATCTCGGAGCCTGTTCTCCGGAATGTTGTGCTCAAACCTTTTAAAGCGGCAAAAGATGCCGGAGCGCTCACTTTCATGTCGGCGTTTAACGATTTAAATGGAGTACCCACTTCAGGAAACGAATTTACACTGCGCCAGATTCTGCGCGATGAATGGCACTATGAAGGAATGGTCGTGAGCGACTGGGCTTCGGTTACCGAGATGATTTCTCATGGTTATTGTGCCAACGAAAAAGAAGCTGCTTTAAAAGCAATTACCGCAGGTGTTGATATGGAAATGTCGAGCACAAGTTATATGAACCATCTAAAAAGCCTGATCGATGAGGGTAAAGTAAATCTGACCCTGATTGATGAAGCTGTTAAAAATATTTTGCGCCTGAAATTTAAACTGGGATTATTCGAAAATCCCTATGTAAATCCGGAAGCTGAAAAACAAATACTTGCACCTGAGTTCTTAGATCACGCGAGAACTGTAGCCAGGCAAAGCGCTGTTTTACTGAAAAATGAACTAAATACACTTCCGCTCTCCTCCGACATTTCCTCCGTGGCAATCATAGGGCCATTGGCCGATGCACCACGCGACCAACTTGGAACATGGGTTTTTGATGGTAAAGCCGAAAATTCTGTAACTCCGCTTACCGCAATTAAAGAGGTACTTGGAAATGCAAAAGTAAATTATGCTGCCGGAATGACCTATAGCCGCGACAAAAGTAAAACCGGTTTTGCCGGAGCCATTGCTGCGGCAAAAAAATCACAGGCTATTTTATTCTTTGCAGGTGAAGAATGGATTCTCTCCGGAGAAGGTCAAAGCCGCGGCGAGATTAATCTTCCGGGAGTTCAGGAAGAGTTAATTGAAGAATTGGCAAAGTTGGGAAAACCACTGGTTGTAGTTGTGATGGCAGGCCGTCCTTTAGCTATCGGGAATGTGGTTGAACAATCAAATGCACTGCTATATGCCTTTCATGGCGGATCGATGGCTGGACCTGCATTGGCTGACCTTATTTTCGGGAAAGAATCACCTTCAGGAAAATTGCCGGTAACTTTTGTAAAAGGTTCAGGACAAATTCCATTCTATTACTACCACAACAATACAGGTCGTCCTGCAAATACAAAATCATGGACCCCAATTGACAGTATCCCGGTAATTAATAGTCAGGCATCGCTGGGTTATAAATCCTTTCATCTCGATTACGGATTTACACCGCTATTTCCATTCGGATATGGCTTAAGCTATACAACATTCAAATACAGCAATCTTATCCTTTCATCAACCGAGATGGCCAGTAATGGTAACCTTACGATTAAAGTATCAGTATTAAATGATGGTGATATTGATGCCGATGAAATCGTTCAGCTATACATTCGCGACAGGGTTGGAAGCATAACCCGTCCGGTTAAAGAACTGAAAGGATTTAAACGAATTCATCTAAAAAGTCGCGAAACGGTTGGTGTAACATTCGAACTTCCGGCATCGGAACTTGAATTTTTCAACGGGAAAGAAAATGTAATTGAAAGTGGTGAATTTGACCTCTGGATCGGACCCAATTCGGACGAGGGATTGCACAGTGAGTTCAGTATAAAATGACTTTAAAATATGAGAACAGCCTTTCTTTTAAATCTGATATTCAGTTCATTCGTAATACTAAGCTGCGCGGATGACAATAAATCACAACCACCCGTAATTACACCGGGAACGGACACCGAAACCGGAACAAACACACTTGTCTGGAGTGATGAATTTGATTATACAGGTCTTCCTGATGCATTAAAATGGAGTTATGATACTGAAGGAAACTCCTCGGGTTGGGGAAACAACGAATTACAACATTATACCAGTGGTCGCCTGAAAAATTCGGAAGTAAAAAGCGGTTTCCTATACATTCATGCGATTAAGGAAGAATTTGAAGGAAAGAAATACACATCGGCCCGCCTGATTAGCAAAGGGAAAGGCGATTGGTTGTATGGCCGAATGGAAATTAAGGCTAAACTTCCTGAAGGTCGCGGAATGTGGCCGGCCATTTGGATGCTTCCAACCGACTGGGCTTATGGTGGCTGGCCTGCAAGTGGAGAAATTGATATCATGGAAAATGTGGGATACGATCCCTGGGTTATTGTTGCTTCGGCTCATACCGAATCCTACTATCACGTCATTGGCACCCAGAAAAGCAATAAAATGACGGTAACTGATTGCTACACCAATTTCCATGTGTATGCTCTTGAATGGGAAGCTGGCGAATACCGCGTTTATGTGGATGATAAACTTTACTTCACGTTTAAAAACGAAGGCACAGGATACAAAGCCTGGCCATTCGACAAACGGTTTCACCTGCTGCTAAACGTTGCTGTTGGAGGAAACTGGGGTGGTGTGAAAGGTGTTGATGATACCATTTTCCCTCGTTCCATGGTTGTTGATTATGTAAGGGTTTACCAGAAGAAATAACCGAATAAAAATGAGAAACATGAATTTAATTGTCACTTTTCTGATCGTACTTTTTGGCTGTGCCGATAATACAAAAAGCATTTATACTCCTGATAAGCCAAATCCTTCGGATGAAACAGTTCAAACGCAAGTAGAAGCCTGGATTACCAGCCCCTCGAAAAATGTGCTTTTTCAGAAACAAAATACCAGCCTGAAATTTACCAACGTCGTCAACCAGCAACCAACCATTACGGTTGATACCACCACCACATTTCAGACCATCGATGGCTTCGGAAATTGCCTGACCGGTGGAAGCGCCACTTTACTTCACCGGATGAACAATACCAACAGGGCTCAGATCCTGAAAGAACTGTTCGCAACTGATGGAAATAATATTGGCCTCAGCTACCTGCGCATCAGTATTGGCGCGTCTGATCTGAGCGATCGCGTATTTTCATACAACGATTTGCCTGCAGGAGAAACAGATGCTGAAATGACCAAATTCAGTATTGAACCTGAAAGAGCAGATTTAATTCCGGTTTTAAAAGAAATTCTGGCAATTAATCCAACCATCCAAATTATGGGATCGCCATGGTCGGCCCCAAAGTGGATGAAAACGAACAATGCATCGAAAGGCGGCAGTTTAAAACCTGAATATTTTGATGCGTACGCCAAATATTTCGTGAAATATATTCAGGCGATGAAAACAGAAGGAATCACCATTGATGCAATTACCATCCAAAATGAACCGCTGCATCCGGGCAACAACCCGAGCATGTACATGACTGCTGCTGATCAGGCAGATTTCATCAAAAAAAGCCTGGGACCAGCATTCGCCGCGGCAAATATTAAAACCAAAATCATTGTTTACGATCACAACGCCGATCGAATCGATTACCCGCTTGAAATCCTGAACGATCCGGAAGCAGCAAAATATGTGGATGGTTCGGCTTTTCATCTCTATGGCGGATCAATTGACGAATTGAGTAAAGTACACGAAGCATTTCCAGACAAGCACCTGTATTTTACAGAACAATGGGTTGGTGCGCCCGGAAATATGGCTGGTGATCTCGCATGGCATGTACGCACCCTTATTATTGGCGCAACCCGCAACTGGTGCCGGAATGTACTGGAATGGAACCTTGCAGCCGATCCGGCAAGCGATCCTCACACAGTTGGCGGATGCGACCAGTGTTTGGGAACAATAACCATCAATGGGAACGTTGTGACACGCAATCCGGCTTATTACATTCTCGCACACGCTTCAAAGTTTGTCCGCCCGGGTTCAGTCAGAATCAACTCAAATCTTCCGGACAAATTACCCAACGTAGCTTTTAAAACTCCTGAAGGAAAAAAAGTATTGATTGTACAGAACGACAGCGAAACGAGTCAGCAATTTAATTTGCAATTCAAAGGAAAAACGGTCACAACTTCATTGGACAAAGGAGCTGTTGGAACTTATGTGTGGTGATTGTTCAAGTATCTTTTATATCAACCCCAACTTTGATTCCTTTTCTTTGTTTCATTCCTGAACTTAATTTAAAAACCCAGTCATGATCATCGTTGTTTCACCGGCCAAATCGCTTTACGACCACTCTCCTATTCAGTTTGAAAAATACACGGCAGCTGATTTTTTGCCTGAAGCCGAAAAAGTTGTTTCAGTCCTGAAAAAGAAAAAGCCGGCACAATTGGCTAAGTTAATGGACATTTCGCCGAAACTTGCTGAATTAAACTTTCAGCGCTTTCAGGAATGGGCATTGCCTTTTACTCCCGAAAATTCGTGGCAGGCGGTGTTGATGTTCAACGGCGACGTTTATCAGGGAATGAAAGCTGAATCATTTTCGGCCACTGAATTCGAAACAGCTCAGCAAAAACTGCGGATACTTTCGGGAGCCTACGGACTGCTGAAGCCGCTGGACCTGATTCAGCCGTATCGTCTGGAAATGGGAACAAACCTGTCAGTTGCCAGAAAGAAGAACCTTTATGAGTTCTGGAAAGCAAAAATCACCGCGAAACTAAATCAGGAATTAGCAGAAGAAAAACCAGCAGTTTTGGTAAATCTGGCCTCCAATGAATATTTCAGCGTGATCGACACAAAAAAGTTAAAAGCCCGAATTATAACGCCCGCATTTAAAGAAAATAAAGACGAAAAATACCAGATGGTTTCATTCTTTGCCAAAAGAGCCCGCGGACTGATGAGCCGTTTTATCATCCAGAACAACATCTCCGATCCGGAGGAAATGAAAGCTTTTGATCTGGAAGGATATTACTTCAACAACCAGCTTTCGAAGGACGATAATTGGGTGTTTACAAGGTAAAACTAATAGCAACTTCCAGTCATCAGATAATTTTGCACATAATCGGCTATGCCTTCTTCAAGGCTGAAAAATGGTTCGCTGTAACCGATACTTTTAAGTTTTTGAATATTGGCGCAGGTATAGTACTGATATTTGCCTTGCAGATCTTTCGGAGTATCAACGAAACCAATCTGTTCGTCCTTCTTCATCGACTTAAAAACAGCTTTTGTCAGACTCAGGTAAGTGCGTGCTTCACCCGTACCCACGTTGTAAATTCCTGAATTTTTCCGCTGATGCATGAAAAACAGGATCACTTTCGCCACATCTTCCACATAAACAAAATCACGGGCTTGCTCACCATCCTTAAAATCAGGATGATGCGAACGAAAAAGAGACATTATGCCTGTTTCTGAAATTGTGTTGTATGCCTGAAATATGACCGATGCCATGCGGTCTTTGTGGTATTCGTTCGGGCCAAATACATTGAAAAACTTCAATCCGGCCCAGAAAAAAGGCTGCTTTTTCTGCTGAAGTGCCCAGCAATCAAAATCATGTTTCGATTGTGCGTATAAATTAAGTGGTTGTAATTCAGCAATAAGCGAATGATCGTCGTCGAAACCCAATTGTCCGTCACCATAAGTTGATGCCGATGATGCATACACCAAAGGCAAGCCATATTGAATACAGGCGTTCCATATCTTTTGGGAATATTCGAGATTTAGTCGCTGGTAAATTTCTGGTTCCTGACCGATGGTATCAGTACGAGCTCCCAGATGAATAATAATCTGAACAAATTTCTCGTGAATGGCTAACCAGTCGAAAAACTGATCACGGTCAATCATTTCGGCGTATGTCTTTGACTGGTAATTGGCTATCTTCAGGGGATCGTCGTATTTATCGACCAGAACAATGTCTTTAAAACCTTCCCTGTTGAGTTTCCCAACAACATAACTTCCTATAAAACCAGCTGCTCCGGTAACTACAATCATAAGTACATTCCATTAAGGTGGGTCAGTTTCTGCGACATTGTTTTCATATCTACTAACTTCATTTTTGGTATATTATTGTATTTATTAGATTGGAAAATTAACTTTTATTCACAATTTTAATCATTTTATTTTAACTTACTGAATGACTTAATTTTACTACCCGTTCCTGATAAAAAAAAAATTGAAGACTACAAGTAAGACTGAACATGTTACCTTTGTGGTTGCGTGAGCTTGACATTTTATTTACAGAAAGGATTTTAAAATGGAATTTACACTGAACGGGAAAGACGGAAGCTACCGGAAGGTTGAAAAATATGATCCGGAGACAACTGAAAAATTAAGCGAACATTACAGGAATATCCTCGAACTATTGGGCGAAAACGCAGACCGTGAAGGCTTACAGCGGACACCCACGCGCGTTGCCAAATCCATGCAGTTCCTGCTTCAGGGCTACGAACAGGATCCGGAAGAAATTTTGAGATCAGCGATGTTTAAGGAAGATTACCGCCAAATGGTGATAGTAAAAGACATTGAGATTTATTCGATGTGCGAACACCACATGTTGCCTTTTATTGGCAAGGCGCACATCGGTTACATTCCCAATGGCTACATTACAGGGCTCAGCAAAATTGCCCGTGTGGTTGACGCGTATGCCCGCCGGCTTCAGGTTCAGGAACGATTGACCACCCAAATAAAAGAATGCATTCAAAATACGCTTAACCCGTTGGGAGTTGCTGTTGTAATTGAAGCGCAACACTTGTGCATGCAAATGCGGGGCGTCCAGAAACAAAACTCAACCACTACGACCTCCGACTTTACGGGTGCTTTCGAACGGGTGGCTACGAGGGAGGAATTTATCAGGTTGATAAGAAACTAAAATTGATTAAAATTTAATATAAGTATTAACTAAACTTAACTAACCTGATTTTTTTTATTCTCGGCGTATTTTTACTTTTGCCGCAAATGAAAGTGACAAAAAATATATTATTCCGGTTTCTATTTCTGATAACCGTACTTTTTTGCCTCGGGCTTGAAGTATATTCTGAATCTGATTCTCCAGTCAATAGTGTGGAACTTTCTGAAAAAATGAATTGTGCTGACAATATTGTCAGTATAGATATTGATGCTTTTGATGATGACCACATGAGTAAGCCTTATGAAACATTTTGGATAGCCGAACGGCATACCTGCTTGCCTATTCCAAACAATCCGTTTCTGGGACATTTATTTTCCTTATCAAACTGGCAACCACCGCAAAAGTCGTTTTTCAGGACTTAAATATTTGAATCACAACAAATTATTCAAATATCAACTACTACAGCAAATATAAAATACAGAATATTTTAGAAAAAACTTCGGAATAATAAAACACTGAAATTGTTTCTAATAACTGCTGCCATTACACTGCTGATAATTTTTGTGGCTCTGATCCTGATTTAATTACCACAATTTTTTAAACGCATTTGATTACACCAACCCAAACGGTATTTCGGGTATCTTAGAATTCTTAACCAAATTTTTCAACAAATTATGGCAGGGATCGGCAACATAAAGATATCATTGAAATCCGGATTCGGTTTTCCTGTCAGTTGACAGGAGCTTTTTACAAAAAAAAACAAAAACTTTAAAATTCAACTATGGTTATTGACGGGTATGTTTGGGCCGGTTTTATTGCGTTTGTAATATTATTACTGGCCATCGACTTGGGTGTTTTTCACCGTAAATCGCACGAAGTGAAAATTAAGGAAGCGCTGATCTGGAGTGCGCTTTGGATATCGCTTGCACTAATTTTCAATTATGGAATCTATGTATTCATGGGAAAAGAAAAAGCCCTTGAATTCCTTGCCGGATATTTGATTGAAAAATCGCTGAGTGTTGATAATTTATTTGTCTTTATTATGCTGTTTTCATACTTTAACGTGAATCCGGTCTATCAGCATAAAGTACTGTTCTGGGGCATATTGGGAGCATTGGTTATGCGCGCGGCCTTCATTTTTGCCGGTGTTGCGCTTATCACTAAATTTCATTGGATTATATACATTTTCGGGGCTTTCCTGATTCTAACCGGCATAAAAATGCTGCTTCAAAAGGAAGGAGAAATCGCTCCGGACAAAAATCCATTGGTCAGGTTGTTCAAGAAATTCTTTCCGGTTACCGATCAAATGCACGAAGGTAAATTTTTCGTCAAACTGAATTCAAAAACGGTAGCCACTCCCCTTTTTGTGGTATTACTCATAGTCGAATTTACAGACTTAATATTTGCTGTCGATTCGATACCCGCGATTTTAGCCATATCGAACGATACATTTATCATTTTCACGTCCAATGTTTTTGCCATTTTAGGTCTGCGAGCCCTGTACTTTGCCCTTGCCGGAATAACCAAATATTTTCATTACCTCAAATATGGTTTGTCTGCCATTTTGGTTTTCGTTGGAACAAAAATGGTGATTGCCGGATTTTACAAGATTCCAATTCTGTATTCTCTTTTAACTATTCTTGGGATACTATTTGTATCAATTATGCTTTCAATTCTATTTCCTCAAAAGGAAAAAAATATCCAATTAATTAAAACATCATAACATGAACTGTCCAATTTGCAACATCGCCCTTGTTATATCCGACAAACAGGGCATCGAAATTGATTATTGTCCCAAATGCCGCGGAATTTGGCTCGATCGCGGAGAACTCGACAAAATTATTGAACGTTCGACTCCTGAAGGCCAAAACCGGTATTATGGCTCAAATCAACCAGTCAATAATCACAACAACGACTATGACGATCATCGTCACGGCCAAGGTGGGTATTATAAACCGCATAAACAGAAGAACTGGTTATCAGACCTGTTCGATTAATAAATTGGTGAATTTTGAGGCTGTCTGGAAAGGCAGCCTCTTATTTTTAATTTACCTCAAAAACTGCAAACAAACAGGTGATTCATTCTGAACTTTTATGCCTGTATATTTAAGTTTTCCTGAAATTTCATCGACTTTAAAAACGGTGATATCGTTGCTTCGCTGGTTGGCAACAATTAAAAAACTACCCGTTGGATCAAGGGTGAAATTACGCGGCCAGTTTCCCTCAACAGAAATGGTTTGAATCATTTCAAGCCTTCCGCTCATTTGATCGCGCTTAAAAACGGCAATGCTGTTGTGTCCGCGGTTCGAACCGTAAACAAAACGACCATCAGCCGACAGATGGATATCAGCGCACCAGCTTTCTCCTGAAAAATCTTTCGGCAGGGTTTTGATTGTCTGAACCTCTTTCCATATACCACCATATTTCATCAAAACTGTAATTGTGGAGCTTAACTCGCTGATGACATAAATGAACTGCCCGTCAGGAGAAAAATCGAAATGACGCGGGCCGGAACCCGGAGCAAGTTTTACAAAAGCCTGAGCATTCGGAGAGAGAGGTTTGCTACCGGTTCCAACCTGGTAAATCTTCAATTGGTCGATACCCAGATCGGCTGCAAACAGAAGCTTTCCTGAAGGATCAAACCGTGCAGAATGGGCGTGTGGTTCGGTTTGGCGGCCCGGGAAAGGTCCACTTCCGGAATGTTGAACAGTTTGTACATTTTCAGACAAACTACCATCAGGAAGCACATCGAATAAGGAAAGATTTCCACCGGAATAATTTGAAGTCACCACTTTCCTTCCATCCGGAGAAATACTCACGTGGCATGGATTTGCACCAAAGGTAAGCACATGGTTGAGCAAACTTAGATGACCGGTTTTTTCAATCCGAAAAGCAGAAACACCTCCGCTGTGCTTCTCATCAAGATTATCGACCTCGCCAACCGAGTACAAATACTTTTTATCGGGCGAGATGGTAAGAAATGAAGGATTGTTGCTGACGACAGGTATTTTAAGATCAACAAGTTTTCCTGTCCGGTCGTCGAACGAATACACAAAAATACCGTCGGCCATCCCTTTTGTATAGGTACCAACATACATAATGTGCCTTTTTGCCTGGGCAGGCATCCCAAAAATGGAAATACCGATTAAAAACAGAAGAATTAGTTTCATAGTATAATATTTTTGTGCTCCTGATTAACAAATTTGAAATTGCATTGTTTTACTTAAAACGAATTCAAATTTATAAAATTATAGCTATGAAACTACGAAACATTTTTCTGTTCATGATGGTATTAATTGGGTTATCAGTTAATTCACAAACTCTCACAAAAATCTGGACGACTGCTGAAGGTCTTAAAACTCCCGAATCCGCTCTGTTTGACGCAACATCAAATGTAATTTATGTGGCAAATATTGATGGCGATGCATCGACAAAAGATGGAAATGGCTTCATATCACTTCTGGATATTAACGGAAAAATAAAAAATTTAAAATGGGTAACCGGTTTGAATGCCCCAAAAGGTCAGGCAATTCACAACGGCAACCTTTATGTGGCCGACATTGATGAGCTAGTGATCATCAGTATCAAAGACTCAAAAATTACCAGCAAAGTCAAGCTTGAAAATGCAAAATTCCTGAACGACGTTACTGCCTCAGAAGACGGAACTGTTTTTGTTACCGATATGCGCGACAATAAAATTTATGTACTTGAAAATGGGAAATTACTTCTTTGGCTCGAAGACAAATTAATCGCCAACCCAAACGGATTGTGGGCAGAAAAAGGAAAACTCTACATCGGAACCGGTCAGCTTCTTCAGGCAGATATAAAAACAAAAGAAATAAAAGTACTGGCAGATAATTGCGGGGGAATTGACGGACTTGAAAAGATGGAAAACGGGGAATTTATTTATTCTAACTGGCCAGGTAAAATCTTTGTAACCAAAGGAGCTGAGTCGATTAAACTATTGGATACTGTTGACAAAAAGAACACTGCCGACATAGATTATGTACCCGGCAAAAAATTGGTATTGGTACCTACTTTTTTGGGAAACAGCGTTGAAGCATATAAACTCAACCTATAAAAAATCACAATGAACCAACCTTTAATTGCAGCAAAAAAACCTGCACAGGTGACGCTTGAACCCGGACAATTTTTCTGGTGTGCCTGCGGAAGAAGTTCCAATCAGCCATTTTGCGATGGCTCACACCGCGGAACAAAATTTACACCGGTGCTCTTTAAAATAGCAGAAAAGCAAGAGGTATGGCTTTGCCAGTGCAAGAACACAAAAAATCCACCGTTTTGCGACGGAACACATAAAGCGCTTTAAACAGTCATAACACATACAAAGGCCATTCCTGAGAAAAAGATCCGATCACTAGAAGATCGGATCTTTTGTTTTTTGTACAGAATTGTTTCAAAATCCAACTCTTTTTTGACTTGTAATATCTAACTTTGTTAAAAACGACTACAATGGAAACTCAACCTGATCTATCTTCTTTTCTTGTTCTTGGAAGTATTTTCGTACTTCTTCTATGTTTGACTGCAATCATTTATTTGATCTTCAAGCTAAATAATTCGGCGAAAGAAAATCAAGTTCTGGGATTTAAATATCAGGAAATGGAAAGCAAATACAACCAAATAGAACTCGAAAATCTGGATTCCAGGCTAAATCCACACCTTTTCAAGAACATACTTAACTCCGTTCAGTCACACGCCTACCAAACCTATTTTGCGCTCGATAAATTATCCAATGTGCTGGATTATATCCTCTACGACAGTCGTAGTAAATTCGTCACTCCGAAGCAGGAAGTAGAATTTGCGCTCAATTTGATTGAAATCAATAAAATTAAACTAAGCCCGCTGTTCGATTTAAAAGTAAAACTAAAGACCAATGAAAATGAGCCGCTGTATCACCAACGTTTGCTGGCGCCTTTTATTTCTACTGATTTAATTGAAAATGCCTTCAAACATGCCGATCTGCAAAGCGGAGATGCTTTTATTTCTGTTATCTTCGAGTTTAACGATAGCAATTTTAAGCTTACCGTTGCCAACAAAGTATCAGCGAAATCGCCCATCAGGAAAGAAAAAAGTGGTTTTGGAATCGAAACGCTCGAACAACGCCTGAAGATCATTTACAACGATCATTTCAAGTTCGACCACTTTATTGAAGACAACGTACATATCGCTCACTTAAAAATTAACCTGCTTGACTACAAGGCTAAAATGCTTGCTGCTCGATGATGAATTGCCGGGGCTTTCGTACCTGAAATTGCTTTGTGAACAAATACCCGAACTCGAAGTGATCAGGGCTTTTAACGATCCGAATATATTTTTGAATGAATTCCCCGGACTGGAATTCGATTTGTGCATACTTGACATCGAAATGCCCGGTACCAGCGGAATTGAATTAGCCGCCCTACTTAAAAACAAGCCGGTTATTTTTACCACAGCTTACAAAGATTATGCAACAGATGCCTTCGACCTTGATGCCATCGACTATGTAATAAAACCGGTAAAACCAGAACGACTCCAGCAAGCTGTAAACAAAGCTATAAACCGGATAAATTCCGTCAGCAAAATCAGGAAACAAATCCGTTTAAATACCGACAAAGGAAACGTCCAGATAATTTTCGATCAGTTGGTTTACATACACACCTCCGAAATCGACAGCCGGGACAAAACAGCCCTGTTGGAAAATGGAGCATTCCTGCAATTAAAGAACATTACATTTGAAAAACTCATTTCCGTTTTACCTTCGGACCAGTTTTGCCGTGTCAACAAAAAAGAGCTCATTTCACTGAACAAAGTTTTATATTTTTCAAACAATCAGATTACCACCAACATTTTTCTACAGTCAGAAAAGCCTTTGGTACTTACCCTGGGCGAAACTTACCGGAACGAATTCATAATGAAAACAAGCAGATAGGTTTATTACAAGATTTGACCTTCTTATTACATTTCCGCTCCCCGCTTCCCAAAAAGCCAAGGTTCTTCAGGATTTTAGACTCATATTTGAATTGAAATACGATATCAATGGGTAATCATTTTATTGTTTATAGTATGAAAACAAAAACAACTTATTCAGACTTTGACCTTAAAAAAGGGATTTGCAAATGTTGTGGAGAAAACTCGAACAAGATATTAATTGATGATGGTCGCTGCACGAATTGTGTCGAAGAAGAAAAATTCTTCGAGCAAATCATGCGAAACAAAACAAAAAAGTATAAACTACTAAAATCTATTGGAAGTTTGGCCTTAATCAACCTGATAACAACCGGATATAATTAAAACAATTTGCACCCAACATGAAGAAATTTAGAAACGTCTTTTTTTACATCTGCGTAATTGGCAGTTTTTCGTGGCTTATCCATTGGATTGCACAAAAAGGAAAAGTGCTGGAATTTGGAAGGCACGTACACATGCCCGAAGTGGGTGAAAGTCAGTGGCTGGAATTTGTAAATTCGTTTTTGCAAAACCTGACACACCCGTTGGCCATACTGCTGGCTCAAATAATAACTATAATAATAACCGCCCGCATACTTGGATGGGTATGTAAAAAAATAGGTCAACCCACGGTAATAGGCGAAATTATTGCAGGCATAGTGCTGGGGCCCTCGCTCCTAGGCATGTATTTCCCTGAATTTTTCAACACATTATTTCCTGACCACTCAATGGGCAACCTCCAGTTTTTAAGCCAGATCGGGCTAATACTGTTTATGTTTATGGTTGGGATGGAACTCGATTTGAAGACACTAAAAAACAAAGCCCATGATGCAGTCGTCATCAGTCATGCAAGCATTATTTTCCCTTTTGCGCTAGGCATGGGCTTAGCGTATTTTATCTATCAAACTTTCGCCCCCTCAGGCGTAGAATTTCTATCGTTTGGCTTATTCCTCGGCATTGCAATGAGCATAACCGCCTTCCCGGTACTGGCCCGCATCGTGCACGAAAGAGGAATTCATAAAACAAGGTTGGGAGCCATTGTTATTACGTGTGCCGCAGCCGACGACATCAGCGCCTGGTGTTTGCTTGCCGCAGTAATCGCCATCGCAAAAGCCGGTTCGTTTGTGAGTTCACTGTACACCATTGCCATTGCTGTCGGCTATGTTTTCCTGATGCTCAAAATGGTTAAACCATTTTTGAAACGGGTTGGCGATTTATACCCATCGCGCGAAACGATGAGCAAGCAAATTGTCGCCATCTTCTTCCTGACACTGATCGTTTCATCGTACACAACCGAAGTTATCGGCATCCATGCGTTGTTTGGCGCATTTATGGCTGGCGTTATAATGCCCGAAAGCACCAAGTTCCGAAATATATTTATTGAAAAGGTGGAAGATGTAGCACTTGTGCTCTTACTCCCATTGTTTTTTGTCTTCACCGGACTGCGCACTGAAATTGGATTGCTCAACGAACCTTATCTCTGGAAAATAACCGGACTGATCATCCTGGTCGCAATAACCGGTAAATTCATCGGAAGCGCTCTTGCAGCCAAATTTGTCGGGCAAAACTGGCGCGACAGCCTTACCATCGGTGCACTGATGAATACCCGGGGACTGATGGAACTGGTGGTACTTAACATTGGGTACGACCTTGGTATCCTCTCTCCTGAAATTTTTTCGATGATGGTCATTATGGCTTTGGTCACTACTTTCATGACAGCTCCGGCCCTGGACTTAATTAATCGAATATTCAGGAAAAAGCCACACGTGATCTCCGAACAGGTGAACCAACTCATAAAATATAAGATTATTTTATCTTTTGGTAATCCGGAAATGGGCAAATCGTTGTTACAGCTAGCCAATCGTTTAGTAAAAAAGCAAACTGAAAATGCGACGGTTACTGCGCTGCACTTATGCCCGAACAGCGTGCTGCACCATTATAACCTGGAAGAATATGAAAACGAAAGTTTTTCGCCGGTCATTCAGGAATCAAAAATACTGAACCAGAAAATTACGACCCTTTTTAAAGCCACCGATGACATTGACGCTGACATTGCAGAAATAACCAACAAAGGTGATTTTGACCTTCTGCTAATTGGTATCGGGCATTCGATTTTTGAGGGAACTCTTTTGGGCAGAATACTGGGATATACCACCAGCATCATTAACCCTGACCGCCTTATTCATAAAGTTTCAGGAAAAGAAAAACTGTTTAGCAACTCTCCTTTCGACGACCGCACACAAAACATACTTTCAGGAAGCAAAGTCCCGGTCGGAATTTTGATAGACAAAAATTCCGGAGATTGGGACCAAATTATTGCTCCTATATATTCCGGAAACGATGGTTTTCTGATTAAATACCTCCAACGCCTGATTAAAAATTCGGAAGCACAAATTACAGTAGCCGATCCGAAAGGGCTAACCAAAAGCCTCTCTGAAATAAAAGAAGCCATCAGGGCAATTGAACACGAAGCTCCCAATCATATTACCCTTGATCAGGTAAACGTGATTGATGAAACATTTATCCAAAAATTTCAGTTAATGATTGTATCTGCCGAAGGGTGGAAAACGCTCGTTGAATCACGAAGCAGTTGGCTCAGCGTGGCACCATCAATACTGATACTGCGGGATTGACAAACCTGGTTAATGTTAACAAACAAAATCCAATGCCATGATCTCTATCATCATACCTACATTGAACGAAGAAGCTCACATCGCGGCGGTAGTAAACTTTGCCAAAAGTCAGCCAAATGTGAGCGAGGTAATTGTTGTTGATGACAAATCAATCGACCAGACTGTTCCTATCGCACATGAAAACGGCGCGAAAGTGATCACCAGCACAAAACTTGGGAAGGGTACTTCGATGAAAGACGGGTTACTTTATGCCGCCAACGAAATCGTTGTCTTTCTCGATGGAGACATTGATCCTTATCCTCCCGATACCATAAAATCACTTTCCGATCCGATCATTTGCGGAGAAGCAGATTTCGTAAAATCATCCTTCAGCCGAAATGCCGGTAGGGTGACCGAATTGGTTGCAAAACCGCTCCTGAGTATTTTCTATCCCGAACTACTGCGATACAACCAACCGCTGAGCGGAATGATTGCGGGGAAAAAATCACTTTTGAAACGACTGGATTTCAGGGACGACTATGGCGTTGACATTGGCATCCTGATAGATATGCACTTGATGAAAGTACGGATGATGGATGTCGAAATCGGCTACATCGAAAACAAAAGCAAACCTTGGCAAGAGCTTGGCAAAATGAGTAAAGAAGTGTCTCAGTCAATTATTTCGAAGGGAACTTCAACGAAAAAACCGTCCTACCTTTTAGAAGAACCTGGCACGAGTAAAAATATCCCGTCGCAAATAGAATATGCATTAAAAAACCATCTCCTGAAGTTTAACAAACTGGTAATCTTCGACATGGACAATACGATTCTTAGGGGAAGATTTATTGATGCCTGCGCAAATTCATTTGGATTCATGGATAAACTGATGGACATTCGCTCATCGGCAACAAACGGGATTTGCATGACCAAACAGGTAGCCAAACTTCTGAAAGGAAAATCGGTAGCGGATTTGATTTCAGTTGCGGATAACATACCCATCGTGGAAGACACGCAGCTGGTCGTTTCCCTGCTCAAAAAACGAGGCTATGTCGTTGAAATTATTTCCGACAGTTACGACTGCATCACCGAACACATTAAAAACAAATTAGAGATGGATTTTTCGCTCTCAAATGAATTGGAATTCTCTAAAAGCATTTGTACCGGTGAAGTGAAAATTCCATCCTTTTTCTTTAGCAGCAGCGACAGCTTATGCAAACATCCGTTGTGCAAGACAAATGCAATGACGGACATTTTAAATAAATACAACATAAAAAAGGAGAACTGCATCGCCATTGGCGACAGCCTGAACGATCTTTGCATGATTAAAGAAGCCGGAATTGGCATCGCTTTTTGCCCCGAAAACGAATTATTGAAACTACATGCCGATGCCATCATTTCTACGCCAAATTTCACCGAATTATTAATCCACGCTGCAAAACTTGACTCAAAAAATAAGGCGGCAACCAAAGTAAAAAAGTTTGTTTCGGGCCTTTCCCAACAAGGATATGGTTTCTTCCAAATGCTCTCAAATGCGATTCGCCAGAAAACAAAAGAAAAAATACACCCCAACTAGAAATAAACAGAACGGCATGACGATTTTCCGGGGAATACAATCGATTTTTAAAAGATTTCCTTCTTCAGCAACTGATATTCATGTTCGAAATTTGGGGTAAAAACACCTTTACCAATGTTTGATTCAATTTGCTTTGGTGTCCAAAACCGGCCTTCAAGGACTTCATCGGAATGAAGGTGAATCGATTTAAAATCGTGGGTGGTAAATACATAAACCAATTCACATTCCAGCTCGCTATCCCAGCGATAGGTTTTTACCAGTCTTGCGGAAAATTGTGTCAGTCCGATTTCTTCGAAGGCTTCGCGTTTCAGTGCAGTTTCAAGTGTTTCTCCCACTGAAATATGCCCGCCCACCGCGGTGTCCCATTTGCCTGGCTGAACCAGTTTGTTCATCGGGCGTTTCTGCAAATAAACATGTTTTTGGTTGTTGAAAACATGGAGATGAACTACAGGATGCAGCAGTTTTTCGCCACGGTGACATGCCGAACGGGGCGCTTTGCCGATAATTTCGCCTTGCCCGTTCACCAATGGAAGCCACTCTTCCTCATCAGGAATTACCACCTGTTTGCGCAATTTCATTTTCTGTTTTACGAATTCGTATCCGAAAACCACGGCAAACAAAATGTAGAACAAGCCTCCGCTGATAAAGGCCCATGCTTCGTTCGAGAGATAAAATGCTGAATAAAATACAAGTATGGTGTGAAACAGAAATACAAAAAACATCAGTTGCATCGTCTTTCGGAACTGCGCCACCTGCTGATCGTTCATTTCCATATCCTTCATGTATCGCTTTGTCATCAGCCCGATGATATTCAATTTTGAGAAGGCCGATACACCAAGCACTGCGCAAAGAATCAATTCAATAAGACCTGGCTTCAGTTTAAAAAAAATATCGTTGTCAAGCAAAATAGATACAGAACCGAGCGCCATCAGCAAACCGGTATCAACCAACACAAACCGGTCGAAGCGTTTTTCCTTGATCCAGATCCAAACCATTTCGGCAACCCCGATAACAAGGGCGGCAACCAAACCAGCACGGGTTCCCCAAATCCCGTCAACGGCGATAAAAACAAAAAGGGGAATAAATCCCGGCAGAAGTTTTTTGAGTAATTCTGATTTGCTCATATTAAAAAAATCCCGCGAAAAGCCAGATGGTTAACGCGGGAAATATTTATTGAATGATAATCGTTATTGTTGTTGTGCAGGCGAATATCCTTTTTTAACGTAAACAGTTGCCAGCAAAGTTGAAAAGCGTGGAATACCAAGGGTTGAAGACATATCGACTGCTTTAAACGCCAGTTCCGAAGGAATAACCATAAAAGCCTTGTCGCCAACATGCATTTTCTTTAATCCACGGTGTAAGCCTACAATTTGCTGAACATACTCCTGGTTCACTAAATCGTTACTTACATCTACATAAAAAGATCGTGGTTCGTAATGGTGTCCCAAACCATCATCAGTTGTAAAATAATAATCAACAGGGATTTCTTTACCGTCAATGAATGTAATTGTAAATTCCAGCAAGAGTTTAAATCCTGACCGAACCAGGGTAGTATCACTACTGCGTTCTATAAGTTTAAAATAAATTCCTGTGGCATCATCTTTTGCGCCAGCCAAATTATTATCTTTTATATACTTATCAAGTGTGACAATCTCGTTTTCACGCATTGCGTCCAAAGGATCCGGTTTACACGAGGTGAAAATTCCGGATAGCAGAACAACCAATCCGAGAATGTACAATATTTGTTTCATAAACTTTATTTTTTTGCGAAAGTACGAATTTTAATGAGCTTCTACTTTATATCAACTACTTCGATAATAAAAATTAACGGACTGTTTGGCGGAATAGGTCCCTGACCTCTTACACCATAAGCTTTGGCCGATGGGATGAGAAAAGCTGCACTTGCTCCTTTGTTCAACACCTCAATTCCTTCTTCCCATCCCTGAATCATGCGTTTATTTGGATCGGTATCTTTGTGGATGAATGTATAGCCTGTTGAAGCATCAAAAACCTGTCCGTCGAGAAACATCCCGGTATATTTTACAGTTACTGTTTTTCCGGTGACGACGGTTGGTCCGCTGCCAACTTTGGTTGTATCATTGATATAAAAAATACCGGTATCGGTTGTATCAATGTCATTTCCTTTGGTAACCATTGCAGCCAGCCAGTCTTTTATTAAACCTGCCTCGCGTTCAGGGGTATAGGCTGCATAAGGATCTTCTACATCTTTATTACATGCTGCCAAAATTCCGACAAACAAGATGAATGCACTAATTTTTAAAATATTCGTCAACTTCTTCATTGTAAATTATTTTACTGATTGTTTAATTTTTTCTTCAAATTCGGGCAATATGCTTTCAAATTTCAGTAGTGTTTCCTGCATAGATGCATATAACTCCCCTCCGGATGCGTTGCGGTGCCCCCCTCCGTTAAAATATTTTTCACAAATCTCATTAACAGCAAATTCGCCCTTCGATCGAAACGACACTTTTATGTATTTTTCTTTTTCAGTAAAGAGCGCGCTGAAAACTACACCTTTTATTGAAAGTGGCATATTTACAAAACCCTCATTGTCGCCTGTTTTAAAGTTGAAAGCCTTTTGGTCTTCAAGCGTGATGTACATTGCGGCAGTATTGTATTCCGGATAAACAGTCATCCGGTTGCTCAGGCAAAAACCCATGAGACGAATTCTGTCAGCCGAAAAATTATCATATACTTTGGAATGAATGTCCTGCTGATCGATTCCCATGCGGGTGAGCTGAGCCACAACTTCAAAGGTGTTCGGATTCGAAACACTAAAATCGAAAGAGCCGGTATCGGTCATGATACCTGTAAAAAATGAAGTGGCGGCATTCTTGTCGATAAATGGCGCAAATTCGGTGGATTGAAGTATTGAGAATATTAATTCGGAAGTTGAACTGTAACTAATATCCGAAATAACCAGATCGGTAAAGTTTCCGGGATAGGGATGATGATCGACCAAAACTTTTTTCCCCTGATAACTTTCAACAAGCGCTTTCATATCACCCAATCTCGAAAGCTGGTTGAAATCCATACAGATCAGTAAATCAGATTCATCCAAAGCCCTTGCCGACTGTTTCGGATGATGGCTGTAAATGATGACCTCTTCGTGGCCGTCCATCCAGTGGTAAAATTCGGGATATTTGGTTGGGCTAATGATTTTCACCTTTAATCCGGCATTTTTCAATATGCGCCACAATCCAAGTACGGAACCCATCGCATCGCCATCGGCATGCATGTGTGGAACCAAAACAATGGATTTAGAACTTGCCTTGATCAACTCCTCAAATTGCTTAATTAACTTTATATCAACTCTTTCCAATTATTCAATTTTAAAATAAAAGACAAAGATAAAAATAATGCCGATGGTGACGGTTCATTAAAACTATATTTAACTAACTTGGGTTCACAAAACAAACATATAAAATTCCATCAATATGTCAGGTAACCAGACCTTTACAATGATTAAACCGGAAACAGTAAGTAAAAACAATATTGGTCCGGTATTGAAGATGATCAATGAAGCAGGATTCAGGATAAAAGCGATGAAATTCACGCACTTAAACAAGAAACAAGCGGGCGAATTTTATGCCGTCCATGCTGACAAACCGTTTTTTGAAGATTTAACATCTTTTATGAGTTCCGGCCCTATCGTAGCAGCCATTCTTGAAAAAGAAAACGCGGTAGCCGATTTCAGGGAACTGATCGGTTCGACTGATCCGGCAAAAGCTGCCGAAGGAACTATCCGGAAATTATTTGCTGAATCAATGTCACGAAATGCGGTTCATGGTTCCGACAGCGACGAAAATGCCATCATCGAAAGTGACTTTTTCTTCTCAAAAACTGAGCGGTATCAATGATTTGCGCTAAACCTTCCCGATCATAAAAATGGCTGGCCGTTTCTGTATGTCCGGAATGTTGGTTTTCCAGAATGAAATGGGTTTGGCAAGAATAAATTCGGTGTCGAGCGTGATATCGGCAGCAATGCAAAGCATGGTTTGCGGTTCGCAGTTTCTAATTAGTTCGTCCAGTAACTGAGCGTTCCTGTAGGGTGTTTCGATGAAAATCTGCGTCTGTCCCTCGGTTTGCATCCGCTTTTCCAATAGTTTAATCTGGAGCGATTTCTCCGGATTTTTAATGGGTAGATAACCGTTAAAAGCAAAATTTTGGCCGCTCATTCCTGAAGCCATCAACGCCAGCAAAATCGACGATGGCCCGACAAGCGGTACCACCTGAATGTTTCGGGTATGTGCAATCCGAACCACTTCAGCACCCGGATCGGCAATTCCCGGACAACCAGCTTCCGAAATAATGCCAATATCAAGTCCCTGCCGGTTGGATTCCAAAAACCGGCTGATTTCTTTCTTGTCGGTGTGCTGGTTGAGTTCGAAGAAAGTGAGGTTATCGATCACAATGGCCGGATTCATTTTTTTCAGGAAACGGCGGGCAGTGCGAATATTTTCGACAATGAATACCGGAATGGACGAAATCAACTGTTTCAGATCGGAAGGTAAAACCCTTTCGATGCTGGTATCGCCCAAAGTGGTCGGAATCATGTAAAGTTTGGCCATGTTTAAATTTTTCTCAAAAATAGATAAAAACCCTCGGTAGCGACAGGGCAATCCTTATTTTTGCATAAATCAATTTTTAAATAGTGAAACGAAACCCGATTTATCGGGGAGGGTTCCACGAGAACACATAAATATTAAATTTATCAATAAAGATATTTTCGAGTGAAACTTACTTTTTTAGGAACAGGTACCTCGCAGGGAGTTCCGGTGGTTGCGTGTCAATGCCCGGTGTGTTTGTCGAACAATCCAAAAGATCAGCGGTTGCGCGCTTCGGTAATGATCGAAACTGAAACTCAATGTCTGGTAATTGATGCAGGTCCCGATTTTCGGCAACAAATGCTGACACACAAAGTCATCCATTTAAACGGCATACTGCTTACCCACGAACATACCGATCATATATTTGGCCTCGACGATATCCGGGCTTTCAACTGGGTGCAAAAACAACCCACCGACATTTATGCGGAAGAGCGCGTGCAGATTGCCATCCGCCGCATTTTCGATTACGTGTTTGCCAACTACAAATATCCGGGAATACCGCAAATGCACCTGCACCTGCTTGAAAATAAACCATTCATGATTGGCGATTTGGAAGTAATTCCCATTCGTGGTTTCCATTACAAGCTGCCGGTTTTTGGGTTCAGGTTTGGGAAAATCGCCTACGTGACCGATGTTAACCGCTTAGAGAATGCTGAAATTGACAAACTCCGTGGCCTGGATATCTTGGTACTGAACGCGCTGCGGAAAGAAGACCACATTTCACATTACAACCTGGATCAGGCGCTTGAAATTATTGCTGAAGTAAAACCCGGAAAAGCTTACCTGACACACCTTTCTCATCAGATGGGATTTCACGGGGAAGTGCAATCGGAACTTCCGGAGGGTGTATTTTTGTCGTATGACGGGTTGGAGATTGAGGTTTGAAAAGAAACATTCACGTCCGTCGGCTAAAGCCAGACGGCAAGGAATAAAAGCGTTGATAATCATCAGAGCTATATCCTTTGCCGCCACATTTATGTGACAGACAGCAGGAAAAAAAATTCCAAACTGGATTGCGATTAAAAAACAATCTGCTCCAAATTCACTTCCGACATTTCTTCAAAATCAATCATGGCATTGATCAATCCGACTTTACGGTAGCTTCGAATATCTTCTTCCCTGATTTCTTTTTCTGAAACGATACCATTGTCGATTAGAAACTGCCTTTTCGTACCTTTTAAAAGAGGCGTTTTCGGGGTAAACCACTTTTCTCCATCAAAAAAAAGCAAATTGGCGGCAAAAGAATCAGTCACCAAACCGTTTTTAACAATGATAATATCATCGCAATCGCCACGTTGGGCAAACAATTCCTGAAGGATCTGGCGATCTGAATACTTCAAATGATAGTCGATGCTCTCGTGGTGAACCACTTTCAGACTTTTAACTGAACGAAAAACATACGGTTCAATTTCAATTTCCTCGATGGTTTGGCCGTACAAAACCCTTATCTTAAAAATTCCTGATTTGCAATTCTCCGGAATGGGGATTTCCTTCGCCAAATGAATCTTTTGGGCATATGGAAACAATTCGTCCATCGAACGGTTCAGCCTGTCCTGATGGTAGTTCAGGTTCTGAATGATCCCGTCTTTCAGTTTGAGTGATTCAAGCAATGGGGACATATACTTTCTGAATTAGTTCGTTGTATTCGGCCCGACAGTCGCTTAAAAAGGTAATTCCTCCCCCACTCTTAAAGTTCATCTGATCGCCGTCTTGTTCCAGATACCTGATCAAAACGCAACTGTCAAGGTTTTCACCATCGAAAACCCCGAAAATACCAGTATAATAACCACGTTTGTAGGTTTCAGCATCCCTGATAATTTCAATTGTTTTGGACTTTGGCGCTCCGCAGATTGAACCTGCAGGTAACATCTGAGCCAATATTGTACCGATTGACTGTTGGTAATTCTCCGGAAGTTTGCCTAAAATTTCGGAACTCATTTGCAGCAGATCGCTTTGGTTGGTTGAAATCCGGTCAACATACCTGAAACGATCCACTTTTACATCGGTGGCAACCATGCTCAGGTCGTTACGTATCAGATCGACAATGGTATGATGTTCTGCCAATTCCTTTTCATCATTAAGAAGCTGTTGTTCTGCATTTTCGATAGTAGCATCAATGGTTCCCTTCATCGGAAAAGATGAAATAATTCCGTTATTTATCCGCACAAATATTTCAGGAGAAAAGCATACAAACTGATTTTTGAGCCAGATTTTGTAAGGCGCATCACTTAAATGAAACATCTCCTGCATACTGAGGTTCGTCTCAACTTTAGTGGGCATCGTCAGGTTCAGCAAATAAGTGTCGCCATTGTGAATATGATACTGAACTTTGGCGAATGCCTTTTCAAATTCCTCAAATTCAACCGGATTAATATTCCATTGAATTTCGTTGCAGGTGAATTTTTCAGGAATAAAATTGCTTAATCCGGGCGTTTTCCAAAGCAATTCTGTCGATTCGCGGTAATCAAAAATCAATGGTTTTTCAAAGTCAAAATCAATGATGAAAACAAAAGGAATACCCTTTGCTCCCAATTCATTCATCCGATTTATCGTATGTTGTTTTCTCTCGTTCATAGCGGGCGTCAAAGATAGGGAAAAGTGAAAGTGTTCAGTATTCAGTCGCAGCAAATAAAAATCCGGAATATGGCAGGTTTTTCATTTTTTGTATATTATTTTTGAACGTTATGAGCATAGCTGAAAATATAGAAAAAGTAAAAGCAAATTTGCCTGAAAATGTTCGATTGGTAGCTGTTTCGAAAACCAAGCCAGCCGAACTGCTTTTGGAAGCCTACGATTGCGGACAGCGGTCTTTCGGCGAAAACAAGGTTCAGGAAATGGTTTGGAAATACGAAGAACTGCCGAAAGACATTGAATGGCATTTTATCGGTCATCTGCAAACAAACAAAATAAAATACATCGCCCCATTCGTTCATCTCATCCACGGTGTCGATTCTTTTAAACTGCTTAAATCTATTGATGCAGAAGCAAAAAAAGTTGGGCGAATCATTCCCTGCCTGTTGCAATTTCACATAGCCGAAGAGGAAACCAAATTTGGCCTTTCGATGCCGGAAGCCACTGACATGCTGAATTCGAACGAATATAAAGTGTTGGAGAACGTAAAAATTTCAGGAGTGATGGGAATGGCAACCTATACCGATGATGAAAATCAAATCAGGAAAGAGTTTGCCAACCTGAAAAGACATTTCGAAAAGCTGAAATCGGAATTTTTTACTGCTAATTTTGATTTCAAGGAGATTTCGATGGGCATGTCGGGCGATTATTTGATTGCAATTGCGGAAGGAAGTACGATGGTGCGAATTGGAAGTACTATATTTGGAGAACGGAATTACGTTACGAAACTATAAGGAAGTTGTTATCTTGAATTACCTTAAAACCAAAAAGATATGATAAATTTAGAAACTAAATACATGGGATTAAAACTGAAAAATCCCATTATTGTAGCAAGTTCAGGACTCACAAACTCGATTGAGAAAATCAAAGACCTTGAAAATGCAGGAGCAGGAGCAGTTGTACTAAAATCAATTTTCGAGGAACAAATCAACAACGAAGTAAGTGACCTGATTAACCGCGATCCGCAGAATTTATATCCCGAGGCCGAAGATTATATCTGGAATTATACCCGCAACAATTCGATTACCAGGCACCTCAACTTATTGAGCGAGGCAAAAAAAGAAACGGAAATACCAATCATTGCAAGCATCAACTGTATGTCGGCTTCCGAATGGACCGTTTTTGCAAAAGACTTTGAGAATGCCGGCGCCGATGCCCTTGAACTCAACTTATTTTTTGTACCAACTGCGCGGCAAAGAAGTTCTGAAGAAATAGAGCAACTTTACCTTAAAATTGTTTCGGAAGTAAAAAAACAGGTAACCATACCTGTGTCGGTAAAAATCGGATATTATTATACCAATTTGGTTTCGATGGCTGACCGGCTGGTTGCCCACGGCGCCAACGCGTTGGTATTGTTTAACCGTTTTTATGAGCCGGATATCAATATTGAAAAAATGCAGATCACCTCCTCTGAAGTATTCAGTTCGCCGGCTGACATACGCCGTTCGTTGCGCTGGATCGGACTGATTTCGTCGCAGTTGCCAAAAGTTGAAATTGCTGCAAGCACAGGTATTCACGATGGTGAAGCCGTTATTAAACAATTGCTGGCCGGTGCGCAGGCAGTGCAGGTTTGTTCAGGTATTTACATCAACGGTTCGCAACTTATTGCCGGAATGGTGAACGATTTAACTGCTTTCATGAAGAAACAGAATTTCAAAAAGATTGAAGATTTCCGCGGTCGTTTGTCGTACAAAAACATACCAGACCCAATGCTTTATGAACGCGCGCAGTTTATGAGGTATTTTTCGGAAAAGTAGCCGTTATCTTAAGATCCGATTGACGGCAGAAAATCAATCACATCAAGCATCAGCGCTTTCTTTTCGTCAGTAGTGGTATGCATGGCCTGATCAAGCTTTTCGATCTCAGTATCAATTTTAGCCTGATCAATGGTTGTTTCCATGTTTGTAATCACTGTATATGCTTCGAAAGCAACCAGAAAGTCGTGCCTGATAAGCAAGTCAACGAATAGCGACAGATAATTGGTGTAATCGAGCCCGTTTTCCCAGCAACTGGAAACCAACAGTTTCAATTCGGGTGCATACTTCTGATTATGAATGGCTTCAATCATTAAAGGAACCGTATCTTTCTCCTTTAAATTTGCAAATATGCCAGCTATTTTGGCTTTAATTTCAGGATTTTGACTCTGGTGCAACATCTCAACAAGGATCGGAATATCGGAAGTTTTTCCTGATACGCGCAATTCATCGAGCGCCTCAATAACTACAGTTGAATCAGCCGATTGCAATGCCTTGAGAATATTATTGTGTTCGTTATGTGTCAGATCGCTTGTCATTTTTAAACCATTTTAATTTTTGGCAAATTTAGTAAATTGAGGATACATCGAACATTTCGTCGGCTCCCATTTGAAAAATCGGATCTCCTGTAAAACCGATTGGAAAAATAAAACAAAGATTAAAGGATTTATAAGGATAAGCCGATGGGATTTGGAGAAGAACCATTTTTGTTACGGCACAATGCATAATGGTATATTTTTGCATGGAGGAACATTAATTTCTATTCTTCTCAAACCACTCAATTCCAACCCCAACTTTGGTGTAAGGAAAATAATCACCGACATTTCCTTGTTCTTTTTCTGCCAAAATTTCCGATGAAGTTGTCATGGCAGTTGTCAGTTTCCCATCACCACAAAGTTCTTCCACCCATTTTTGCTTTTCCAAAAATGATGATTCTTTCGAAAATGCAGGTATATATTTCTTTAGCTCTTTTAAAACCTCCCCTGCATTCTGGAAATTTCGGGTGGTTTTGATGTAATGTAACAAGAACCAGAATTCGATACTGGGCATACTTTCGCAAATCACTACATCGGTTCTTTTCCGATATTTGGCCAGTATTTTATTGTATTTGGCTATTTTCCCCTGTTTCACAATCGTATCGTAATCGGTAAAATAAACAACCATGTCGTATCCTTCATCAAGCATCTCCTGAATAAGCTCATCAGCTAGCTCAATCGTAATACTCTTAAACAAGCGTGGACGAACGATGTATTTAAACCCTTTGATCTTCTTCAAATGTTCCAAATAATACTGTTCCGTCTGGCCATCGCCCAAAACAGCATAGCTGGTGAATTTCTTTATTTTACTGATTCGTCTTCCCATGTTAATCGAGATTAGGTATAGCACCAAACTTCCCAATTTTATAAGCATTGTAGTACGAAAGTTCTTTTCGGATATCAAAATCAGCCATCGAATACAACTCGGTAGCTCCGTTTTCCTGTTTGTTGGCAAACCAAACCGCATCCTTCCTCAATAAATCCTTTTCGTTAAGCAACGAAATATTGTGAGTCGATACCAACAATTGTGCATATTTTGATTCTCTGCCGTTCATTAAAAATTCGCGGATAAAATGATTCACCAGCAATGCATGCATCGAGGATTCAATTTCATCAATTGCAAGAAATGCGTTGTTGTGAAGCATTTTGTAATAGGGAGCAGACATGCCGTAATAACGCATGGTTCCATCCGATTGCAATGCCTCAGGCAAGGTGTATTTTACAGGAATTCCTTCATCAACAATGGTATGCTCAAATTCAGTCCGATCCGCAACAAAGCCTTTTTCTTCCAGGATGCTTTTCTTCTTATCTTCAGGCATATCCGAACTTTCAATCATTTTAAGAAAATCATCAGGTACCTGATGAAATTCCTTCTTAAACAATACATCGGTAATATTGAATTCAGCCCTATGAAGAAAATCCAGTGTAAATATTCTAATCTGATCATTTTCCTTCAGTTTTTGAGAGGTGTACTCCGACAATCGGGTATCCGGATCAATAGAATCCAAAAACTGTTCATCAAACCAACCTTTCACTTCCTTTAGAACTTCTGGAATGGCATAGTTTACCTGCTGAGATGCGGCAAAAAAAGAAGTGTTTTTCAACGTCTTTAGCTGAATTTCATCTTTTGCAGCTTTTGTGATTTTTAGCTTTGAACCGTAATCAATAACAGACAGTCCATTTTCCTCATCATAGCGCCGATTGAACACAAGTGCAGGTTGGGTTCCCGGATAAAAATACAAGGACTCATTGCTTACTATATTCTCATTCATTTCTACCCGATAAACATACTTCCGTTTCTCAGCATAAAACGTCAGTTCAAAACTGCCGGGTTGATCCTTCGTATTCCCGAAAGCAAAAGGAATAAAACCAGTTTTTTCATCTTTATCATTCCTGATTTTATTTATAAAAGTTGACAAAAAATCAAACGCACTGATCAAATTACTTTTCCCTGAAGCATTGGCTCCATAAACAATCCCTAACTTTAAAATTCGAACTCCCGGCACAACTTCAGTCACGTAATATTCTTCCAGGTTTTTATCAGCAGTTGCCTCAAAGCTTAAAGCCACTTCATCTTTAAACGAGAGATAGTTTTTGATTTTAAATTCAAGTATCATGATTTTATATTTTTAATTTCCGCAAATAACTTTCATTTTTTACGAATACAAATATAAATAAAATATCTGTATATTTAAATTCTGAAATAAAATTACAATATTTAAATATACAGACACACTAAACACAAACAACTTATCTTATTTCATACGCCATCATCTCAATTTTGTGCCTAACATACAAGATTCCTGTTCACACTTCAAAATCCATATTCATCACGTAATCCAGCACAAAATCTTCGTCTTCCGAAAGTTCCACATAGCACGACCGGTTGCGGACATCCTGGATAATCTGATCGAACTGCACCGATTTCAAGGCAAGCAAGGCGCCGGTACCTGATGTGTTTCCCAGCGAAATGGTTTTGTGTTCCATCTCTTTTGGCAACATCCCGATTTTAACTGCACTCGCCAAATCAATGTAGTTTCCAAATCCGCCTGCCAGAAAAAGCGCATCCAAACCCTCGAACGTGAGCGAAGCTTTTTTCAGCAAAACCTTCACTCCAGCCATGATAGCAGACTTTGCCAATTGTACTTCCCGAATGTCCTGCTGTGTCAATACAATACTATTTTTTTCTGAAGTCTCCGGAACAATTACAAAATCTTCGGAAAGCAAGCCATCGCTTTGCACCAGTTTGTTTTCAACCAAATGAGCCACCACATCAATCAATCCCGAACCACACAATCCTGCAGGAGCTGCATTTCCAATCACACTGTACCCGTCGGCACCAAAAACGCTGATAGCGCCTTCAACGGCACTCATTCCGCAGCTAATATTGGCGCCTTCGAAAGCAGGCCCGGCAGCGGTAGCGCAGCACCAGATTGTTTCAGGAGTAACCAGCGCCAACTCGCCATTGGTACCAATATCCATGAATAAAAACCGCTGATATTCGACTGAAGGTTTTATTGATGCAATTCCGGCCACAATATCAGCCCCGACATACGCCGCAACGGAAGGAAGAACTTTAATTTCGGCTTCCCGATGGCAATGCAAATTCAAATCGCGGCCTTTCAGGATTTGTTCATCGACAAAAGCAGGTGTAAAGGGCGCCAGTGCGATGGGTAACGGATCAACTCCAAGCAAAAGGTGCAACATGGTGGTATTTCCGGCGATACTGATTTTCACCAACTCGTTGGCGGTTATTTCAGCAACTTCAATAAAATGATCAAGTTGCTGATTAATAGCGTTCAGTATTTCTTTCTGAAGTGCTTTTAATCCGCCGGAAGTGGTCGCGGAATAATTGATCCGGGAAATTACATCAGCGCCAAATTTTGTCTGCGGATTTACAACAGCCCTGGTTTCGATGATGGCTCCCGTAATCAGATTGACCAGATGAAAAACGAGCGTGGTGGTTCCGATGTCGATGGCAACACCGTATGGAAAACTTGAAAGACCCACCGAATCGCCCGGATTAAATTGCATTTCAATGGTATATTCATGTTGATCTACCAGAATATTTGCTTCCCGTTTCTCAGGAAGTACAATTTCGATATCGTTTGTAACCTGATAAATGCAGGAAGTGACCTCCCCCTCCCCTTTCACGTAAACCATGCATTTTCCGCAAGTTCCGTTTCCCCCGCAAGGTGAATAAATGTCAAACCCATTCTCCTGAAGTTCCTTCAACAGCGTATTTCCTTCGCCACACAGAATAGTCTTAACGGTGTTTTTCCGAAGAATTTTAATTTCAGGCATAAGTGGTCGGTTCATCTTTGGATTGAAGTCGCTAATATAACAAGAAACAAGAAAAATACTTTTCAAAATGTAATTGGAATAAAAAAAGCTTTACCTTTGTTCGTCATTTCACGAACAACGAACCATGTCGCAAATCATTATTACTGAAGAACAGAAAAAGGCTGCCCGTTATGCCAAGGCGATGGGGCATCCAATCCGCATGTACGTGCTCGAATTGCTCTCGAAACAATCGTGCTGCTACAGCGGCGATTTAACTGAATACCTTCCGATTGTCAAATCGACCCTTTCCCAACACCTGAAAGAATTAAGAGATGCAGGATTAATTCAGGGTGAAATTGAAGCGCCCCGGATAAAATATTGCCTGAACAAAGAGAACTGGAAGGAAGCACAGGACTTATTCAGTAAATTTCTGAAAATTGATCAGGAGCAAATCGTACAAAAATGTCAATAAAAATAGAAATCATGGAAATAAAAATTTTAGGTACAGGTTGCCCCAAATGTAAAACGCTCGAAAAAGTGACCCGCGAAGTGGTGGAACAAAATGGTATTGACGCCAGCATCACCAAAGTGGAAGACATCATGGAAATCATGAAATTTGGTGTGATGACTACTCCGGCCCTCGTGGTAAACGGAAAAGTTGAAATTAAAGGACGTGTTCCTTCCGCAGACGAAATCAAACAAGTTTTAACCCGATAAATCAACCGATATGAAAAAGTTTATTTTTTTAAGTTTTGCCATGATGATGTTGATGAGCAGCTTTATTTGCACCGCCCAAACACAAAAAAAAGAAACGGCAGCAGCAAACCAGATTGAAGCTTATTATTTTCACAACGCATCACGGTGTGTGACCTGCAAAACTGTTGAAGCTGAAGCAAAAGCTGATTTGGAAAGCCTTTACGGAAGTCAGGTAACTTTCAAAGCATTGAATCTTGAAGATGATGCTACCAAACCAATTGCAAAAAAACTGGATGTTTCGGGCCAGACACTTTTAGTGGTAAAAGGGAACAAAAAAGTGAATCTGACCAACGAAGGTTTTATGTATGCGCGTACCAATCCTAAAAAATTCAAGTCAATTATCAAGGAAAAAGTTGACGCTCTTTAGTCATCGAATTAATGGAATTTTTAACCAACCTTCTAGAAAACAGCACCATGCCGTGGGTATCGGCGTTGATGCTGGGTTTAATGACTGCCATCAGTCCATGCCCGTTAGCGACCAACATTACCGCAGTGGGTTTTATTAGCAAGG
The DNA here is from genome assembly GCA_019459485.1 of Prolixibacteraceae bacterium. Classification (GTDB taxonomy): domain Bacteria; phylum Bacteroidota; class Bacteroidia; order Bacteroidales; family Prolixibacteraceae; genus Aquipluma. The sequence continues at coordinate 41,793 of JAIBEZ010000094.1, forward strand.
ACATTGAAAACCGCAACCGTGTTTTTATTAACGGATTACTCTATACACTTGGTCGTGCCATTTCGTACACCGTCCTTGCACTTATTATTTATTTCGGAGCCGATCAGTTTAAATTTTCAGGCTTCTTTCAGCTTTACGGCGAAAAAATATTAGGTCCCCTGCTCATTGTCATCGGCTTGTTTATGCTCGATGTAATAAAAATCAAGTTTCCCGGCGTAAGCGGATTGACTTCCAGAATGGAAACCAAAACCAAATGGGGCTATTGGGATGCCATTTTGCTGGGAATGATTTTCGCATTGGCTTTCTGCCCTTACAGTGGTGTACTTTATTTTGGGATGCTTGTTCCAATGACCGTTGCAAGCGCATCAGGCTTATATCTCCCCATCGTTTTTGCATTGGCAACCGGAATTCCGGTCATCATTTTTGCATGGATACTGGCTTTTTCGGTTGGTTCAATCGGAGGCGTTTACAACAAAATGAGGAATTTCGAAATCTGGTTCAGAAGAGTTGTTGCCGTACTATTTATTATCGTGGGTATCTATTACATTATCAGGGTATTCTTCTAAAAAATTTGGTTTAATTGTTCGTCATTTGGCGAACAGCAGCTTTGAATAAAACATGGAAAAAAGTAAAAAAGTAAAACTCATTGCCTCCGTTGCTATAATACTACCAGCACTAATCGTGCTTTATTATTTTCTTCAGCCATTGGTCGATTACATCACTTATGGTCTGATCGGATTAAATGCTGATTCTCACCTTGGGGCATCGATCAACTTTTTCATATACGATACCATTAAAATCCTGATTTTGTTGTTTCTCATCAGTTCCTTAATGGGCTTGGTGAACGCTTATTTTCCGGTTGACAGGCTTCGCATTTATTTGACCACTAAAAAAATGTACGGTCTTCAGTACTTTTTTGCATCGTTGTTTGGAGCAATAACACCGTTTTGTTCCTGTTCGTCCATCCCACTTTTTATCGGCTTCGTGAAAGGTGGAATACCGCTCGGGGTAACCTTTGCTTTTTTGATTACTTCGCCTTTGGTAAACGAGGTTGCCGTAGCAATGTTCCTTGGTTTATTCGGAATAAAAGCAACCCTTATTTATGCAATTAGCGGAATATTGCTCGGAACTGTTGGAGGATTTGTACTTGGTAAGTTCAAACTAGACAGGTATCTGTCCGACTGGGTAAAGGAAATTCAGGCCGCATCGGAACAGGAATCGGAACAATGGGAAATTGACAAAACTCCGTTTATCGACCGATTGCCAATTATCATCCGCGAGGGCTGGGATATTGTGCGGAAAGTTTTGTTGTATGTAATCATCGGGATTGGAATTGGTGCAGCCATGCACGGTTATGTTCCTGAAAATTTCTTTACCGAATATCTCTCCGCCGATAAATGGTATGCCGTTCCCCTGGCCGTAATTGCAGGGGTTCCGATGTATGGCAATGCCGCGGGAATTGTTCCGGTTATTCAGGTTTTTGTGGCGAAAGGCGTTCCGCTTGGTACTGCACTGGCTTTTATGATGGCCGTCGTAGGATTATCATTGCCCGAAGCCACATTGCTCAAAAAAGTAATGAAGTGGAAACTTATCGGAATTTTCTTCGGAACTATCACCATTTTTATAATTTTACTCGGATACTTATTTAATTTGATTTTATAATTTAAGAGTCTGGTGTCATGCAGCATTTTCAAATGGAGTGGTTGATTGTATCACAAATGACTACAAGTGACGCTGGAAATAAGTGTAAAAAGACATTCATGAAGATTATAATAAGGTGAATGATTGTCTATACAAAAAGAATAACGAAGCAAAATCATAGAAAAATGAAAAAACGATTTATCATACTCATTGACTTTTCGGAGTATTCGGGCAACCTGATACGGTATGCTTGCGATTGGGGCAAACAAGCAAATGCGGAATTGCTTTTGGTTCATCAA
>JAIBEZ010000111.1 GCA_019459485.1 Prolixibacteraceae bacterium
ATGAAACCGTTTTCATCGTCACTCCCGTTTTATCTGATATTCAGGTAAAGGAAACGGTAAAAAAATTCAGGGACATCATTACCGAACACGGTGGTGAGATTGTCAATGAAGAGGACTGGGGATTGCGCAAATTAGCTTATCCCATTCAAAAAAAATCGACAGGGTTTTATCAACTCATCGAATTTGCCGCAGAACCTACGTTTGCAAAAACGTTGGAAACTCAATTCAGACGCGACGAACGCATTATCCGTTTCCTGACTTTCAGTAAGGATAAACATGCCGTTGCTTACAGCGAAAAAAGAATCAACAAAACAAAAGCTAAAACTGAAAAGGAGAACTAAATTATGGCAGCAAATTCAAGTGAAATCAGGTATTTGACCCCACCGTCGGTTGAAATCAAAAAGAAAAAGTATTGCCGCTTCAAAAAGAACAAAATCAAATTCATCGACTACAAGGATGGTGAGTTCCTGAAAAAATTCTTAAACGAGCAAGGTAAAATTTTACCACGCCGTATCACCGGAACCTCTTTGAAGTACCAACGTAAAGTGGCAAAAGCAGTTAAAAGAGCACGTCATATCGCGTTACTTCCATATGTTACTGATATGATGAAATAATTTTAAAGCTGAAAAAATGGAAGTTATATTATTGCAGGATGTTGCACGATTAGGATCAAAAGACGATTTGGTTACCGTTAAAAGCGGCCACGGACGTAACTTTTTGATTCCACAGAAGATGGCTATTATCGCCACTGAATCGGCTAAAAAAGTATTGGCCGAAAACACCAAACAGAGAGCACACAAACAAGCAAAATTGAAAGATCTTGCTTTGGAAATTGCTGAAAAACTCAAAACTGTTCAACTTGTTATTGGGGCAAAAACCAGCACAACCGGAAAAATCTTCGGTTCGGTGAATACCATCATGCTGGCCGAGGCTATCAATGCCAAAGGATTTGAAATCGATCGCAAACAGATCATGATTTCTGACGACAGTGTTAAAGAGATCGGAAACTATACAGCCAAAATCAAATTACACAAAGAAGTAATTGTTGAATTGGGCTTCGAAGTAGTTTCAGAGTAAATTATTAATCGTTTATAAACAAAGAGTCAAACATTTTTCAAACAGATACAGCCACCCGTCCTCACATGCGGGTGGCTTTTTTTATCATAAAACTTTTCCAGAGTTTTATAAAGCTTATAAAACTCTGGAAAAGTTTGTAGCCTACTACTCCCATTTCACCTTGTGAACTTTACTTAAAAAAATGAGTTATTACTCATAGTTTAAACACAAGAACCAAATTACTTCAATCATGAAAAAATTTTCAGCAAAGTTTGCCTTTATAACAATCTGTCTGATTGGCTTTTCGCTGATTTCCAATGCTCAAAACAGTCAGGACACCCTAAAAATCCAGATTGAAACTGTTGACGGGAATACGTACATCGGAACCATCCTTGAAGATACTCCCGAAACAATCAGGATAAAAACTGATAAACTCGGTGAAATAAGCATTCCCCGTGCTGAAGTGAAGAGAATTAATCAACTCTCAACGATCATAGTTAAAGACGGAACTTACTGGCTCGAAAACCCCCAATCAACACGATACTTCTGGGCGCCAAACGGTTACAGCCTAAAAAAAGGAGAAGGTTATTACCAGAATGTCTGGATCATGTTTAATCAGGCAGTTTACGGATTTACTGACCATTTTTCAGGAGGTGTTGGTGTAATGCCCCTATTCCTCTTTGGAGGCGTTTCAACCCCGGCATGGATTACCGCCAAGTTCTCGGTTCCTGTAGTGAAAGACAAAATCAATCTGGGTGTTGGCGCCCTGGCAGGTACCGTTATTGGAGAAGAAAATACCGGGTTTGGAATTATTTACGGAATTTCCACTTTCGGAACAAGAGACAAAAACCTCAATATTGGTCTTGGTTGGGGATATGCCGGAGGAGAAATGGCCAGAAATCCAACAGTTAGCATAGGTGGAATGATCCGGACCGGAGCCAAAGGCTATTTCATTACTGAAAACTATTTCATCGGAACACCTGATAATTTTATGGTTCTTATGTCAGCAGGCGGCAGAAGGATTATTCACAAAGCCGGGCTCGATTTCGGATTATGGATCCCGCTTGGAGCCGACATTGGCAGTTTTGTAGCTATCCCCTGGCTGGGTTTTACCATTCCGTTCGGGCAAAAATTGAAATAAAAAAACTTTTCCAGTCTATAACGAACTTTTCAAATCTATCAATAACTTTTCCAAAGTTTTATAAGCTTACATAAAACTTTGGAAAAGTTTGGAAAAATTATAGCCCCAACAAAACTTCCTCCGGATTACGTCCTCCGGTAAGCAATCCTTCAGGATTTTCAATCAATTCTTTCACTTTAACAAGGAAACCAACCGAATCTTTTCCGTCGATGATGCGGTGATCGTAAGACAATGCGACATACATCATTGGGCGGATTACCACTTGTCCGTTCACAGCCACCGGTCGATCGACAATGTTGTGCATTCCGAGAATCGCCGATTGTGGCGGGTTGATAATCGGAGTTGAAAGCAACGAACCAAAAGTTCCCCCATTGGTAATTGTAAAAGTTCCCCCCGTAAGTTCTTCAACGCTGATTTTTTTTGTCCGGGCTTTTTCTGCCAGTTCTTTTATCTCGAGTTCAATTGCTGCAATGGTTTTGCTTTCGGCATTCCTTACAATCGGAACCATCAAACCTTTGGGAGTTTGAACGGCGATACCAACATCCACAAATTCAGAAGAAACTATTTCTTCGCCACTGATTTGCGAATTGATGGATGGATGAAATTGCATCGCTTCGGCAACCGCTTTGGTAAATATTGACATGAAACCCAACTTCAATCCATGCTTTTCAACAAATTTAGTCTGAAGTTTTGTACGCATTTCCATCACCCGGCTCATGTCAATTTCGTTGAAAGTGGTGAGCATGGCAGTTTCATTTTTAACTGCGACCAAACGTTCGCTCAGTTTGCGGCGTAGTGAAGTCATCTTTTCACGTTTCACATTGCGTGACGCTTCGACCGCTTCGACAGGCTCAGCGAACGGAGCGCCGCTCACTAAGCTTGTCGAAGTGCCTTTTTCCTGTTTGGGAAGTGCCAGTACCGCTTCAATGTCGCTTTTCGAAATGCGGTGCAAACCGTTCAAAACATCTTCCATCGAAAGGTGATTGTCTTCCATCATTTTATGGGCAACCGGTGTGATTTTGACATTAGATTCTTCCGGCTTGACGCTTACTTCAGAAGCTGTGGTTTTTGCAGATTCAGCAACTGCTACTTCCTTTGGCTCAGGAAAAAGTTCAGAGGCAATTGGTTCTTTCTCTGTGTTCTGTTCACGTGCCACACTTGTGTCGATGTTACAGACAACGGTTCCAACGGCTACGGTTTCGCCTTCAGAAATTAAAATTTTTATTTGCCCGCTCCCGGTGGCAGCCAAAGTCAAAGTAGCTTTGTCTGATTCAACTTCAGCTATTTCCTGATCTTTAACAACCAGATCGCCATCGGCAACCAACCACTTGCCAATTTCTACTTCAGTAATGGATTCGCCGGGAGTAGGTATTTTTATTTCTAATAACATATTTGGTTTATTTACTGATACTTTTTTTCATTTTAGGCAACCCTATTTCTCTTAGCATCTTGTTTGCTTTTTCAACTTTTTTTGGGAACAAAATCTTATCATTAAAAAAATCTAATGACTTATCTATTAGAACAATAGGTTTCCTTCTTGTATTAATTTCATTTGTATTCATGGCTGAAGTTTTTAAAATTTACGCTTTACTAAAAACCCTTTGTAAACTATGTCTTTTTTGAATTCTTCCCTCCCCTCATCCAATTCCCCAAAAATTTCAAAATCAGTCTCTACATCATTAATAAACTTAGTAATGCCCATACGATATAGTCTTGTTCTTGATTCAGTACTACCTGTTGCATATACCATAATCTCAGGGTGTTTATCAGTAAATGCATATAAAGTTGCCACAACTGTTGCTAAAACTTTTTCACCATCACCATTATTTGATATAACATTATCATCAACTTCACCTGTTTCAGCATTTTTGTCACCAAAACCAAGATTATATAAATCCTTATAATTAGTTGGAGTGTACTGAACTAATTTTGTTATTTTACCTTTAGTACCAATACTTACAAACTCAAACACTTCGAGCTCTTCTCCAGATTTAAGTTCGTATTTGTCAAGTTTCATCTTTCCAATTGTAAATTACAAAAGTAATATATTTTCATATTGTAACAGGTATTTTCTATGTATCAAGGGCAACCACCATATCTTCAAATACAGAATCGAGTATCATTTTCAATCGCAAATTATGCTGATACATCAACCCACCGGCAGGACTTGCACTGGCTGGCCGGGAAATCAATTCGAAAGGCACAGTGGGCAAAAAACGTTGAATATGCTGCCATGCTCCCATGTTCGATGGTTCATCCTGCGCCCAGATTATCTTTTTAACATGCTGATATTTTGCAATAATCGATTTTATCTGGTCAACAGGGAGTGGGAACAATTGCTCGACCCGAACGATTGTAACGTCCTGAATTCCTTCCTCTGCTTGCCTTTTGTGTAAGTCGTAATAGAGTTTTCCATAAGTAAATACCAACTTCCTGATTTTATCAGGCTTGCTAACTGCATCTTCTATAATTTCATGAAAATGTCCACTTGACAATTCGTCCACTGATGAAGTTACCATTGGATGCCTCAACAGGCTTTTTGGTGTGAAAATAATCAACGGTATTCGCACACTCCAATGTAATTGCCGGCGAACTAAATGAAACATATTGGCAGGAGTTGTTGGCACGACCACCTGCATATTATTGTCAGCTGTCAGGGTTAAAAACCGTTCGATACGTGCGCTCGAATGTTCTGGCCCCTGCCCTTCGTAACCGTGCGGCAGATATAAAACCAGGCTGTTCATCATTCCCCATTTTTCGTATGCCGATGAGATATACTGGTCGAAAATTACCTGGGCAACATTGAAGAAATCGCCAAACTGTGCTTCCCAGATAGTTAAACCCTTGGGATTGGTAAGCGAATAACCATATTCGAACCCAAGTACACCGTATTCGGATAAATGAGAATTGAAAACATGAAATTGCGCCTGACTTTCGCTGATATTTTTTAACGGAAAGTATTTTTCGTCGGTATCTTCAACCACAAAAGAAGCATGGCGGTGGGCAAAAGTTCCACGCTCGCTATCCTGACCACTTAACCTGACCTGAAAACCTTCTTCGAGCAAAGTTCCGTAAGCAAGTAACTCGGCCATCGCCCAATCCATCCGGTTATCCAGTATCATCATCCGACGGTCCTCAACAATCCGGTCAATTTTCTTGAAGAATTTTTTGTCAGCCGGAAGTGTATTGATTCTTTCGGCAATGCGCAACAACTCGTCTTTCTTAACGCCTGTTTTAACCGGTTGGATCAGATCAATTTTCGAAGGATTTTTATAATCAAGGTATTCACCTTTCAGGAACCTGCGGACTTTTACTTTGTCAATTTCTTCTGATTCTTTGTATTTCCCTTCAAGAAAAAGATCAAACTCATGGTTCAGATTCGTCGTTTCTGCCTTGGTCAATGTACCTTGCAGTGCCAGTTTTTCGGCATAAATATCGCGGGGATTTGGGTGTTTCTCTATCGCTTTATACAACAATGGCTGTGTAAACCGGGGTTCGTCGCCTTCGTTGTGTCCGTATTTTCTGTAGCATAAAATATCGATGAATACATCAGCATGAAATTTCTGTCTGAATTCCATGGCCAGTTTCACTGTAAAAATAATGGCTTCCACATCGTCACCATTGACATGAAATACCGGAGAACGTGTCACTTTAGCCACATCGGTGGCATAGGTACTCGAACGAGCCTCCAGATAATTGGTAGTAAAACCAACCTGGTTATTAATGATAAGATGAATGGTTCCACCGGTTTTATAGCCGGGCAACTGCGACATCTGAATTACCTCATAAACAATCCCCTGAGCAGCTATGGCCGCATCGCCGTGAATAACAATTGGTGCCACCTTATTGTAATCACCATTATACTGACTATCAATTCTGGACCGGACCATTCCCTGAACAAGAGCTCCAACAGTTTCAAGATGCGATGGATTGGGCATAAGACTCAGCCGTACTTTTTTACCATGATCGGTTTCAACCTCATTTTCGTAGCCCAAATGATACTTCACATCACCAAGTGAAAGATCCTGTTCGTATTCGGTTCCAACATATTCTTTAAAGATATGCTCATACGGCTTTTCGAGGATATTGGTAAGGACATTAAGCCTTCCGCGGTGCGCCATACCGATGACAAACTCGCTGATGCCCAGTTCTGCACCATGCTCTATTACTGCATCCAAAGCAGGAATCAGCGCTTCCCCACCCTCCAGTGAAAACCGTTTCTGCCCTACAAATTTTTTATGAATGAAACTTTCGAAACCAACTGCAATTTTCAAATGATAATAGATGTGTTTTTGCTGTTCCGGAGTAAAAAACTGGGTATTCCGGGTCGATTCCATTTTTACCTTCAACCAGTCGATGACTTCCGGATGCCGCATAAAAACATACTCAACGCCAATTGACTCACAATAAGTGGCTTCCAGATGTTCAATGATAGCGCTCAGAGTAGCCGGTCCTATTCCGATGTTGTTGCCGGCTTTAAAAACAGTGTCGAGGTCAGATTTTTGAAGGCCAAAGTTTTCGATGTCCAAAGTAGGCAGATATTTCCTGCGCGAACGTACGGGATTGGTTTTGGTAAACAAATGCCCCCGCTGACGATAGCCGTGAATGAGGTTCAGTATTGCAAATTCCTTGTCGATTTTATCGTCATGAACCGAACTTTTCGAGTCATCAAAATTCTTGCGGGCAAACTCAAATCCGGCGAAAAAGTTTTCCCAGCTTGCATCTACCGATTCAGGATCAATAAGATATGAGGAATACAATTCTTCAATAGCAGCGATCTCCTGGTTACCCACTTGCGAAAATTTATCCATGTTGAACTATTGGTTTTCAGTTAAAGTATTCGTTAAAAGTAATAAATTACAATTGTAAATCATTAGGTATGGAATCATACAGAACTCACAAAAGAACCAATAAATGCCCAACTTGTTTAATCTTTTTTTGACAGACGAAGCATTTTTCACTAGTTTAGCAAAAAACATTTATCAAACGCTCCGGTAAAACAAATTGGCCATGAAGAAAATCCTGCTTATCATCGCTTCGATCTTTGGCATCCTTGCACTGGTTTATGTGTTTGGCCCTTCGTTCCCAAAACCCGAGCTTTCCGGTAAACTTCCTGAAATACAAGTTGAAACAACCGGATTCGAAGCTTATCTGGAAGCTAAAAATTCAGCATTAAAAATTAAGCCTGACAATGAAAGCCGCATTGTATGGGCAAACGACAGCCTGAAAAACAAAACAGAATACTGCTTACTTTATTTGCACGGATTTTCGGCTTCCTGGTACGAAGGTGAACCTGTACATACCGATTTTGCGAGAAGATATGGCATGAATCTGTACATTCCGCTGCTGGCATCACATGGCATCGACACCACTGAAGCTTTGATTGACATGACTCCTGAACGGCTTTACGAATCAGCAAAAGAAGCGCTGGTGCTCGCTCAATCACTGGGAGAAAAAGTTATCCTGATGAGCACCTCGACCGGTGGAACATTGAGTTTAAAACTTGCTGCAGAATTTCCTGAAATGATGGAAGGTTTGATATTGCTATCACCCAACATTGCAATCAATAATCCGGCAGCGTTTCTGTTAAGTAAACCCTGGGGATTGCAAATTGCACGACAGGTATATAAAGGAAACTACCGAATTACCAATACCGATTTTGCTTCGGAAGATTGCCGTTACTGGAACTGCAAATACAGACTGGAAGCTGTTGTTTACCTGCAGCAACTGGTTGAATCGACCATGACCAGGGAAACATTTGGTAAAGTTAACGAACCGGTATTTCTGGCCTATTATTTCAAGGACGAAGAAAATCAGGATGCTACTGTAAAAGTAGATGCCATGCTGAAAATGTATGACCAGCTCGGAACGCCGGAAAACCTCAAACAAAAAGTTGCTTTTCCTGAAGCAGGCGCCCACCCGATTGGCAGCAAACTGTTTTCGAAAGCCTGGCAGGATGTAGAAAAAGCCAGCTTTAAGTTTGCAGAAGAAAAACTGGGACTGAAGCCAATAAATGATTGATTTCTTAATTTATTAGTACTTTATCAGGTAATTTAATCTCAGTCGCTTTTTCTAACTTTGTAAAAAATAGATTACCATGAACACATCGACAATAAGGCAAAAGCTATACGATTACATAAAGGTAGCTGACGATAAAAAAGTAAAAGCAATTTACACCATCGTTGAAAATGACATCAGTGAAATGAATAACTGGTGGGATGACGAATCCTTAATTACGGAACTTGATAAGTGTTCGTCTGATCTGAAAAGTGGAAATGACGAAGGAGTTAACTGGGAGGAATTGAAAAGAAAATTAGTTAGCCAAACTTCCGATGGGTTGTAAGGTAGTTTTTTCGTCCCCTGCCGCCAAAGAGCTACAAGATTCAGTTCATTGGTATGAGCACCGTGTTAGAGGATTAGGTGACCGGTTTATCAACTTCATTGATTTGACTATTGAATTAATCCGACAAGATCCAAAGAGATTTCCAAACAAAAAAGGACCATACCGTGAAGCAGCGGTAAAAATATTTCCTTACCAAATTATTTACGAATATATTGAACAGGAGGAGACTGTTTATGTATTGCATGTTTTCCACACAAAACGACATCCAGGAATAAAATACAAAAAGAAATAATTGACTGGCTGCAAGCTGTTTTCAAAACAATGGCTGGAGGTTGAAAAAGCCAGCTTTAAGTTTGCAGAAGAAAAACTGGGACTGGTGCCGGTAAGGTTTGACAATGAATGAGAAAATTCAGACTTCCGGCGATAAAAAAAACAAATTAAATAGAGCTGAAACGAACATACCGCGTAATTAATTTCTAAGTTAGCAGCGTAGAGTGAGAATGAATTGACCAGCTGGAATAGGAACAGGCATAAGAACGCTTTATAAATCAATTAATTAATACCGACATTTTCGATTGAAACGAACATGCCGCGGAAATAATTTCAAAGGTGGCGGCACAAAAAGAAAATGAAAATTAATGTTCAAAGTGATCGCTTTCTGGCGTGTGAGTTCCATGAGAACGAATAATAATCAGACAATTAATACCGATATTTTCGAATGAAAAACCGAATTAAAATATTACTTGTCTTTCTATTTTTCATGGTTGTAATGAACCTGGTAGAAAATAATTTTGTTGCCACTGCCAGAGCTGATGGTGATTTCTCTGTCGCCGAAACAGAACCGATCAACCCAAATACTTCTACGCTTTATTTGCCGGAAGACTTTGGGATGAATTCTGTAAAGCTGGCCCACATTGATACTATTGTAAAGAACGGCATTAAGGCCATGGCTTTCCCCGGGTGTCAGGTACTGGTTTTGAAAGACGGTAAACCAATTTATGACAAGTGTTTTGGAAACTACACTTATGAGGAAGAGCAAAAGGTACAACCGACCACTATTTATGACCTGGCTTCCCTTTCGAAGACAACAGGAACATTGCTGGCTGTCATGAAGCTTTACGATAACGGCAAACTCAAACTGACAGATAAGGCATCTAAATATCTCACTTACCTTCGGGGAACGGATAAGGAAAACATAACGATAACGCAACTGCTTTTTCATGAGTCGGGCCTGCCTTCCTCACTTCCATTTTACCAATTGGTAATTGAGAAAAAAAATACACCACCCTTACCAGTTTCAGCGAAAGATCCGGCTCCTGTTATTCAGATGGATAAAAAAAGAGTGGTTGGTCCTGCATTTCTATTCAAAGAAGACTGGGCTTCGAAAATTCCTTCGGTTGAATACGCCTCACAGGTATCAGACAGCTTTTATGTAAACAATCGCTTTCATCAGTCTGCGATGCAAATGATAGCAAAGACACCAATGAAAAGCAAGACTTATCTGTATAGCTGTGTGAACTTTATTATATTGAAAGAAATTGTGGAAACGATTTGCCTTACATCTATGGATGTGTTTCTGGACAGGGAATTTTATACCCCAATGAAATTAAACAACATGGCTTATCTGCCTTTACGAAAGCACAAAAAGGAAGATATTGCTCCAACGTTGAAAAAGGATTTCCTGCGCAACGGAGTAATACAAGGATATGTGCACGATCCTTCTGCCGCCTTTTTGGGTGGTGTCTCTGGTAATGCCGGCTTATTTGCTTCAGCCCGTGATGTCGCAAAAGTATATCAGATGTTACTCAATAAAGGTGAGATAGATGGGAAACGTTATCTTAGCGCTGAAACATGCAGACTCTTCACAACTACTACTTCGGCAAGCGGAAGACGTGACTTGGGCTATGACAAACCAATTCCTGAAAATCCAAAGTTAAGTCCGTGTAGTATTTCAGCACCACGGGCAGTTTATGGCCATACTGGTTATACAGGTACATGCTGTTGGGTTGATCCGGTTAACAAGTTAGTATATGTATTCTTAAGTAACCGGACTTACCCAAGTGATGGAATAAACAAACTGGCAAAAATGGGGATACGAACCAAGATCCAGGAAGTGATTTATCAATCGATGAAAAAATAAAATGAATAGAAAATTAATTTCTATCTGCACGATATTATTGGGGTTAGTAGTGATCAGTTGTAACAATGCGAGTCAGCATAAAAGAAACTCAGTAGCCAATCCTGTTGCAATAAAAGAAAGTACCTCTGTTAAACAGATTGCAAATACTCCTGCCCTGATTTATGCAAAACCCGAAGTGCCGGTTCTCTGCTATCACCGTATTGCAGATGGCAAAAAAGGCGATTATACAGTAAGTCCTGCTACTTTTGCCTCGCATATTAAAATGCTGGCTGATAGTGGTTACCACTCCATATCGCCTGCACAATTATATGACTATTTGGTTTATAATAAAGACTTGCCCGAAAAACCTTTTATGATAACTTTTGATGATTCAAGAGTGGAGCATTCCACAATTGCTGCTCCTGTGATGGAAAAGTATGGCTTCAGAGGCGTTTTCTTTATCATGACCATTACTTACAACAAGAAGAATTACATGACAACTGATGAAATTGCACAGCTTGCAAAAGCCGGACATACCATTGGACTCCATAGCTGGGATCATACGATGGTGATCAAATATAAAGAGGCGGCTGATTGGCAGAAACAGGTGACAGAGCCAAAGAAAAAGCTGGAAAAAATAGTGGGCAAGGCAATTGAATACTGGGCCTACCCGAATGGTGTTTATGACCATAAGGGTGCTGCAGAACTAAGCAACTATTTTAAGCTTTCGTTTACACTTGCATCAAAACGCGATTCAATCGTCCCTTTACAAACCGTTCGCAGGATGATTGTTCCTGAATGGACTCCGCAAGGAATGCATACATCAATGCACCGAACGTTTGGGGCCAAGAAAATATAAAAGGCATGAGCGCCAGGAATCATGAATAACAACAAAAGACTTTACTACCTTTCCGCCTTTTAATTTCCCAAATTCAATGATGAACTTTAAACATCTTTTTCTTTTACCCCTTGCGTTTATTTTTATCCTCAGCTGTAATCAAGAAACAGAAAAAAAACAGGAAAAAGAACCCGAAGAATTAACTGTCCAAACACAGGAAAAGAAAGTTGTACAGATAGATACCCTTGCCTTTCAAAAGAAATTAATTGCCAACGCAAACGGAGACACTACCGGAATGTGGCCAATTAAAGTCCAGCCTTATCCTTTAAACGGAGCTATTCTGCCTTTCAAAAGGATTGTAGCCTATTATGGCAATCTCTATTCTAAAAAAATGGGGATATTAGGTGAATATCCGCCGGAAGAAGTTTGGAGAAGGTTAAATATCGAAGTTGCCGCATGGGAAAAAGCCGATTCTGCCACCCCGGTTCAGCCTGCCATTCATTACATTGCAGCAGTAGCACAGGGTATTCCGATGAAAGACGGAAAATACACCAAGCGCATGCCAGAAATGCAGATTGATTCGGCATTGGCGATAGCCAAAATGGGAAACGCCATTGTATTTTTAGACATACAAGTGGGGCATAGCAATGTACAAAATGAAGTTCCGCTATTGGAAAAATATCTAAAAATGCCTCATGTACATTTAGGCATTGATCCCGAATTTGCGATGAAAGATGGCATAGTACCCGGACGTAAAGTTGGTACCATGGATGCAAGCGACATTAATTTTTGTACGGAATACCTGGCCAAATTGGTAAAGGAAAACAACCTGAGTCCTAAAATCCTGATCGTGCACCGTTATACACAAGGCATGGTTAAAAATTACAAAAATATAGTGTTGCGCCCTGAAGTGCAGATAGTGATGAATATGGACGGTTGGGGAGAGCCAGTGCTGAAATACAGTACCTATAACCGATACGTTTACAGGGAACCGGTACAATTCTCCGGATTTAAATTGTTTTACAAAAATGACCTGAAAAAATCGCCACACCGCATGTTAACGCCGCCGGAACTGATGAAACTGAAACCGCAACCCATCTATATTCAATATCAATAAAAGAATCAGGAGGCTTTGACCCACAAAGTTGACATCCCACACCTGGCAGGAGATGTCAACTAATATTACTACAACACTGCTTTTCCATACAAATCAAATTCATCGGAACCGGTAATTTCGATCTGATAAAATTGTCCCTTTTTCAATGGAATTTCCTTGCTGATCAGCACTTCACCATCCACTTCAGGAGAATCGAACTCGGTGCGTCCAACGAAAAATTCATCATCTTCGCGATCGATAATCACCTTCATCATTTTTCCCACTTTTTGGGTATTCAGTTGTGAGGAGATGATTTGCTGAATTCCCATCAATTCCTCCTGACGGGCTTGTTTGACTTCCTCAGGAACATCATCTTCATACTTTTTATATCCGTAGGTTCCCTCTTCGTGCGAGTATGTGAAAGCACCCAAACGATCAAACTTGTGTTTCTGAACAAAGCTCTTAAGCTGTTCAAAATCTTCCTCAGTTTCGCCTGGATGGCCAACCAGCATGGTTGTCCTGATGGTTATTCCGGGAACTTCTTCTTTAATTTTCAGAAGTAAAGCTTCAGTTTCTTCGGTGGTGACATGTCGAAGCATGTGTTTCAGCACATTGTTTGAGCTGTGCTGCAACGGAATATCAATATAATGACAGAGTTTGGGAACTGATTTAAACAGCGGCAAAATATCCATCGGGAATTTGGTCGGATACAGATAATGCAAGCGAATCCATTCGACACCATCAATTTCGGCAATTTTCTGGATCAGTTCGGCCAACATGCCTTTTCCGTACAAATCAATTCCGTAATACGATAAATCCTGTGCAATCAGTAAAATCTCGCGAACGCCTTTCTTCGCAAGGTATTTGGCTTCTTTCACCAAATCTTCCATTGATTTTGATTTGTGTTTGCCAGTCATACCCGGTATAGCGCAAAACGCACAAACCCGGTTGCATCCTTCCGAAATTTTCAGGTAGGCAAAATGCGAAGGAGTGGTAATTTTTCGCTCATAAATATATTCAGGGCGATAGGTTGCTTTCAGCTCACTTACCACCGCTTTCATGTCAAATTTTCCAAAAAATTTATCGACTTCCGGAACTTCCTTTTCCAGATCCAGTTTATAGCGTTCCGACAAACAGCCCATTACATAAAGCTTCTCAATCTCGCCCCGACCTTTGGCTCCAACAAACTGCATAATTGTATTTACCGATTCTTCTTTGGCATCATGTATAAATCCGCAGGTATTGATCACCACAATATCAGAATCAGTCTCATCGGAATCGTGTACCACTTCAAAACCATCCATAGAAAGCTGGTTCAGTAAAACCTCAGAATCGACCAGGTTTTTTGAGCAACCCAAAGTCACTACATTTATTTTTTGCTTTTTCATAGTTCAATTTTTTAAACCACATAGGCACATAGGCCACATAGTTTATTTTTTCTATGTGAACTATGTGCCTATGTGGTTATTTATACTTCGTTAAAATCAGAAAAAAAAATTCCAATATCCAATACTGAATATCCAATATCCAAAAGGTTCGCTCCGAACAACTTGAAATTTGGAACTTGAAATCTGAAACTATGAGAAGAGCGAATCAACGAATGCTCTTCTGTTAAAAATCTGCAAGTCATCCATTTTCTCACCAATTCCAATGTATTTTACAGGAATTTTAAACTGATCGGAAATTCCAATCACCACGCCACCTTTGGCGGTACCGTCGAGTTTGGTCAGCGCCAAAGCAGTTACTTCAGTCGCCTTTGTAAATTGTTTTGCCTGTTCAAAAGCATTTTGTCCGGTCGAACCATCCAGAATCAGCAAAACTTCGTGAGGAGCATCGGGCACCACTTTTTTCATAACCGTTTTAATTTTGCTCAACTCATTCATTAAGTTGATTTTATTGTGCAGGCGACCGGCTGTATCAATAATTACCACATCGGCACCCTGAGCTTTGGCTGACGAAAGCGCATCGAAGGCTACCGAAGCGGGGTCGGCTCCCATTCCTTGTTTTACCAATGGAACCTGAACGCGGTCAGCCCAAATCTGAAGCTGGTCGATGGCAGCGGCCCGAAAAGTATCGCCGGCACCCAATACAACTTTTTTTCCGGCTTGTTTAAACTGATGTGCGAGTTTACCGATGGTGGTCGTTTTTCCCACGCCATTAACGCCAACCACCATAATTACATATGGATCGCTACTATCGGGCAGGTCAAAATCAGAAACATCGTTTGAATTGTTTTCTTCGAGCAAGCTTGCAATCTCTTCTTTCAACACCGAATTCAGCTCCGAAGTTCCCATGTATTTATCAACGGCAACTCGTTTCTCAATGCGTTCAATGATCTTCAAAGTGGTATCTACACCAACATCAGCCGATATCAGAATTTCTTCCAGATTGTCCAGCACATCTTCATCAACCTTTGTTTTTCCAACAATGGCGCGGCTGATCTTCGTAAAAACACTTTCTTTTGTTTTTGCAAGCCCCTGATCAAGGCTTTCTTTTTTCTTGCTGTTAAAAATTCCGAAAATGCCCATATTCGCTCGATTTAACTGTCAACTTTTTTGAAACGTGTACGATTTAATAAAAAAAGCCTTCACCAATGATGAAAGCTTTTTTCTATAGAGAGAATTGGGTCTATTTCTTGAAATGTTCTTTTACAGTTTCGTTCGGAATGATTTCTTCCTGAAATGTATAAGCACCAGTTTTTTCTGATTTTACCATTTTAACTACTTTGGCGTAACCTTTACCGGCACCTTTTTGTAACGAAGCAACTACTTTCTTTGCCATACTATTTCTTATTTAATTTCGCGGTGTACAGTAACTCGCTTTAAGTTAGAGTTGTATTTCTTTTTCTCCAGACGTTCAGGAGTATTCTTCCTGTTTTTGGTAGTAATGTACCGTGAAGTTCCGGGAACCCCGCTGGTTTTTTGTTCGGTACATTCCATGATTACCTGAATTCTATTGCCTTTTTTAGCCATTTCTTAAAGCTTTAAATAGTTGTTATAAAACCTTTTTCCTTTGCACTTTTCAGTGCAGCGTTCAATCCGTTTTTGTTGATTGTACGGATTCCGTTGGCGGAAACAGTTAACGAGATCCAACGATCTTCTTCAACAAAATAGAACTTCTTTTTGAACAGGTTAGGAAAAAATTTCCTTTTCGTTCTGCGCTTTGAGTGTGAAACATTGTTTCCCACCATCACTTTTGTACCAGTTACTTGACAAACTCTTGACATTGTCTTATTTTTTAAATCTGAAATCTCACATTTTTCAAACAGTGCGCAAAATAACTACATTTTCTTTAGATAATCAAATAGTTTTTGAAGTTTTTTCTATAATTATCAACACCTTATTGTTCAAAAATAGCAAAGGCCCTTCTATATGTTGCCAAAAATAGGTAATATTGATCTTTCTAAATTCAAAATAAAGTGGATCAACAGCAAAATAAATACTTCCCGACAATTAAAGATGCCGTTCATCTGGTGGTGCTTTATATATTTATACAAACGCTTGTCGATTTCCCACTGGCCCTACTTGATTATTACAACGGTACTGATTATTTGTACCATCCTGTAAAGAAAATCATTTTGGGTATCGGCTCCACAGTCTTCATCTTTTACTATGCCTGGCGCCGGGCAGGTGTGCCGCTGAAAGAGCTTTTCCCATACAAATCATTCAATGTTTTAATCTTAATTCCCGTTCTGTTTTTCCTGTGGGCAGCGCACAATTTAATCGGAGAAGTTAATGTTTGGGTTGACAAAGCCATACCTCCCCCACCCTGGTTCTGGGAAATGTTCAATAAAATATTCGAAAACGATTACGGAATTTATGGCGCGATATTAAAAGTGGTTATCATGGCGCCAATCATCGAGGAATTGATATTCAGGGGAGTAATTATGCACGGGTTGATGCGGAACTATTCGAAATTCACCGCTGTTTTTGTTTCGGCACTGATGTTCGCACTGTTTCATCTCAATCCTTGGCAGTTCCCGGCGACTTTCATTCTTGGCATTGTGCTCGGAATCCTGATGCTTCGCACCCGCAATATCTATTTGTGTATTCTTGGTCATGCGATCAACAATGGATTGGTTTTAATCAGCATCGAATATTGGGACGTGATTCAGAAAACTTCTTTTTTCCAAAGCAGCAAAACCAACCAACTTCTGATCAGCGCTTTGATTGCAACAGCATCATTGGTTCTAATCTTCCTGTTAAGCGTTCAGCGCAAACCAAAAAACAATTAATCCTGAAGGTTTGCCTGCAGCTTTTGAATAAACTCTATATTTACAACTCATTTTTTCTGAAAAAGACAAAATTATGGAGCGAATTGCCATTTTTCCCGGATCATTTGATCCATTTACTATTGGGCACGAAAGCATTGTTAAAAGGGCCATTCCGATGTTCGACAAGATTATCATCATGATCGGCTACAACGCTAATAAAAGATCATTTTTCCCCATTGAAAAACGAGAAAGGTGGATCAATGAAGTTTTCAAAGATGAGCCCACGGTTTCGGTGGAATGTTACCAGGGACTCACCGTAGATTTTTGCAGGAAAGTAAATGCCGGCTATATTCTCAGAGGCCTGCGCACATCTGCTGACTTTGAATTTGAACGAGCCATTGCCCAGGTAAATAAAATGATGCACCCAAAAATTGAATCAGTTTTTCTGCTGACCACTCCCGAATTTACACCCATTAATTCGACCATCGTTCGCGACATCATTTTACATGGAGGCGACGCCAGCAAGTTTCTTCCGGCCGCATTGAACATGTCGGAATTTAAAAAGGAAGAATAAAATATTACTGATCATTCCTCGTTTTAAAGGCTGAGAAAAACCGACCAAAAAATTTTTATGCACATCAGTCTATCCATCGTGAACTCCAAAATCCTGAAATCAGCTTTCGTCATTTTCTGTTTTTTTTTCGTAGCCGGAAATGCCATTTCCGCACCCGTAAAAATTACAGGAAAAGCCGCCGAATATGCCCAAAATACAATCGAACTGAATACTTTTCACGATTATATTTCAGAAGAAACAATCAAATTGGGCGACATCAGGTTCAATTCAGAAGGAGTTTTTGAACTTGAAGTTGAACTTGCCGAAATCAGCCTTTGTTTTGCTGATTTTGATGGCTATCACGGAATGATCTATCTCGAACCCGGCAAATCGTATCAGCTGGTTTTCCCACCGAAGCGCAAATTAACCGACGCACAAAAACGAAATCCATTTACAAAACCCGATCCGGTATGGTTTGGAATCGCAAATCCGACCAGTAACGATCTGAATGTTTTGATCCAGCAATTTGAAACGGCCTACACAAAATACGAAAACATCTATTTTAACCAAATATTTATCAACAAATCACGACTACTCGTCGATTCGGTAAAGATGATGCTTGGCAAAGAATTTCCCAAAACCAGCAATCCGCTTTTCGAATCTCACAAATTATTCAGGAATGCCACCCTCGAATTTGCCCTCCATCAGGGAAAAGCTGACACTTTTAAGGAATCCTATTTCAGGAAAACAAAACCGGTTTACAATCTGGCAGCCTATTCAAATTTGTTTAATCAGGTTTTTCCTGACTATTTCAGTTTTCTGGATAATTCGACCCACAATGATGAAGTCAGGAACATGATCAACACCGCAAAATTGCAGCAACTGGATGATTATTTTCAAAAGGAGTTACAGTTTAACAAGGAATTGGCTCATTGGGTGTTGCTTAGATCATTGAAAGATGCCTATTACAGCAGAAATTTCAACAAAGCCGCGATTCTGAAAATGCTTGAACAGGTGAAGGTTGCAGGATGGAGCAGCTACGAACAAAAAACGGCACAATTGATCAGGGCAAAACTTACCCATCTGGCCAGCGGAACCACACCACCCAAAATCAATCTCAAAGATTTGACCGGACGTGCAATCCGCTTTTCAGACTATCCCGGCACCTATATTTACCTGCATTTTACCGATCCGAAAAATACTACCTGCCGCCAGCATCTGGATGTATTGAAGAAAATTGCAGTCCAGTACAAAGAAAAACTTGTCATTATCAATGTATTGCGTGAAGGTGCGAACTTCAAGAACGAATCAGGATGGGCAGGCATATTTACAACTACCGACAGCGATCCCGTAACCAGCTACAAGGTAAAAACGTACCCAAATTCTTTTCTGATCGGTAAAGACGGAAAATTGCTGCTGTCACCTGCCCCAAATCCGATTGATGGACTTGACAGGCAACTGGGACAGATTTTTAAAAGCGACCACTTCAAACAGATGCAGAAAACAAGTGGCCAGAATGTCAGATAAGCGGAATTGTTTTTGACAGAAATTCGCGCAAGCTTAAATAAGTATTTTCCATTACGGTGTCTAGTTCGTTGACCGCGAACCACCTCACTTCTTCGATATTTTCGTCCGACTGCGGAACCAACGTTTGGTCATCATCACAACTCATCAGGAACCATTTCGTTTCTTTCAGCACCAAATTGTCCGGAAATTTCAGGAAAGGCGACCGGTAGATATGAAATGTCGAATCGAGTTGCCTGATGATTTTCAGTCCCTTTACTGCACACTCCTCCTCCACTTCGCGAATGGCTGCAATTTCGGGCGTTTCACCCTTATCGATTTTCCCCTTTGGCAAATCCCACACGCCCAATCGTTTGATAAACAACAATGATCGGTCGCTGTTTTTTACCAATCCACCTGCTGCGGGAATCTGAACAAATTGCCTTTTGAAACACTCCCATAGCAATTCCATTTTATTATTCTGAAGTAGAAAATGAATGGCTTTGCTACCCTTTTCAATTTCAGTAATCAAGTCACGAACAAACCCATGATTCTCTAAATCAACCGTTTGTGTTATGTTATTTTTAGATGATTTTTTACTTTCAACACCTATTTGAAAGGTAGAGTCATTGAAAAAAACTTTGTACATTTGCGATCATTATTTTAGTAAAATCAAATTATCATGTTAGAACAAATTCAACTCGAAGTTACAAAGAAACTACTTCAAATTAACACAATAAAAGTACAGCCAAACAATCCCTTCACATGGGCTTCGGGCTGGAAAGCCCCAATATACTGCGATAACCGTAAAATTCTTTCTTATCCTGAAGAAAGGACTTTCATTTGCAAGCAATTTTGCAAATTAATCCGTGAAAAATATCCGCAGGCTGAAGTGATTGCCGGTGTTGCAACCGGTGCAATTGCCCACGGAATGCTGGTTGCCCAGGAATTGGGATTGCCATTTATTTATGTCAGGGCAAAACCAAAAGATCACGGACTGGAAAACCTGATTGAAGGCGACATGAAAGCCGGACAAAAAGTGGTAATTATTGAAGATCTTATTTCAACCGGACTAAGCAGCCTGAAAGCTGCCGAAGCGATCACTAATTTTGGCGGTGACGTTTTGGGAATGCTGGCTATTTTTACATATAATTTTCCACTGGCACGTAAAAACTTTGAAGATGCAGGTTTAGAACTGACTGCTCTTAGCCGTTACCAGGTGCTGATTGATCTTGCAATTGAGTCGGGCGATGTAAAACCCGAAGAGGTTGAAAAACTCAACAAATGGCGCGAACAGCCTGAAAGCTGGGGCAAATAGTTAAAATATCGAACAAGTTAATTTCCCCTTTTCTATGTGGAGAAGGGGATTTTTCATTTTAAACAATTCTCATAATGGGTATTACCAAATATGTCAGCGACATTAAAATCGTCCAGAACAATCAGAAAATAATCTACAATTACCTTTCAAACTTCGAAAACCTTTCGAAGTACGTGAACGAAGGGCTTTTGGAGAAAATGACGGAGAAAATTCCACAGATTCAGATTTCAAATTTCGAATCGGATGCAGATTCATGCCGCTTTCAAATAAGCGGAATGGGTTTGGCCGAGATCAGGATCATTGAGCGCGAACCATCTAAAACGATCAAAGTCGCAAGCAGCGGCAGTCTTCCTGTCGGTATCGTTTTTTGGATACAGCTTCTTCCGGTAGATGTCTACCAAACCAAGCTTCGCCTGACTTTGGATGCCGACATGGGTATGATGATTAAAATGATGGTAAACAAGAAACTGGAAGAAGGTATCAACAGCATGGCAGATATGCTGGCCGCGTTGCCTTACAGGTAAGAAAACGGGCAAAACAAAAGTGTTCAGTCTCAGTTGGCAGTTTTCAAAGCTTGCGCAGAAATTCCACTTCTTTGAAATGAAAATCGAGGATTTCGCCGTTTTGCTTTTTGATGAGTAATTGCCCGATTTCATTGACACCGGTGATTTCTCCTTCAAACTCCACTTGTTCAGACAGAAACCAATGTTTTTCATTCAGGCGGTACAATACTGAAATGAATTCCCGGTCAATCTGTTCTTCAGCACCGTCGCGCAACAAGGAATAATACCGGTCGATTCCGGATAAAATCTCAGACAAAACCATGTCGCAATCAAATTGCTGATTTGTCAGGTTTTTCAATGAAACCGGATTGGGTGCACTGCTGGTAAATTTGGTTTGATTGACGTTGATTCCGATACCGATCACAGAACTTTTAATCGAACTGTACATGATCGAATTCTCAATTAAAATTCCACCCAATTTCTGATTCCCGGCATAAATATCATTTGGCCATTTTATCCGGAGCTTGTCAACATATTTGCTGAGAGCAGTATAAATTCCGAGGGTAACAACTTTTGAAAGCATAAACTGACGGCGGATATCCAGAAAATCAGGAAAGACCACAAATGAAAAAGTCAGGTTTTTACCGGCCTCGCTCTCCCAGAAGTTTTTCAATTGTCCCCGACCGGCAGTTTGTTCGTATGCCAAAAAGACAGTACCCTCGGGTAAGGTATTTGACTGCAATTGGCCGTTGGCATAGTTGTTGGTAGAATCAGCGCTTGGTATGCGAATTATAACATTTCCAATCATTTTATTTTTTGTTATTTTTTGTGAAAGAAATTCATCATACAAGTTTAATCACTTATTATAAAGTAAAAAATTTATCTTTGTAGTTCTAATAAATAAATATGAATAAAAGCATTGCAGAAGCTGAAACTGAACAATTGATCGAAGCCATTGTTGAAGGAATTCAAAGAAAAAAAGGAATAGAGCTCGTTAAAATTGATCTGACAAAAATTAACCACACCGAATGCAAATATTTTATCATTTGTCACGGAAATTCAAATACACAAGTTGATGCAATTGCACATTCGGTTGAGGATACTGTTGAAGAATTAATCAAAGAAAAAGCTTGGCACAAAGACGGATACCAGAATTCAATCTGGGTGTTGCTCGATTATGCCGACATCATGGTTCATGTTTTTCAGAAAGAAGCCAGAAAGTTGTACGATCTTGAAAACCTATGGGCAGATGCACATGTTGAATATATAAAAGAAGATAATAAGAAATAAAAATGGCAGATAAGAAAAACAATAAAGTTAAGCCCAATTTGGGCAACGCGAAGCCAATGAACAACGTTCCGAAAATTAATCCATACTGGATTTACGGAGTGATCATCATTGCTTTTTTGGCCATTCAATGGTTTACCCTGGGAGCAGGACCGGTTGAAACCAATTGGATGGATGTAAAAAACACCATGCTTCAAGGCAACGACATCAAGAAAATTATCGTTGTAAACCGGGAAGAAGCACAAATTTACCTGAAAGAAACCAGCTACGATAAATATACCGAAAAGCTGAAAAACGGTTTTACCGCGCCTGCCAAAATCGGACCTCATTTCTTCTTCACGATTGGTTCGGTAGAAACATTTGAAGCCAGTTTACAGGAAGCACAGGAAAGTTTATCGCCTGACAACAAAATCAGTGTTGAGTACAAAACTGTGCACAACTATTTGGGCGAACTGCTCAACTGGATTCTCCCATTTGCAATTATCATTCTTATCTGGTGGTTTATTTTCAAAAGAATGAGCAAAGGAGCCGGTGGAGGTGGTGCCGGAAATATTTTCAATGTCGGAAAATCGCAGGCAAAAGTATTTGACAAGGATTCAAGAGTTTCAACCAATTTCAAGGATGTGGCAGGCCTGGCCGAAGCCAAACAGGAAGTGGAAGAAATTGTTGATTTTTTGAAAAGCCCCGAAAAATTCACCAAATTGGGAGGTAAAATTCCTAAGGGCGCTCTTTTGGTTGGCCCTCCGGGAACCGGAAAAACATTGCTTGCAAAAGCTGTAGCAGGCGAAGCAAATGTTCCTTTCTTCTCCATGTCGGGTTCCGATTTTGTTGAAATGTTTGTCGGAGTAGGCGCTTCACGTGTTCGTGACTTATTCAAACAAGCCAAAGAAAAAGCTCCGTGTATTGTATTCATCGACGAAATTGACGCAATCGGTCGTGCCCGTGGTAAAAATCCTAACATGGGATCGAACGACGAACGCGAAAATACTTTGAACCAGCTATTGACCGAAATGGATGGTTTTGACACCAATTCAGGAGTAATAATACTGGCTGCCACCAACCGTGCCGACATTCTCGACAGGGCGTTGATGCGCGCAGGCCGTTTCGACCGTCAGATTCATGTTGAACTTCCCGACCTCAACGAACGTCAGGAAATATTCAACGTGCATTTAAAACCGATCAAACTTTCTCCTGAAGTTCAGGCATCTTTTCTGGCCAGACAGACTCCCGGTTTTTCAGGAGCCGACATTGCCAATGTTTGCAACGAATCGGCGCTGATTGCTGCCCGAAAAAATAAAGACATCGTAGAAAAACAAGACTTTTTGGATGCTGTTGACCGCATCATAGGTGGTCTTGAAAAGAAAAATAAAATCATTTCGGTGGATGAAAAGCGTAGAATCGCTTACCATGAAGCCGGCCACGCTACCATTAGCTGGTTGCTCGAACATGCACACCCTTTGGTAAAAGTAACCATCGTTCCCCGCGGAAAAGCGTTGGGCGCTGCCTGGTATCTTCCTGAAGAACGTTCGATCACCACCAAAGAGCAATTGCTCGACGAAATGTGCTCGGCACTCGGCGGAAGGGCTGCCGAACAAATTTCATTCAGAAGCATCTCTTCAGGCGCACAAAACGACCTCGAAAAAGTGACCAAGCAAGCTTATGCAATGGTTAGTATCTTTGGCATGAGCGATAAAGTTGGCAATGTCAGCTTCTATGATTCAACCGGCCAAAATGAATTCGGCTTCAGCAAACCATACAGCGAAAAAACCGCTGAACTGATTGATGCAGAATCGAAACAACTGATCGAAACTCAATACGTAAGAGCGCTGGAAGTACTGAACAAAAACAAAGACGGCCATCAGAAATTGGCAGAACTGTTGCTTGACAAAGAAGTAATTTTCAGTGAAGACCTTGAACATATTTTTGGTCATCGCCAATGGGAAAAACCTTTGATGGTGAGCGAATCAAAAAAAGAGCTGCCCGTAGAATTACCGGGAAAACCTGAAATAAACGTCGGATCTGTACCCTATTAATGGAATCAGCAAGAAATAATATTCTGGCCAAACTAAAGGCCGCACAGGAAAAAAGAGGTGAAATTGGGGAGAATATCCCCGATTTCACCTCTCCTGTTTACCATACCCTTAACGAGTCGCTGGTTCAGGAATTTAAAATAAACCTTGAATTAATTGGCGGAAAAGTTATTTTGTGTGAAACAAATTCAGAAATTGCCGCTCAGGTAAAACTGATTTGCGAGGAAAAAAATCAGGATAAACTCTTCTGTACCGATCCAATCCTCCTGAAAATTTTGGAAGGAATAGTTGAAACAAATTCAGCAGAAAACGATTTTTTAAGCCTGAACATCGGACTTACAGGCTGTGAATTTCTGGTTGCCCATCTTGGTTCTGTTTTAATCAGTTCGGCTCAAACTTCGGGACGCAGGCTGAATGTTTTTCCTGAAACGCACATAATCGTAGCCCACGAAGCACAAATAGTTGATTATTTAGACAACGCACTTGAAAAGTTGCAGGAAAAATATAAAAATAAATTACCTTCGCTCATAAGCAACATCACCGGGCCGAGCCGCACTGCCGACATTGAAAAAACATTGGTAATGGGCATGCACGGGCCAAAAAACTTGATTGTAATTATTGCCTGTAAACCTTTTTAAACTATTTGCCATGGAAAAAGATTGGGTATGCGTGTTTCAAACCGGACAAAGCTTTCAGGCTGAGATTGCAAAAGAAATTCTTGAGAACGAAGAAATAAAATGTGTTATCCTCAACGAAAACGAATCAGCCTTCCCTTCTGTGGGTAATATTGAAGTAATGGTGCACAAGGATTTTGCAGAAAAAGCCACCGAATTCTTAAAAGATTTAATCAATTGAAGAAATTAGTAACTCGGACGATTACCGGAATCGTTCTCGTCTTGGTTATGCTGACCGCAATTATGGTCAGTAAATACAGTTATGCACTATTGTTCCTTGCAATAATTATTGGAGGCTCAACCGAATTCATCGGCCTTTTTAAAAAATCTGATGTAAAACCCAACAAGTGGTTCATCTATCTGATTTCCATTCTTTCGTTCGTTGCCTCATTTCTGGCAGTCCAGGGAATCCTTGAATTCAAGTATTTTTTTTCCATCTTCCCGGCAATACTGTTAGTAATGGCAGGAGAATTATTCCGTAAAAAAGAAAAACCTGTCGAGAACATCGCTGTTTCCATTTTTAGTATTCTTTACATTGCCATTCCGCTTTCACTCATAAATTTCCTTGTTTTTCCCGGTCAGCTTTACGGAAATGATTATGCACCAAAATTATTGATCGCACTCTTTGCATTGATCTGGACATACGATTCGGGCGCATACCTTTTCGGCGTTTCAATGGGCAAACACCGGCTTTTCGAGCGGATCTCGCCAAAAAAATCGTGGGAAGGCGCCATCGGCGGAACATTAACTGCTTTGGTGGCAGCATTTGCAATTTCTATTTATATTCCTGAAATACAACTCATCCATTGGATTGCGATCAGCGTTCTAACAGTGATAAGTTCCACATTTGGAGATTTAACCGAATCGATGTTTAAACGGTATTTTGGCATCAAAGACAGCGGAAGCATTTTGCCCGGTCATGGTGGTGTGCTCGACCGGTTCGATTCTTTGCTGTTTGCTGTCCCGGTTATTGTCTTATATCTGAAAATAATTATCGAATAGCTCAATTAATTACTATTTTTGTGCCTGAAATTCTAAACACTAATAATGAAAGTTCATAAAGCTGGTATCGAAACCATTAATTATTCTACTGCTGCATTGGCAGTCCTCATCGTATTATCATGGTTTTTCATTACTGATACCATCATTAAAGTGGCCGTTTTATCCGTTGCTGCCGTACTTTATTTCGTAGTTATTCAATTCTTCAGATACCCTCAACGCACCATTATTAAAAATGAAAAGGTAATATTATCGCCTGCCGATGGTAAAGTTTGCGACATCAAAGAGTTCATCGAAAATGAATACCTGCAAAGCAAATGTCTTCAGGTATCTATCTTCATGTCTCCTACCAATGTACACATCAATTGGGTGCCGGTGCCGGGAATAGTAACCTATATGAAACACAAAGACGGTGAGTTTTATGCCGCCTTCAAGGATAAATCAGCCGAAGAAAACGAACGGATGACGACGGCCATAAAAATGAAAGATGGTCGCGAAATCGTGATGCGCCAGATTGCCGGTGCAATGGCCCGCAGGATTATCAATTACGTTACTGTTGGTGACGAGGTTGATCAGACTACCGAACTTGGATTCATACGTTTTGGCTCGCGTGTCGATCTGTTTCTGCCACTCAATACAAAACTAAATATCAAACTTGGACAAAAAGTGACAGGCTCGCAAACGATCATAGGCGAACTTCAGTCATGAGCCGGGTTAGCAACATATTTTTCTGGGTTCCCAATGCTATCACCGCTTTAAACCTTGTGAGTGGCAGTTTAGCCGTATTTTTTGCTGTTGACGGGCAATTGGGCTGGGCTTCGGTTTTCATTCTCATAGCGGCAGTTTTCGATTTTCTCGACGGATTTGCAGCCCGACTTTTGAAAGCATATTCAACTATCGGTGGGGAACTGGATTCACTTGCCGACATGGTTTCTTTTGGCCTCGCTCCGGCAGCAATTGTCTTCACCATGCTCGAATATACTTTGTTTGGCATCAATCAACCCATTCAGGATATAGATGCGAACTGGAGCCAGTGGATCGTGCTTTTCACCAGTTTGATAATTCCGGTAGCCGGTGCTTTTCGCCTTGCAAAATTCAATACCGACGACCGGCAAAGTGAACAGTTTTTGGGAATGCCCATCCCTGCAAATGCCATCTTCTTCGCCTCACTCGGACTTATCCTCGAATTGGGAACCAACCTCTCGGTTCAGTCTGTTATTTTAAATAAATATGTGCTGCTCGCGTGCGTATTTGTCTGTTCCTTCCTGATGGTTTCCGAACTGCCGATGTTCTCGATGAAATTTAAAAACCTGAAACTGAAAGAAAATGCCATTCGTTTTTTATTCCTCGGAACAACTGTTCTGATGATCATCTTCCTTCAGATTTATGCACTTCCACTTATCATCATCTGGTACGTATTGCTTTCAGGAATTACTTATTTGGCCGGGGTGAAATAACGAGAAATTATAAGTTATCGTTTCAATTGCTCTCTTTTAGTCCTGAATACAGTATTTGCATAGACTGATTTCCGATCTTACAGAAATATACTCCCGAAGGAACTTTTTGACCCAAATCGTTGGTGGCATTCCATATTATTTCAATGTGTTTGTCTGTGTTTTCAATTGACAGATTTTTAATTAGTTGCCCTGTAAAATTATAGATTTCAGCTTTTACATTACTCCGTTTTGGGTTATGAATTTCAATTGTAATTTCTTCTGAAAATGGATTGGGGTAACATTTAAACCAGATTGAGTCATCAACAATTTGAACCGTAGTCATGTCGTTTGTATTTACCTCAGCGAACAATGAAGCATTCTTCTCAAACCACTCTGTACCGCTAACTTTCATTGCATTCAGCAGATAAGTTTGGCCTCCCCTATATAGTTTAAGTGTTACAGCATGACCGGGAATGAATCCGTTAATCGTTTCTTCCAGGTAGTCGTTACCTGATGATGGAATGCCAATACTTCCATTCATCAAATCCTCAGTTCCAACTGTAGCAGATCCTACACAATATTGTCCATCGAATATGCCGATTTCATCTCCGGTAGTCAACCCTGATGCTTGCAGGTTCACAAGGTTTATATTCATATGATCGGTTCCATTGCCAATAAAAACAGGTTTAAAATATTCAGATGTTATTTGATCCGGAATAAAAACGGCAGTTTTAGTTACGTTCGCCGGGATGGTTAAAGTACAGTTTTCAAGAACATTAACTTTGTACCCTTTGCCCGGAACAAAGTTTCCAATCGCATTTTTCCAGCCCCCATGTGAGCCATAGTCTTCAATGCTTTTACCGGCTTCGTCCATGACTTTGATAAGTTTGCCGTCGTCGATCAGCGATTGGATAAGCACTTTTGCATTCTGTATGTTTGTATCAGGATAGGCAATAATATTCCAACCAGCGTTCAAAGTAATATCCAAAGGCAATTGAACGGGAACTCCTTCAACTGATAAAGTTGATTCACCGGAAACATTTACCTTATAACCATTTGTTGCTGTCAGGTTACCTATATCGTTGCTCCATCCACCAACAGGTTCCGAGTATTCAATGGTTTTATCATTTTCATCCATCACTTTTTTGAGCTTTCCGGCCTCAATCAAAGGCTGAAAAATATTTTTCAGGTTCAGATCATCAGGGACAACATTAACGGAAACAATGTTCCAGCCAATGTTTAGTGCTATATTCTGAATTACTTTAGGGTATATTTTTTTCACTTTCACAACCACCTCATCAGCAGGAGAATCGGCATTCCCATCGTTTACCACCAGCGAGAAAATATATTCAGTATCAGCAATGACTTCAGGAGCAATAAAAATCGGTTTTATTGCGGTTACCGAATCAAGTGTAATTCCGGTTGGTGCAGTCCAATTATACGTCAGGGCAACATTTTCCGGGTCGGAAGAAGCCGAACCATCAAGCGTAACGGTTGATCCTTCGTCAACGGTTTGATCGGGTCCTGCATTGGCAATAGGTGCCAGGTTCAAAGCTTCCTGCATTACAAAAATGGTTTGTAAATATCCGCCCGTTGCCGAAATTGACACCAAAGCAGTACGAGCGGAACGCAATGGATTTTTTTCGGCTTTAAAGGTAAGTGTTTGGTTTCCGTTACCGGATGCCGGACTTATTGTAATCCAGGATTGGTCTGAAAGAGCTGCCCATTCAACATTGGAGCTTATCTCTATGGCTGCCGTGCTTGCCTGATCAGCAGCAATATTTACGGTTGTTGCCGAAAGTTTTATATCAGGCATTTCTATTATATTCGAAAAATCCTTCCATCCGATGGCTTTGGTGTATAAAGCTGAAGATCCGTAAGGCACATATAATTTGCATGTATTTTTATTTACTTCAGTAAAAACGCTTGGTGCTGAGACTAAATTTGCCGGAATTGAAATGTGTGAATGAATTGAGTTTAATCCGGTACAACCATCAAAAGCATTCTCCCCGATTGAGTTGACTGATGAAGGAAGCGTAATAGAATTTAATCTGCTGCATCTAAAAAAAGCATGACTGCCAATTGAAGTGACGGATGCCGGGATTGCAACCGAATTCAATCCGGCGCAGTCCCAAAAAGTGGCGTACTCAATTGAAGTAATAAATGATGGAATAGTGATAGCAGTCAGACCACTACAGCCCTCAAAAGCTCCTGATTTGATAGTCTTGACCGACGATGGTACTCTAACAAATACCAATCCGCTGCATTGAGAAAAAGCACTTTGTCCGATAGTAGTAACCGACGATGGAATGGTGACAGAAGTCAAACCACTGCAGCCTGAAAAAGCGCCTTCACCAATGGTATTCACAGAGGAAGGAACTGAAACCGAAATTAAACTTGTTTTACTGCCTGTGACATCGCTCCAAAAAGCATATTCAGGAAATACATTTTCCGTATATGTTGTTCTCCATGATGTACCTTCAGTTCCTGTATAAGCCTCCACAAAAACTCCGCTTAAATCTATTACTGACAACAATGGCATATTATCGCGCATTGTTTTAAAATCACGGGCATCAATGGAGCCTTCAATTGTTAGATTTGTTATTGTGTTAAGCTCACTGTCTGTCAATGCCGTTTTTAAAGTGCCCGCAGCAGCTTCAATTTTTTTTGATACTTGTGCATGAAGCATCAATGGAAGAAATAGACTGAAAAGAAAAATTACAGGTTTCATATATATCAATCAAAGGAAAATAGGATCCTATACGGGTTCTTTATTGGAGTATATGAACCATTGTCCAATCATGGCCAGAAACAATACTTCTGTTTTCACATCCTCACTTAAAGCATTATTAACCAGAAGAAAAGGTTGTTTTATTTTTTTCTTCCTGACAAGTATCTTTTTTTGTTCCGGTTGAAAAATTCCCCTTAGTTCTTTCCCTTTATACACGTAAAGCAAATTCTCATCCGAATTGTAAATGATCAGGTTTTCCTGTCCCAAAAGATCGCCCCACAATGCAAACTCGATTTTACTATTTATTAAGCCTTTCATGCCCGCTGGTTCTGTTTTGTAAACTTCAGTTGTCCATTTTTTCAATTCGGGTGCAGAGCGTGGTCCCATCACAACGCAAAATCTGCCCAATGTATCTGATTGATTTTTAATAAATCCCAGGGATCGGTCCCAGTTGATTTCGTTTTCTCTGGAATTTTCGGTTGAAAAAGAGCCATCATCGTTCCTGACACGTTCCTTCGATTTTGTAATTGAACCTGGACAATAAATATCAACATCCCAATTTAGTTTCTGATAGTCAGCAGATATTTTTCCGGCCATGTGCCAACTCACTTCTTTTGTGGCACCTGTACCTATTCCTGTGAGAAGTGTCAGCATTCCCCTTCCGACTTCTCCTGCAACTGTAAAATGATCATCCTTTCGCACTTTGAATTGGGATTTATTGAAACCAATCGTTTTAATTTTTGAATTGAATACCAAATAATCAAAATCACTACTTCCACTTCTTTCTAATCGAATGGTGTCAAAAGTAACTACGGATTCCTGCCCTATTAATTCAGTACCGCACAAAACCATCAATATCAAGCTGAAAAGTATCTGAACAGATGTTTTCTTACTGAAAATTTCGTGCTTGATGGAGGGATGACGACCAGCTAAAAAGTCGGGATACCAGCATCTAAAACTTTCGATGCCAGTTTGAAGTTGTTTGAAAGTTTTTTGTTTCATATTCAAGAAATTTAGGATGGCATACTCTTGAATAAATATAAGAAAATACTTTCAATAAACTGCACATGTTCAGGCACTCACAGTTTCAACCCAAAGAAAAGCAGTGTTGAAAAAAAAGCGTAAAGTATCGGAGTTTTGAAGTAAACCTGATCACTCGGATTCTTCATTCCGTTTTGCAAAATTATACGTTTGGTGCTTAATGAATTATGAAAATACTAACTGTTCCAACGATTTTTCTTTTAAATTTATGGCCTGATCACTGAACAAAACGCGGTTTTAATCCTTACTTATCCCGAAAATCAACTGCCAGGCCCTGAACTTATGAGTGAAGATTTGAAATGTATTCATTGCGGTAATTCGTGCGGGAAATCTCCTGTCATTTTTGAAGGGAATCCGTTCTGCTGCTCGGGCTGCTCCACTGTTTACCAGATACTTCATGCCAGCCAGCTAAAACAATATTACCAGATTGAACCAATGGCAGGGATCAAAATCGACGAGATGCAACTTCCAGCCAGTGAAACATACGCATTTCTCGACCTGGATCAGTTCAAATCAAAAATCCTTAATTTTTCGGAAGGCGGCATTTCAAAGGTCAGTTTTTTTATTCCTGAAATACATTGTGCTTCGTGCATTTGGCTGCTCGAAAACCTTCACAGCCTCAACAAAGGCATCATCCAGTCGTTTGTCAACTTTCCGAAGAAAGAGATCAACATTACTTTCAACGAAAATGAAATTTCACTCCGGCAACTGGTCGATCTGCTGGTGAGCATCCATTATATTCCTGAAATAAACCAGCACAGCATCGATAAAAAGTCAACCGATCAATCGGACAAAAAGCTTTTCATCAAAATCGGGATTGCTGCGTTCAGTTTCATGAATGCCATGATTTACCACTTTCCGCAATACCTGCCCGGAAACGAATTTCTGGAAGCCGACATGAAAAAATTGTTTGGCTGGCTAAGCGTTTTGCTCGCCATTCCGGTCTTAACATACAGCGCCAGCGACTATTTTCTGACAGCCTGGAAAAGCCTGAAAAAAAAGATAATCAGCATCGACCTGCCGATTGCACTCGGGTTGATCACACTTTTCACCCAAAGTCTGGTTGAAATCATTTCAGGAGCGGGAATCGGATACATCGATTCGCTGACCGGACTCGTATTTTTTATGCTGATTGGCCGCTGGTACCAGGGAAAAACCTATCAGGCACTTTCGTTCGAGCGCGATTACAAAACTTACTTTCCGCTGGCGGTTACCAAAATTACCGACTCCGGAAGTATTACCATTCCCCTTGAAGATTTGAAATCGGGCGATCAGATTCTGGTCCGCAATCAGGAAATTGTACCCGCCGATTCAATCCTGAAAAGCGGTACGGCCAGCATCGACTATAGTTTTGTGACCGGCGAATCGATGCCGGTCACAAAAAAAGCCGGTGACTTTGTGTTTGCCGGTGGTCGTCAGATCGGAAATGCCATTGAGCTCACCATCGAAAAGGAAGTTCAGCAAAGTTACCTTACCCAACTCTGGAATCAGGTTGAAAATCCGCTCACTGCCGAAAATAAACTAAATACCATTGTCAACCGGGTCAGCCAGTATTTCACAGTTGTGATTGTGCTCATCGCCATTGGTTCCGGCCTTTTCTGGTATTTCAACAAGCCTGAACTGGCGCTTTTTGCCTTTACTTCGGTACTCATTATCGCCTGTCCCTGTGCGCTTGCGCTGACAGTTCCGTTCACTTTCGGCAGTACGATGCGGCAATACGGGCGAAAAGGTTTTTACCTGAAAAACACCGCGGTGATCGAGCATCTGTACAAAGTTGACACGGTTGTTTTCGACAAAACCGGTACGATTACCAACGCCCAATCGTCCGATATCCGTTTCGTTGGCAAAGAACTGACTGCTGAAGAACTGTTGACGATTAAATCACTTGCCTTTCATTCGTCGCACCCATTGAGCAAAACAATTTATAATTCCATCGAAGGGGTTGAAATTCTGGAAGTGAAAGATTTTCAGGAAATTCCTTCGCTTGGAATCAGCGGTCTGGTGAACGGTATCCGGATCAACATGGGATCGCGGTATTTTGTGACCGGAGAAATGAGCAAAGATGAAAACCTGAAAACCGAAGTCTGGATCTATTTAAAAGATGCGGTTGCCGGACATTTTCAACTCGAAAACGAATACCGCCCCGGCCTGCAGGACCTCATCAGGAAACTTCAAAAAACACACGAATTGCATCTCTTGACCGGAGATAATGATGCTGAAAAAGCCAACCTGATTCAATTTTTCGGGAATGATAAAAGCCTGCATTTCAATCAATCGCCGACAGACAAGCTAAACTATATCAGGAAATTACAGCAGGAAGGCCGGAAAGTTTTGATGATAGGCGATGGTTTGAACGACGCCGGAGCGCTGAATGAAAGCAATGTGGGAATTGTGATTGCCGACAACGTTTTCAATTTTTCGCCGGCCTGCGATGCCATTCTGCAATCGAAACAATTCGGCAAACTCGATCAGTTCATACAGTTTACCCACCGAAGCATGAACATTGTGAAAGCGGGTTTCCTGATTTCATTTTTGTACAACGTGGTGGGATTATCGTTTGCGGTTCAGGGAAATCTGACCCCAATTGTTGCGGCGATACTGATGCCAATAAGTTCGGTGTCGGTAGTTGCATTTGCAAGTTTTTCAGTAAGTTTATCCGCCAAACAGGCGTTGAAGGAATGAGTTTTACGGTTAGCAGTCAGAGGTGTCATTAACAAGGTCAAATCAATGACAACAAATGACAACAAATGACAACTATTTAAAAGTTCTGATTTTAATGAGAGATAACTAAAATATTGGAGATATGTCAGTAGTATTCGTATTGGTTTTTGCAGCAATCATCATGGCAGGTGCCTTCCTGATTGCATTTATCTGGTCGGTAAAAAATGGCCAGTACGATGATACTTACACGCCATCGGTCAGAATGTTGTTTGACGATCCGGAGATGAAAGAGGAAAAAAAGACAGAAGAAAAGACACAGGCACAGGCGAAGAAAAAGAAGTAGGCAGTCTCGGTGATCAGTGTTCAGTTTGGAGCAACTTTAAACGTTGAACTTTAAACTTTAAGCAGAGCCTGGAACTTGAAATCTGGAACTTGGAATTTTTAAAAAACTAATACTCTATGGAATTACAAAAGTTTTCGTACGACAACCGAATGACCCGCAATTTTGCAATTGCAACCATTGTTTGGGGAGTTGTCGGTTTACTGGCGGGCTTGCTGATTGCCCTTCAAATATTTATACCGTGGATGAATTTCGGGCTCGAATTCACCACTTTCGGGCGAACGCGACCGGTACACACCAATGCCGTAATTTTTGCCTTTGTCGGAAATGCCATTTTTACGGCGGTTTATTATTCGCTGCAACGTTTGCTGAAAACACGCATGTACAGCGAGCTGCTCGGCAAAATCCATTTCTGGGGCTGGCAGTCGATTATTGTGGCCGCAGCCGTTACTTTGCTTGCAGGATTTACAACCGGCAAGGAATACGCCGAGCTCGAATGGCCCATCGACATAGCAATTACACTGGTTTGGGTGGTTTTTGGCTGGAACATGTTTGGTACCATTTTGCAACGCCGCACAAGTCACATTTACGTTTCCATCTGGTTTTACATAGCTACCTGGGTTACGGTGGCAGTTCTTCATATATTCAATTCACTTGCCGTTCCGGTTAGTTTCCTGAAAAGTTATACGCTTTATGCAGGCGTTCAGGATGCGTTGGTGCAATGGTGGTACGGACACAATGCGGTGGCATTCTTCCTTACTACACCTTTTCTGGGAATGATGTATTATTTTGTTCCCAAAGTTTCCGGACGACCTGTTTATTCCTACAAACTTTCCATCGTGCATTTCTGGTCGCTTATTTTCCTGTATATCTGGGCCGGGCCGCACCACTTGCTGTACAGCTCACTGCCCGACTGGCTTCAGGCGCTGGGAACCACTTTTTCAGTCATGTTGCTCGCCCCAAGCTGGGGTGGTATGATCAACGGATTGCTCACCCTTCGTGGTGCGTGGGACAAAGTACGAAGGGATCCTGTTCTTAAAATGTTTGTGGTGGGAATCACTGCCTACGGAATGTCAACTTTTGAAGGACCATTGCTTTCATTCAAAACGGTAAATGCCATCAGTCACTTTACCGACTGGACCATTGGGCACGTTCACATTGGCGCACTTGGCTGGAACGGCTTGCTGACTTTCGGTATGATTTACTGGCTGATTCCACGTCTGTACAACACCAAACTTTATTCAACAAAACTGGCCAACGTACACTTCTGGATTGCCACTCTTGCCATCGTTTTTTATGCAGTTCCACTTTACATCGGCGGAATTACCCAGGCTTTGATGTGGAAACAGTTTACTCCTGACGGATTTTTAATGTATCCGAATTTCCTTGAAACAGTGGCACAGCTGATTCCGATGTACACCATCAGGGCATTTGGCGGATTTTTATATGTTGCCGGATTCTTTATTCTGGTGTTCAATGTGGTGAAAACAATACAGGCAGGTTCGTTTCTTGCCGAAGAAGAAGCACAGGCTCCTGCGCTGGAAGTATTGCCTGATGGAAAAACTTCGTCAGAATCCGGACACCGTTTTCTGGAACGCAAACCGATCCGTTTCCTGATTATCGCGACCATTGTTATTCTGGTTGGCGGTATCGTTGAAGTGATCCCGACCTACCTGATCAAATCAAATATTCCGACCATCACGAGCGTAAAACCATACACACCGCTCGAATTACAGGGAAGGGATATTTACGTGAAAGAAGGTTGTTACAATTGCCATTCGCAGATGATTAGGCCATTCCGCTCCGAAACTGAACGATACGGTGAATATTCAAAAGCTGGTGAGTCGGTGTATGATCATCCATTCCAGTTTGGATCGAAACGCACCGGACCAGATTTGGCCCGCGAAGGAGTAAAAACCGGAAAAATTTACAAGCCGAACTCATGGCACTACAACCATTTCATCGATCCGCAGAAAATGAACGAAGCATCGATTATGCCGGCTTATCCGTGGCTTGCAAAAAAGGAAATCGACATTCAATCGACTCCGGGAAAAATAAGGGCGATGAAATTATTGGGAGTCCCCTACCCCGACAATTACGAACAGCAGGCCATTGCCGATTTAAAAGCGCAGGCCGACAGCATTGCCAAAGATCTGGCGACAGCCGGAATCCAAACCGATAGCAACCGCGAAATAATCGCTTTGATTGCTTACATGCAGCGACTTGGAGTTGACATTATGAACAAACCTGAAAAAAAATAAGCGATGGTAGGCGACACATTACGTACAATATTTCATGTTGAAATTTATGCACTGATAGGCTTTATTATTTTCTTCACTTTCTTCATTTTCGTTACCCTCAATGCATTCAGGATGAAGAAAGAAGAAATTGATGAGTTCAGCAATATGCCTTTGGAGGATTCGGAAGCACAGGGAGTGTTCAGTGATCAGTCGCAGCAGGCAGGAAATACGAACTGATAATATGAAACTAATTAAAAGACAACCCAAACAACAAAATAAAGACCTATGCATACAAATGATGAGGATCAATTGAACAAGCAAAAGGAAGTTCATCAGGAAGTAGATGATGCAACACAAATTAAATATTTCGGAGGCGATCATGAATATGATGGAATCAAAGAGCTAGACAATCCGCTTCCTCCGTGGTTGAAATATCTTTTTTATGTGACCATCGTTATTTCATTCTCCTACCTGATGTTGCTTTTTGTATTTGAAGATGAAGACATTGTACAAAAAAAAGAATACCGCAAGGAAATGATGGCGGCCAAAGCCAAAACAGATATTGCGGTAAGTGAAGAAGCTACGAAAACAGCGGCTGTCGCTCCCCTGACTGAAGAACAAATACTTGCCGCAGGAAAAGTCATTTATGATAAAACCTGTCTGGTTTGTCATGGCAAATTCGGGGAAGGATTGGTTGGGCCGAATTTCACCGACGAATACTGGATTCATGGCGGAAAACCGGAAGATTTACTCAAGGTAATCAATGAAGGGGTGATTGAAAAGGGTATGATTTCGTACAAAAGTCAATTGAATAAAACCCAGATCAATAATGTGATCGCCTATATTTTGAGTTTGCAGGGAACAAATCCGCCAAACCAGAAAGCTCCGGAGGGTGAGAAATTTGTAAAGAACTAATCAATGGAATCCAAGGATAATTTTCAGGAAACAACCTTCAGGGACCGGCCGTCAACGTTTGGAAAAGATGGCAAAAGAGTCTGGCTATTCCCGAAAATGCCAAAAGGAAAACTGTACAATATCCGGAGAATGATTGCCTGGACATTGCTCATTTTTTTCTACCTGGCCCCTTTCCTAAAAATCAATGGCGATCCTCTGATTTTTCTGGATTTTCTGCAACGTAAATTTGTTTTGTTTGGCACTACTTTTTACCCGCAGGATTTTCACTTACTGGTTTTGGCAATCATTACGCTGGTTGTATTCATCGTGCTTTTTACGGTTATCTACGGAAGAATTTTCTGCGGATGGGTTTGTCCGCAAACTGTTTTTCTGGAGTTTTTATACCGACCCATTGAGTATCTGATTGATGGCAATGCCGAAAAGCAAAAAGAACTGGCGGAGCAGGAGACTGATGCAATTAAAATTCTAAAACGAATACTGAAACACAGCATTTACCTGTTAATTTCTTTCTTCACCATTTTAACATTTATCTCCTACGTCACCGGAACCGACAAGCTCGGAGAAATCATGGATGGCTGGCCACTGCAAAAATCAGGCTTGTTAATGGGAGCATTGGTATTTACAGGAATACATTATTTCGTATTTGCCTGGTTTCGCGAACAGGTTTGCACCATTGTTTGTCCTTACGGACGCTTGCAGGGAGTTATGCTCGACGTAAATACAATTTTGGTTGCATACGATTACAAACGAGGCGAACCACGCCGAAATGCAGAAATACGCAAAAGTGATCATGGCGACTGCATCAACTGCTACAGCTGCGTGGCTGTTTGCCCGACCGGAATCGACATCCGCAACGGGACGCAGTTGGAGTGCATCAATTGTACTGCTTGTATCGACGCCTGCAATTCGGTGATGAAAAGGGTAAAAAAACCAAGTGGATTGATTCGTTTCGCATCCGAGAAATCGATTTCGGAGGGGAAAAGCATAAAGTTCAATGCGCGTGCAATTGCTTATTCGGCAGTATTGATTGTATTGTTGTCGGTGATTACCTATTTGTTCACCGTTCGCGGTGATGTGGAAACGTCGGTCAACCGCTCGCCCGGAACCATGTTTCAGGAGTACGGAGCGGATAAATACAGCAACTTATACAACCTGCAAATGGTCAACAAAACCAATTCGGAAGTCAGCATCGAATTAAAACTGCTTTCTCCTGAAGGTGAAATCCTCCTGATGGGAGATCCGCTCAAGGCCGAAAAAGGCGAAGTTGCCAAGCGAAACCTGCTCATCGTGCTGAAAAAGGAAACTGTAAAATCGTCGAACAGCCATCTGGAAATTGGCATATTCGAAAATGGAGAATTGATCGATAAAATATCGACAACGTTCGTCGGACCGAATGCATTGGACGGAAAACAGTGATCAGTCGCAGTAAACAGTCACAGGGTGCAGGAGCGGTCATTCGACTGACAATCAATGACAAATAATGACAATTGAATCACTCAATGACAACAAAAAATGGTTATTAATATTTGGAACTATTTCAGACATGAAGATAAAATTCAATTGGGGAACAGGGATCGTGATAGCGTTGATCGTGATGGTCAGTGGAATGCTGGTGCTGGTTTCGATCGCTGTAAGGCAGGACTTTGATTTGGTGGATACCGATTATTACCAAAAATCGATCACGTATCAGCAGCACATCGAAAAAGTTGGAAATACCGCTGAACTGGAGAAGAAGATTGTTTTCGAACTTTCGGCAGACACTTTAAAACTGGCCTTTCCAAATCTGGCCAACCATCTGGAATATTCAGGCAAAATACATTTCTATAGTCCGGTGGAGGCAAGAAGAGATTTCAGTCTTGAAGTGAAAGTGGACACTGCTTTTTCGCAAATTATCGACCTGAAAAACCTTGAAAAAGGCAGATATAAGGTAAAAATTGACTGGACGGCAAATGCTGTTTCCTATTATCAGGAAGAAGAAATTGCCGTTGAGCGGTAGTGGTGCAATTTATTGCGTCTTTGCCTAAGAAACAACCAATGTCCAATATTCAATAACCAATATCGAATAAAAAAAAATCGAATCATTGCTACATTTAACAGTTTTTGCAACAACTTGAAACCTGGAACTTGGAACTTTAAACTCTTTTATGGACTTCATCACACCGTTAACCATTGGCCTGATCGGCAGCTTTCATTGCATCGGAATGTGCGGACCAATTGTAGTTGCACTTCCGCTGAAAAAGCACAACCTGATTTCGAAAATTTCAGGAGCTGTCTTGTACAATTCCGGAAGGGTAATCACTTACAGTATTTTAGGTATTTTATTTGGCTTGCTGGGCCAGGGAATCCAGATGGCTGGTTTTCAGCAATGGACGTCCATTTTGCTCGGTGCTGCCATGATTATCAGTGTATTGTTTCCGTTTGTTTTCAGGGAAAAGATCACCATTGGCAACCTTTTCACCGGATTTTCAGCCAGGCTGATCACCAGGCTAAGAAAGCTTTTCACCGACCGTTCGTATTTTTCGCTTTTGATGATCGGCTTATTAAACGGATTGCTGCCCTGCGGACTGGTTTATGTGGCCATAGCTGGAGCCATCGGTTCAGGAACAGTTCTGAACGGCGCCATTTTCATGATGCTTTTCGGCATTGGAACCATTCCATTGCTTTTAATAGCCACGTTGGCAAGTGATGCCATCGGACAGAGAGTGCGCAGTAAAATGCAAAGAGTGGTTCCCTACTTTGTATTTCTGCTTGGTGTTCTGTTTATTCTGAGAGGAATGTCGCTGGGGATTCCAGTTATCAGTCCAACTTCAGAAAAGCTGGAACCTCACGCAATGGTCGAAAAAGGCAGTTGCTGCAAATAAATTGTGCATTTTTATAAACATTCAAACCTGTTTTGGGTTTCTTAAGGCAAAACAGATATTGAGCCAACAAGCAATTTATTGAAAACCAAAAATCAGAAATGGACCAAGTTCAAGGTAACAGATTAATACAAAAGAAGAACCCTGATAATCAGGCTAACTTCCCAATAAAAAAGAGTAATGTGATTGCAAACGATATTTTAAAAATGATTGGCAATAAATTTTTCTTTCTTCTATCTGTTTTTACACTTTCCTTCGGAACAATTTCATACGGGCAGCAAGCTTTTGACGACAAAACAAAAGATCCGGAGATTGGCGTCGTTGAGCATCTGGATGAATTTCTGCCTACCGATATTTATCTGATTGACGAAAATAACCAGCGTGTTGTACTTACCGACATAATCGACAAACCAACCATTATTAACTGGGTTTACTACCGCTGCCCAGGTATTTGCAGTCCATTGATGGAAGGACTCGCCAATGTCATGAACGCATCTGACCTGGTTGCGGGAGTTGATTACCAGGTGCTCACCATCAGTTTTGATCCTTCGGAAACAATAGATCTGGGCATCCGAAAAAAGACAAACTACCTGAATTTGGTAGACAAAAAAGAAGAAATAAGTAAAGGATGGCACTTTTTCACTTCCGACAGTGTAAGTATAGTAAAAGGCACCAATGCTACAGGGTTCAAATACAAAAGAACAGGAAATGATTTTCTGCATGCTGCATCAGTTACTGTGGTGAGCCCGAAAGGAAAAATTACCCGCTATCTGAACGGGATTTATTTTCAGCCATTTGATTTCAAAATGGCCATTATCGAAGCGTCCAAAGGAATGTCGGCGCCAACCATCAACAAAATAATGCAGTATTGTTTTTCCTACGATCCCGTCGGACAGGCATATGTACTCAATGTAACCAAGATCTCAGGTACCCTGATACTATTTGTGGCCTTGTTATTTTTCATGGTCCTGATATTCAAGCCAAAGAGAAAAAAATTAAACAAACATATTTGATTTAT
This sequence comes from Prolixibacteraceae bacterium, assembly GCA_019459485.1. Classification (GTDB taxonomy): domain Bacteria; phylum Bacteroidota; class Bacteroidia; order Bacteroidales; family Prolixibacteraceae; genus Aquipluma. Next base: position 40,914 of record JAIBEZ010000111.1, read on the forward strand.
GCAAACAGCGACTCAACTTGAACACGAGGTGAATTACCTCGATTACAAAGGAAAATACAAGGGAATATTCGCGTGGATATTCTCGACCGATCACAAGCGGATTGCGCTTTTATACATGTATTCGATGTTGACCATGTTTGTGGTTGGCGTTGCCCTGGGACTGGCCATGAAACTTGAATTGATTGCACCGGGCAAAACCATTATGGATCCACAGACCTACAATGCTGTTTTTACAGTTCATGGCGTGATCATGATATTCATGATAGTAATACCGGGCCTTCCGGCGGTATTTGGCAATTTTATGCTCCCAATCATGATTGGTGCAAAAGACGTGGCTTTTCCGAAGATAAACCTGCTTTCATGGTATTTCTACGTTGCCGGGGCATTACTGGTCATTTCGTCCGTACTTTTCGGAAACGGAACACCCGATACCGGATGGACTTTTTACGCACCATACAGCTTTAAATCGGGAACAAATTTGCTTCCTGCCATATTCGGTGCATTTGTACTGGGATTTTCGTCTATTCTAACCGGATTAAACTTTATAGTTACAATTCACAGGATGCGCGCGCCGGGAATGACCTGGTTTAAAATGCCGCTTTTCCCATGGTCGCTATACGGAACAGCCTGGATTCAATTGCTGGCAACACCGGTTATAGGAATCACGCTTGTATTGGTGGCTCTCGAACGAATTTTCAATATCGGGGTTTTTGATCCGGCATTGGGTGGAGACCCAATTTTATACCAGCATTTGTTCTGGATTTATTCACATCCGGCTGTTTATGTAATGATTCTTCCTGCGATGGGAGCCATTTCCGAAATTATTCCGACATTCTCACAAAAGCATATCTTCGGATACCGTGCAATCATTGTTTCAACACTGGCAATCGCATTTGTTGGCTACTTTGTTTGGGGACACCACATGTTTACATCAGGAATGAGCGGAACCGCACAATATACTTTTTCGATTCTGACATTCATTGTAGCCATTCCAAGTGCAATTAAAGTTTTCAACTGGATTTCGACCATGCACAAGGGTTCCATTAATCCTGAAGCTCCTTTTTTATGGGCAGTTACCTTCATATTTGTTTTTATGATCGGAGGTTTCTCGGGATTGGTGCTTGGCGCTTTGGCCACCAATGTGCATGTACATGATACTGCATTCGTAGTTGCACACTTTCACTTCATCGTTTTTGGTGGTGTTGGGTTTGCCTTTTTTGGCGCCATTCACTACTGGTTCCCAAAAATGTTTGGCCGCATGTACGACAAAGTCTGGGCTAAAGTTGGCTGGGCATTTTTCACGGTTGGTTTCCTGACCTTGTATTCGCCCATGTTTTACCTGGGAATGATGGGAATGCCTCGTCGTTATTACGATTATTTACCTGAATTTCACGCAGGAAATATTCTTTCAACGCTGGGTTCATGGGTTATGACATTTGGATTGCTCATTATTGTAATCAACCTGTTTAGATCCGCTAAAAACGGCGCGATTGCATCAATAAATCCTTGGAACAGTAAAACCCTTGAATGGACGGTTCCCTCGCCTCCTCCGCTTGAAAATTTTGATGAGATACCAGTTTACGGCGAAAAAGACGGACCTTACGAATACTAATCATTGGATATTAATTTATGGAACATGTAGCACAACATTCAGATCCCCACTACGATCAGGAAGCATCTAAATTGGGAATGTGGCTTTTTATTTTTACTGAACTGCTTCTTTTTGGGGGTTTGTTCATTGTTTATGCGATTTACAGGTTCTTGAATCCGGAAGCCTTTCAAATGGCCGGACATGAGCTAAACATTACAATTGGTGCAATAAATACCATAATTCTTCTGGTGAGCAGTATGACTATTGCAATGTCAACATCTGCACTTCAGAAAAAAAACAAAGGGTTAACAGTGCTGTTGCTTGAAATTACCATCATGCTTGCACTTATCTTCCTGATCAACAAATATTTTGAATGGGGAGTTAAATTTGATCACGGCATCTGGCCCGGATCGGAACATTTGCTCAATGACATGGGACATGGTGAAGTTCTGTTCTTCGGTCTGTATTTCGTTATGACCGGCCTGCATGCCCTTCACATCGTTATTGGAATGATTATTATTATCGTGGCATTGAATAAAGTTCAGAAAGGAACGGTACATGCCGATCGGCCGTCGTTACTCGAAAATGCCGGATTATACTGGCATTTGGTCGATTTGATCTGGATATTCCTGTTCCCGTTGTTCTATTTAATACACTAATAAAAACGATTAGAAATGGAAAATGAAAAACATCATATAGTACCCTACAAGGTTTACATTTATATTTTGGTGGCGCTGATTGCCATGACATTCATGTCGATTGGCATTACTAAAATTAACCTTGGAGAGTATTCAGTATTGGGGGCGATGATTTTTGCCACCCTTAAATCAATATTGGTTTTATCGTGGTTTATGCACCTAAAGTTCGACCAACCCTTTTTGCGGATCATGGTTGGCTTTGTAGCCCTGTTGTTTTTTGCGGTAATTTTCATTACATTTTTAGATTACTATTTCAGATAAAAACTTATGTATATCTTATCCAATACTACAAATGCATCCAATTTTGTTGCAGGGGTTGACAAGTCCTTTGTAATCATCATGGGCATATCCTTTGTCTTTCTGATCGGATTAACTTTTACGATGTTGTATTTCGTTTACAAATACAACAAAAATAAAAATCCGGTCGCTACCCAAATAAAAGGAAGCACAAAGCTCGAAATCATCTGGACAGTAATTCCCACGATTCTGGTTTTGGTGATGTTTTATTACGGATGGGCCGGATGGGCGCCAATGAGAAAAGCGCCGGATGATAGTTTCAACATCAAAGTTGTTGCCCGGATGTGGAACTTCACCTTCGAATACGAAAATGGAAAGAAGACCGACACTTTGTTTGTTCCGATGAACAAAGCAGTAAAATTGAACCTTCATTCACTGGATGTCATACATAGCTTGTATATTCCTTCATTCAGGGTAAAAGAAGACGTAGTTCCTGGCAGCGAAAAAATGATTTGGTTTATCGCGCAGAGGGAAGGTCTTTACGATCTGTTTTGTACGGAATACTGCGGGTTGAATCACTCCTACATGATCAACACAGTGAAAGTGATGCCCGATCAGCAGTTTCAGGCATGGTATGTTGATACCACCAAACGAGTTGAAGTCGCGCTGGATTCACCAACAGAAAACGGAAAACGGATCATGAAAAACATCGGCTGTTTTGCCTGTCATTCACTTGATGGATCGAAATTGGTCGGACCATCGTTCAAAGGCATCTACGGCGCGCAGCATACAGTAATTACCGGAAAAGATGAACGGGTGGTGACTGTTGATGACGAATACATCAAACGATCTATTTACGACCCGAATGCTGATGTGGTGAAAGGATTCAACAAGGGATTGATGTTGCCATATCAAGGCCAGCTTACGGACGACGATATCGCACAGATTACAGAATACCTGAAAACCCTTAAATGACAAAGAAAAATTTGATTTATTGGATAAAAATTATTTCGGAGCTGGGCAAAGTACGCATTTCTTTGCCCATTGCTTTGTCAGCCCTGGTTGGTTATACCATGAAAACAGGCTGGTTGGGCGGCGAAGTCTGGATGCTGATGTCAGGGGTATTTCTGATGTCGTGTGCTTCGGGAGCTATTAATCACATTCAGGAATACAAAACGGATGCTTTGATGCCAAGAACCAAAAACAGACCCATCCCTTCAGGAAAAATAAGTCTGAAAGGTGCCATTTGGGTAGCCGTTTCGTTTTTTGCATACGGAGCATTTATTTTGCTTACCAGCTTTCCACCGATCGTCTTCTTTACCAGTTTCCTGACTTTACTGGCGTACAATGCAATTTACACACCGCTTAAAAAAGTAACGGCCTTTGCAGTCGTTCCCGGTTCGCTGGTTGGTGCATTGCCTCCGTACATTGGTTGGTTTGCTGGCGGAGGGGCGCTCATCGACGAACAAATCATCTGGGTGGCGCTGTTCTTTTTCATCGGTCAAATTCCACACTTCTGGTTACTGCTGCTCATGTTTGGCAAAGAATATACACTGGCAGGTTATCCTAGCCTCAATTCAGTATTTAACGACAACCAGATCAAACGGTTGAGTTACACATGGATTTTGGCTACAGTTGCAACAGCATTTGTTGTTGCATTGACCGTTTTGCAGGGTTCAACAACCATGTTTTTCCTGCTCATTTATATCTTTTACCTTTTGTTTTCGCTTACCACAGGAATAATGGTAAAAAAAGATATTCCAGTCAGGGCATCCTTTCTGAAGCTCAATTTTCTTTACCTTTTGATGATGATCGTGCTGATCGTTGACAGTCTGTATTCAACTGTAAAATTGTGATAATCGTTTGAACGAAAACCAAACAAATGCCCAAATAAATTTGTTTTAAGTTCTCATAAAAATCATGACCATGAAAAACTCACCACGTTCAAAGAAATCATCGTTTAAAGCTTCAACAATGTTTATAGGCGGACTTTTATCCGGAATAATTATTTCAGGATTGGTTGTCTATTTCTCGTTCTCGAAACTGATGTTCACCGTAAGTGAAAGCAAATACGATTTTAATCAAACTGCAGAAATCCTCACCGAATCAGTAAAAGAAAACAATTGGAACCTTTCTCATCAATACGACTTGCAACAAACAATGGCCAAACATGGCCATGAAGTAAAACCGGTAAAGGTATTTTCAATTTGTAAGCCGGATATTGCAATTAGGGTGTTAGGTACAGATAACGACCGGCATATTTCATCAATGATGCCTTGCCGTGTTGCGATTTACGAAAAAGCCGACGGAAAAACCTACATTGCACGAATGAATGCCGGTTTATTTTCAATTCTTCTGGGAGGTAATGCAACTGCTGTTATGGGTGATGCAGGTTCCGGAAGTGAAAACATACTGAAATCAGTTATAAAAGAATAAATTATGCAAAAATTACTTTTCATTGCGGTCATTAGCATTGCTATTGCAGCATGCTCACCCAAACAAAAGCCTGCCGAAAAAGAAAAAGCTCCGGCAATGGTTGAAATGAACCTAAAAGTAGAAGGTATGACCTGCGACCATTGCGAAGCATCCATCGCCACAGGAGTCAATTTGCTCGCCGGAATCGACAGTATCAGCGCCAACCATGAAGATTCGACTGCGTTTGTGAGGTTCGATTCAACTAAAACCAATCTGAAAGAAATATCGGAAGCAATTGCTTTACGGGGATTTGAGGTAAAATAAGGAAAAAGGCCGCCCCAAACTTAATTGAGACGGCCTTTCATATTTTAGAATTTTATAGAATTATTCCGGACAAAGAAATTCATCCACATTTACAGCGGCAATTTTTCCGGCTTCAATGGCACGAACCACGAGGCTTGCACCGGCTTCAATATCACCGCAGGCAAATACTTTTTCAATGGAAGTCTGCTTTTTTGCATTCACCTTCACATTGCCACGTTGGTCGTATTCAATACCCAGCTGATCAAGCAAACCATTGTGAACCGGTTGCGTGAAACCCATCGACAGCAACACCAGATCAAAATCCATCGTTTCAGAAGTTCCGGGAATCTCTGACATTACCCAGCGGCCGGATTCATCTTTGCCCCAATCTACTCCCACCAGTTCAACTTGTTTAAGCTGGCCATTCTCACCGATCAGCCTTTTGGTAGACAAACTCCAGCGCCGCTCGCAGCCTTCCATGTGAGAGCTTGAAGTGCGCAACGTAGCAGGCCAGTATGGCCATGGGTTGTTGTCAGCTCGTTTGGATGTTGGTTTTGGCAGAATTTCAATCTGTGTAACACTTCTCGCCTTTTGACGAATAGAAGTTCCTACACAATCGGAACCAGTGTCGCCACCTCCAATTACCAAAACCCGTTTGTCTTTTGCAGTAATACTTATTTCTTCAGGAATAATTTCGCCGGCAATACGCTTATTCGACTGCATCAGAAATTCCATGGCATAATAAACACCTTTCAGCTCACGACCTTCAACCGGTAAATCGCGGGCCTGCTCAGCGCCATTGGCCAAAACCACCGCATCAAACTTCGATAGCAATTCATCACGGGTGACGTCAACGCCAACCGAGACATTGGGTTTGAAAATGATTCCTTCGTCAAGAAAAATTGCCAAACGACGATCGATCACCGTCTTGCTTAGTTTGAAATCAGGAATTCCGAAACGGAGCAAACCGCCAATGGCATTGTTTTTTTCAAAAACAGTCACTTCATGGCCTGCCTGATTCAACAAATCGGCAGCAGAAAGTCCTGCAGGTCCGGAGCCAACAACTGCAACTTTTTTGCCTGTACGCACTTCAGGAATACGTGGCTGCACAAATCCAAGGTTAAAAGCATGTTCAACTGTTGATGCTTCGTTTTCGCGAATAGTTACGGCTTCGTCGTGAATTGCAAGTACACAGGCTTTTTCGCAGGGAGCAGGACATACGCGGCCTGTAAACTCCGGAAAACTGTTACTCGAATGCAATACTTCGTAAGCGCCCTTCCAATCAGCTTTGTAAACCAAATCCTGCCATTCAGGAATTTTACTTCCGACAGGACACCCCCAGTGGCAGAACGGAACACCGCAATCCATGCAGCGTGCAGCCTGTTCTTTACGGTCTTTGTCGTCGAGCGTTTGCTCCACTTCGCCGTAGTCGTAAATTCTGTCGTTCAGCGGACGATAACCTGCTTCTTTTCGTCCTATTGTCATGAAACCTTTTGGATTTCCCATGGTAATTTTATATTAATATATTGTTATTGAACCCTTTCAGGGTTCATTTTGTCCCACTTATCTCTCCACCGGTTTCACCGGTGGTTATTCAAATTTAATCCCTACAGGATTTCTTCCAATACCCGTCAGCTGAAGCAGACGGCAAAGAATAGCGCTTCGAAAAAAAGTGCATTCTAATTTAGAACTAAAAACTGCAAATCACCGACACCAGCTTTCCCCCTTGGGGGAATAAGAAGGGGGTTTTACTCCTGATGTGTCGGATTATCTTCGGTTAACTGAAGTTTTTTCTCCAACTCACGAAGTTTCACTTCTTCAAGCACCTTCTTATACTCAAACGGAATTACCTTGACAAATTTTGGAAGGTATTCGTCCCAGTTGGTCAGTATTTTTGCTGCCATTGTACTTTGAGTATATAACAGGTGCTTGTTAATCAGATCCTGCAATTCAACAATGTCTGCTTTGTCTTCAACCGGTCCAAGTTCAACCAATCCTTTGTTACAGAAATAGGCAAAATTACCTTCTTCGTCAAGCACATAAGCAATACCACCGCTCATTCCCGCGGCAAAGTTACGTCCGGTAGTTCCCAGAACAACCACACGGCCACCGGTCATGTATTCGCAGCAATGGTCGCCGCTTCCTTCAATAACAGTTTTGGCACCTGAATTACGTACACAGAATCGTTCGCCGGCTACTCCGCGAATAAATGCTTCTCCTGAAGTTGCACCATAAAAAGAAGTATTTCCGACGATGATATTTTCTTCAGGATTAAAAGTTGTGCCAACCGGCGGAACAACAATAATACGGCCTCCTGACAAACCTTTTCCGATGTAATCGTTGCAATCGCCTTCCAAACGGAAACTCAATCCTTTCACCAGAAAAGCGCCGAAACTTTGCCCGGCTGTTCCGGTGAAATTAGCCATAATGGTATTGTTCGGCAATCCGTCTTCGCCGTAACGACGTGAAATCTCACCTGATAACATGGCGCCGACTGTACGGTCAACATTGGTAATTGTATGCGACAGCCACACTTTCTCCTTGCTTTTAATAGCTTTATTGGCTTCACGGATCAGCGTATGGTCGATATGATCTTCAATCGATTTAATATTTGGAAATGTATTGTGAATGTCGTGATGTTTGGCTTCTTCAGGCATGTAAATGATCTTCGAGAAGTCCATCTTTTTCATTTTCCAGTTCAAAACATCTTTATTTTGTTCTAGCAGATCGGCACGTCCAACAATCTCTTCGAAAGTTGTAAATCCAATTTCAGCGAGGTGTTCGCGAACTTCGGTGGCAATAAAACGGAAGAAATTAATGGCATATTCTGAACGACCGATAAACCTTTTTCGAAGTGTTTCATCCTGCGTTGCAATACCTGCAGGGCAAGTATTCAGGTGACATTTCCTCATCATGATACAACCCAAAGTAATCAGGGCTGATGTGGAAAAACCAAATTCTTCGCCGCCTAACATTCCCATAATCACCACGTCGCGGCCTGTTTTAAGTTGTCCGTCAACCTGTAATTTAACACGACCGCGAAGGTTGTTCATTACCAAAGTTTGCTGTGCTTCGGCAATACCCAACTCGGCTGGTAATCCGGCAAATTTGATTGAGCTGGCCGGACTTGCACCCGTACCGCCTTCACAACCAGCAATTATAATCACATCGGAGAATGCTTTGGCCACACCGGCAGCGATGGTCCCTACCCCATTTTCGGCAACCAGTTTTACTGAAACTTTTGCTCTCGGATTGGTAACTTTCAGGTCGTAAATCAACTGCGCCAAATCTTCAATCGAATAAATATCGTGGTGCGGCGGAGGTGAAATCAGGGTAATTCCGGGAGTAGAATTCCGGAGTTTGGCTATAATATTATTGACTTTAAATCCTGGCAACTGACCTCCCTCACCTGGTTTTGCTCCCTGTGCAATTTTAATCTGCAACTCATCGGCATTGACCAGGTAATTGTTGGTAACCCCAAAACGACCGGATGCGACCTGTTTAATGGCGCTTCGTTTATTGGTACCAAAACGTTCAGCATCTTCGCCACCTTCTCCGGTGTTGCTTCGTCCGCCAACGCTATTCATCGCAACGGCCAGGGCTTCGTGGGCTTCCTTACTGATTGAACCGTATGACATCGCACCGGTAACAAAACGTTTCATGATGCTTTCAACCGGCTCAACCAGCGAAATATCAATCGGATTCCGTTTGTATTTCAGGCAACCTCGAATAAAGGTAGGTTTGGCATTTTCGGAATCCACCAGTTTGGAGAATTCCTTGAATACGCTGTAATCGTTGGTGCGGGTAGCCCATTGCAGCAATCCAATTGTTTCCGGATTCCATGCGTGATGTTCGCCGTATTTACGGTAATGATAGGTTCCTGCGCTTTCAAAATTATTATTGATCAGATGTTTCTTCTTTCCGTAAGCCTCCTTGTGGAATAAAAGTGACTCCTGACAAATTTCTTCAAATCCGATACCTCCAAATTTAGAAGCAGTTCCGGTAAAGTATTTATTGATAATATCATTGCTGATGCCAAGCGCTTCGAATAGCTGACCACCCTGATAACTGCGCAAAGTTGAAACACCCATTTTTGATAAAACTTTCAGCAAGCCTTTGTCAATCGACTTGATATAATTGTATCGGGCTTCAGAATATTTCATTTTAATCTGTCCGCTTTTCACCAAATCGTCGATGGCAGCAAAAGCCAGATAGGGATTCACAGAACTGGCGCCATAGCCGAACAACAATGCAAAATGCGCTATCTCACGTGCCTCTCCGGTCTCAACGATGATACCGATCTGCATCCTTTTCTGAGTTTGGATCAGATGATGGTGAACCGCTGCAACTGCAAGCAGTGATGGTATGGGCGCATATTCTGCAGAGACATTACGGTCGGACAGAATGATGAAATTTTTGTGATCGTCCACTGCTTTTTCAGCCTGTTTCAGCAAATCGTCAAACGCCTTTTGAAATCCTTCCACACCATTTTTTACCGGAAATACCATTGGGATGGTGGCGTGTGAGAATTGCTCGTGCTTCAGGTCTTTTATTTTTCCAAGATCTGTATTGGTAATGATCGGATCATCGAATTTTATCAACTTGCAATGTTCTGTCGATTCGTCCAGAATATTTGAATGCAGCGAACCAATGTAATTGGTCAGCGACATCACAAGGCCTTCGCGGATGGAATCGATTGGCGGATTGGTAACCTGGGCAAAAACCTGGCGGAAATAATCGAAGAAGCGATGTGGTTTTTCGGAAAAACAAGCCAGTGGCGTATCATTTCCCATCGAACTGGTAGGTTCTACTCCTGAAACTGCCATCGGTGTGATGATCATTTCCATGTCCTCTTTCGAATACCCAAATACTTTCGACAAGGTATTAAACTGATCGCCCAATGATGAAGAAACACGTTGTTTCACTTCAATATCGTCCATCACCAAACGATTCTCTTTCAGCCAGTTTCCATATGGATTTCGGGAACTCAACTGCGCCTTTACTTCTTTGTCAGGAATAATAATCCCCAATTTTGTATCGACCAGCAGGATTTTACCCGGACGTAAACGACCTTTTTCTTTCACATCTTCAGCAGGGAAAGTTTGAACCCCTACTTCCGATCCCATCACGATTACATCGTTTTTTGTAATGATGTATCTTGAAGGGCGCAATCCGTTGCGGTCGAGGGTTCCGCCAATGTAACGGCCATCGGAAAATACCATAGAGGCCGGGCCATCCCATGGTTCCATGATGGTTGAATGGTATTCATAGAAAGCCTTCAGACTATCAGGAATCGGGTTTTTCGAATTGAAAGATTCCGGAATCATCATACACAAGGCATGAGGAATTGAACGTCCGGTCATGTGAAGGAATTCGAGTGTGTTATCGAACGAAGCAGAGTCTGATTTATTGGGCTCAATTACCGGAAACAGTTTTTTCAGGTCATCGCCAAAAATTTCAGATTTAAGCAATGCCTCACGTGCCTGCATCCACATGCGGTTACCCTTGATGGTATTGATCTCGCCGTTGTGGGCAATCATGCGGAATGGCTGGGCTAAATCCCAGGTAGGGAAAGTATTGGTACTGAATCGAGAATGAACCAGGGCGATGGCGCTGGTAAATTTCGGATGTGTCAAATCTTTGTAGTAATCCCTTAACTGACCCGGAGTCAACATTCCTTTATAAATAATGGTCTTTGAAGACAAACTGGGAATATAAAACCCACCTTTGAACTTCAGATTTGATTCCCTTATTTCTTGTGCGGTCTGCTTGCGTGCAAGGTATAATTTCTGCTCCAGCACATCCTGTTCAAGATCGGCTTTTACAAATATTTGTCTGACATAAGGTTCCGCCAGTTTTGCAATTTCGCCAGGCGCGGAGCTGTCAACAGCCACATCGCGGTATTCGATCAGCTCAAGTCCTTCCTGTTTGATAAATTTGCTTAAAATTTCCTGACAGATACTGGCCTCCTCCTTATCCTGAGGAAGAAAAATCAAACCTGTTCCAAACTTGCCGGAAGCCGGAATATTCACCTTTAAAACTTCTTTGATGTATTGATCAGGTATTTGCATTAAAATCCCGGCACCGTCACCGGTTTTATTGTCAGAACCGGTAGCGCCGCGGTGATCCATATTTTCAAGAACCTCTAATCCCCGTTCGATAATTTCATGCGATTTCTGACCCTTGATATGGGCAACAAAACCGATTCCGCAATTATCGTGCTCATTGGCCGGATCGTACAACCCCTGCGCTTTTGGATATCCTATACTCATCATCTTTATCTTTTAATATTTTGTTTTCACAAAAAGCTTACAGATTATCAGTTTTAAAATCATTCTGAACGAATCGACAGACAAATACTGAGAAATTATAAGCAAATGAATCCTTTTTCTTACGAACTGAAAGCGAAAGTAGTTATTTTTACAGAAAATTCAAATTCTGTAAAACCGATGAAAATGAGAAATTCAGTCATTGTGGAAATAAAAGCATTACACGAAACAGACAAAACACTAAATAACAGTGCATTAAAAATGAAATCCATACATTTTTTCTAATCCGGCAGAAATCAATAAATAACGATTAATTAACAAATACTGACAAACTGCTCGATTATAATTTAAACTGCTTACATGTTGATGAAACTCAGACAGGAATTAAACGCTATAAACCTCCCAGCAATTTGGCATATGCTTTTTCAATTTCCTGAAATCTATAAGCTTTAATAACGGATTCCATTTTTCCGGAAATCTGTTCAAGACATAAATTTCCGAGACTACCTTCATGAGTGTGATTTATCTCACGGCTTGGCTCGTAGGTTCCTTCATTGATCTGGCCGCCAACCATTTTATAGGCATCGCGGAACGGCACACCCTGCATTACAAGTTTATTCACATCTTCAACACTGAACACGTATTTGTACCGATCGTCGGCAAGCAGATTGGTATTCACCGTCATGTTGTCGATGGCAAATCCGGCAATGCTGATACAATCCTGTAATTCCTGAAATGCAGGCAGGAAAACCTCTTTCAGAATTTGCAGGTCGCGGAAATAGCCGCTTGGCAGATTGTTGGTCATCAGGCTGATCTGATAAGGAATAGCCTGTATTTTATTGCAATGCGAGCGAACGAGTTCGAACACATCCGGGTTTTTCTTGTGTGGCATGATACTCGAACCGGTGGTCAGCTCGTCGGGAAGCGAAACGAAACCAAAATTCTGGCTCATGAACAAACAAACATCAAAAGCGAATTTCGAGATGGTTGCAGCGATCGACGACAAAGCAAAAGCGACTGTTTTCTCCATCTTTCCGCGTCCCATCTGGGCATAAATCACGTTGTAGTTCATCGATTCGAAACCCAGCAAATCGGTTGTCATTTGCCTGTCGAGCGGAAAGGAAGAACCATATCCGGCAGCAGAACCAAGCGGATTCTGATTGGTAATTTTGTAAGCAGCCTGCAACAAAACCAGATCGTCAACCAAACTTTCGGCATAAGCGCTAAACCACAAACCGAAGGATGACGGCATGGCAACCTGTAAATGTGTGTAACCAGGCATCAGGTATTGTTTGTTCGCTTCAGCTTTGGCCATCAACCGCTCAAACAACTCGTTTGTAGCAATTACTAATTTCTGAATTTCGGAACGGGTAAACAATTTCAAATCAAGCAAAACCTGATCGTTGCGTGAACGTCCGCTGTGAATTTTTTTTCCGGTATCGCCCAATTTGCGGGTAAGCATCAGTTCCACCTGCGAATGTACATCCTCCACACCTTCCTCTATCAGGAAATCTCCGTTTTCAATCACACGATAAATTTCAACCAGTTCGGCCTGAAGTTCGGCAAACTCACCCTCCGTTAATAAATCAATGGATTCAAGCATTTTAGCATGTGCAATCGATCCAAGCACATCGTATTTCGCCAGATACAAATCGAGTTCCCGATCTTTTCCAACCGTAAATTTTTCAATGAGTTCGTTAACAGATGTTCCTTTATCCCAGAGTTTCATAGTAATAGTATTTTGAAGCCTCAAATATAAATCAAAATAGGGGTTTATACTTTTCAAGTGAATTTTTATTCAAATACCTCCTGATTTTTAATGTAGGTTTGATCTTTAGCCATTTCATTTGCAACCTAAATATCCTGAAGTTGCAAAAATGACACTTTCTGAAAATACTACTGTCAAATTGACTTTTGAAAATGACAAAATATCACGATATACATCTAATTACTAAGTCATTAAACTACACAAATACACATTTCCCGTATTGGCATTTTATTTGAAAAGCGGGTTTTGAAATAAGATTAAATTCATTGTTTAACTAAAAAAAAGGAGGACAAAACTATGGCACTCATGAAATTTCAGGATCAATTTCCGTCCATGTTCAACCGTTTTTTTGAAAACGATTTATTTGATGGGTCAACGAGAAATTTTTCAAACACAAACACAACACTTCCTTCGGTAAACATCAGGGAAGATGAAAATGGTTTTGAAGTTGACATGGCAGCACCTGGTTTTGAAAAGAAAGATTTCAAAATCGAATTGCTGAACAATTTGCTGACCATCTCGTCGGAGAAAAAGGTTGAAACTGAGACAAAGGAAGGACAGCAGTTTACCCGTCAGGAGTTTAGCTACCAATCTTTCAGCCGGTCGTTTACACTGCCGAATACCGTTGAAGGTGAAAAAATTCAGGCAAAGTATGAAAATGGAATACTAAAAGTGGCAATACCGAAAAAAGAGGAAGCTAAACCAAAGCCCGTAAAACAAATTGAGATTCACTAAGGTTGCCATGAAAAGCAACTGATTTTTGACAATAGTAAAGGGAAGCTGTCATGGTTTCCCTTTATTATTTTTAAGTGTGCTTAATTTTGAAATGGCAATTTCTTCCAACCCAAATATCCGATTTTCAGCAATATATTGTAACTTGCACGAACATTTTCGCATATACATTACCATCAATTCCTTAATACATTCATTATGAAACGTCGTGATTTTATCAGTAAAACAGTTTTGGCTGCTCCTGTATTCAGCCTTTTCCCAGCCGATTTGTCGCTTATTGCACGAGAATCTTCACCTGCCGGTAAGCTTGAAAAGAGGTCTCTGGGCAAAACCGGCGAGATGCTTTCCGTAATCGGTTTCGGTGGAATAATCGTTATGGATGCAACTCCGGAAGATGCTGCTGCCTCTGTGAAATTTGCCATTGATGCCGGAGTTAACCACTTCGATGTAGCTCCATCGTACGGCGATGCGGAAATAAAACTGGGACCGGCTCTGGAACCCTATCGGAAAGACGTATTTTTGTCGTGTAAAACCGGCAAACGAACCAAAGATGATGCCCGCAAGGAATTGGAACAATCGCTCATAAACCTGCGGACAGACCATTTTGATCTTTACCAGCTACATGCGGTAACCTCTCTTGAAGATGTTAAAACTATTTTAGGACCAGGTGGTGCAATGGAAACTTTCCTCGAAGCAAAAAAAGAGGGTAAAATCAGGTTTATCGGATTTTCTGCACATTCTGTTGAAGCAGCAATGGCTTTAATGAATGGATTCGATTTCGATTCCATCATGTTTCCTTTCAATTATGTCACCTGGAATGTCGGCAATTTTGGCCCACAGGTTCTGGGACTTGCCAAAAAGAAGGAAATGGGTATCATTGCATTGAAAGCAATGGCAAAAGGGCCATGGCCCAAAGATGCCGACCGTTCGAAACACCCAAAATGCTGGTACGAACCCCTTTTGGGCGAAGATGATATCAGGATGGGATTACGTTTTACTTTATCGCATCCGGTAACAAACGCGATAACGCCGGGCGACGCCGACCTGTTCAAAACCGCTATAAATATGAGAGACACACTCAGTCCGTTGAGCAATAAGGAAGTGGCAGCTATCAAAGTAAAAGCCGCTACTGCTACACCATTGTTCAGTTATTCCGGCTAATCCATGTGATTTTTTAACAAAATTCAAAGCCTCCAAAGTATTCAAAACAATGGAGGCTTTTTTTATGCGCGACTAAGAGATAAATTTTGTTGGATATCACCAAAGATGATGAACATACTATTTAGGAACAAGCGATCAAATATTGAAGTAATTTCAGCTTGCAGAGAATTGTGCTAATTGGTGTTAGAGCGAAATGGCGATTAATTCAGACCCCAATGAATGCAATCCTTTTTCAATTTTTTCAATCTGCGCTTCGCGTGGTTTCGATTTTCGATGCAAATAATTCCACAATACTGAATGCAAAACAATAGAATAAAATCAATTGTTTGTTGTAAAAGACAGCTCGCTGAGAATTTAAGATAAAGTACGGACTGGCTAATCGCAGATCGGCAGAACCGGGTTGTTTGATATCGGATAATAGCAAAACAAACATATACTGTTAGTAGTGGATTAATTGTTATATTTGTAATGAACTAAGAGCTGTGTATGAAATATTCGGAATTGAAGGCAGTTGTAAATGAGCAAATAGACATGCTTTACTCATTTGAATTAGGTACATCAAGGGAATTGTTGGGATCATTACCAGTTATAAACTCTCATGCCTTGGTTGTCTCAGGCATCAGACGTTGCGGAAAAAGTGTTTTGCTTCATCAATTTATCCGGAATGAAATTGATGAAGTTTTTTATTTCAATTTTGCTGATATCCGGCTTTACGAATTTTCAGCTTCCGATTTTGTTTTGCTCGATGAAATTATAAGAGAGAGCGGCAAGAAAATTCTTTTTTTTGATGAAATACAGATTGTTAAAGGATGGGAGTTGTTTGTCAGGCAAAAATTGGATCAGTCGATAAGAATTATTATTACAGGATCAAATGCGCGCATGTTGAGCGCTGAATTAGGGACAAATTTAACTGGAAGACATATCTCCAAAGAGTTATTTCCATTCAACTACAGAGAGTTTTGTTCCTTTCACGCTATGCCGTATAACAAGGAAAGCCTTCTTTTATTTTTGAATAACGGGGGGTTCCCTGAATTCCTGAAAACCAACAATAGTGAGCTGCTTAGTTTCCTGATAGAGGATATTATTTATCGGGATATTGCGACCCGACATGCGATACGTGACATCTCCGGGTTGAAAAACCTTTGTATTTATGTAATATCAAATACAGCAAAACTCGTCAGTCCCAGTAAACTGACAACCATTATTGGCGTAAAATCCCCCTCAACGGTATTGGAATATTTGTCGCATTTTGAATCGAGCTACCTTTTAAACCTGATTTCCCGATTTTCATATTCGGTTAAAGGACAAATGCTGTCAGAAAAAAAAATTTATGTGGTTGATAATGGTCTCGTAAATGTCGCCTCCATCTCTGCATCGAAGGATATGGGCAGGAAATTTGAAAATGCTGTCTATTGGAGCATCAGGAGAAAAACAAAAAATATATGGTACTTTTCTGATGGTAATTCTGAGTGCGATTTCATTTATAAGCTTGACGATAATTATTTTGCAATTCAGGTTTGTTATGAGATGAACGGAGATAATCAGGAAAGAGAAATCAATGGTCTTTTAGCTGCGCTCAAATTTTTCAATCTAAGCGAGGGCATCATTTTAACGGTTGATCAAACAGATAAAATTCTAACCAACGGGTATAAAATCAATGTAGTTCCCGCATATCAATTTGATTTGAGCTAAAAACCCCCTTGTCAGTTGCAGACAAAGGGGGTTCCAATTATCAATTACTCCATGGTTGATCCAACTTCACCAACGCGTGAAATACAAATGAGAATGGGTTTTATAACTTAACCAGTGCGCAAAATATAAATCAGGATGCCTGATCTAACTTTACCACTGCGTGAAATACAAATCAGGATGAGTTTTACAACTTTACCAAGGCAAGAAACACCAATCAGAATGGTTGTTACAACTTTACCAATGCTTCAACTTGTTTACGCGGAGGCAGTTTTATAAAACAGGAAGCCTTAAATACTTTGTCACCTGTATCTGGCAAATTTCCGGTTAACTATTGTTGTTATTGGGGATTGGGAATCCCAGGATAAAAGGTGCCACGAGCACCCGGGGCAAATCGCAACCAGCTTCTGTTAAATTTTTCGGCATATCCTAATGAGCAAGGTATAATCGGTAATTATTCCGGCACTAAACACCACACTGCATACAAAGGCACCGATCTGATATGATTTTCAAAACCAAAGTTTTTCCCTGAAATGCGAATGCCATAGCTGGAGTTGTATTGTTTCATAAACATGTTGAGCGAGACTGACTTTGTCCTTTTACCTTTTTTTACTTCGACCGGAATAACCTCGCCCGCAATCTGCACCACAAAATCCAATTCTGCGGTATTTTCATTTTTCCAGTAAAACAAAGAAAACCCATTGCAAATCAAGGCTTGTGCCACATAATTTTCACTTATCATCCCTAAAAACATATTATCTTCTTCCAGTGTTGACAATATGGTTTGGATTGCCATACCCGACTTCATGGTTAGCATACCGGTATCGCCCATGTAAAGTTTAAAATCACTTAGGTCGGCATATGCAGAGACAGGCATAAATCCGTGTGAGGTTTTCTGGCATTTGAGCGCTATCCCTGCAAAAACAAGCCATTCAATTGATTCTCCGAAAATAGTTGCGGTTCCTCCACGCTGAACAGTTTTGTATTGAAACTTGACATTTTCTTTGGCCAATTGTGCTGGTATTGAATTATAGCAAGCCCTGATTTTAACTGTTGTTGCAGGATTTGCATATTTTGCCATATCGGCGATGTATTCATTTAAAATTCGACCCTGAACATCACTGACTGTCAGAAAACTGGATGAGTCAATAAACTCTTTTACAGCCGCAGGCATTCCGCCTGTAATCAGATATCGTTTATAAAGTTCCAGCGCTTCGTTGTGCAAGGCAATCGGCATTACTAAATTTTGATTGAAATGAGTTAAAATATTCTGACTTAATGCTAATCGTTTCATTGCCCACATAAATTCCTCAAAATCCATCGGGAACATTGTCAACTCATCAACTTTGCCCACCGGAAATGAATATTTTTCGCGATTAACTGCAACTCCCAACAAACTACCGGCAGCAATTACATGATATTGCGGAGCTTCTTCGCAAAATGCCTTTAACGATAACAATGCACGCGAACTCGACTGTATTTCATCGAGAATAATAAGTGTTTCACCCGGAATAATGCGCACTTCAGAAACAGATTCAAGATACTGTACAATATGCATAGGATTGATGTTGCCATCGAAATACGAATTTATATGGCTATTTGTCTCTAAATTGATGTAAACAAATTGGTTGAAATGTGAAGCGGCAAAATCCTTCAAAATATAGGTTTTCCCAACCTGCCGGGCGCCATTCAAAATCAATGGCATCCTACCAGTCTTATTTTTCCACTGGATGAGTTTTTCCTGAATCTTTCGTTTCATATTGTAAGCGTATATCAGAACTTCAAAAATACCAATTGCTATGAATAAATCAAAATATTCTGATTTATTCATAGTAATTGATCAAAGAAAGGGAATTGAGTTGATGTTCAGGTATTCCAATTTACCCTTGCCGTTACAGACAAAAGGGGTCACAATTATCAATTGCTCCATGGTTGATCCAACTTTACCAAGGCATGAAATACAAATGAGAAAGGTTTTACAACTTTACCAATGCTTCAACTTGTTTACGCGGAGGCAGTTTTATAAAACCGGGAGCCTTAAATACTTTATTACTTGTATCTTGTAAACCTCAGCGAACCTACCTGCTTGTACTGCGGGCTGGTTGCTTCGAATACCGACTTAATATACATTTTAACGGCAGCGGCTGCATCAACCAGGCCGGTGGTTTCTTTATACAGAATGGCATTGCGGCTTATGCGAAGATTGCTTAGCGGAATTTCGGCGTTGATCACCGTCGTATTTTTGGCAAACATATCCTCATAAAGTGCAGTCAAAGCAGCAACTGTTAATTCACTTTCGTTGGGTGCATATTCGGGGATGTAAGCCAACAATTTGATGAGTTTGTCGAAGTTTTCCAACTGGCTGTCGATGCTCATTTGTGAAGACGAAACTTCAACAATTTCCTTTCCTTCGGCCAAAGCAGCCTGCTTGTCCTCTTCCGAAATTCTCGGAGTGGCGCGGCGTCCCTGCAACTTACGGATAATTGCTGCAACCTGATCTTTCGTTTGTTTGGAAACTCCCGACGACTTTACGGCATTCCCAATACGGGTTACCAGCTTGCGAAAGGGCTTAAATACCATTCCACGCATCGAAAGTGAATTGGAATAAGTGCCCTCAGCGCTGTTGACCGAGGTCAAACAGTCTTTCGCCTGACCCAGGACACCACCCAAACCCTCAAGTTGAATAACGGGATTACTTGGTTGATAAATTGCGCCATACGATGAGCAGATTGCTACCAGTTGCGCAAAATTGGCCACATTTTTAGCGTGGCCTGTTTCTGAAGTTTTTGCCATAAATAAGTGATTTTTAATGAATAA
>JAIBEZ010000009.1 GCA_019459485.1 Prolixibacteraceae bacterium
GGGCTTCACAACGACTGTATCAAACGCACACTGGGGCCAAACGTGGTTGGCTTGGACCTGGAATTTGCTTATGCAATGGCACTTCCTCAGGCCGAAGGGAAAATCATTTCGGCACAGGTTGAAGCTTCAATTGCCGGAGCTTCTGCTACTTATCTTGAAAACCGCTCTTTTTATACCAATGGAAGTGGTGTGGATGTTCCCGTAACCGTTGGTTCGCCTTCGGTTAATTCAGGAACACAAACAGAAGTCGTTTTCACCAAAGATACTTGTGCAGCTACTTTGCGTTACTTCTACATTATTCCTGAAGAGGCCCGCGGAAAAACTGTTAAGTTTACTTTTTCGGCCAAAGCCAGCAACGGACAAACGGTATCTTACGAAATGGGACCATATACCATTGCAAAAATGGATATGAAACTTGACATGGTAGTGAGCGATAACAACAACAGTTACATCTCGATTGCCGACATGGCTGTTTACAATGCTGCAACTGCTGCAACAAATGCCGCCAATATTGATCTGGTATATCTTTACCGGGTAATCACCGGAATCTCTTTTACCCACGCATTGGTTGCACCAGCTTCCAGTCCCGATTATTTACCAGGAACAACCCTGCCTTCAGGCGTAAACAAAAGCGCTAAAATCTGGAAAGTATGGGCTTTACGCGATCAGCAACTGGCCCGTTTGCAATATGGCGTTTTCATCGACGACATTGATTTTCAAGAACGTGATTTTACCGGAGCTCCCGATTATGCCATCAATCTGAAAGCTGAAGCTGGAATCTGGGTGGAAACTGCCGACGGAAAATACCGGGCGTATATTTACATCAACAAAATTGACAATACCAAAAAGGAAATGACGATTAGCATCAAACGTTATCCGATGCAGTAGTCACAACCGGTTACAAAGAGTTATTGTGCTTCGGAAGGAGCGCAATAACTCTTTTTTTTCAACCTAAACCAACTAAACCAATAAAACTAATGGCGAAAAATTTCAATATAATTATCCGTTTGAAATTATTAATTGTCTTTCTGCTAATTAGCCTGATCAACGCACAGGCAGCAAAACCATTTATTAATCCTGAAATTGAACTCCTCCGGCAAAAAGTGATCGCCGAATTGATGGCTCCTGAAGTTAATGAATCCCATGCCAGAGAGCTGATGGCTGACATCCGCCCCGATGGAACCTGGCCGGGCATCGATTATGTGGATGTTTCGAACACCGGATTTCAACATGCCCGCCATTTGGGAAATATGGTTGAATTAAGCAGGGCGTTTAAAAAGAAAGGTACCAAACTGAAAGGCGACAAAAAGTTAAAAGCAGTCATTTATTCGGCGCTCAATTACTGGCTGGCCAACGATTTTATCTGCCAAAACTGGTGGCACAACCAAATCGGTACCCCCGTTGCACTAAATTCAGTATTGCTGATAATGGACACCGACCTGACCAAAGAACAAGTTGAGAAAATGCTGCCCATGATTGGCCGCGCGCACTTAACTGCCAGCGGTGCACGCCCCAGTGGCGACCGTATAAAAATCGCTGGAATTTTGGCGAAAAACCTGCTTTACAGACGCGATGAAGTTCAGTTTGCCGAAGTCATCAAGGTAATTGAAGGGGAAATAAAATTCAACACCGGACAGCGTGGTATGCAGCATGATTACAGCTTTCATCACCGCGAAGACCGCGTAAACAATACACTTTCCTACGGATTGGGATATGCCGACGCTTTTGCCGAATGGGCTGCTTTTGTGGCCGGAACAAAGTACCAGTTCTCAGAGAAACCACTTCAGCAACTGATCGACTATTATCTCGACGGTATTTGCAAACAAATGGTTTTCGGAAAATACGACGACACAGGGACCAAAAATCGTGACATAACCCGTTCCGAAAGACATCGGGCAATGGGAACAACTACTCCTGAACGTTTGCTAAAAACCACCGACTACCGGAAAAGCGAACTGGAAGAAATCATTAAAATCCGCAAAGGAGAAGCCGCTCCTACCCTTTCGTTCGGGAAATTTTTCTGGCAAACCGAACATTTCAGCTTTCAACGTCCCGATTTTTTCACCTCTGTCAGGATGCATTCCACCCGCAACGACAATATGGAAGTGCCTTACAACGGCGAAGGTTTGATGAACCACCACCGCGGCGACGGAACCAATTACATTTCCAGAACAGGCGACGAATACACCAACATCGCTCCGGTTTACGATTGGCAAAAAATTCCGGGAACAACCATTCTGCAAAAACCCGAACTCCCTTCTGAAAATGAAATTCAGAAAAAAGGGCTGACCGATTTTGTGGGTGCCGTAACCGATGGCAAATACGGCGCTGTTGCGTACGATTTCAAAAGTCCGCACGATCCGCTGACAGCAAAAAAAGCATGGTTCTTTTTCGACAATGAATATGTTTGTCTCGGAGCTGGGATTAATTCAAGGGCAAAACTTCCGGTAGCAACGACCATCAACCAATGTTTGCTGAATGGAGATGTGGTGGTGATGAACGGCGACAAAAAATCAACTGTTGAAAAAGGAGAACGTCCACTGGACGAGGTGAAATGGATTTTGCACGACGGCATTGGCTATGTTTTTCCTGAAGTGCAAAAGGTAAACCTGTCGAATCAGGCGCAAACCGGAAGTTGGTTCAAAATTAACCGCCAGTCAGATTCGCCGAAAGATGAAGTCAGCAAAGATGTGTTCAAACTCTGGATCGATCACGGTCAGCAACCGCAAAATGCCAGCTACCAATACATCGTTGTCCCCGGAACTTCCGAAGCCGAAATGGGCAAAGTTGGGCAGCAAATCGTGATTCTTTCAAACACTTCTGAAATTCAGGCAGTAAAACACTCAGGACTAAACATTTACCAGATTATATTTTATACTTCAGGCGAAATAAAAGTTTCAGAAAATCTGACGATTGGAATGGACAGTCCGGGAACAGTGATGGTGAAAACTGAAGGTGCTGCGGTAAAACAAATTTCGGTGGCCGATCCATCACGCAAACTGGGGAAAATACATGTCGCCGTTACCGGAAAGTTTGAAAAAAGCGGAGAAAATTTCAAATCCGTCTGGAACAAGGAAAAGGGCATCAGCGAAATTGCAATTGATTTGCCACAGACCGTTTATGCCGGACAAAGCGTGACGATCGAAGAGTAGTGTTGCGTTAACTCGAGTTTGTCGAGTCCCAATCTCCCCGAACTTGTTTCGGGGTCCCATCATCGAAGGATGCCGAAACAAGTTCGGCATGACGCTGCGACATACGATCACTAACACAACAGTAGCAAAGACTCCGAAGGAGTCAAATCTGAATAACCCCTGGTGAGGAGGAATGACGTAAGCCGGGGGAAAAATAGTGAAGAAGAAACAAGGCGCATCCGATATCTAAATTGAAAAACCATTGCTGTATGCGCCGCATTTGTGAGCAAAATTAATATATAACTGTAAAAATCTAAACCATAAACACATGAACTACTTTAAAAATGCGCTGATCATTTTGTTGCTGGCTTGTTTCTCCGGAATTAGCTTCGCACAACAATCCATTTCGGTGGAGACTATCACCGACAAACAACATCCCCGTATCTTACTTCTGAAAGGTGAAGAACGCCAAATTGAACAATCGATTGCCGGGAACCCCATCTGGAAGAAGATGCACGAAGCGATCCTTTTGGAAAGCAACAACATTATTACCCTGCCTCCGGTTGAACGCATCCAGATCGGGCGCCGCCTGCTCGACAAATCGCGTGAAGCTTTGCGCCGTATTTTTCATCTTTCGTATGCATGGAGAATGACGGGCGAACAAAAATATTTCGACCGGTGCGAAAAAGAAATGCTGGCCATTGCCAAATTCAGTGACTGGAATCCTTCTCATTTTCTCGATGTGGGCGAAATGACGATGGCCGTTGCCATTGGCTACGACTGGCTTTATCCGAACCTTTCTGCCGAATCGAAAAAAATCATCCGGGATGCCATTATTTACAAGGGAATTTATCCTTCGCTCGATCCCAAATACAACTCATGGCAGCGGGTAGTAAACAACTGGAACCAGGTTTGCAATGCGGGCATGACTTACGGCGCTTTGGCGGTTGCTGAAGATCATCCGGGGCTTTCAAAAATCATCATCGACCGCGCCATAAATTCCATTCCGCTTTCGATGGACGAATACAAACCCGATGGCGCTTATCCTGAAGGGTATGGCTATTGGGGATACGGAACTTCATTCAATGTCATGTTTTTGAGCGCTGTCGAAACCGTTTTTGCATCTGATTTCGGGCTGAATAAAACCCAGGGTTTTCTGCAAACTGCCGGTTTTCTGCAAAACATGACCGGAGTTACCGGCCCGAGCTTCAACTGGGGCGATTCCGGTTCAACCGGCGATTTGAGCCCTGCAATGTTCTGGTTCGCCCAAAAGAACAATGATCCTTCGCAATTGTGGGTCGAAAAAACTTACCTGCAACGCGACGACTTTTCACGTTTTACCCGCGACCGTCTGTTGCCTGCCATCATGATCTGGGGAAAAGACTTGCCCCTTGACAAAGTTTCTGAACCCAAAGTGAAAGCATGGAAAGGACAGGGTGCAAATCCATTGGCCATGATGCGAACTTCCTGGACCGATCCGAATGCTATTTACCTTGGCTTTAAGGCTGGTTCCCCTTCGGTAAATCACGGACACATGGATATTGGCTCGTTCATTATGGAAGCAGATGGAGTGCGTTGGGCTTCAGATTTTGGGATGCAGAGTTACGAGTCGCTCGAATCGAAAGGAATGAACATTTTTGGACGGACACAAGATGCACAGCGCTGGACTATTTTCCGCCTGAACAATTTTCCGCACAACACTTTAACCATCGATAATCAGTTGCAGGTGGTGAAAGGTTATGCCAAAATCGATCAGTTTTCAGATAAGCCTGATTTTATGTATGCCGTTTCAGATATTTCTTCGGTGTATGAAGGTCAGCTTGCATCGGCCAAACGCGGTGTGGCCATTGTTGATCAAAAATTTGTGGTGGTGAGCGATGAACTGACTGCTGAAAACAAAGCAACTACTGTTCGCTGGACCATGATGACATCAGCAACTCCCAAGCTCGGAAAAAACAGCATCACTTTGACCAAAGATGGCAAGACCCTTCAACTGAAAGTGAATACCAATGCGAAAGTGACGATGAAAACTTGGTCAACCGAACCCACTACCACTTACGATGCACAAAATCCGGGCACAACTTTGGTAGGATTTGAAATGCAACTGAAACCAAATCAAAAACAAGCAATTCAGGTTTTTCTGATTCCCGGTTCAGTTGATGCAAGAAAAGTAAAGTTTAAAAAAGCGTTAAGCAACTGGTAGTCAGGAGGCTTCATTTTTAGATAATCAGCAATAGATAAAACAGGCTTTTTAGTCCTGAAAGGACGTCATATACTAGCCCTGGGCAAACGACGTAGGAGTGCCGCCCTGGGTTGGAGAACGGGTATGAGAATCGTCCGCGCAATAACGTTCATAAAGGAAAATTCCAATTTTCGGACGAAAGGAATGATGTCATATTTTTCTAATAACGATTACAATTCCCTGCCTGCGGCTGGCAGGCGTCCGAAAGGGATTATTTGCTTTGATCATCGAATTTCCGCGGACGGTTTTATATGCTCCTCTTTTACCCAGGGTAAGTTTCGGATCGTTCCTCCCGAAACTTACCCTGGGCTGATTTATACTTGCCCTTCAGGCAAAAAAAACAAAAAAAAATAATTTTCTTGATATGAAAAACACACTCTTGCTCACTTTCGTTTTATTCATCGCCGTTTCGGCATCTGCTCAAACCAACCTCAACGATAAAAACCGGCTCATCGATGAATCCAAAAATGAGGAGTCGGTCGATCAGGTGATTGCTATTGACAAAGTCTGGGCTGGGCACCGTGTCGGTTTCTGCCTGTTGACACACCAAAACCGCCAGTACATTGCCTATTACAACGCCAACCGCAACATGGTGGTTGGGCAGCGCAATCTAAGTGACCCCAAATTTGATTTGACCATTTTACCAGCTACTTCGCGCGAAACCGCCGGAGGAACCAGTACTGTTTTGGGCTGGGATAGCCACAACAGTGTTACTTTGGGTATCGATCCCGATGGGTACATTCATCTCGCCGGAAATATGCATGTTCATCCCATTACCTATTTCAGGAGTACAAAACCGAACGATATTTCTACACTGAAACAGGAGATGAGCATGGTGGGCACCAACGAAAAGCGGTGCACTTACCCGCATTTTATGACTACCCGCGAGGGCGAACTGATTTTTCATTACCGCGACGGGGGAAGTGGCGACGGAAACGAGATTTACAACATTTACAACAGCAAAACCAAACAATGGCAGCGACTGCTCGATACGCCGCTCACCGACGGGCAGGGACTGATGAATGCCTACCAAAGCCAACCGACTTTGAAAGCCGACAACTGGTATCATGTTTATTGGGTTTGGCGCGATACGCCCGACTGCTCAACCAATCACGATCTTTCTTACATGAAAAGTCCTGATTTGAAAAATTGGTTCAACGCGTTTGGTGAACCGGTAAAACTTCCGGCTACGCTCGACAATAAATCGGTAATTGTTGACCCGATTCCGGTAAAAGGCGGAATCATCAACCTGGCCGCCAGCCTTTGTTTCGACAACGATGGCAAACCACTTTTTGCCTACCACAAATACGATGCTTCCGGGAATATTCAATTCTACACAGCACGTTTAGTTAGCAAAAAATGGGAAATCAAACAATTGACCAACTGGGATTACCGCTGGGAATTTTCAGGAAACGGAAGCATCAATACCGAAGTCAGGGTTGGCGATTTCAGGAACCGGGGCGACGGGTATTATGAATTGGGTTATTCGCACATCAAATACGGAAATGGTACTTTTCTCCTGAACGAATCGCTGGAAATTTGCGGACAGGTGCGAAAACCGGCATCTCCGGCGCAACTGTCGAAGCTTGAAGGAACTTTCCCCGGATTGGAAGTCCGTACTTCAGGAGATTTGGGAATTGTTGCAGAACCCGGAACCCGATATGTATTGAAATGGGAAACCCTGCCTGCCAATCGCGATAAACCCTGGCCCGAACCGTGGCCCGAAGCCAGCCAATTATACCTATACAAGCTGAAAAATAACTGAATTTCAAGATGAACCGACTCAAACAAATAGTTGTAATCGCCCTTTTACTCTTCCAGTTTTCAGTCTTGCCTTCCTGCGAAAAAACCGGGGCTCAACCTGTTCCTGAACCTGAAATTGAGTTAACAGGAATTCTGAAAACACTTCAGAAAGAACATCCACGGTTGTTGCTGACAGATGCCCGGCTTCAGGAATTAAAAACCCTTAGCAACACCGACTTAAAACTGAAAAAATATGCAGCCGATGTGGTCGCCCAGGCTGACAAGGATATTTTTAAATCGCCGATTCAACATGTTTTGATTGGCCCGCGTTTGCTGGACAAAAGCCGCGAATGCCTCAACCGTGTTTATAATCTGGCTTTTGCTTACCGCTGGACGGATAATCCGAAGTACCTCGCCGCTGCCGTTGCCAACATGAAAAATGTTTGCACTTTTCCTGACTGGAATCCATCGCATTTTCTGGATGTGGCCGAAATGACTCATGCAGTAGCCATTGGTTACGACTGGCTTTACAACAAAATGGATCAGCCAAGCCGCGATCAGATAAAAGCGGGATTGATCAAACTGGGATTGAACGAAGGCAAAAAAGCATACGCCAGCAATGCATGGTGGGCAAAAGTTGATCACAACTGGAACCAGGTTTGCAACAGCGGTTTGACCATCGGAGCGCTTGCAATTGCCGAAACCGATCCGGATATTGCGCTGGCAATTGTTCCGAAAGCCATCGAATATTTACCTTTTGCCCTGAAAAATTACGGCCCTGATGGTGTTTGGGGCGAAGGTCCCGGTTACTGGGGTTATGCCACCGATTATACTGCTTACGGAATTTCGGCCATGCAAACCGCTTTGGGAAGCGATTTCAATCTGACAAAACTTCCGGGCATGAACCTGACCGGATATTTCCCCATCTATTCAGCCGGACCAACCGGATACATGCTCAATTATGCCGATGCCGGAGAGAAATCGAAACTCGGCGCACCGCATCCTGATTTATGGCTTGCCGGTGTTTTCAGCAACAATCATTTTTCTGATTTTGTAATTGATCAGCTCGAAACCCGCACAGCCAATGTTTTTGATGTAATTTGGTTTCGTCCGTATGCCAACTCTGCTGCCAAACGCGATCTGGATAAGTTTTTCGACGGATCGGTTTCGCTGTATTTTTCAAGAAGTTCGTGGACCGACCCAAATGCTTTGTGGATTGGCCTGAAAGCCGGCTACAACAAGGTGAACCATGCTCACCTCGATCTGGGGAATTTTGAAATGGATGCACTTGGAGTTCGCTGGGCGCGCGATCTGGGTTCCGACGACTACAACCTTCCGGATTATTTCGGGAAGCTGCGTTATACTTATTACCGGCTTCAGTCAATCAGTCACAATGTGCCGCTCCTGAATGGTCAAAACCAACGCGAAGATGCCACTTCGAAATTCATCAAACATGGCGAAGGCATTGCTGAACCGTTTGCAGTACTCGATTTTACCTCCGCCTACAAAGATTTTGCAAGTGCTGCGCTTCGGGGAATGAAAGTGGTTGACGAACGCAAAGCAATTCTGATTCAGGATGAATTTGTGCTGACCAAATCGGCTGAAGTGGTTTGGGGAATGACAACCGATGCCGCAATTCAGATCATCAACTCAAAACAGGCTGAACTTACTTTGGGCGGACAAAAAATGACCGCTAAAATTCTGTCACCTGAAAATGCTGAATTCAAATCTGAATCGGCACAGCAAGTCGCTCCACAAAAGCCAAATACCGGGGTTAGCCGTTTGCTGGCCAAAGTTCCGGCCACTAGCGGCAATGTGACGGTTTCCGTACTTTTAACACCGCAATGGCCGGGAAACACGTCAAATTATTCAACAGAAATAATTTCGTTGACGAAATGGTAATAAATTTATAGATATGAGGCGCAATTCCAATTATGTAATTTTTCTGGTTTTGTTATTTTTGATAGCCTTTACTGCAATCAGCCAGCCAGCTCCAATAGAACTCCGGAAATCAATCAGCCAGTACGGAATTACCTGGGAGTTCGACAAACCCATGCAAACGGGGCAATTCGTCACCGGCGACTGGTGGGTAGTTGGACCGGTAACCATTGTAAAAATTACTCCTGAACCCGGACCGGTATCGGTTGATCAATCGAATATCAAAATCAATCACTGGAACGACACCAGTCTGAAAACCGATACCGTCCTACGCAACGGCTCGGCCATCGTATTGAAAGCCGGCTACAAGCAAAGTTACGACTCGCGCGCCGGAGCCTTTGATCTCAGTGGATGCGTGAAACTACCTATGAAACTGGAGTCGAATCGATCACTCATTTCATCGATTAGTAATACTTCACTTCCGGTCGATAATTTCTGCAAAAACATTATGTGGGAGGGCGAATACAAATGCCAGAACGTAATGAAAACTGCGGCTGTACTGACTTGTCTCGATGCAGTTCCTCCGTCAGATGCTTTTCGTCCGCCTTATGTGGGAACTGCCAAACCAATATTTCTTACCCGCGATATTCACTGGGATTTTCTTCCTCAGCTTCAACCGGCAAGCGAAGTTCCGTCGTGGGAAGAATTTGAACGCTACTTTCAGCGTCCGTGGATCGACCATTTGATGAGCTGGTCGCAACAGGAACTGGTTCCGAACGAAAACGGACCCAACTATGGGCGCGAACATGCACGGCTGGTTTCCATAGCCAGTTTAATGCTTTGTCTCGATGTTCCTCAAAAGCAAAAGGAAAAACTAACCATCGAACTGATTCAGCGCGGAATTGATTTGTACGGAATAGCCATGAATGGCGGCTACTGGAACGAAGGTGGCGGACATTCCAGCGGACGAAAATGGCCCATCCTTTTTGCAAGTATCCTACTCGAAAATCCGAAACTGGCCGAACTTCCGGAGACAGCCTTTTTTCAGGAAGACACACAAACTTACTACGGAAAAGGCTGGTTCGGGCAAACTGCGCTGTGGCAAATGATTATGCATCACGGCAAACGCGACACCTACGAGGAAAAATCGCCCGAGCTATGGGAGAAATGGGACAAAACGTCGGAGGGCTACCGGGTGTGTTGCAATGCGGTTGCGTGGACCGGAACCGCGCTGGCGGCTCGTTACATGAAAGCCATCAAGCTTTGGGGGCACGATGCGCACTTCGATTACATTGAGCGCTGGATGCGCGAAGACGATCCGTACCAGGAAGAGCGCGGAAATCGCAAAAGGCCAGACGGCGAAACCAAAACTTTCGACCCGTTTGTAACTGCCATGTGGAAAGCCCACCGAAAAAATGCCCCTGAACAGGAAATGTCGGGCATCCACCGAAAATGGGTTTGGCAGGGAAACAAAGGAGTTTGGGTACCTAACGGGAAAAACATCGGTTTGGCTCAACTGATCATCGAAAACATCCAAAAAGAAACCATCGTCAAAGCAGAGCAATTGATGAAAGAAAGTCCGGTTACGGTAGCCGATTCATCCTGCAAACGCAGTGCAGGTGGCAAAAATGATTTTTACTCGGAAGGCGACTACTGGTGGCCCGATCCGGCCAATCCAACCGGACCATACATTCAAAAAGACGGGCAAACCAATCCGGAAAATTTCGTTGCCCATCGGTTGGCGATGATCCGGTTGAGCGAGATTTCTGCTACGCTGACTTCGGCTTGGCTGATAACCGGGAAACAAAAATATGCCGATCAGGTTTTGAAGCACCTCAACGCATGGTTTGTTGCTCCGGAAACGCGCATGAATCCGAATATGCTTTATGCACAGGCCATTTGGGGCAGGTTCACCGGTCGGGGAATCGGGTTGATCGATGCCTATCATTTTGTGGAAGTCGTTCGTTCGGTCAAAGTGCTGGAATCCAACAAAGGGCTATCTCCTGAACAGCTTCAACCGGTAAAAGCTTGGTTTAGCGATTTCCTAAACTGGATGACTACCCATCAATACGGCATTGATGAAATGAATGCCAAAAACAATCATGGAACCTGCTGGGCGGTAACGGCGGCGGCAATGGCCGATCTGACCGGAAATAAAGAAGTCCTCGAAATGTGTACAGATCGGTTCAAAACAGTGTTCCTTCCAGCTCAAATGGCCGATGACGGCAGTTTTCCGCAGGAATTGAGACGCACCAAACCTTACGGCTATTCGTTGTTCAACATCGATGCCATGTGCAACCTGGCCGAGATATTGTCCACTCCGGAAAATAACTTATGGGAATTTCAGACTCCTGACGGAAAATCCCTGAAAAAAGGAATGGAATACATTTATCCTTTCATCGCCGATAAATCGAAATGGCCGTTTGCCAAAGACATTTACATCTGGGACGAATGGCCGGTGCGCCAGTCGTCACTTCTGTTTGCAGGATTGGCGTATCAAAATCAGGAATACATCAACACCTTTTTGCGTTTGCCTGCCAACCCGACTCATCCTGAAGTGATTCGAAATGTTCCGGTCAGGCACCCGGTAATTTGGCTGGTGAAATAAAAAAGATCAGACAAATCAAAAATAAAAACGATGTTGCTGTATGCGCCGCATAACAATTCGGAGAGTTGTAACAAAAACCTAAACCCGTAAATATGAAATCCAATTTTAAAATTATTCTGCCAACATTATTGATGTGTTTCCTGATCTGGGCTTCAAAAATTCAAGCTCAGAATCCGCACATTCTGGTCAGTTCGTCCGACAAACAAACGGTGCTGAAAAAGATAGAAAATCAAGCATGGGCAAAGTCCATCTATTCTGAAATGGAGAAAGAAGTTGCGCCGTATGCTGATCGCCATCAGACGGATCCGCAATGGATTTTGAGTCGATACCTGATGAACCGCGTTCCGGAGAAACGATTTACACGGGTTTATTCTGATGATGGAGGCCAACGATTGGTCAAATGGGAAGGCGATGCTCCTGTGCCAACGGTTCGGGTAAATACCTACCTACGAACTCCAATTACCGAAAAGGGAACATCGTACCGGAAACCAACCATCGAAGAACTGATTCCGAACGATACCGCAAAACTAATGAATCTGTTTAATCCGGAAACCAACCAAAAGGAATGGACCGATCCGCATGCATACATCACCTCAATTAACGGAGAAATCAATCAATTGGCGCTTGATGCGGCCATTCTTTTCTGGTTGACGGGTGACGATAAATACGCAAAATTTGCTTCTGATATTCTTGATCAGTGGGCTAAAGGCGCCTATTACCAGGAACCGATCATCGGGCCTTGCCGCACCGGATTTCTGGACATGCAAACGCTGGGCGACCGGTCGTACCTTCCGCTGATTCTGGCCTACGATTTCCTGAAACCCTACATGCAGCAGCAAAATTACGAGCTTCACTGGTACGAAACGGTGTTTGAAAAATTCGCCTCCACGCTGGCATTTCGTGGTTTTTGGAACAACAACTGGTACGCAGCCGAAAGTTCGACACTGACTTTTGCCGCGTTGAGTCTGGAAAACAAGCAAAAGCGCGATTATTACCTCCAGTTTATTCTGACGAAAGACACCATTAACGGCGGATGCGGACAACTTGCTTTCCCCTCAACCGTTGAAAAATGGCTGACACACGACGGCCATTGGAAAGAACCCGGCGGGTACCACAATTTCCCGGTGGGCAATCTGCTCGTTTCTGCGCTTGCGCTCGAAAAGAACGGGTACGATATTTTTCAGAAATTTCCGGCATTGTTCCGGGCATCTTACGCCATGCTAAAATATTCGTTTCCGAACCTTACCGTCGGCGCTTTTGGCGATACCGGACGGGCTTCGCAAAGTGCAGAATCGCTCGAAATTGGTCTGGTCGGAGCGGTCAAATACAATCAACCTGAATTGCCAGAAATGCTGGCTTCGATGAAAAAACTGATTGATGGCGGAATATACACCCGCGAAAAATCCGGTTATTTAGGATTATTGTGTTTCCTTCCTGAAATTCAGGAGGCGAAAACCGATTACCATTGGCCACGCACAGGAACGCTCGATTTTGCCAAATTATTTGTTCAACGAAATGGAACCGACCCGAAAACCGGGTTGATGGTTGGCGTGCAGGGCGCCACTTACAACCATAACCATTGCAACGGAATGGCGATGGAATTGTACGGAATTGGCGAAGTTTGGGGCGTTGATGCCGGAACCGGACCCAACTACGAACATCCGCTGCACCGCAATTATTACAGTCAGTGGGCTGCACACAATACCGTAGTTGCCGCCGGAATGTCGAGTTCGGTGCCTTTCAGCGGATCAGCCGGGACGAAACAAATTGGCCAGATTGAACTGGCGGCCATGGAGCCCATGCCTGATGAAACGGCCATTTCTCCCAATTATTCGTTCACCGATACCCGCTACTTGGATAAATCGACCAACACCAACCAGTCACGCACTTTGGGAATTGTGCGCACTTCTGAGAAAACAGGCTATTACGTGGATATTTACAGATCGGATAATTCGATCAGCAACGATTACGTGTATCACAACATTGGTGATGCGGTTACTTTCCTGAATGAAAAGCGCGAGCCGCTGAAAACAGTTGAGGCAAAATATCCGGTTACGGAAAAAGATTATGCGGGATTTCGCTTTTATACCGAAGTGAAGAAACTGGAGAAATTTCCGGAAAACCTGATTGCCCGTTTTTCGATCAAGGACGAAAATTCCAAAGACCTGTTTATGCAGGCTTTAATTGCCGGAAACGATAATCGTGACTTCTATCAAGCCATGTCACTCAAAACAAAAACTGCCGGAAAACAATACAATGGCAAACCACTCCCTGTTTTTACTATTCGCACTGAAACCGAAGCAAAAAGCCATCCTTTTGTGGTAGTTTTTGAGCCTTATCAGGGTGAAAAAGGAAACACAGTTGAACGCATTTCTGTTGATAAACGAACCGATAGCGATGTTTTTACTGCACTCACGGTTTATTGCAAAGGCGACTTGAAGCAGCAAATTTTTCAGTCGGTTGATCCAAATAAAAAATTCACTTCAGGAACAGGAAATTTCACCGGATATTACGGAATTACAAGTTTTGAAGGTGAAAAACTCACCTCGATTTATTTGGGAAAAGGAAGTGAAATTTCACATTCGGGTTATTCCTTAAAATCAAAAAATCCGGATGGTTCTGCCAACCTGACGATAAACGGCAAGAATTTGCTTGTTTCGTGCAATCAGGAGACTGAAGTTGGATTGCCTCTAACTGCAAAAAAAGTCTGGCTGAAGCAAGGTTCCATTCGCAAAGAACTTCCGGTTTCAATGTCAGGAAAAAGAATTTTGGCGACTGTTCCGGCTGTTGAAAACGGAGAAATTGTGCTGGAATAGTTGTATGTGATATTGAGCGGGTGACTTTAAGTCACCCACTCGATAAAGCACTGATATTAAGAATATTACATGGATCACGCAAAATTCCTACTTTAGATTATCAGGATAAACAGAACCGGCACTTCAGATTATCATGTATTTTTGGCTTTTAAAATTTCGTTAAACAAGAGAACCAACAATCAATTGTATGAAACCATTTCTAAAAAAATCACTTTTCGCAATCACTTTTCAACTCTTGGTCGCTTCGCTGCTGTTTTCACAGACCAACGAAAGTTGGCAAGCCTCAAAAGAAACCGTCGAACGGCTATCGAAAAACCAGACCGAATTCAATTATTACGAAGAAAAAGTTCCGGCTTATACCTTGCCTGATGCGCTGACGACCATAAAAGGTCAGAAAATAACAAGCAAAAAAGAATGGGAGAAGCTACGTCGCCCCGAATTGCTGGAACTTTTCACTACACAGGTTTACGGACGTGTTCCGAATACACCTTATAAAACCGAATTCAAAATCATCAAGGAAGACCCCAATGCCATGAATGGTACGGCGACTCTGAAACTGGTTGACATTATCATTTCAGCAAATGCAAAATCATTGACCATCCATCTGGGACTTTTCACTCCGAACAAAATCAAACAACCCGTCCCGGCTTTTCTGCTGGTTTGCAACCGTCCGCCTGCTGAAAACATTGATTTCACCCGCGAAAAGAAAAGCGAGTTCTGGCCCGCCGAGGAAGTGATTGCGCGCGGTTATGCAGTGGCCGCTTTTTACAATGGCGATGTGGATCCCGACAAGCACGACGATTTTCAGGATGGAATTCATGCACTGCTCGATACCAAACGGAATGCCGAATCATGGGGAACGTTGGCCGCCTGGGCCTGGGGTGCCAGCCGTTGTTTAGATTATTTGGAGACTGATAAAGCTATTGCTGCCGATAAAGTTGCGGTGATTGGTCATTCGCGCGGAGGAAAAACAGCTTTATGGGCAGGCGCAACAGATGAGCGTTTTGCGATGATTTGCAGCAACGAAGCCGGTTGCGGAGGTACTTCGCTGGCCCGCCGAAAATATGGCGAATCCATTGACCGGATTAACAAAGCTTTTCCTCACTGGTTTTGCACCAATTACAAAAATTACAGTAACCGCGAAAACGAAATGCCATTCGACATGCACCAATTGATGGCTTTGATTGCACCCCGCGCACTCTACGTTGCTGCTGCCTCCGATGATTTGTGGGCCGACCCAAAAGGACAGTATCTGGCACTTTACCACTCACTCCCTGCCTATCAGCTTTACGACAAAAACACACGTTTGCCCGAAGCCATGCCTCCGCTCAATACGCCTGTCAGAAATGGACAGGTTGCCTACCATGTTCGCGACGGTGCTCACAACCTGACGTTGAAAGACTGGAATTTTTACATGGATCACGCGGATGTGGTGCTGAAAAAGGGGAAATAGAGGGAAGTCCGAAGACGGGAAACGGGAGACGGGAGACAGAAGTATCGCTCCATGAGTATCGAAGGGAGTATTCAAATAAATCAATCAACACTATGAACTTTAAAAATCTGTTCCGTCTAAGCTTTTTGCTACTTGCATTGAGCCTTTCAGAAATTTCAAATGCACAAAACTCCAAGAGTGACGGCTATAAAGGAATCTGGTTTACACTCGGTCAATTTTCTGAATTTGGCGACAAGTATTCCGGAGGATTAGGCACTTACACGGCAAACCACATCCCGATGACCATTTATGCCCCCGAAGTGAAAAAAACCTTTTTACTTATGGAGGCACAACAGCCAAAGACGAAAAGCATTTGCTGATCATGGTTTCGTATTACGACCACCAGAAAAAAGTTGTACCAAAACCTGTGATAGTTTACGACAAGGTTGGTGTGAACGATCCGCATGATAACGCGTCAATTTCTATCGACGAAAAGGGTTATCTCTGGGTTTTCGTGAGTGGGCGAAATACCAGCCGACCGGGAATTATCTTTAAAAGTAAAATGCCATACAGTATTGATGGTTTCGAGAAAGTGCTTGAAGATGAAATAACCTATCCGCAACCCTGGTGGATCAACGGAAAAGGATTTTTACATCTGTTTACCAAATACACCAAAGGCCGCGAATTATACTGGTCAACCAGTCCCGATGGAAAAACCTGGACTCCGGATCAAAAATTAGCCGGAATGGGAGGCCATTACCAAACAACTAATGTTTGGAACGGGAAGCTTTTTTCTGTTTTTAATTATCACCCTGGCGGAAATGTGGACAAGCGCACCAACCTTTATCTGGCTCAAACCGACGATAACGGCAAAACATGGAAAACCGTTGATGGCAAAGTGCTGCAAACCCCTTTAACCGATCCTCATTGCGCTGCATTGGTGCGCGATTACGAAGCAGAGAAAAAACTGGTTTATATCAACGACCTGAATTTTGATGCAGAGGGCAACCCAATCGTTTTGGCGGTTGTCAGCAACGATTTCCGGCCAGGACCGCAGGGTGATCCACGTGAATGGATGATCGCTCACTGGAAAAACGACCAATGGAATTATACCAAAGTTTGCAACTCGACCCACAATTACGACATGGGTTCGCTGTACGTTGAGGGTAAAGTTTGGCGGATTATTGGTCCAACCGAGGCTGGTCCGCAGAAACTTGGCACCGGAGGAGAAATGGCCCTTTGGGAAAGTTTGAATGAAGGAAAAAGCTGGAAAAAAGTGCGCAACATCACTCAAAACAGTGTTCGAAACCATTCCTACGCCCGCCGCCCGGTAAATGCTCACCCTGATTTTTATGCTTTCTGGGCCGATGGAAATGCCGATCAGTTTTCTGAATCGAAACTGTATTTCTGCAATAAAAAAGGCAACAAAGTTAGGGTTTTGCCTTACGATATGACATCGGAATTTGCGAAACCGGAAAGGACAAAATAAAATGATTATCCGTTTACTTACCTAATTGCTTTTTGTGGCAGTCAAATGTTGTCATTCATAGTCATTAAATTGTTTTGAAATGACAACTTAATGACTATGAATGACAATTAAATGACTTTTAATGACATTAGGATATTCAAATTAGAATAATTCCCAAGAAGGCTGAAGTCTGCCATTTTTCTATTTGCCTCCCAATAGCTTTTCGCCCAGCCAATTCTGCATCTTTTCGCGCTGTTCAGGGTATGTCCAGTGGCCGGTTTCTTCGTAAATAATCAACGATTTAGGTGCCTGAATAACATTGTAAGCCGAGTACATTGAAGTTGGCGGACAGGTCACATCGTTGTATCCCCAGGAATAATAGCCCGGCACTTTCACCTGACGCGCAAAGTTCACGACATCGTAGTATTTCGAAGTTTCAATTTTGTCGGGTTTGGCATTGAAAGCTTTATTTGCATCGTTAAACATGTGAGGCCACCCTCCTGCCCTGCCGTGCAGATAGCCAGTCAGGTCGCTAAGTGCGGGATAAAAAGCCGCCAGATATTTCACACGCGAATCCAGTCCGGCGGTAACAATCGACAAAGCGCCACCCTGACTTCCACCGGTAACAGCCAAAGTTGATCCGTCGAATTCAGGCAATGAATAAATGAAATCGATCGCCCGAACACAGCCCAGGTAAACGCGTTTGTAATAATAGCGGTCGCGATCGTCGAGGTTATAAAACGGATAGCCATCCAAAACCGATCTGCCCATGTCAGCATAAACAGCAGGATTCATAGTTACCGGAATACCGTGAATACCAATTTCAAGGGTAATAATTCCTTTTTCCGCAGTTGCCACATCGCCAGCGTACGCACGAACTCCCGCTCCGGGAACTTTCAGCACTGCCGGATATTTGCCCGCTTTTTTCGGGACGCACAAAATACCGTACAAGCGTGTTCCAATTTTATAATTCTGAATATTTGCCTGATAAACATTTACCTTTTCTGTACAAAGGTCAGGCAACAGCGTCAATTTTACGTCCATCGGAATTTTGGAGGCTTCTGATTTGGCTTTGTCCCAAAACTGTACAAAATCGGCGGGCTGTTCCGTAGTCGGTTTTATTTGTTCCGGAGCAAAAGCGGCAGTTGCCAGATTTTCGTATCGTACGCCATCAACCACAGCCGATACTTTACAGCGCAGGAATCCGGCTTCTTTTAATGTTCCGGCATCAATCCTGAACTGGCCATCTTTCAAAACTGCGGAATCGCGTTTGGTCGGGGCAATCATTTCAGGACCAAATTCATACTTGATTTTCGCATTCGGCACCGGTTCGCTGTTTTTCAACACAGTTATCTGGAAATTGGCCTTTTCACCGGGTTTGTAAACCCAATTGGCATGATCGGGCGCTACCACAATTTTTACGAGTCTTTCGATTGGCTGCGCCGACAAAATAAAGCCGCTCAGCAAACAGCCAAGCATCAACATGGTTTTTAGTTTTCTAAGTATCATGAATTATCAATTTAGTTTGTTCAAAAATAAGGCTTTTTTTATGCCTGAATACATCGAGTTAGGTGAAACCCTCAATAAAACCAGGTTACTTCGCCATCTTCCACACCTCGCTTCCGGCCAAAAGGAAACAGCCCAAACCATAATCTTCGAAATCGGGTTTGCTGGTGTAAGTTACCGGTTGTCCGTCGGACGGCTGTTTTCCGGTTCCCTGCGTGTATCCCAAAAATCCATTGGCATGAACAGCTTCATTGGCCATCGCATTCCAGCCTTTCGTGATGGCAGGCATGTATTTTTTGGCGCTTAACATTCCGTTGTTTACGCCCCAGGCCATTCCGTACACAAACAGCGCTGTTCCGGTGGTTTCTTTTCCGCCGAAATTATTCGGGTCGTGCAAACTCGCATTCCAGAAACCATCTTCGCGCTGAATCGGCAGCAAGGCTTTCATCATTGCCAGATAAGTCTTTTTGTATTCCTTGTAGTGCGGATCGTTGGGCGTAATGTCCATCACCCGAACCAAAGCGGCAACCACCCAGCCATTTCCGCGCGACCAGTAACAATCTTCGCCATTCGGTTCCTTGTACGGTGGTAAAAAATCCTTGTCGCGCCACCACAAACCGTCTTTTTTATTGTACAAACCTTGCGTGACTTTGCAGTCCATGTACATCTCGTACATTCTTTCAGAATACTTTTTATCGCCCGTAATTTTGTGCAGTTGGGCAAACACCGGCATGGCCATTTGCAGCGCGTCAATCCAGTCCCAGTCGTTGATTTTGTCGGAAGCCAGCATCAAATCGATCGAAGCCTGAATGTCTTTAATCCGTTCCGGTTTTTTGTCAATTTCGTACAAATCGATGTAAGTTTGGCCACAGCACTGATTGTCGGCATTGCGGGTTTTGATTCCGTCGCGCAAGCCCCATTTGTGCGCTTCTCCCCACGAAACAGCATAATCGTAATACGCTTTATCAGGATTCAGTCCGTACAAAGCCATCAGTCCTTCGTAATACACAGCACGTGTCCAGATGTTGCTGGGGCGTTCGCGGTTGGTGATGATACTTTTCCCGGTATCGGGCCATTTGTTCATAAAATAGGCGTTGGTCAGCACCATTTTGTCCATCACTTCCTTTTTCGCCGGAAGTTGTTGCGCGCTGGTCGAAAAAAAGATCATCAAACAGATCATTGATAGAATCAGATTTTTGTTCATCGTTGTGATTTTATTAATATGATTTTACTTCAAACACAAAAGCCGACGAGGTCATGTATTTCCCTCCTTGAGTGGCCACAAACAGATGCATTGGCTGTCCGTTTT
The DNA here is from genome assembly GCA_019459485.1 of Prolixibacteraceae bacterium. GTDB lineage: Bacteria > Bacteroidota > Bacteroidia > Bacteroidales > Prolixibacteraceae > Aquipluma. The sequence continues at coordinate 20,134 of JAIBEZ010000009.1, forward strand.
GCATCAGGATTTGCGGGCGCTCGAAACGTCCATATTTCTTCAGATTCGAAGGTGCAGGCGGTTGCTGCAAATAATGGCTGTAACCAAAATAGCTAATCTTTGGTTCCGACCAGTGAATGCCATCTTTCGATTCGAGAATGATGCCCACTTCATGATCGAACCGGCCCATATCGCGGGCAAGCATATAATACCGATCCTTCTCAATAAATACATTGCCATCTTCCAGTTGTCGATTGTTGCCGAATTTTGAATAATCCAAAATCGGGTTTCCGGAGTATTTCAAATACGGCCCTTCCAATTTATCCGCAATGGCCAGTCCATATTTTCGGTTACCGCGAATGGCAGGATCAACAGGGTGCTCGTATTCTTCGGTGTTCCAAGATTTGTAGTACAGCCAATACTGCCCGTTCGGATGTTTCAGAAATGCCGGGTTCGAGGTACAATGATCGTCCCACGAACCTGTTGAACCAACTTCCAGCAAAGGTTTATCCGGTCGTATCCAAGGGCCGGAAAGTGAATCCGCTGTTGCCATGCCAATTCGTTTGGTATTGGTCTTTTTATTGGAATTACCAATATAAAACAGGCAATACTTTCCATCAACAAACTGAATGTGTGGATTGTGACAGGTGGTTCCATCGAAATAACCTTCGCCACGTGGTGCCAGAATGGTTTCGATGTCGTAATACGGCCCTTCCGGCTGATCGGCAACGGCATGGGCAATCTCAGAACTATTGATCCAGCCACCCATTCCTTTTTTGGCATCCCAGCGCGAAAAGAAAACATGAATTTTGCCATCGGGTGCCACAATCGGACTAGTTCCCCAAACGTAATAACCTTCTAATTCCAGAATTCGGCCAAGCGGTTTCAGGCGTTTGGCAAACCGGGAAATGTCTTTCTTCGAATAGGTTTTATCCTGAGTTGCGGCAAAGCTTGTCAATCCGGAAGCTAAAATTGCGCTTCCGGCGAGGAGAGTTTGCTGGATAAATTTTCGTCTCGAAGTCATTGCATTTTTCGTTGCGGCGCATACAGCGTTTTGTTTCAATCATCTTTTACCGATGCGCCTTGTTTTCTTTTTTAAATGTCCGTTGCCTAAAGGCAACCAGCTTGTCCCGATTTTTATCGGGAGCAAAGGATATTGCACAACTAATCATCAGAGCGATATTCTTTGCCGTCTGCTTTAGCTGACGGTTTGGAGATCAATTCAATAATCCAAAATAAAAATACAGAGTCCGTTTTACGGGTTTGTCCATTTTGTTGAGTTCACCCATGGGGCCAAGATTCCATGTATCGTTGCTGATGCCCATCGCCAGCTTGGTACCAACCGGCGGAATGGCGTCCAAAAACGAAATGTCGCCAACAGGCAATTCCGGATAATTCTTTGGGCCTGAAATTCCATAGAAGTTGAACAGTCGCACAAACAGGTCGTCTTCCTGCGCAACCACTGTAAATTTGCCGTCAACCGTATTGAATTCCACCCATGAAACTTCAGGAAAATAACCTTTGAATTGCGGCAATCCCCAACTGTTATCGGCTGGCAAACGGTTGTTGAACATGCGCTGATACACATCGAGCACACCACCGGCTGTACGGTTTTTCCACACGTGTGACGGACCTTTGCCCAGCCATTTGGCGCCAATCACATCCGACTCCGGAAAATCGAAGCTGATACCGTTAAACTTCTGCTCGCCCGCAACCTGATATTCGTAATCCATCGCCAGCCAACCACTGCTGAATAGGATCCAGATTACTTTCTTCATATCACCTGAATAGCTCATTTCCAGCGAATAACTTTTATCGGTTTTAACAGGTCTGATGCTTTCCAGTTTGGCATTTCCGCTCACCAAAACCGGCCCGTTTCCAAACGGAAGCGGCAAGCCCAAATCGTTGGTAACTTTTCTGATTTTGCCGTCTTTCTTATTGAAAGTCACAGCAATCCCGGAGGCTTTCAAAGTATAAAGGCTATCGTTTTCTATCAGTTCAGTCACTCCCTTTTCTTCGGAAAGATCGCCCGATTGCTGATCAATGGGCAGAATATTGTCGGCTTCAATTCCGGCAGCTTTCAGCTTTTCGCGCTGCTGCTTTTCCTGTTCACTGATGTCCATTTTCACCAGTTGCGAAACAGCGCGCAGGTTGCCGCCGATTTTCCAACTGTAGCAATAAATTTCTTCGCCCGAACGGTCAAACACTTTCAGGTAAAGGGCATCGTATTTTTTGTAATCGGAAGGGAGACCGGAGACCGAAGACCGGAGACCGAAGTCCAAAAACCCATGTTCCAAGGGTTTGATATTTGGGCTGGCAAGGATACCGTTTTTCATGACCTTATGGTAAGCCTGACGATCGGTCACCGTGCTGAAATTCACCAGTTGCCATTCGAATTTGCAATCTTTCAGGTTGGTGAAATGATAGCGATTCTCCACCGGAATTTTACCATCGAATTGCTCCGGAAGTTTTTTCATGTTGATTTTTACCGGGCAATAAATTTCGCGGATGGCATAAAAACTGCCTTCCTTTTCGCGGTGTGGGCCAACCACCCCATCGGGTGCATTTAACCGGTTGACATCAATAAATCCGTTCAAATCGGTGCGGACAATTCCTTCATCTCCTAAAACCCAAAGGAAACCTCCGCCGGCATTGGGTGTTTTCCAAAAAAGTTCCCAGAAATCTTCCAGTCCGGCAGCGCCCCCGCCATCGTCCTGCGCGTGCATAAACTCGGTGGGCATGTAAATTTTGCCTTCAGCAAATATCTTCTTCGAGCTGTAATACGTCTCGTAATGGTTGCAGTCGATGCCATTAAAATCGTTGCCCGGACGGTGATGTGCATGAATGACCGGACGAGCGGACTTGTCGTACATCGCGAAATCGCCGTCCAACTCTTTGTTGGTACCGCCTTCGTTCCCATTGCTCCAGAAAATGATGGACGGATGGTTGCAGTCGCGGATCACCATTTCTTTAACCAGCTTCGCACCGGGAGCGGTGGCATAAGCATTTTGCCAGCCCGCCAACTCGTCGAGCACATACAAACCCAGCGAATCGCAATAATCCAGAAAAACCTGATCGGGTGGATAATGTGAGCAACGGATGGCATTCATGTTCATCGATTTGATGAGTTTCACATCGTCCAGATTGATCTGATTATTCAGGCAGCGACCGGTTTCGGGCCAAAATGCATGGCGGTTGATGCCTTTCATCTTGATTTTGGTACCATTCAGGTAAATGCCGTCGCCCTGCCGGATTTCGATGGTGCGAAAGCCAAATTTTTCAGTGGTTGAGTACAATTTATTTTTGCCATCTTTCAGCGAAACCCTAACAGAATAACGGTTGGGCGTTTCTGCAGTCCACGTGGCCGGATTGGCAACTTTACAGATTAAAGTAACAATTGAATCGGAACTGTTTGCTGCTGCATTGCAGGTGGCAACTACTTTATTTTGTGCATCCAGTAATTCGGCCACCACTGTTCGTTTTCCTTTCAGGTTTTTTGGGAAAACGTCCATTGCGAATGATCCATCGGCTTTGGCATCGATGGCAACGCGTTCAATGTGTTCTTCAGGAAAAGCTTCGAGGTAAACCGGACGGAAAATGCCACCAAACACCCAATAATCGGCAAAACGCTCGGCACTGTTAACAGACTTGTCGGCTGACATTTTGCTGACTGTAGCTTCCAGCAAGTTCGATTGACCAAATTTCAATTTGTCGGTAATGTCGTATCGGAACTGGTAAAACGCGCCCTGATGAATATCTCCAGCCAGATGGCCATTGATTTTGACTTCGGTATCGGTCATCGAACCTTCGAAAACAATAAAAACCTTCCGGTTTTTCCAGTCAGCCGGAACCTGAAAAGTGTATTTGTACATTCCTTTTTCGTCAGCAAACCTGAATTTCTTGCCGTAAGTGCGGTAGTCGCGGCCATAATCATACTCGCCAAAACCCTGCTGCTCCCAATGCGATGGCACTTCAATCTTCGACCAAACTCCGCTGTTTCTTCCCGAAGTGCAGAGAAACTCCCAGGTTTTGGTGTGCGTATTGTCGGTTCCGGAGAGGAAAAGGGTTTGCCTTTGGGTTGGAGCTGCGATTGCAGCAAATCCAAAATTCAGACATAAGAGAAAAAGATAAATTAGGTTACCAGATTTCATCTGTTTAATAATTTGATTTTTAATTGTCAGACAGCCTGTCCCGATCCATCGGGAGAACTCGCCAATAATCATTCTCCTGTGTCCCGATCAATCGGGATGGCTCGTTTCATGTTGCTTTTTTGATTATTTATTTTGCGGCGCATACAGCTTTATTTTTTCAAACTTCATTGTTGGATGCGCCTTAGTTCTTATTTGCTTATATGTCCGTTGCCTAAAGGCGAACGGCAAAGGATATTTTCCAATCATCATCAGAGCGATCTTCTTTGCCGTCTGCTTTAGCTGACGGATAGGTTAAACTGCAACTCTTAATTTTTTCCACATGCGGCGCATACAACTTTTGTATTTCAGACTTCATTAGCAGTTGCGCCTTAGTTCTTTTCTTTTCTCCTGCCCGTTGCCTAAAGGCCAACGGCAGAGGATATTTCACAACTAATCATCAAAGCAGTATTCTTTGCCGTCTGCTTTAGCTGACGGTAGCTAATACAATATTTTCGTTGGGCTTTAGCCCTTTATCTTTCATTTGAAAAAACCTAAAAATCTTTCACTAATCCTTCCCATTTAACATTCCACTTGCCATCTTTTGGGAAACCAGGGTTTTCGGTGGTGCAGCCTTCCCATCCGGCACACATCAGCGAAACAGCTTTCAGGAAACCGCCGTTGCCAGGCATATAAATGCGCAACCGTTCGCTTTGGTAATTGTGCCCGTTTTTCAGGTATGTATTTTTCTGAACGTCTTTGAGCAAGGCTTCCAGTGCAATTTCAGGTTCGATCAAACGGGTGGCGCACATGGCAACCATCGGGTAATCCCAACCCCAGGTTGACGGCCAATCCCATTTTTGCATGACTACTTTCAAGGTATTTCGCATGATTTCAGGATCGACTTTATCCCACGCAGGCAAAATACCGAGCGTACCGGTTACCATCGGATGATCTTTCATCGCTTCCGGATTGGTATAAGAATCAGGTGCATTCGCGATTCCCAGATAGACACCGTTTTCCTGAACCGGCGCTGCAATTTTGGTGCGAACTTCTTCCCAAGACGGGTCAGGCTGCATGTTCAATCGATTGCGCCACTGCTGCGCAATAGTCAGCCCCCAGTGCCAATACGCCAATTCGAAAGGCGGATTAATGGTTGTTTCACGCGCCCAGTGTTCCTGCGCCGGAATGAGCGGTGGCAGCAAATTATAGACTTGTCCGGTTGAATCGGGCACGGCAAAATCGGCCATAAAATCGGCAGTGGCAAAAATCAGGTCTTTGTATTTGTTCAGGATTTCAGGAGAAGGATTGCTGCGGTACAACTGCTCGGCCATATAAATGAAGTGTGGTTGTTGCCAAATGAGATAACTGCCCACACCCGACGGACTGTTCTGTCCTTCAGGCCCCACCATTTTGGGCCAGCGAATACCTTTGAAACCCTGCAATTGGGCCGTTTCGAGTGCCTTGTGGTAAATCGTTTGGTACCAATCCAACTGTTTTTCCAGATATTCAGGATGATTCCAGTTGGCAAAATGGGCCGAGTGCCACCAGTGCATTTCGAGGTGGAATTTGCCATACCAACTGTTGAAAACCAGTCCGGTTTCCTGCGGAGGTAACGACCCTGAATTCTGAATTTTTGTGAGATATTGAGACAATACGAAACGGCGTTCCAGCTCAGACGCGCGCGGATCGGTACATTCAGAGAAATCTACTACACCACTGGTTTCCCAGAAGTTTTTCCATGTGTCGAGGTTGTTGGTTTCGGTTTCGGCAAAAGTTGGCAGTATTTCCGGTTTTGCTTCAGGAGCAAATAAACAGCTAAACGAAATTGTATTTCCTGATTTGGCCGAAAGGACAAAATGATGCTTTTCGGTTTCTGCAAGCTCGGCCTGTCCTTCCCAATCCAGTTTTACCTGATAGTGGTCGTTGTCCAGTGTCCGCAAAATTTTGGCTGAATTTTCGTTCAACTTTTCCAACTGCGATTGGTGTTTATCTACAGAAACAAAATCGTAACCCGAATGCGTATTGACTGGCACGGCATAAGGAAAAATCCATTCCACTTTCAGTTGTCCATTTTCAATCAACGGAGAACTGATTTTTGCCGAAACCATATCTTTTAGCTGATGAGCGAAAACCTCCACTTTTACCGGCTGACCTTCCACCGAAAACTCGCTGCTGATGCGGCCTTCCCAAAGAGTCAACTGATGTTTTGGATTTTCAATATCGGCCAGTTTAACTTCCGTTCCATCCGCCTTTTTCAGGAGCAAACGGATTACGCCCAGTTGTAAACGTTGCGGATTTTCACGAAAATAGTTGGCAGCTTTCGCATCGCGACCATCGCCCGGAAACTGCGCGAGATATGGTACTTTTCGTCCGCGGTAATCAGAATATTTAGCGCTTTCCATCACCTGATAATTTTCGGTATTCGGAAAAGTGTGCCAACCCCAGTTCGACTGTGTGCCAAGCGTAACTCCATTTTCATACTCTTTATAAAAAGTCTGAAGTCCGGTAACATCGGTTGTAAAAGCAAATTCGCCGTTTCCGACAGACAAACTGGCCAAAGTATCGGGTTGCTCAACCACCACATTGTTGCGGGAGACCAGTGCCAGACGATCAATTTCCGATGATTTTTGGAGCGAATTACAACTAAAAAGTGCAATTGCAAAAATGGTTGGCAGATAGGTTTTTAATGTCATACTGTTGGTTTTCAGGTTGAAAATTAACGATTAACGATTGCAGAATAACAATTAACGATTTATGATTTCAAGTGCATATATGGTTTATTTAATTTGCTGCAGAGGAGTCAGCGTTACCGGACCAATCAAACCTGAGGACTGTGGTTTCCAGCCCAATGTTGTAAATAAACCGTCGGCTCCCCTGTTTTCGACTTTATAGGCCGGGAAATTGATGTTATAGAAAATCTTGTACGGTTGTCCTTTGCGCTCCATGTCGGCCATCCGGTTGCCCATCAGGTTGGTCACCGAAATTTCAAGTATGTTTTCTTCTTTCAATTCCGAAACAGGAATGTTTACTGAATAGGGTGAACTGATTAAGGTTACCAGTCCATTCCCGTTCAGGATAATGCGGGCGCTGTGTGCCACTTTCCCCAAATCGAGCTGCCAGGTTTGTGCGTTTCCTGAAGGTTTTGCAAAGGTTGTTTTGTAGATGGCTGTTCCTGAAAAAGCTTTGTAGCCGCTTCCTTCCAGTTCGGTCCATGAACCTAATTTCTGAAGTTTTGCAGGTTGCGGAAGTTCGGGGCCACCGCTAACAAAAGTCAGTGTCCATTCGGAATTCAGCGCAATTTTATCTCCGGAAGCTTTCAGATAAGCATATTCAGGAGCAATTGTTTTGCCTGAAAAAACCTGCACCAGCGAACTTTCACCGGGTTTTAGCTGAAGATGAACCATGTTGGTTTTGCCGGAAACTTTTGTAATTGCCTGACCAAAACTGCCATTCATCGGGTTGTACAAAACGGCAGAACCGATGGCGGTTTCCAGCGGAACCAGCCCGTCGATGGTTTCGGCACCGCGATTGGCGATAAAATAAGTGGTGGTAGTTCCGTCAATCCGGCGAATACATTGAATGCCGCGATCGAACATTGTTTCGCGACGGATTTTTGCCTGAACCAGCATATCCGACAAGTTGCCGGTCAGGATACGGCCTTTTCCCACTTTGGCAATTTTGGCGGTTCCGGTGGCCGGAACAAAATTCAGTGAATTTTTCAGGTTCTTTAGTTTCAGTTGTCGTTCAGCAAGATAACCCAGTCCGGGAACATCCGAAGGAAGTTCTTCCATCAAAACAGTTGCTCCGTTTTTGGACAAACCGATCAGTTTTTCAAATGTTTCAACAGGCATCAGTTTCACCGGAGGCAGCAAAACCGTTTGGTAATTTGTTCCGCCAGTTTGTATTTTTCCTGATTTTGTTTCAAGTTGGGCGATTTGCCGGTCGGAAATATAGTCGAATGCAAATCCTTTTTCGAAGAGGTATTCAGCCGATTTGCGAACTGACGAACCTTTTGCCGCACCATCAAAATGCAACAACATCGATTTTCCGCGAACGGCATATTCATCGGAAATCGGGTAATAAAGAAGAATATCGTTGTCGGGTTTTCCGGCCTGTAAAAACGACTGGGCACGGGTAATGTAAGTATTTAAAGTTCCGAAATCGTTCCAGAAAGTATTGGTCGGTCCGAAGTGAACAGCCGCGTAAAACATCCAGCCCGGCCATGAAACATTTTGGGGCGAAAAGGTAGTTCCGTGGTAAAAAAAATGGTTGATTCCGGCCAGAAAAAACAAATCAATCGCATGTTTTACATCCGACAACGAAGCTTCGAAATGATCCTTCAGCCAGGTGGCAGATTCGGACGAAGCCAGTTTTTTGCCCATCACATGCGCCACCGACGAAGCAGTTTTGACTTTCACGATGTCTTCGCCTTCGGTTTCAGGAATATCGGCAGCAGCATACAAATCGAGAATATTGGCCGGTGCGCCGTGAGCCTGGTTGCGGATGATTTTTCCGCCGCTCACCGCCCAATCGTGCCAGCGTTTGGTGTAATTTTCAAGAATCAGATCGGAAACCGTTTCGCGGTAATCTGTAAGCACCCGCTGATTGTATTCGGGTGAGTCCTGTCCAAGCAATGCCGGAAGATATTCACGAATATCGTAACCACGCCGTTTCTGAAATTCATCGAACATCAGCGGCGTAAAATTGGCTTCGCCCCGCGCATCGTCAACCTCATAAGAGTCGTTGAAATACGAACGCAATCCGCTAATATCGTGACCTTTGAATGAATTTGTAAAATGTCCGAGGTAACTGTCAATTGCCTTGGCCGAAAAATGGTCGATCACATCGCCTTCTCCGCCCGGACCTGCACGTTCCACCATTTTTCCATGCCAGCCTTCAAAAACTGCGAATAATTTCCACAAACCGGCAGTTGCGGTCCAGTTTAGTTTTCCGTCTGATCCAACTTTATCAGTGAGATTCAGGATTTCACCTTTATCGGAATAGGCCATCAAAGCCTGAAGCGGCATTGGATTGGGATAACGCACCTGATCGATGGCCCAGTTTTGCAGGCTGTCGGCATTGGCGCTTACCGGGTATTTTAGTTGCGAAATCTCCAGATTTTTGCGCCCAATGGTTCGAAGCATTGGCTCCTGAACCATTTCAATTTTCTCCTGAAGTTGTTCACCTTCCTTCAGAAAATAGGATTCTACTGCCATGTATTTGCAGGCATCTTCAGGAGTAACCCACAAACCACCAAATGGCCAGCCCGAAGCCATTGCGAGGTCGATTCCCATGTCAAGTCGCTTGCCTTCCTGAAGGGTATATTTCAGTTGATCAATCCATTCAGGAGAAAGGAACTTGATGAATTTGTCTTCGTAACCATGCACTCCGTAAATCGGCGTGATTTCCAATCCGCCCAAACCCGCTTTGGAATAGGCTTCCATCGCGGCTTTCAAGTCGGATGGATTGACACTGTTGCCCATCCACCACCAGCGGCTCCAGGGTTTTGCTTCCTGGGTAATTTGCGGCCAGCCTGGCTTTTGATTGGTTTTTGATTGACTTTGGGAAGGAGAATAAGTAAACAGCAATATCGCTAGTAGAATTCCGGTCAATATTGGATTTTTTGTGTGTGTGTTCATGGTTCGTTTTGAAAAGTTTGACCGAAGTTAAAAATAGAATTATACAATCGCATCCTGTGTTATAGGCCTATGCCGACACTTAATTTTTCTTTTGCTTTTTTGGGGAAATTTAACTCTGGAATTTTGCCTTATTCATCGCATTTTCAATCTGAAAATGAAAATGTAAAGTAATAATATTATTTTCATATCTTGCACCATTCGTTAAAAGCTTATTTTCAAAGTTAAATCCAACAATTCGTACATGTATAATATCGCTTACTATGAAGGTCAAAAATAAAAAGAGAAGGTTAACCGATCAAAACATGGATAATAAAAAATACATGAACATTTTCAGGCAATCACTAAACGCGACGGAATTGTACGACGCAAATGGAAAATTGGTAGATGCCAATCGCGCCAGCCTTGATTTATTCGGGGTTGAAAAATTGGAGGATTTAACAAACTTTAATTTATTTACTGAACCGAACTTCCCACTTCTGGCAATTACTGACATGAAGGCCGGAATAGCTGGCAAATATGAGTTTCTTATCGATTTTGATCTGGCAAAAGAAAAAAAACTGTTCGAAACAAATAAAGAAGGAAAGTATAATCTCGAATGTTGTATTAATCCAATTATGGGTGAGAACAAGGTACCTACCGGGTACATCGTTTTTACAAATAAAATTACGGATCGTAAGCATGCAGAAATTCTTCTTGAAAAAAGGGTCAAAGAATTGAAGGAGCTCAATGTCAGTAAGGATAAATTTTTATCTATTATTGCCCATGACCTTCGAAACCCGTTTGGGGCAATCATTGGATTCGCCGATTTAATGTTGAAGAATTTCACTGAAATTGACGACGACACCCTTCACAAAGGACTTAAAACCATTGAAAGCGCGGCAGGTCAGGCACATAAACTACTCGAAAACCTATTGATTTGGTCACGAAACCAGACTGGCATGTACAAGTTCACACCTGAAGTAATCAATATGAAGGATCGAATTGTTCAGGCGATAAAAGTGGCAGAGGGAAACGCATCCATTAAAGACATCAAATTATCATCTGACATCAATGGAAATTATTTGGTATATGCCGACCAGGACATGATTGACACTGTGCTGCGAAATCTGATTTCGAATGCGATAAAATATACCCGCAAGGGAGGCAAGGTTAGAGTTTCGGTAAAAACGAATACCAATAATGTTGAAATAGCAGTTGCTGATAATGGTGTCGGAATCCCAGCCGAAAAACAAAGTGAAATTTTCGAAATCGACAAAAGAACAAATACTTCCGGCACTGAAAATGAAGAGGGAACCGGACTTGGACTCATCATCTGCAAAGACTTTCTGGCAAGAAACGGCGGACAAATCTGGGTTGAAAGTACCCAGGAAAAGGGCAGTAAGTTTACATTTAGTTTGCCTACCTATGAAACTCCGGACATATTTAAGGATTAAGACATGAATTTGTTAAAAACACGAATGGGAACCTTCCGTCAGGAGAGTTCCCATTCACTTTTGGATAACCCGAAGATTTTCCTGAGTGCCAGACTACGGTTATTACAACTGGCTGCTTAATCTGGCTTTTCAGCCTTTTCTCCCAGCCTTGAACCTTCCGATAATGCTTGTTACAGCATAATCTTTCGGTTGTCAGTTCGATTGTTTCTTTCGATCCAATCTTCACGGACGAAGTTTTCGGTAAGCCATCAGTTTCGACTGGCCTTGCGGTTTGTCTTGACGATGAAAAGTGGTTGACGATCCGGAGACAATCTTTCACTTCGGCTGATTTTCTGAAACCGGAGTTTCTTCCAATCTTTCACCTTACTGAATCAACTTTTTGCTGAACGTAAAACGATCTTTCGAAGGTTGATGGACGTTGAAAGCAAGCTTTCTGTCCGAACTTCAGCTCTTTCTGAATGCTGATCCGAAGATCAGGAAGATCAGGTTTTAAATCCGGTTAAAAATTCAATTCCATCTCCATTCGTTCTGAGCAGTTTTTTATCGCTCGTCTGATGAAATAAAAATACAACATCCGGAGTATATAAGTCAAGCATTTTGAAGCTTTTGTACAAACCAGTTGTCATTCCATGTTATCAACAATTGTTAATATCATTTCCCGGTTTATTATTACTTTCACCTTTAGATTTCAGGATTCAAAAGCATAATATTTTGGGAGATATTAACAAAAACGGCAGACAAATAAATGGCAATGTTCAGTCAATTTTGCTGCTTTGGCGAATAAAAATTCAACCGATCTTCAATTTTCATAAACACGAAAACGGCGACTTTTGCCATTTTAAAAGAAACTGATAAAAAGCAAGATGTTCAGGAAGGTGACAATACTGCCAATTATTAGCATCACAACGGTAGTTGATTTGGTATTTACATACTTGCCCATTACCTCTCGCGAAGAAGTTAGGTAAATCTGTAAAAAGATAGTAAATGGAAGCTGTATGCTGAGAATCATCTGAGAAATGATGAGTGCCCTGAACGGATTCCCAATCACAAAAATCAGCAATAGTGCAACAATCAACGACAATGCGATTCCCAGCCGGCTATGGTTATCGTTAATGTCATAAGGTTCGCTAAATAAACCGGAGAAAATACTTCCACCCGCCATTCCTGAAGTAATTGTACTGGCAATTCCGGCGAAAAGCAAAGCAATGGCAAACACTACCCCGGCGTTGTTGCCCAGCAGTGGCCCCAGCATCGATTGGGCTTGCTGCAATTCATCCACTTTTACACTCTTCGTAAAAAAAGTTGCAGCTGCCAAAATTATCATCGAGCTGTTAATGGCCCAGCCGATCAACATAGAAACCAGTGTATCAACAAATTCGTAATCAAGCTGCTTTTTTATAACCACATCATCTTCGAGGTTCCACTGCCGGCTTTGAATAATTTCAGAATGTAAAAAAAGATTATGAGGCATCACAACTGCTCCCAAAACGCTCATAATAATCAGAATGGATCCCTGAGGAATGGATGGAACAACCCAGGCAATGCCAGCCTGAACCCAATCAATTTCGACCAGACTCATTTCATAGAGGAACGACAAGCCGATAATGGAAACAAAAGCAATGATTATTTTTTCGATGAGTGCGTACGAATTGGTAAACAACATTACACCCACAAATATTACCACCAAAATTGCCCCGGCCGGAATAGGAATCCCGAAAAGCATATCAAGTGCAATGGCGCCTCCCAAAATTTCGGCCAGGGAAGTTGACACAGAAGCCAGCATAGCAGTTCCGAGAATGGATCGTGAAATCCATGGACGTGTGTGCTTGGTGGCGGCTTCGGATAAACACAACCCTGTTGCGATACCAAGGTGTGCAACATTGTGCTGAAGAATGATCAGCATGATGGTGGATAAAGTCACCATCCAAAGTAATGTAAATCCGAATTCAGCTCCTGCAGCAATGTTGGAAGCCCAATTGCCGGGATCAATAAAACCGACGGTAACCAGCAAGCCGGGACCGATGTACTTTAAGATTTTTAAAGCGCCAAAGGTTGGCTTGTGATCTTTTTTATCCAGCTTTTTCAGAAACGAAAACATATTCAATTTTTCAGCATGAATTATCAGGATGGATTAGAACTTCTTCTGTCAGGCTTTTTGCCTGAAGAATAATTCCTTTTTCCCTGTGAACGGCCTCCTTTACGCGGAGGACGAACTTTATAAACGGGACCTTCGCCCAATTCGGACGGAACAGGAATCTTCAGGACTTCCATTTCGATCAGCTTTTCAATCCGGTCAAATTTTTCCATGTCCATTTCATTGATCAAACTGATGGCAATACCGGTTTTGTCGGCGCGGGCGGTTCTTCCAACACGATGCACATAATCTTCAGCAGATCCCGGAACATCGAAATTAATGATGAGATTGATGTCCTTTATATCAATTCCGCGACTTAAAACATCGGTGGCAACCAACACACGGGTACGTTTCGACCTGAAACGCATCACTACATCTTCCCGCTCCTTCTGTTCCAGATCTGACGAAATTCCTTCAACAACATTTCCGGCACGTTTCAGGTTTTTAACGATTTCATTCACCTTTCGCTTGGTTGAACTAAATACCAGGATACTGTCCAAATCAGGTTTGTTCGAGATCAAACTGTTGATTACAGCAATTTTCTGGTTTTCGTGAACCACATACGCAGCCTGTAAAACGCCTTCAGCAGGTTTGGAAATGGAGGTACTGAATTCTACCGGATTCCTTAATATTTTTGAAGCAAGTTCCCTGATCTTTTGCGGCATTGTTGCCGAGAACATCAATGTTTGCCGGTCTTCAGGAACATAACTGAGAATGCGCATGATATCGTCATAAAAACCAATATCGAGCATACGATCGGCTTCATCGAGAATTACATGTTTAATTTTATCAAATTGTACATAACCCAGGTTCAGGTGCGAAATTAATTTTCCGGGAGTAGCAACAATAATGTTGGTGCCTTTTGTCAGCGCTTTGCATTCGGCATCCCAGTCAGCGCCATCGCGCCCGCCATAAACTGTCACTGAATTGATGTTCAGGAAATATGAAAACCCTTGGATTTGCTGGTTAATCTGGATGGCAAGTTCGCGGGTCGGAACTATAATGAGCGTGCTCAAATTATGATTGTCTTCCACTGCCAGATGATCCAGAATTGGCAATACAAATGCTGCGGTTTTACCAGTGCCGGTTTGCGCACACGCGAGAATATCGTCGCCTTTTAATATTGAAGGAATTGTAAGCTCTTGTATATCTGAGGCTTTTTCGTATCCCATGTACGAAATAGCTTCCAGAATTTTATCGTTCAATCCAAATTCATCAAATGTCATATTGTCAATAAGTATTAATTCATCCTATTTCGGAACAGATGCGCAAAAGTACAAAAACTTTGGCAACAATATTTCAGGTATTGTTACGCTAAAAACAATTCAATTTGTATTTTTGTGCCTCTTTAAAAATAAGATAAACAAAACTATCACTTAAAATATTCTGATATGGGAAGAGCGTTCGAATACCGAAGAGCAACCAAAGAAAAACGTTGGGATAAAATGTCGCGTACATTTCCAAAATTAGGAAAAGCGATTACTGTTGCTGCCCGTGAAGGGGTACCGGATCCGGATATGAATTCAAAACTTCGCACGGCGATACAAAATGCGAAGGCACAAAATATGCCGAAAGACAACATCGATGCAGCCATTAAACGTGCCTCAGGCAAGGATGCCGAAACTTTTGTGGAAATAAACTACGAAGGAAAAGGCCCTCACGGAGTATTGATTTTTGTTGAGTGTGCAACCGACAATCCGACCCGGACTGTCGCAAATGTGAAAATGTATTTCAACAAAGCCGGAGGTGCACTGGTACCAACAGGTTCGCTCGAATTCATGTTTTCGCGTAAAGCTGTTTTTGAATTTCAGAAAAAAGACGGAATGAACATCGAAGATCTCGAACTGGAATTGATAGACGCCGGACTGGAAGAAATTGAAGAAAACGAAGGAATTATTTATGCTTCAGGAGATTACACCAACTTTGGAACTTTGTCGCAAGCACTCGAATCGTTAAAAATTGAATTTACAAAAGCCAACCTCCAACGAATCCCGAATACTCCGGTTGAGTTTACCGAAGAACAATTGGTTGACATCGAAAAACTGATCGATAAGATTGAAGATGACGACGACATTCAATCTGTATTCACCAATATTGCCTGAGACAGTTTAACGATTCAGTGTTAAAACATAAAGTCCGCCGGTAAAAATTGCCATCATGCAAGATTAACCGACGGACTTTCTTATTTTTATACTTCGGATTTATTCATTTCAGTTTTTAAAACAACATTGATGAGCAAACGTGAACTCAGAAAATACCTGAAAGACTTGACCAAAGAGCAACTTGAAGATCAAATAGTTGATTTGTACAACCGATTCGGAAATGTGAAGGAATATTACGATTTCGCATTCAATCCCAACGAAAACAAATTAACTGAGCAATGCCGCTTTCAGATTAGCAAAGAATACTATCCCGTTAGCAGCCGAAAAGCAAAAATGCGACGATCGGTGGCCCAAAAATGGATTAAAAAACTGATTTCGCTGGATGCCGATGCTTCGTTACTGGCCGATGTAATGTTTTTCAATATAGAAATAGCCCAAACATTTGCTAGTGAACACATTATACGTCAGGAATCATTCTTCACCAGCATGTACAAATCGTTCGATGAAGCGCTGCGGTTTGTTTCCGAAAAAGGTATTTTAACTGAATTCAGAGGCCGGATAGAAAAAATTGCCGGAGATGCCTGGGATCAGAAGTGGCCAAACAGAAATGCGTTTGAAGACATTGCAGATATGTATCTTCAGTAATCTGATTCCAAAAACTTAATCATTTCAACAATACTTTCCTGATTTTCATATTTCACATCGTGCTTTTTCAGGTACGCTTTGCATAAATTCTCTTTATCATCAAATAATTTCGACAACTGGCGAATGCTTATAAACTTGTTCTCTTTTCCATCCTTTTTCAGCCAGTAATCAATGAATGGTCTCGTTTCATAACCTTCAGGCAATTTCAGTTCGTAAACCTGACCGCCCGAAAAATACGATGAGTAAGTACTGGTAGCCGATGTTTGGGAGGTTCCACCATATGCTGCCGGTTTTCCGGGATCTTTCACATTGCATTTGTGCTCGGCATACAAAGCAAATTTTGACTGGTAAATAAGCTCGACAAATTTATTATCCAGCGGAAAGAATTTTCGGCCTTGAATGTAAACTGTATCCACTTGTTCTAACTGACCAAGCGCCAGTTTTGTGCCCTTGTTGTCAAAAATCATTTCTTCTGTCAACGAATTGTAATTTAACAAGGCCTCATTTTTCACGCCTGTTTTCATTAATACAACCCCTTTGGTAAATTCCAGAAAAAGGTAATGCGACAATTCCACAACTTTAACCTGAGAATAGCCTGAAGCAGCAAAAACACTCATAATCAGCAAGTAAAAAACTCGTTTCATAGCCAAAGTTCTTTGTTTAACGACGATTTAGAAAACCGAAAAATTATATAAAATCCAAAGTTATAATTAGTTTGAAATTATTCCTGAATTTAATGAGGAGGTTTTAAGATTTTTTTTAGTTTTGCACACACAAAATTTGAATGCCCAGATGGTGAAATTGGTAGACACGCCAGCTTGAGGGGCTGGTGCCAGTTACGGTGTGCAAGTTCGAGTCTTGTTCTGGGCACTGAAATAAAATCAAATTAGATCAAAAGCGCTTAAATCCAAACGATTTAAGCGCTTTTATTTTTGGCAGGAACATCAAAAAACTTCATCAAAAGTCATGTTTAAAGGGTTAAAATAGTGACCATGACTTTTAGGATATATTTGAATTAAATCGGGCTATCTTTGCTGTTCAAATTAAAACTGTTTTTTTACTTGAAAGAGGGTCAGGAATATTTGGAGGCATTGAAACTTGGCAGCGAAAAAGCTTTCAGGGAAATAATGGATTGTTGGTATAAACGACTTTTTAATTTTGCCAACGGGTATCTTAATAATCAGGAAAACACAAAAGAAGTGCTTCAGGATGTTTTCCTTAAATTGTGGGACAACCGCCACCAACTTGCAGAGAATACCGTTTTGAATGCTTATTTATTTACTTTGACAAGGAATCGATGCATTGACCTGATCCGGCGCGAACGTTTGGTAATACAATTCAAAAATGACAAACAGGAAGAATACCTGCGTTTAAGCGAAAACTTCGAAGCTTTGTCAGACCCGATTCTGGACAATATTTTTGCGCGGGAAGTTCAGAATGAAGTAAATCGCGTCGTTATGTTTTTGCCTGAACAATGCAAGAAAGTTTTCACATTAAGCCGTTCGAATGGATTGAAAAACAAGGAGATAAGTACAATGCTGAATCTCTCTGAAAAAACAATTGAAAGTCATCTCACCAAAGCCCTCAAATCAATCAGGCTGGCACTCGAACAAAAATTCCCCGGATCACTAAATCTCATCCTGATTTTGGGGCAAAAAATCAGGTCATTCAAAAAATATTCCTGACGCTCAAAACTGAATTGACAAAATCAATTCCCGATCGTGAAATATTTTTTTTCGGGTGTCCGTAATATTAGCCAATGTCATTAAAGTCATTCAATTGTCATTTGGCAGTCATTAAGTTGCCGGCAAATGACAATTGAATGACTACCAAATGACCACAACTGACAGAAGTAAAATGTCAAATGGGTATGTAAAAGAACAATCATATTTATTCTAACCATTCTCCATTTTTATCTCACTGTATATCATCTACTTGCGACACATGTAAATTAAACCTTAAAAAAAGATCAATTTAAACTCAGGGTGAATTGCCTTTTGTTCGTTTTAAAATCATAACACTGAATAAATGACTGAAGAAATCTTATACAAATACATTTCAGAACAAGCCGATGCTGAAGAAAGCCTTATAGTGAAGCAATGGGTTGGCAATTCTGAAGAACGAAAAAGAGAATTATCCAGATTGAAAAATATTTGGATTCTTTCGGGTTTGGACAATGAAATTGACCCGGCAATTAAAGCATCCGAAACTGAAAGGATTTGGAGCATTATCAAAAAACTGAATGTTGATGTAAGGCGTAAAAGTTTGCGTTTGCAGTTTCTGAAATATGCTGCAGCCATAGTGCTCATTATCGGAATCTCAGGAACGATTGGTTTTTTTGTTTCAACATCAGTTTCGAACTCAAATACAAAATTTACCGAAATCAACGTTCCGAAAGGCGAACGCTCAAGCGTTGTGTTACCCGATGGTTCAACAGTTCGGATAAACAGCAATTCGCAGCTGAAATTTTCATCCTCGTTTAATTCCGGAAAACGCAAAGTTATTCTCTCCGGTGAAGCCTATTTTGATGTTGCCCACGATAAATCGCGTCCTTTTATTGTAGAAACTCAATCGTTGCAAATTGAAGTGCTCGGAACACGATTTAATGTAAGTAGTTACCCGAATGATCATCTAACCACCACTTTTTTGGAAGTCGGGAAGGTGAAAATCAGCGGTGCCGGTAATGACAATGTCATTCTCAATCCCAATGAATCTTTCGAGTTCAACAAGCTTTCCCGCGAGTCGAGGAAAATAGTTATGAATGATAACCGGATGATGGATTGGACAAAGGGCGTGATGACCATAAATGGAGAAACAATTGGCGAACTTGCAAAAAAGATTGAACGCCGGTTTAATGTTACCATCACATTTATGGATGACGCGGTCAAGGATCATGTTTATACCGGATCTATTAAAGATGAAGATTTGAATACCGTTCTGGAAGCAATAAAATTTGCTTCATCAATAGAATACAAGCGCGAGGGGAATCGAATCGTTCTTTCAAGCTCGGAATAAAAAAATACCGGAAAATGTTTGCAGCATTTCCCGGTTTTCAGAAGTTAATCAATTTATCGTGCCTGGTGATTTGCCGTCGGTAGGCACAATTTTTAACCACCAAAATGTTTTCAAATTTATGAAAAAAAAACGAAAAAAGGATTATCCTGATTACATCAGGCGAATCAGAAAGGGATTGTTAATTATGAAATTATCTCTGTTATTAATGGTATTCGGAGTGCTGCAAAGCGCTGCATCTGCCTATTCGCAAACATGGCGCATTAGTTTGAACGAAAAAGAAATTTCGATCAGGGAAGTGCTAAAGCGAATTGAGGATAAAAGTGAGTTCCGATTCTTCTACGAGGAAAAAAAACTCAATGTAGATGCAAAGGTTATTATCGACCTCAATAATAACACGATTGAGGAGGCATTAGCTAAATTATTCAACAGTCAGGGTATTGATTACAAAATACTTGACAACAACTTCATCGTATTAAAACCCAACGGAGATTCCAGCAAAACCTCTTTGGAGTTAATTCAACAGCAGCAAAAATCAGTCTCCGGAAAGGTGACAGATTCTTCAGGCTCGCCGGTTCCCGGGGTTTCAATATTGATAAAAGGCACAGCCACCGGAACGATTACTGATTCTGACGGAGCCTACTCGTTGTCGAATATTCCGGAAAATGCCATTTTGCAGTTTTCATTTATTGGAATGAAAATGCAGGACATTTCGGTTGGAACGAAAACAAAAATCGATGTTTTGCTTGAGGATGAAAATTTCGGCATTGATGAAGTGGTGGTAATTGGATACGGAACCACACAAAAGAAAAACCTCATCGGCGCCGTCGATCAGATTAACGCAGGTGTTTTGGAAGACCGTCCGGTTAGCAATACCGTACAGGCACTTCAGGGCGCTTCGGCCAACCTGGTTATTCAGCAACGAAGCATGAACCCGAACGACAACAGCATGAACATCAATATTCGTGGTATCAGTACGATGAATAACAACGATCCGCTGGTTGTAATTGACGGGTTGATTACTGAAATGGAAAGCCTGAATAAAATAAATCCTTCGGATATCGATAATATTTCGGTTCTGAAAGATGCAGGAAGCGCTGCCATTTATGGTTCACGCTCTTCGAACGGGGTTATTCTTGTGACCACCAAAAAAGGATCAAAAAACAATAAACCGGTTATCCGCCTCAATACGATGGCAGGTATTCAGGATCCCAAATTATTGTACACACCGGTAAAAGGATACGAAAATGCCTTGCTTAAAAACCAGGCATTAATAAACGGAGGTTCATCACCCATTTATAGTCCGCAACAAATCAGAGACTTCCAGACAAATGGAGATGGACAATGGTTTTTAGATGGGATTATGCAAAAAGGCCTGCAGCAAAACTACAATGCCAGCATGAGCGGTGGAAACGAAACTTCAACCTACATGATCTCTGCCGGTTATTACAATCAGGAAAGCAATTTTGTCGGTAATTTTGGAGCCGAACGGTTCAATTTCCGCACAAACCTGGTAAACCAATACGGGAAACTAAAGGTAAGCGCTCTCATGGCTTATAGCCGCTCCATCCAAAATGCGCCGAATTCAAGCGCCGGAACTTTGATTGTAGATGGCGGACGTATCCCAAACTACTACAATTATAAGATGAAGGCTGAAAATGGCCATTATCTGACGAATGATGTTCTTTCAGAATTCAACCCGCTCGGAATGCTTGAAGCTGGCGGATATCAGAAAAAAGATGAAGACAACTTTAACGGAAGTCTGAACATGGAATTGGAATTAGCAAAAGGATTGACAGCAAAAGGTTTGGTTGGACTTGATTTAAGCGCCAATCACAGGTTTATCAGAAGTCTGGAAGTTCCGTTCTATGCCAGTGAAACTGCCACCGTTCCCAGCTCATTTGCCAACAGTACAAGGAATACAGAAGATTACAACGAAAAGAAGTATATTCTGAATACCCAATTTCTGTTGAATTATGACCGCACTTTTAATTCGGCTCACAATTTTTCAGGAATGCTTGGTATTTCAAACGAATCCTTTAACCGGCAAGCCAATGAGATTAAAAAGAAATACACAGACAGGGATTTAGGTCTTCCTGAATCGGAAACAGAACTTGATCCGACCAGCTACAATACTCCGGCTCAAACTCAGGAACGAAGTATTTCTTCATTGTTTGGCCGTGCAGGGTACAATTACCTGGGCAAATATTACGGTGAAGTCAGTTTCAGGTATGATGGTTCGTCCAAATTTTCCAAAGATTACCGTTGGGGATTCTTCCCGTCAATTTCTGCCGGCTGGAGATTATCAGAAGAAAACTTCATGACTTCTTATCGCGATAAAGTAGGCGGTCTGAAAATCAGAGGTTCTTATGGTATATTAGGAAATCAAAATGTAGAGGATTATTCCTATTTCACAACTTATAATGTGTATAACAATTCGTATGGATTTAATAACGAAGCAGTTTCAGGAACAGGATTTAATTTTGGGAATACTGAACTTCAATGGGAACAATCGGCAACCTTTAACATAGGTGTTGATGTTACCTTCTTTAGCAATAAACTCTATGCTTCGTTGGATTATTTTAATAAAATAACTTCAGACATCTTATTAAATCCAGTAGTTCCAAGCGTTTTTGGTGGTGCTTTTCCCAGAGAAAATGCTGGTGAAATGAAAAACCAGGGATGGGAAACCACTATTGGATATCGGGGAAAAACTGGCCAGTTCAAACATAACGTTAGCCTCAATTTTGCTGATACGAAGAATGAAGTTATTTATTTCGGAGGAAACGAGCGGATTGACCCAAGTGACCAAATGTCGAAAATCATCCGTGAAGGCAATCCCTTTGGTTCATATTTCGGGTTCAAGACCGACGGCTATTTCAATAATTATGAGGAAATTGCAAGCAGTGCGCTGCCTGTTGGCGCCACGGTGCAACCCGGCGATGTTCGATACGAAGATTACTTTGAAGATGGTGTAATTGATGAAAAAGACCGCCAGGTTTTAGGCAATGCTTTCCCCCGTTATACTTTTGGATTGAATTATAATCTGGATTGGAAAGGTTTCGATCTCGGATTATTGATTCAGGGAGTTGGAAAACGCGACATGTTTTTACGCGGCGAATTGGTTGAGCCTTTTCACTCCAATTATTCTTATGTGATGTACACCCATCAGCTCGACTACTGGACACCGACAAACCTGGACGCGAGATGGCCACGGTTGTCATCTCCGGGATCAGCATCCAATACCAATAACTATCAAAAGAGCTCTGATATTTACATCTTCAACGCTGCTTACCTGCGCTTGAAAAATATTCAGATCGGATACACTTTGCCAACTCAGCTCACCTCTCAGGTTGGAATTAAAAAATTACGGGTCAATGTGAATGCCCAAAACTTGTTTACACTTTCCAATGTATCGTTTATCGATCCTGAATCGTCTGAATTCGGAAATAACATGGGTGGCGTAGGTGGTACAGGCGCAAACAGCGGACGTAATTATCCAACACTGAAATACTACGGATTTGGTTTAGACCTGGAATTTTAAAACGAATATAAATGAAAAAGAAATTCTTAACATATAGCGCAGGTATTGCAAGTGCGATCCTTGTATTGTTTACCTCATGTACCAAACTGGATCTCGCACCAACAGACAGGTTTACCGAGGCAAACTACTGGACTTCCCCCGAAAAAGCCAATATGGTTTTAAATATGGCTTACAGTCAAATGACAAACAGTGATTATTTCTTCAGTACTGAAGCCCTTTCTGACAACATGTACGAAGGTCGTGGTTCGAGCAGTGAAAAAGCGATTTCTTCCGGACAGGCCGATGCTTCTAACATACGTTTCGCAAACGAATGGAAAAACTGCTACGAAGGAATCAAAACTTGTCACATATTTCTTGAAAATGTGGATCGGATTCCAGCAATGGACGAGCAACTGAAAAACAGAATGATATCGGAAGCCCGCTTCATCCGTGCCTATCTATACTTTAGACTGACTACCTGGTACGGCGATGTTCCGTTGTTCGAAAAAGACCTGACTTTGTCCGAATCCAAGACAATTTCACGAGTTCCTCAGGCTGATGTTTTAACTTTTGTACACAACGAGCTCGATGCAGTTCTGGAATTCCTGCCAACAAAAGAAGAGTATTCCGATGATGACAAAGGTCGGATCACTTCAGGAGCAGTAATTGCCTTTAAAGCAAGAACCTACCTTTACAGTAACGACTGGGCGAATGTGGTTGTCAACTGCGAAAAACTGATTAATTCAACCGAGTTTGGAACTTACTCGTTGTTTTCGTCTTACGAAGGTCTTTTCCTTCCTGAAAACGAATACAACAGCGAAGTTATTCTCGATTTGGCCTATGTTCCTTCATTGCGCACCTGGGGAAACTTTTACGATTATGCACCGCTTTCGGTAGGCGCCAGGGTAAATTCGCTTTCACCAACTCAGGAGTTGGTGAACGATTACATCACACTGAACGGAAAGACCATCACTGCGGCCGGATCAGGTTACAGCGAAACCGACCCGTATAAGAATCGTGACCCAAGACTTTCAGCAACCGTTGTTTACCACGAATTTGCATGGAAAAAACCGGATGGATCAACACAAACCATTTACATCAAACCGGGAACTGCTCCAAACGAATCAGCTGCTGTGGATGAATACAAAGGGCAAGGAACGAATTCTACATCAACAGGTTACTACATTCGTAAATACTACGATCCAACAGCATTGGCGAGCATGACTTCAGGATTAAACCTGATTTTAATCCGCTATGCCGATGTGTTGCTGATGTATGCCGAAGCCAAAAATGAATTGAATCAAATGGACGAAGCGATCTGGAACAAAACCATCAAAGCATTGCGCACACGTGCTGGTTTTACCGATCCTGAAGCTTTGGTTTATACAACAGGCGCAACCAAACCACAATTGCAGGACATCATCCGTCGCGAACGTCGTAGCGAATTGGCTGTTGAAGGACTGCGGATTCACGATCTTCGTCGCTGGAAAACTGCTGAAGTGCTGCTCAATGTTTATCCTCATGGCGCACAATATGGCGATGCCTCAACCGACAACGGATACATCCGGCTCGACAAAAGGAATTTCAACAAAGACCGCGATTATCTGTGGGCTGTACCTCAGTCGGAGAAGGATATAAATCCGAACTTAGGGCAAAATGCCGGGTACTAATTGATATCCACACAAAAAAGAAAGAGTTATAAATACTGAATTAAAAAATATAAATATATAGTCATATGAAATCATTATTAGTAAAACTGACCATATTAGCATCTTTTCTGATTGCATTTGCCGGATGTAATGAAGATGACGAATTGAAAGACACCAAAGTAACGGCTGTAAAAATGCTTTACGAACCCACCAACGGAAAATCGGTCGTATTGCAGAGTTCTGCTTCCGCAACAGTTTATTTCGAATGGGAACCAGCCAAAGCTGAAGACGGCGGCATGGTATTGTACGAAGTTGCGTTCGACAAAGAAGGCGGCGATTTTTCAAGCCCGATATACCGTATGGCTTCCGACAATAACGGTGGCTACAACCATGCAACCCTTTCGCACAAGCAACTCAATAAAATCGCCGGAATGGCTGGTGTTGAATCTGCTGCAACCGGCAAACTCATATGGACAGTATTCTCTTCAAAAGGGATTAACGACATTGTGGCTGCCGAATCAAGAGTAATTGAAATTACCCGTTTGGCTGGTTTTGCAGATGTTCCGGTTGATGTTTATGTAACCGGAGAAGCTTCAGAAGGTGGAGCCGATCTTTCGAAAGCAAGCATCATGAAATCGACTGCTGCTGGCGAATTTGAAATTTATACCAAACTGACCGCCGGAAAATCGTACAATTTCACCGATGCAAAAGTGGGTACTCCACGTAAATTCTATTCTGAAAACGGGTTGCTGAAAGAAGGCACCACCAACAGTACAGTTGCAAAAACAGGTGTTTACCGCATCAAACTCGACTTTAACGTCGGATCAACTGTTTATACTGAAATTACAGATATGCAATTGTTCTTCAGCCCAACAAATTCGTTCCTGTTCTCATTGCCTTATCTGGCAAATGGCGAATGGAAAGCTACCAGTCAACCAATTACTTTCAAGCAAGAAGGTTGGGGAAGAGACGAACGTTACAAAATAAAAATGACAACCATTAACAGCGCAGGCGAAACTGTTGACGAATGGTGGGGAACTCCAAACACCGACAGCCGTCCAAACAGTTCAAGTCCGGCATCATATTATTACCTGTACCCGGTTGACAACGACCAATGGAATGGTAAATTCAAATTTGCAGGCGAATTGGATATGGCTTTGGTTGATATGTCTGTTTTATTGCAGGCAGAAAATCCATATACACATTCATTTACCAAAGTAGGCGACCAATAAACCTTTTATATCATGTAAAAAGGGCGGGCGTTTCGATGCCTGCCTTTTTTACTATTTATCAGAATAAAACAACCGTTATGAGCAAACATTTTCTATTATTCTTTCTGGTTCCGTTTCTGTTTCAGGCTTGCAGCAAAAAGGACGATCCCGCAAATACCGGTGATGAGGAATATACCATTGACTGGAACGAAGCTGCCGACAGCAGCAGTAATTCATTTGTCATGTCGTACTGGAATGGCGCCGACAGTTATTTCAATTATAACAACAGCGGGCTGAAAGACTTTCATTACTGGCCGCAGGCACATGCGCTGGATGTAGCGGTTGATGCGTACATTCGTACCAACGATAATTTTTATAAATCAACCATCAATTCGTGGTACGATGGAGTGAAAAAGAAAAACGGGAACACCTTTTACAACGAGTATTACGACGACATGGAGTGGATTGCCCTGGCCATGCTCCGCACTTACAATGCCACTCAGGATGAAAAATTTAAAACCAGCGCCATTGACGTTTGGAAGGACATTCAAACCGGATGGAACAGCAATGCGGGTGGTGGAATTTCCTGGAAAAAGGATCAGCCTTACAGCAAAAATGCCTGTTCGAACGGACCAGCCTGCATTCTTGCAGCACGCTTGTTTCAGCAGTTTGGCGATGTAAAAGACAAAGAATGGGCCTTGGAAATTTACGACTGGGAAAAAGAATATTTATTCAATCCGGCAAATGGATCTGTTTACGACAACATCGACAGCCGTACCGGTGACATCCAAAAATCGTGGATTTTCACCTACAACCAGGGAACATTTCTGGGATCGGCCCTCGAACTATACAAAATCACCGGAGAAAAAGGTTATTTGAACGATGCCATAAAAGCGGCAGATTACACCCTCAACAACCTGGTTGACAGCAATGACCGTTTGCTGAAAAGTGAAGGAAACGGCGACGGTGGATTATTTAAAGGTATTTTTATTCGCTACTTTGCCCAACTGATTCTGCATCCCGACCTCGATGCTTCGACAAAAAAACGCTACATCAGCTTCTTTAAACTGAATGCTGAAACACTTTGGAGAACTGGTACCAACAAGCAGTTGATTTTATTCAGTAACTATTGGAAGACCAAACCTGGTAGCACGACCGATTTGACCACCCAAACGAGCGGAGCCATGCTGATTGAAGCCGCAGCTCTCCTTGAAAAACAAGGATTACTGACGAATTAGTTTGTCAAAGCAATGAGTAGAAGGATACTCAATGTTGTAATATAAGTGAATTTTAAGAACAGGGAAATTACTAACCGGATTTTCCCTCGGGAAACCAACCACCAACTTTAAAACTGAAATAATGATGAGTATAAAGATTCTAACAATCGTTCTGTTTCTCGCAACTGCATTTTCTTCGCAGGCACAAAAGCAGCTCACCAAATACGTCAACCCTTTTTTAGGAACAGCCACACTGTGGGACAGTATCGACATTGGATATAAACCCACTCACCGCACCTGGGGCGCCGAAGTTTTTCCGGGATCATCGCTGCCAAATGCAATGGTGCAACTCACTCCGGTAACTCAATGGCGCAGTGGCTCGGGATACCAGTACGAAGACACCGTTATTTATGCTTTTATCCACACCAGTAAAGGACATTGGAATTTGGGTCACATCCCTCTCCTACCGGCTACCGGTAAATTTACCACCGATGACTATTCCTCACCTTACAGTCACAAAACCGAATCGGCACAACCGGGTTATTACCAGGTTTATCTCGAACGTTACGGCATTAATGCCGAACTGACTTCAACCCTGCGTTGCGCATTTCACAAATACACCTTCAAAGTTGGACAAAGCAAAAAACTGATTGCCGACTTGTCGCGTTCGAACGAGAGGGTTCGGAGCTGGGAAATCAATCAGGAGGGCGAAAATGTATTTAAAGGTTTCCAGCAAACAGGCGAAAAAATGTATTTCTACGCCGTGGCTAACCATTCTATAAAAAACATCGAATCGCAGAAAAGCGAAAAGAACGAAATTTCGATCGTCAATTTTGTTGATTCACCCAAAACGCTAGAAATACAGATCGGCTTTTCGTTCGTGAGCATCGCCAACGCTAAAGAAAATCTGGAAAAAGAAATGCTTGCAAAAAGCTTTCAGCAGATCAGGGATGAAGCCACCCAAACATGGGAAACTTTGTTGTCGAAAATTACGGTATCAGGAGGAACGCAAAGACAAAAAGGATTGTTCTACTCAACGCTCTACCGTTCGTTTTTGTGGCCTGCTTTGCGAAGCGATGCGAATGGTGAATTTACTGATGAGTTAGGAGAAGTCGTAAATAAAGGATTCGACTATTATACCGAACCATCGCTGTGGGACGATTACCGCAACAAACTGGTTTTGCTTGGAATGTTGTCGCCTGAAGTTACCGAAGATGTTATTAAATCGATGATAGACAAAGGCGAAAAATCAGGCGGTTTTATGCCGACATTTTTTCATGGCGACCATGCAGCCCCATTTATTTCAGGAACTTACCTCCGCGGAATTAACGGATTTGACGTAAAAACCGCTTACAACCTGCTTCTCCGGAATGCTACAATGGAAAACAAAAGCCGTCCGCGTGGAATGGAATACATTGAAAAAGGATACATAGCGGAACCCGACATTGCTGATCCAAAGCTCGAAACGGTTGCTGCCGCTGGGGTAACCAAAACACTCGAATATGCCTACGACGATTACGCCGTGGCTTTGCTGGCCAAAGAATTGGGCGACACCGACAATTACGATATGCTGATGAAACGTACCGGCAATTACAAAAATATGTTCGACCCATCCACCGGTTTTATGCGTGGCCGTTTGGCCAATGGCGACTGGATTAAAAATTTTGATCCTGAAGTGATTTTCTACGAGTACATGTACCGTGAAGCCAATGCCTGGCAATCGTCGTTCTTTGCACCACACGACACGAAAGGTTTGATCGGTTTATACAAGAGCCCCGCCGATTTTGAGAAGAAGCTGGATGATCTTTTCTCGATTCCATACAAAGGACGGGAAGCGTACAACATTTCAGGATTTATTGGCCAGTATTGCCACGGCAACCAGCCCGATCACAGCTTTCCGTGGTTGTACTATTTTGTGGGCAAACAGGAGAAATCGCAGGTGGTGCTCGACAGTATTATGGATCGTTTTTACGACATGGGCAAAGACAAGCTGGCCTACTCCGGAATGGATGATGCAGGTGAAAACTCTGCGTGGTATGTGTTTTCCGCCATCGGACTATATACATTTTCCCCAGCCGATCCTGAATACATCGTTTCAGTACCTTTGTTCGATAAAGTTGAATTCGACCTTGGAGAGAAGAAATTCACCATCATCAAAAAGAATTCAGGAAAGAAAATCGACAAAATTACCTATAACAATAAGAAAATCGACGGCTATTTTATTCCTCATTCAGAATTGCTGAAAGGAAAGAAACTGATTATTACAACGAAATAAATATCGAAATAACTAGAATATTTTTCCAGCAACTGGCCGCCATCAGGTGTGCAAACTTGGAACTTGAAACTTTAAACTTGGAACTACCAATATGACAACAAGAAGAAATTTTTTACGCAACAGCGGCCTCACCATGGCCGGGCTGGCCATCGCCGGATCAGGCAAAGTGCTGGCTTCAACAGTAAATGGAATTAGCTATGTAAGCAAGCGTCCGGCTCCTGAAAAACGGAACTTTACATCCGTAGCGGTTGAAAAAGCCATTCAACAAACCAAAGCAAAACTGAAAGACCCGAAACTGGCCTGGATGTTCGAAAACTGTTTCCCCAACACGCTGGATACAACCGTTGAGTTCGGTACAAAAAACGGAAAACCTGACACTTTTGTGATCACAGGCGATATTCACGCCATGTGGTTACGCGATTCAACGGCTCAGGTTTGGCCCTATCTCCCAATGGCAAATGACGACAAAGAGCTGAAATCATTGCTGGCCGGTGTAATTCATCGCCAGTCGCAGTGTGTTTTGCTCGATCCGTATGCCAATGCATTCAACAAAGAACTGGTTCCGGGAGAATGGATGAGCGATAAAACCGATATGAAAAACGGTTTGCACGAGCGCAAATGGGAAATCGACTCGCTTTGTTATACCGTTCGTTTGGCCTATCAATACTGGAAAACAACTGGCGACAAGTCTGTTTTTGATGCTGACTGGCAAAAAGCTGCCGCAGCAATTCTGGAAACATTCACCGTGCAGCAACGCAAAGACGGACTTGGCCCATACAAATTTGAACGCGAAACGACCCGCCAGTTGGACACCTTGTCAAACGGAGGTTACGGTCGTCCGCTCAAACCGGTCGGACTCATCAACTCATCTTTTCGTCCGTCAGACGATGCCGCAACTTATGGTTTCCTGATTCCTTCGAATTTGTTTGCAGTCGTTTCGCTACGTCAGTTGGCCGAAATAAGCACAAAGGTGACCGGCGATACATCGTTCGCAAAAAAATGTGTGGCTTTGGCTGATGAAGTGAATGCCGCCATTCAGAAATATGCGGTGGTGGAACACAAAAAATATGGTAAAGTGTTTGCTTTCGAAGTGGACGGATTTGGCAATGCTACTTTTATGGACGATGCCAATGTGCCCAGCTTGCTTGGCTTGCCTTATCTGGGATGTGTTGAAAAGAATGACCCGATTTACCAGAATACCCGCAAACTTGTTTGGAGCGACGACAATCCTTACTTTTTCAAGGGAAAAGCAGGCGAAGGAATTGGCGGACCGCACGTTGGTTACGACATGGTTTGGCCAATGAGCATCATCATGCGGGCGATGACAAGCAGCGATGACAAGGAAATTGCCTGGTGTGTTAAAACACTTCGGAACACCGATGCCGAAACTGGTTTTATGCACGAAACTTTTCACAAAGACGATCCGAAAAATTTCACCCGCTCATGGTTTGCCTGGGCAAATACTTTGTTTGGCGAATTAATCCTGAAATTGGTGAAAGAAGGGAAAGAGAATCTGCTTGATGTTTAAGTCAAGATATAATAAGAACTATTCATTGTCTAATATTTTCAACTCACCCCACGTCCGCGAGCGGACGTCCCCCTCTCTTTCAAAAAGAGAGGGGAAAGCATCGCAGATGCTAGGGGGTGAGTTCGAAATAAAATCACAAATTTAAATGCGACACTATTTCGTTCTAATCAAATAACACTAAATCAATCAATTTAACCTAAATTCAATATGCGAATGAAAAACCATCTTAACCGGCTTATTATTCTTTTACTTGTCGGAATTGTGCTGCATTCATGCAGCGAAAGCACAAAGCCGATGAAAGAATCCATTACCACCGAACTTCGGGCACCCGCTTACCCGTTGGTTACGATAGATCCATACACCAGCGCATGGTCAATGGCCGATAAGTTATACGACGATGCTGTTCGTCACTGGACAGGAAAAACCCATTCGCTGATTGGCGCAGTTCGCGTCGACGGACAGATCTACCGCTTTCTCGGCAAAGAAGACATTCCGTTAAAAACAATTGTTCCGATGGCCAACGAAGAAGCCTGGGACGGAAAATTTTCACTGAAAGCTCCGGCAAAAGGCTGGGAGCAAAATGATTTCAACGACAATTCGTGGACTTCAGGAAAAGGAGCTTTTGGTACGCGTGAAGCCCAGCGGGCAAATACTGTTTGGGAAACGAAAGAAATTTGGGTCCGCCGTGAATTTATCATTCCTGAAATTTCATCAGGTGCAGATGTTTACCTGGTTTACTCGCATGATGACGATTTCGAACTTTACCTGAATGGAAAAGAAATTGTCAATACAGGCAACCGGGCAAAAAGCAATGTCCTTTTAAAAATTGACGGGAGTTTGCTAAACAGCGGAGGCGCAAATGTAATTGCCGCACATTGCCTCGACCGCGGTGGTTTGGCTTATGTAGATTTTGGCATTTATACTGAAAGTGATCAGAAACAAGTGTTTGCACAAACTGCTGTTCAAACCAAAGTGGCAATTTCAGCAACACAAACGCATTACAATTTTACCTGCGGACCGGTTGATCTGAAACTACAATTTGTTTCTCCCTTGCTGCCCGACGATCTGGACTTGCTATCCCGTCCGGTGAATTACATCAATTACGAAGTAGTTTCGAACGATGGCGGCAAACACGATGTGCAAATCTACTTCGAAACGACTCCTGAATGGGCTGTAAACGAAGTTAGTCAGGAAGTGGAAGTAACAAAAGGTGAAACTTCAGGAGTAAGCTTTGTTAAAGCCGGAACAACCGAACAGCCGGTTTTGGGAAAGAAAGGTGATAACATCCGTATTGATTGGGGTTATGCTTACCTGGCGGCCAACAAAACCGAAACAGCTTCTTTTGGAATCGGTGATTATTTTGAGGCCAAACAAGCTTTTGAAAAAGACGGAAAAATCGCCGGTGATGTAAGTCAGCTAACCGCAAGGCCTTCAACGCAAATGCCCGCAATGGTTTATGTGGATAATTTAGGCGCTATTTCTTCGGAACCGTCGAATGGTTTTGTTATGATTGGTTACGACGATGTGGAATCAATACAGTACTTTGGAGATAACCTGAAAGGCTGGTGGACCAAAGAAGGAACTCTTACCATGAACGATGTTTTGCAGACTGCTTCAGCGGAACACGAGTCAGTGATGGATCGTTGCATCGCTTTTGACCAAAAGGTTTGGGACGAAACGCTGGCAGCCGGAGGCAAAAACTATGCGGATCTGTGCGTTCTGGCTTTCCGTCAATCCATTGCTGCCCATAAACTGGTAAAAGATACCAAAGGCAACATGCTTTTCCTTTCAAAGGAAAACTTCAGCAATGGTTCTATCGGAACAGTTGATATAACTTATCCTTCGGCTCCATTGTATTTAAAATACAATCCGGATTTGCTGAAAGGAATGATGAACCCGATTTTCTATTATTCTGAAAGCGGTAAATGGAACAAACCGTTTGCAGCCCATGATGTAGGTACTTATCCGATAGCAAACGGACAAACTTATGGTGGCGACATGCCGGTTGAAGAATCTGGCAATATGGTTATACTAACTGCCGCAATCGCCAATGCAGAAGGCAATGCCAACTATGCCAGCGAACATTGGGAGGTGCTGACAACCTGGGCAAATTACCTGCTTGAAAACGGTCTTGACCCTGAAAACCAACTTTGTACCGACGACTTTGCCGGACACTTTGCACACAACGTAAACCTTTCTGTAAAAGCAATCATGGGCGTTGCCAGCTATGGAAAACTCGCAGGTATGCTGGGCAAAACCGACATTGCCGAAAAATATACTTCCGCAGCAAAAGAAATGGCAACAAAATGGATGGCAATGGCCGACGATGGCGATCATTACCGTTTGACATTTGATCAACCTGGAACCTGGAGCCAGAAATACAACCTGGTTTGGGACAAGCTGCTAAACCTGGGAATTTTCCCTCCGGAAGTGGCACAAAAGGAAATTGCCTATTACCTGACCATGCAGAACAAGTATGGCTTGCCTCTGGACAACCGCCGCACTTACACAAAAAACG
>JAIBEZ010000025.1 GCA_019459485.1 Prolixibacteraceae bacterium
AGAATAACGAAGCAAAATCATAGAAAAATGAAAAAACGATTTATCATACTCATTGACTTTTCGGAGTATTCGGGCAACCTGATACGGTATGCTTGCGATTGGGGCAAACAAGCAAATGCGGAATTGCTTTTGGTTCATCAAACCATTGTTTTAGTGCCAGCACTTACCGACAATGATAGCAGACAGCAAATCGCTCAACACACCAATGATGAGGCATTGCATGAATTAAAAAACCTTGCAAAAGAACTTATCCCATCAACAGTAAAAGTTTCATTCTCTGTTTCAGAAAGTCTTTTGCAAATTACCTTACCTGAACTTTTAGAAGAGCCATTTGATAATCTGATTTTTGTAGGAATCAAAGGCACCGGATTACTGAAGAAAATATTTCTTGGTAGTGTAGCTCTTGAGGTTATTGATAGCACAAAAAATATTATTGTTGCAATGCCCAAAGAAATTGCCACTTACTCGCACAAAAATATATTTGTAGCAGTAACAGAAAAACATCCTTTGAACCTTTTGGAGTTGAACAAATTTTTGAATTTTATTGACAGCGAAAACACAAGTATTACTTTTTTCTATTTGGCAAAACCCAATGAAAAAACAAAGAATATAGAAAAATATCTTACAGATTTGACTGTATTTTTTGCCGACAGATTTAATGCAAATTTCGCAGTTTATGAGGGAAGCAACACATTTACTGACATCAAGGAAATAATAAATAATAAAATTGACGAAATACTGATTGTTCAAAAAGGCTCACGCCTATTGACAGACCAACTTTTCCGAAAATTTTTGATCAATGAATTAGTTTACGAAGGTCAAACCCCGTTGATTGTTTTGCCATAACCATAGAATATAAATTTATGAATATTAAAATTGAGCTTATTTTATTAGTCGTTTCAGTTCTGTTTTTTTTGAGCATTTTGGCAGGAAAAGCAAGTTCAAGATTCGGAGTACCTGCATTATTATTGTTTCTGGGCGTTGGAATGTTAAGTGGTAGCGATGGTTTAGGAATTCAATTTGAAGACATTCATATTGCACAGAATATTGGAACTATTGCTTTGTGCATCATACTTTTCTCTGGTGGATTAGATACAAAGATTTCAGAAATTCGTCCGATAATTGCGCAAGGAATTGTACTGGCGACTCTTGGAGTACTTTTAACTGCGCTCATCACGGGTGTAATTATTTGGTCAGTTTTAGGTATGACAATGGCATCAGCTGGTATCGGCCTGTTAACTTCGTTGTTGCTGGCTTCCACAATGGCATCAACAGATTCAGCTTCGGTTTTCTCTATTCTCCGTTCAAAAGGTCTGCACTTAAAAAATAACCTTCGTCCTATGCTTGAGCTCGAAAGTGGAAGTAACGACCCTATGGCATATGTTCTGGTTATCTCTCTGATTGGCATTATTAATATGGATACTTCGCCAAACTACTGGATTGCTGGTGGCACATTAATACTTCAACTTGGCATTGGTGCAGTACTTGGGTTGGTGTTAGGAAAATTGGCCGTCAGAATATTCAACCACATTAAAATCGGAAATGACTCATTGTATCCAATTTTAATTTTCACTTTCTGTATTTTTATTTTTTCCGTGACCTATTTTGCAAAGGGGAATGGCTTTCTTTCCGTTTATATTGCAGGCTTGGTTATTGGAAATTCAAAGTTTGTTCACAAACGTTCATCACTCAATTTTTTCGATGGATTGGCATGGATGTCGCAGCTAATAATGTTCCTTACCTTAGGGTTGCTGGTGAATCCACATGAATTAGTGCCAATTATTATTCCCGGCCTTATCATTAGTTTTTTCATGATATTTTTTTCTCGCCCATTGTCTGTTTTTTTATGCTTGCTTCCTTTTCGAAAGATGCCGTTCAAGGATAAAACCTATATTTCGTGGGTTGGATTGCGAGGTGCAGTTCCTATTATATTTGCCATATTTCCTCTTGTAGAGAATGTGCCTAATGCAAGGATCATATTCAACATCGTTTTCTTCTGCACTTTGGTTTCTTTAATAGTACAAGGAACATCACTTCCTCTAATTGCTCGGTGGCTTAATCTTGCAGAAAAACCAAAACAGATGAAAAAATTGATGGATTTTGATGTCGATTTTTCGGATGATATAAAATCAGTTACAACAGAAATTGAGATTACAGCTAAAATTCTAAATAACGGAAATCATCTTATGAATTTATCTTTACCTGACAATACAGTGGTTGTTATGGTAAAGCGCGAGGAAAAATATTTTGTACCAACAGGAAAAACGACTTTGAAAGAAAAAGATAAAATTTTAATTATTACAGACGACCATGATGCTTTAATTGAAACGTATAAAAATTTAGGGGTTGAAAATGTTTAGTGAGACAGAACAGAAATTACCAACTACAATGAAGACAACAGAACAACCAATCATCCAAAACTTTCAGATTGAAGGTGTAAAACACATCAGTGTTTCGGATGCTTTTGAAGCAATTAATAGTGGCAATGCTGTTATGCTTGATGTGCGCGAATTGAACGAAGTTCAGGCGGAAAGTGTACCGCTCGACCGCGTGCTAAATCACCCGATGTCGGTGATTATGGACCGTTTGCCGTATATTTCCAAAGACCAGAATATTATCGTTGCTTGTCCGGGCGGTGTTCGGAGCGTTAAGGTTGCCAATATGCTTAACCTGCAGGGTTACCCAAGTGTTGCCAGCCTCGATGGCGGATTTATGCTATGGAAAGCAAAAGGATTGCCCATGGAAAGCAATCTGACATTTGGCGGTTGCGGGTGTAATTCAGGAACACAAACAAAAGAGGATAAACCTTTGGCGGCGGCACCAATGAATAGTTTCAGGATTGAGGACTTGAAAAACTTAAAAATGATTTGAAATTCCAATCTTTTATGATCTGGCCAACTGGCACATGATTATAGGAAACAATAGAAATCCGTAACCGAAGAAGTTGTAAATTTGATATACAAAAAGCTGAAATCATCTATTAACCTTTTAAAATCAATAAACAATGAAAACAAAATCACTCGGTTTTATCGGTGGCGGCAGAATCACCAAAATTTTTCTGCAAGCCTTTGCAAATAAGAAAGCCATTTTTGATTCGATTGGTGTTTTTGACACCAATCCGGATACACTTCAGGCCCTGAAACTAAAATTCCCTTTCATTCAGGTCTTATCGTCTGACTCGGAAGCAGCGCGGAAAGACATTGTTTTTCTGGCCCTTCATCCACCGGTGATAATGGAAACGTTGGGGAAAATTTTGGCTGACGTGACGGATGATACTATCTTCATTTCACTGGCGCCCAAAATTACCATCGCAAAAATAGCTTCCGTGCTGCCAATCCATCAGATTGTACGATTGATCCCAAATGCTACTTCGGTAATCAACCACGGTTACAATCCGGTGAGTTTTGCTTCCGGAATGTCGGAAATCCAGAAATCGTATATTCTGGAAATGCTCAATTTATTAGGCCATACATTTGAAACTGCCGAAGAAAAGCTGGAAGGCTACGCCCTTATTTCAGCCATGTTGCCAACCTACTTCTGGTTTCAATGGAACGAACTGGAAGCGCTTGGAACTCAAATGGGACTTACAGCAGCCGAAAGCCGCGAAAGTGTTTTCGAAACCATGAGCGCCGCGCTGAATACCATGTACCACTCCGGAATGAGCCCTTCCGAAGTATTGGATCTGATTCCGGTAAAACCAATTGGCGAAAATGAAACGCAAATCAAAACCATTTATCAGGAAAAACTGATGGGATTGTTTGGGAAGATAAAACCATAAATATTAAATAACCGCTGCCTCAATCTCTTCCTTTTGCATCATTATTACTCTTGGATTGCTGCTTTCAAGTATATTGAATTTGTATTTCACAGAAATATACCTAAAAGTATCTGCATGATAAAAGGTAACATGGGTCTGGTCTTTAGCATATGTCCAGCGGGAAAACACTTCAGGCTTGGTCCATTTTTCGGTCATTATTATTAAAAGTCCACCTGGTTTGAGAAGGTTTTTTATTTTTTGCATTTCCCTGGCCGGTAAAAAGAAATGCTCGAAACATTCAGTCGCAAAAATAAAGTCGAACGGACCTTCGGGTAATTCAGGAAAAAATATCGGGTCGTAATTTTCGCATTTTATTTCCTTTTGTTCGAGCAGAATATTGAGGGTTGGCGTTGGCCCGCAACCATAATCCAGCCCTCTCATTTCCTTCGACAACAACGGCAAAGCGGGTTCAATGGCCTGATTTAAAAACTTCACATAGCCGGGAAATTCGATTCCGTTATTGTGTTGTTTGTAACGTTTTTCTTCGTCTTTGCGGGTAGGCAGAAAACTAGTCGTGGTAAATACCAATTTACAATTGTCGCAGCAAAGGTACATTCTCTTGTCGGGTCCGTTCATTTGTGAAAACGAACCCTTGTTTAAACACAACGGGCATATTGTCATTATATATTTATTCTTTTTTAGTGCTATTTCAGAGCCAGATATCAATGGTTAATTCTCAATTTTGTCAAATACTGACTTTCAATTTTTTTCCAATTCAATTACCAATACTCCAATCCTTGTATCAAGTCCCATTACCGGACTAATGATTGTATCGACTGTATCATCGGAAAAATGATAAGTCTTCTCTGCTTTCAAAACAAGTGTATTTTCGAAAAACATCCCTTCATCTTTTTTATCGCTCGATAATAAAACCTTTGCGGAAACCGGGTCGATAAGGAGTACTTTTTTGACATTTGGTTCTTTCACAAAACCGGAGAAGAACTGGTTGACCTGCTCCATGTTCTGGCGCGTCATTTCACTTCTGATGGCCCATGAAAACACTTTTGAAGTAAGTTCCATGTTCGAAAGGTGCAAGCTGTCCATCCTAAGTTCGTATAAGTTTACCAACTGTTCCTTTTCTTTTACAGAACGCTTTTCAACAATCTGAATTTTTATGACCGCCCAAAGGAGAAGAACAATTATCACAACGATGAGAAGAAAAACAAACCAGTGTTTTTTAACGAATGTGAGGATTTTGCTTTCTTTTTTTTCTTCGAAGTTTTCTATGTTCCGCGATACTTGTTTATCATTTGTTTCCATGATTGAAAGTTTTAATTATTTTGGATACAATTTACTGAATACTTTCCAACGAAACACATTTGGTATCAAAAAGAACGGAAAAGATCACATTGAAGCCATGATTGGTGGTTATAGGATGGTAACCTGAAATATCCATACCCCTAATTTCCTTTTTCCAGTTAATGCAATGCAGAGCATCGGTTTGATTATATAACTTCTAACTCTCATTTGAATTTACATTTACATTTGCATTTGGAAACATAACCTTTTCCGGATTTTTCTTTAGTTCGTCCATCACAGCTTCAAATAGTTTCTTCTTAACCTTGCCTGAATTTTTTGGTTCAACCAAGTATCGCACGATCACTTCTATGAATGTGTTGTTATGGGCGTTTAGAATAACAGAAGGATATTCATTTACATCCAGTTCATCTACAGGGGTGTCTGCCAGGATTTTTTTAAAGCGTTTTACCCTTCTAACCATTGCTTCACCAATTTCGGTCTCAACAATACGTTTTATGGTATCGCTGGCGAATTTGAAATCGCTTTCATAAGAAATGAACAAACTAAGTTCGTTCCAGATGAAAGGGAATAAAGGCCATGAGTAATTATATACATATTCACTGAATACTTTTGAGTTGGCAAACCTGATAATACGTCCACTTGGATGGTCGCCCGATAAATAATCGCCATTGAATTCCCATAGTGTTGTATCAACGTAGCTAACATTTATTACATCGCCATACACGTTGCCTATCCGAATGCGGTCACCAACTTCGTAAGGCTTACGGGTAAGAATATACAGCCATCCAAAAAAACTGGTAATAATGTTTTGTAAAGCAAAGCCAAGTATAAGTGATACAATGCCAAATGAAACCATAGCGGCATACCAGTTGGCAAACAACAGCGAAAGGATAATGCCGAGCATGAGCAAGCTCGCAAACAAGTCGGCAATACGGTTGAAATTAAATACAGTGGTTTTATCTTCTATTTTGCGGTTAAATATTTTTTTCAAAAGCCTTGTTGCCAGCAACACTAAAGAAATCAGCATTACGGCAAGCACAATTTTCTGCGCCAGCGGAATATAAATGCTTGAAATGGGTAAACGTTTCCATCCTAAAAGAAAATAAAGGGCACCGCAGATTAAAAATATGATGGCGGTTATTCCCAGCAAGGGAGCCTCTTTCTTTAAAGTAACAGCATTTTCCTTAGGTACCGAAATCGAGTTTTCAATTATGGCCCTTTGTACTTTCTCATCCTTTTTTATGTCTTCTAATTCTTTATCCTCTATACGTTCTGAAGTTTCCATACATGTTTTAATTTTAGCTGTTATAATATTAGTGGTCAGGAAACAAAAAATCGAATGGCTTTAGCCAAAATTTCTTCAACTCTTTCGGCTAAAGCCGGGTTATGCTTTTTATTATCATCATTGCAAATGGGTTAAAACCCATTCCTATTGATTTGCTTTTAGGAACGGTTCCGAAAATTTCATTCAATGCACCATCATTTTTTGATAGTCGATTAAATCTCATTCAACGCAATATCAATTCCCTCCAGCTTTAGCTGGTGGACATGCATCTTCCACAAAATCGAATTGGCTTTAGCCGAAATTTCTTCAACTCTTTTGGCTAAAGCCGGTTTATACTTTTCATTATCATCATTGCGAATGGGCTAAAGCCCAATCCTATTGATTTGCTTTTATCAACGGTTCCGAAAATTTCATTCAATGCACCATCATTTTTTGATAATCGATTAAATCTCATTCAACGCAATATCAATTCCCTCCAGCTTTAGCTGGTGGAAAAAAAACAAAAAACGAATTGGCTTTAGCCGAAATTTTTATCCTTTAAATTTCTGAAATCCGTATTTCAAAATAAACTCATCATATTCTTCCTGAGGGGTTTGTCGCTTGTGGTGGCTCTCTTGATTCTTGATGTAATTTCGCACTTTTTCAATCATTGATTCGGAAACCGATACTGCAAAAAACTCATCTTGCCATTCAAACTTTGTTTTTGTCAGCTCTTGCTTATTTATCCAATGCGAGGATTCTCCCTTAATCAGTTGCATTATTTTTTGAATGGTTTGATCCCCACCCAAAGAAATAAGGCAATGACAATGATTTGAATAGCCATTGACAAAATCAATAAAGATGTTTTTCTCTTTGGCATTTTCCCGGATATGACTCCATACTTCTTTCCTTAATTCCGGATTGTCAAGATATGGGATCCAGTCTTTTGTACTCCAAACGAAATGAATATACACTTTTATAAACGACATATTCTACTCCTTTCTTTCGGCTAAAGCCGGTTTGTGTTTTTATTATCATCATTGCGAATGGGCTAAAGCCCAATCCTATTGATTTGCTTTTATCAACGGTTCCGAAAATTTCACTCAATGCAACATCATTTTTTGATAATCGATTAAATCTCATTCATCCAATGAATGGGTTAAAACCCATTCCTATTGATTTGCTTTTAGGAACGGTTCCGAAAATTTCATTCAATGCACCATCATTTTTTTCCAATAAATGGGTTAAAACCCATTCCTATTGATTTGCTTTGATGAACGGTTCAAGTTTTAATCAATAGGATTTAATGAAATCCATCAATTCCCTGTCGTGGTTATTTACAATTCTGCAATTCTTGTCAAAATACATGGTTGCACCGTTTTCCGAAGTATAAGGTTTCCACTCAGGCAGCTTATCTGCTACATTGGGATTACCTGTTTTGGCAAAGTTTAGCCATACGGAGCTCATTTTGTCGGCCAATTCCCAGGCTTCTTCTGAATTGCCTGTCCAGTCGGGTCTCAGATCAACAGTATTGAAAGCCAAAGGAATGTCTAAACCATGAAAAGAACCTCTTGATGCACTATCCACAGGACTTTTCCAGGCTAAGAAATAGGCATATAACGGAGCATTTTCCTGTACAGCCCTTGCATCTGCTGTCCTTATAGTAAATGGTCTGAAAACATTGTCAATGGAAAGAAGATCCTGAGGCGTATAATCCGGGTATGTCTTTGCGAATAACTCAATGTATTGATCGGTCTTATCACCATACACTTTGGCCAAACGTTCTTTAGCCTGTTCCAATGTCAGGTCTTTTTCAGCATAAGCTGTTCTGACAAGCTCGTTCAAAGTTGTTCCCATCATAAGTGGTATCTCTTTTGAAATATCTGCAAATCCGGGACTGAAAGGTTGCTGGAGCAATACAACACTATCTGCGGAAGGTGCAAACCCAAACATAGTTGCTGATCCGGGTTTTCTCGGACCAGAAATCTTTAATATTGCATCATTTCCTGCTTTTACAAGATTCAGGTAAGAGACAGTGTCCAGTTTTTCGACATCGTCCGGAGTAAGTCCTAAATTTTCAAGTACTGCTATACCCAGGGCCTGTGATTTTTCTTTCGTCATTACATTTATCAGCGTTCCACTTTGAATGATTGCCTTGTGAAACAAACCTTTTGCGGCTGGCATACACATTAGTGTGCCAACTTTGCCTCCACCTCCTGATTCGCCAAAAATGGTTACATTGGAAGGATCGCCTCCAAAATTCTCAATGTTATTTTTGACCCACTCCAGGGATTTTACAATGTCGAGCATGCCAGCATTTGCCGATTGTGCATAGCTGGAGCCACATGCTGACAAGTCAAGAAAACCTAGAATATTCAACCGGTGATTTACAGATACTATCACCACATCCCCTTTTTTAGCCAAAGCCTTTCCATAAGTCATAGGGTCGTTGCTGCTGCCAACATGAAACCCTCCTCCGTGCAACCACAGCATTACCGGACGTTTTTTACCATCCGATATTCCCTGAGTCCAAACATTTACACTAAACAGTTCTTTTTCATTCATTACAGAATCTTCAATCCAGCTCACTATTTGTTTAGCTACAGGACCAAAGTCAATACATTCACGAACTCCGTCCCAGGCATCAGGATCCTGTGGGGGCATAAACCTTTCGGCCGTGGCATAGGGGATTCCTTTGAAGGCAAATATGCCATCGTCAATACTGCCAGATACACTGCCTGAGGTGGTTTTAACAACTGGTTTTTGATTTTGATTGCTTTTAGGGTTGCACCCTGTAAAACAAAATCCGACTGCAATTAAAAAATAGAAAATAAAGTTTACTGAATGTCTCATAGGATATATTTTATTTAAGTTACGTGTAATACCAGATGCATTTATAAATCATTCCAAACCTATTCCGGTATAATGCCGATGAATAGAAATATTCAGTCCAATCGAGTGTGCGAAGATTGGACTGTTATATTTCTTCAATCGGTATAATGTTTCTGTCGTTATTTTGCAAGTTTGAGAATTTTAAATGCTCCTTGTACAACAATGACTAACACAATTGTTCCAACGATAAGGTCAGGATATTTTGAGTTTGTGAGGTAAACAAGTCCACCTGCCACAATTACTCCAAGATTTACAATTACGTCATTGGATGTAAAAATCATACTTGCCTGCATATGCGCTTCCTTGCTTTTGCTTTTTTGCAGTAAATACAAACAAAGTCCGTTGCCGATAAGTGCAAGCGTTGAAATAATTATCATTGTCTGAAATGATGGAACTGTCTCAGCCCCAACAAATCGCCTGACAACTTCTATGAAACCAAAAACGGCAAGTGTTAATTGGAAATAGCCTGCTGATTTTGCGATGTTCTTTTTCCTTGTCATTGTCCCGCCAACCGCAAAAAGTGCAAGTCCGTAAACAATGCTGTCAGCAAGCATATCCAAACTGTCAGCCACAAGTCCCATTGAGTTTGAAATAAAACCGGTGGTTAGTTCAAGTGCAAAAAAGAAAAAGTTTATAAATAAAACCTGCCAGAGTAATTTCCTCTCCCGGTGGGTATTGTCTGTTGCAGGTGCGTGATTGTCTGCCGAAACGCTGTCGATGAGTGAAGTGTCAAACTTTAAATTGTCAAGTCGCTGAAAAATCTGGTCGTGATTGCCTGTATGAAAAACGGTGAGTTTTCTATTTGCAATATCAAAGACCAGCGAGTTGATGTTAGTCAAATCGGCAAGTTTCATCCGTATCATCTGTTCTTCGGATGGGCAGTCCATTTTTGATATTTTAAATGTCGTTTTCTGCATTGTTTGTCGTTTTCGTTTGGTTCGTCCTGGCATTACTGATAACACTGGAAACTAAAAGCAGTTGCCGATTGCGGGGTACTTTCCTGTCGAAAAGCACCAAGGCTGATGCGGGTGATAAACCTTGATTATCCGAACAAAAACCACAATCAATTATATTTTGCTGTTGGCGGTTGACTTTATGTAAATTACATGTTTTAATCTGTTTTTATAGTTTTAATCTTTCTAAAAATCAGGGGCATCGTTTCTGAATCTATTGCATCCATATCTAACAATCTCAATGACTTAACCATTTTTAATGTAGAAGTTTTATAATGCTTGAAGTGTGGTGTCTGTAAATGAGATTCATATGCTTCTTTGCTT
This sequence comes from Prolixibacteraceae bacterium, assembly GCA_019459485.1. GTDB lineage: Bacteria > Bacteroidota > Bacteroidia > Bacteroidales > Prolixibacteraceae > Aquipluma. The sequence goes on from JAIBEZ010000025.1 coordinate 10,511, forward strand.
GCATATATTTCCAAAATCCTAATTTCAGTCGGATTTTCCTTTTGAAACATCGGGTAAATTGATATTACTCCTGTTTCCAATCTAACTGAAGCTTCAGACTCCTCTTTTAAAATTGATAAATAATCATCAAGATAATTGGGGTCTATTTCTATTTCCGAGATTCTTACTATCATACCGTTTAAATCTACAATATTTTCATTCCGTATATGCTGTTTACAGGAAAAAGTAAAAAAAATGCAAGGATTAGCAAAAACCCTTTTATCAAATATTTCATCCGAAAAAATCGATATTAATTTGTTGATTATTTGAGCGTTCGGATGGAACTCCATGCCAGTAGATTTCCACTTCGAACTATATTTTCATTCTATTTTTGTGCCGCTACCTTTGAAATTAATTACAGCGGCATGTTCGTTTCATCCGAAAAAATCGTTATTAATTTGTTGATTATTTGAGCGTTCGGATGGAACTCCATGCCAGTAGATTTCCACTTCGAACTATATTTTCATTCTATTTTTGTGCCGCTACCTTTGAAATTAATTACAGCGGCATGT
>JAIBEZ010000048.1 GCA_019459485.1 Prolixibacteraceae bacterium
GTCCATCCTGAAAGCGACCCGTTTGCATTCGGTTCACTTCCGGGGGTGAGCAGACTCCTGAATTGTTCGAGCAAACGGTTTCGGAGCAGGTTGCCGGAACCATAAATTGCGGTAGAGTCCTGATGAACAACCATCGCCATAAAATAAATGGCCTTTGCCTGGTTCATCGGGGCGTTTTGCAGGTCGTCTTTAAAATCAAGAAGCTCTTCTTTCGCGGCTACCTCAATAACTTCTTGCCTGAAATTTGAAGCCAATGCCGGTGTTGTGCAAATGCCCGCACACAGCAGAAATGCGGTTGCAATTTTTACTTTACCGGAGAACAGCCATTCTTCCTGCAATTTCAACCATAACGAAAGTTTACCGCGACATTTCCACATTTTAACGAGTTTATCTTGTTTTTTCATCAATCAATTCCTGAAAATAACCTTCCGGATCGCCTTCAAATACTCGCCTTTGGGATCGTCTTTACAAGGCACCAGCCAGCCGCCTTCGCCAATTTCGTTCCAGGCATAGATTAATCCGAGCTTATCTTTTGTGGCTTGCTCCGGATGGGCGTCCATCCAATCAGCCATTTTTTTGATGTATTGCTCCAGTTCTTGGGGTGTTCCCCTGTCGAAATGAACCGAAACAGCCGATCCTTTTCCAAATCCTTCGCCATTTTTGGCTTCCCACGGACGGCGGTCCCATCCGGCGGTTGCTACGGGGATGTATGGCATTCCGTTGCTTTGTCTCTTTTCCCAAACCGAAATATTCCAGTCGGCCAGCAGTTTAAAAGGGTATATTTCTTCCAGAGATAGCCCTTCTTTGGGTTTGGTATTGTATAAGGTAAGTGCCTCGTAGCCATTATCAGGGGCTGAATTTCCGCAGGCGGTAACCATCACCCCTGGAAATCCGGCTTTGCGAGCCGCGTCCTGAAGATATGCTAAACCTTCTTTGTCAGATCCGCCTGGCAGAAAAATCATAACAACCGGTTTGCCTTCCGATTTGAGGTAACGGGGATGCTTAAAATAATTTTCGATCCAGTAATCAGCGGCCTGTTTCCAGGCATCCGTTCCAACAATTTCAGCTCCGGCGTGATTGGCGATGAGCAGGCAATATTCCATCAATTGGTTGTTACGGGCTTTCATAAACAAGTTCATTGGCAAATGTTTGGAATCTGCTTCAATGGCTTTCGGATTGATCGGGCCTTTGTTATCACGCCAGTACCAGCAAAATGAGAAATAACTGATCCCGTTATCGGAGGCAAGTTTGATCTGCCGTTCCATCAGTTCCTGTGTATCGTCGCGCCAGCCCCAGATTGGGGTGCGCCCCGAAAATTCGGTGGCCAGTTTTTTGGTGAAATGGGTAGGCATTCCTTTGGCCCACGCGTTTTCGGGAGTGCCGTCATCGTATGGGCATTTCCCGGCCCATCCGGCAAAATAGTATGCGCCAAGCTTCATCCGGGGAGTTTTTTTTGCTGAAACCTCAGAATGACAAATGTTCAGTATCAAAAAGTAAAATAAAAATACAATCGGCCAATGCAAAAGTTTTTTCATGGTCATTCTGTTTAGTTGGTTTAGGATGGTTTCGTTCCGGGGATGTATAATCGGAAGCAGCCTCGCGAACTAAATTTGGAAAAACAACGAGGCTGCCCCGAAAGCATCAAATGCACATTATGAAACAAAGCCACGAAGGCGCAAAGCAAACTGTTCGCGCCCTCGTTTCTTCGTATTTAATACTTCGATTCAGTTGACAGGTTGCTAGAAAACAACCGGCTTGTAAACTTCCATTACCACGGCACGGTCGCGGATAACCAGTGTGTCGGTTGCGGAATACGTTTTACCATTGCTGGTAAACTGGTAGTTTAAATGTATAGCATCGCGTTTTTTATCTCCCCAGGTATCAGCATCGTCCGCAAATTTTCCGGTTCCGTTAATGGTAAACGCCGATCCTGTATTTTCTTTCACGGTGCAATTTCCGTTGTCATCAAATGTCAGCAACATGTTCAGCGCTCCGGACAGCGATGTAGAACGAACCGTTCCCGACACAGACACCTGTTTGCGGGCGGTGGTCACCAAACTCCAAACCTCGTCGTTCACCACATATTGCTTGCGGTAAACATTAGTTTCCAGAACCGCGTTGCTGGCATCTTTCACCACACTTACTCCCCGATGCAGGTATTTCCCGTGGTAAGGATTGATAAACTTCACGGCAAACATGGTAAAATTCTTGGGTGTAACGTCCCAATGGCCAACGACTCTCGGATCGGGATTTGACCTTGTAGTTCTGCCTTGCAGAAGAGTGTCGACATCAGCCGAACCCGACAAGCGAACCGGGATTACATAGGTGTTTTTGATGGCCAAAGGATCGTTAAAAAATGCTTCATTCAACTGAACTTCGATATTCCCATTTACTGCTCCTGCCGGGATCGTCAGTTTGTTGGTCGAACTCAGCGTATAGTACGATGACGGCATCAAACGAACGGTATCCTTTGTTGATTCGAACAATACGTTGTTGCAAAGGCTGGGCGCTACTTCAATGTCGAATACCCGGTCTTTCGTGTTTTCGTACACTCCGCCCATTGCTGCCGATATCAGGAATTTATGGTTGTTGTCGTTCGTATTGTCGTAGATATAATCGCCCAACACCAATATCCTGACAGGATGTTGGTAAGGGAAATAACCTGAGGTATAATCGAAATCGTCGAACTCGTTTTCCTGGTTTTCGCAAGCCATTAGTCCGGCGAACAGTGCTAGTGTTAAGTTAGTTTTGATATGACGGTTTAATTGTGTAGCTTTGCTAGAAAAACTATGGTACTTTACACAATCAAACTAAGCAAATCTGAGATTGAAGATCTTGATAAAGTAATAAGCAAAGGGAGCCATTCCTCACAAGCCTATCGCGCAGCGTATATTTTATTGAATTGTGACAAAGGCAAATTTTCAACAAATGCTGACATTAAGAATTCGGATATCTGTAAGATATTGCGAATTGGGGAGCGGACCATTGACCGGGTCAAGAAAAAGTTCATTGAAGAAGGTTTTGAAAGTGTGCTGGAACGACGGGCATCGCCCCAAAATTATACCAAAAAGGTAGATGGCGATATTGAAGCAAAATTGGTAACCCTCTGCTGCAGTGAGCCTCCCAAAGGGTTTGCAAAATGGTCGCTAAGGCTCTTGGCCGACAAGATGGTAGAATTCAAATATGTTGACTATATCTCTCATGTGACAGTGAGAGAGGTTCTAAAAAAAACGAACTTAAGCCTTGGAAAGTAAAAGGATGGGTTATCCCGCCGGAACAAAGCAGTGAATTTGTTGCCAACATGGAACATGTGCTGGACATATACAAGCTGCCTTACGATGAAAATTATCCGGTTGTTTGTATGGACGAGTCGCCCAAACAGTTGATCGAAGAAGTTGCATCGACTCCCATCAAGCCTGGTCAGGAAGCCCGGCTTGATTATGAATATATCAGACATGGGATGGTCAATGTTTTTATGGCAAATGAACCGTTAAAGGGCAAAAGGTTAGTTGAGGTCACGGAATACAAAACAAAAAAAGACTGGGCAAGATTTATGAAGCGGATAGCTGATGAAATGTACCCAATGGCAAAAAAGATAAAACTGGTCATGGATAATTTCAAGACACACAATGCCTCTGCTTTCTACGAAACATTTTTGCCGGAAGAAGCAAAACGACTGTGTGACAGATTTGAATTCATCTTTACCCCAAAGCATGGGAGTTGGTTAAATATGGCAGAAATCGAATTGCATGTACTCAATGGGCAGTGTTTAAACCGACATATTCCAACAATAAAGAAAATATCATCAGAAATAAAAGCATGGGAAAATCACAGGAACAATAAAACTGCCAGAATCAAGTGGCAGTTTACAAACGACCAAGCACGGATAAAACTGAAAAGACTTTATCCGTCAATTTTAAATTAACACAACAGTAGTTTCAAGTTTCAGGTTTCAAGTTCCAAATTGCTGTGATTCGAAGTCGTTCACGCCCTGAAAGGGCAATATAATCTAGCCCGGGGCAACGCCCCGGGTAAATATGAAAAGATAGAAGTCGTCCGCGAGAAAGGTTGAAAAAAGAGATTTTCCAATTTCGGACGAAATGGAACAAACGAAAAATAAGACAGAAAATAACCAATATTGAATAACCAATGTCCAATATCCAACTTACTTCATCGGAGGTTTGGAGGGGCTTTTTTAATCAGGACTTATGAAAATATACGATTTAGCAATTATAGGCGGAGGTCCGGCGGGTTATGTGGCCGCCGAACGCGCCGGTGCAAAAGGCAAGAGCGTGCTGATTTTCGACATGCGTTCGCTGGGCGGTGTTTGCCTGAACGAAGGTTGCATCCCAACCAAAACGCTTCTGAATTCGGCCAAGGTGCTTGAATACGCTGAAGAAGCAGGTAAATACGGAATCAACGTTGAAAACATTTCCGTTGATTTCAAAAAGATCATGCTCCGCAAAGACAAGGTGGTTCGCAAGTTGGTGGCCGGAATTGGCGCCAAAATGAAACATGCCAAAGCTGATGTGGTGATGGCTAAAGCAACCATTAAGGAAAAACGTGGAGAAGTAATTACCATCGAAGCTGATGGTCAGGATTATCAGGCCAATCGTTTGTTGGTTTGCTCCGGATCGGAAGCCGCTGTTCCACCCATTACGGGATTGGATGTTTCGCAAATCATGACCAACCGCGAAATTCTTCAGTTGAAAGAAAAGCCTGAAAGCCTCGTCATTATTGGCGGTGGAGTGATCGGAACCGAATTTGCCGATTTCTTTAATGCGATGGGAACCAAGGTAACTGTCATCGAAATGCTTCCGGAGATTTTAACCGGGGTTGATGAGGAAATTGCAGCCTTCCTCCGGAAAGAGTTTGTGAAGAAAGGCGTCGAATTCCACCTGAATGCCCGTGTGACCAAACTCAACGGCAAAGAAGTGGTGTTCGAAAAAGACGGTCTGGAAATGAAAATTACCGGAGAACAAGTTTTGCTTTCAGTTGGCCGCAAAGTAAATGTTGCCGGAATAGGTTTGGAAAACATTGGAGTGGAATTTACGCCAAAAGGCGTAAAAATCGATCAGAATTGTCGCACCAACGTGCCAAATGTATATGCTGCCGGCGACATCACTGGATTCTCATTGTTGGCACACACTGCCAGTCGCGAAGGAGAAGTTGCAGTTAACCACATGCTCGGTCGCAAAGATGTGATGCGCTACGATGCTATCCCGGGCGTAGTTTATACTCATCCGGAGATTGCCGGAGTTGGCTTAACCGAAACTGCTGCGAAAGAAAAAGGCATTGAAGTGGAAGTAAAACAACTGCCAATGGCCTATGCCGGACGGTTTGTTGCCGAAAATGAAGGCAAAGATGGTTTCTGCAAAGTGATTGTCGGCAAAAAGTACCGCGAAATTCTCGGAATCCATATGGTCGGCGGAGCTTGTTCTGAAATGATCTGGGGCGCCTGTGCCATCATCGAAGCGCAATTGCGCGTTCAGGATGTGGAAGAAATCGTTTTCCCGCACCCGACAGTGAGTGAGATTATTAAGGAAACCATTTTTCAGTTCTGAAATAGTTCAAAGTTTCATGTTCAAAGTTTAAAGTTCTCTGGAGTTTAAAGTTTCATGTTCAAAGTCTAAAGCTAAACCCCACGCAACGAATGGGGTTTGTTGGATCTTGAAAAGATGAGTTTGAAAGGAAGTCATCGCAACGAAAACTTTAAACCTTAGACTTTTAACCTGATCATAGAAGATTAAAATATTTTAACAGAAGGTAACGAAATAAACTTAAGCTATGGCAACAATCAGCAGATTTGAGGACATAAAGGCTTGGCAACAAGCAAGAGAACTTTGTAAACTTATTCATGGATTTACCTTAAAACCAACATTCTCGAAAGATTTTCGCTTGGTTGGGCAGATTAAAGGTTCTTCAGGTTCAATAATGGATAATATCGCTGAAGGCTTTGAGCGCAATGGAAATCGAGAATTCATTCAATTTTTATCAATAGCAAAAGGATCTTCTGGAGAAACACGCTCTCAATTATATCGGGCTCTCGATAATGAATACATTTCAAAGAAAGAATTTGATAAGGCATTTCAAATGACTGAGGAATCAAGCAAATTGATTAGTGGTTTTATGGAATATCTGAATCAATCCGAAATCAAAGGATCAAAATTCAAGTAAATAGTTCAACGTTTCATGTTCAAAGTTTTGAATAGTTTAAAGTTTGATGTTCAATGTTTAAAGTTAAGCGCACCCAAAAAATGAGGTTTATTCAATTAGTAAATGGATTCTGTTTACTAAGGGCTTTATGTGTCGAATTTACTGATGAAGAGAAAACTTCGATTGCCCAAACTTTAAACGTTAGACTTTAAACTTTTAACTCGCTCCTCAAAGAGCAAATCAAATAACAACGAAAAACAAATTAAAACACATAGAGATGCCAAAAAGTCAATTTATTGATCCATCAGAAGTCAGGAAAGCTGGTGAAATTACATTCAATCCGATTCCTGTAAACCAGTACAACAAAACTGTTGAAGAAGAAAAAGCAAACTTCAGCAATGAAGATTTGATGCGTATTTACCGCGATATGGTGGTGATCCGTGAGTTTGAAACCATGCTGAACCTGATCAAAATCCGTGGCGATTACAACGGTATTCCCTACGATCACCCTGGTCCTGCTCACTTGTCGATCGGACAGGAAGCTGCCGCGGTTGGTATGGCTTACACGCTCGGTGTGGATGATTTTATCTTTGGATCGCACCGCTCGCACGGCGAAATTCTGGCCAAAGGTTTATCGGCCATCGCTAAGCTGAGCGACGAACAACTGATGCAGGTGATGGAAAGTCATTTCGACGGAATCACCTTCGCACCGGTTAAAAACGGACATACCGGAACCGTAAAGGAACTGGGAATTAAATTTCTGATTTACGGAACACTGGCCGAAATTTTTGCCCGCGAAACCGGTTTCAACAAAGGATTGGGCGGTTCAATGCATGCGTTCTTTACGCCATTCGGGGTGTATCCGAACAATGCCATTGTGGGTGGCTCTGGCGACATTGCCGTAGGTGCTGCACTTTATAAAAAAGTAAACCGCAAATCAGGAATCGTGGTAGCCAACATTGGTGATGCGTCAATGGCTTGCGGACCAGTTTGGGAAGGTTTGACCTTCGCGACCATGGACCAATTTAATGAATTGTGGGAAGGTGATATGAAAGGCGGTCTTCCGCTGATCATCAACATCATGAATAACCAATACGGAATGGGCGGACAAACCTGTGGCGAAACTGCCGGGTACAGCATTGCTGCGCGTATCGGAGCCGGTTTGAATGCCGATCAGCTTCATGCCGAACGTGTTGACGGTTACAATCCGTTGGCCGTTATCGATGCGTACAAGCGCAAACGCAAAATTCTGGAAGAAAAACGTGGACCGGTTCTGCTCGATGTATTGACTTACCGTTATAGCGGACACTCACCTTCGGATGCATCGTCGTATCGTTCGAAAGAAGAAGTGGAAGCATGGGAAGCTCAGGATTCGATTGCCTGGTTTGGTCGCGAACTGGTGAAAGCCGGCGTTGCAACCGAAGATCAGTTGGTTGGAATCAAAGGCGATACCATTAACCTGATGGAATCGAGCATGAAACTGGCCATCGATTTAACTATTTCGCCGCGCATGGACATGGCCAAATATCCGAACCTGATAGGTGAGATGATTTTCGGAAACGAATCGGTCGATCGCATGGAAGATCGTACTCCGGATGTAAATCACCCGATGGCTGAGAATGCACGTGTTCAGCAACTGACTAAAAAAGAACGTTTTGCTTTTGACGAAAATGGCAAAGCGCACTCGAAAATAAAAACTTATGCCTATCGCGACGGTATTTTCGAAGCCATCATCGACCGGTTCTACAAAGATCCGACTCTGATTGCATACGGAGAAGAGAACCGCGACTGGGGCGGCGCGTTTGCGGTTTACCGCGGTCTGACCGAAGCGCTTCCTTATCACCGCTTGTTCAACTCTCCGATTGCTGAAGCTGCAATTGTTGGAACAGCCATTGGTTATGCAATGTGTGGTGGCCGTGTTATTCCTGAAATCATGTATTGCGACTTCCTGGGCCGTTGCGGCGATCAGGTATTTAACCAGCTTCCCAAATGGCAGGCCATGAGCGGAAACGTGATCAAAATGCCGGTGGTGTTGCGCGTTTCGGTAGGTTCGAAATACGGCGCTCAGCACTCGCAGGACTGGACAGCTTTGACTGCCCAGATTCCCGGACTGAAAGTTGTTTTCCCTGCTACTCCATATGATGCAAAAGGTTTGATGAATGCTGCTTTACAGGGAACCGATCCGGTGATTTTCTTCGAAAGCCAGCGTTTGTACGACATCGGTGAGCAGTTCCACAATGGTGGTGTTCCTGAAGGTTATTACGAAATTGCCATTGGTGAGCCGGATATTAAACGTGAAGGAAAAGATGTGACCATCCTGACCATCGGTGCAACTTTGTACCGTGCAATCGAAGCTGCTGACATTCTTCAGGAAAAATACGGTATGTCGGCTGAAGTAATTGATGCCCGAAGTTTGAGCCCGTTTAACTACGAACCCGTTTTGGCTTCTGTTAAAAAGACCGGACGTATCCTCATTTCGGGTGATGCTTCATCGCGTGGTTCGTTCATGAAAGAAATGGCGCAAACCATTTCTGAACTGGCCTTCGACGATTTGGATGCTCCACCGGTAGTGGTTGGTTCGCGCAACTGGATTACTCCGGCTTACGAACTCGAAGATTCGTTCTTCCCTTGTGCTGAATGGATGATCGATGCGATCCACGAAAAGATTGTTCCGCTGAAAGGCCATGTGGTGAAAAACAATTTCACCAGTGCCGAGCAGATCAGAAGGAATAAATTGGGAGTGTAATTTTAATGTTTAGTCCGGGCTTGACTTAAAGTTGCACCCGGACTTCCAAAATAAAACAAGCCCTCGTCGTCTTGAATGGATGGCGGGGGCTTGTAGTATAAGAATAGATTTTGTTATATTAACCAAACCTCATATAATCGTCAACATACGGTCATGGGGTTTTTAGTTTGGGCTGAGCAAGCTGCCATCCCTATAAACTTATCGAAATACAGTCAAATTGGCTGTATTTTTTTGTTTTCCCGAGGGGGCATTTATTCTGAATTTGTGTTGATTCATGGACAATTTCATTAAAAGAAAGTTACTCGATTATTATAGAATCAACAACTATTTTATACAAAACGTGCAATGCATATAACAATGTTGCGTGAATTACACCTGATCTTAAACAGTTTAATTATTCAATTACTAAATTTGAATATTAACGATCTTTACCATTTATATCTAATATTTTAAATCGTGTATCTAATATTGTATGTTAACGATTAACTCAACAACTATCTTAGTCAATTGGAAAATTGTGCACAATATGAAACTAAAACTTATGAAGCCACTGCCTAAATCAACCAACCTAAAAGGACTACTGTTACTTGTAATTGTCACATTCTATTCATTCGCCGTTTTTGCACAGCAATACCCCTTTCAAAACCCGGAATTTAGTTCTGAAGAACGGGCTAAAGACCTGATTTCAAGGTTGAATATTGAAGAAAAAGCCACGTTGATGTGCGACCAAAGTGATGCCATTCCACGTTTGGGCATCAAAAAATTTAACTGGTGGAGCGAAGCTTTGCACGGGTATGCCAACAATGACAGTGTTACTGTTTTTCCCGAGCCCATTGGAATGGCAGCATCGTTCAACGATGAGTTGTTGTTCAATGTTTACGATGCTGTTTCGGACGAAGTTCGTGCCAAATACCACCAATGGCTGAATAGGGGCAACGAAAACAAACGTTTCCTGAGTCTTTCGGTGTGGACTCCCAATGTGAACATCTTCCGCGATCCGCGCTGGGGGCGGGGACAGGAAACCTACGGAGAAGACCCATACCTTACTTCCCGCATGGGCGTTCAGGTTGTGAAAGGGTTGCAAGGCCCCTCCGATGCAAAATACCGCAAACTGCTGGCTTGTGCCAAGCATTATGCCGTACACTCAGGTCCGGAGTGGAGCCGTCACGAGCTCAACCTAAACAATGTAAACCCACGCGAATTTCAGGAAACCTATTTACCGGCATTTAAAGCCCTGGTGCAGGAAGCCGATGTGCGCCAGGTAATGTGCGCTTACCAACGTTTGGACGATGAACCATGTTGCGGCAGCACTCGCCTGTTGCAAAAAATATTACGCGATGAATGGGGTTTTAAACACATTGTTGTATCAGATTGCGGTGCGATAACCGATTTTTACACAACCCACAAAGTCTCCTCAACTCCGGTACATGCCGCATCGAAAGGCGTTCTGGCCGGTACCGACGTTGAGTGTGTTTGGGAAAATTACCCATACAAAACCCTGCCGGAAGGTGTCGATAAAGGCTTGATTAAAGAGGAAGACATTGACAAAAGCCTGATGCGCGTGCTGATTGGTCGTTTCGATCTGGGCGATTTTGACGATGATGCCATCGTACCCTGGGCGCAAATTCCGGCATCTACCCTGAACAACGATAAGCACCGTAAACTTGCGCTCGAAATGGCATTGCAAACCATGACCCTGCTTCAAAACAACAACAATATCTTGCCATTGTCGAAATCGGCCAAGAAAGTTGCGATAATTGGCCCCAACGCCGACGATAAAGTGATGTTGTGGGGAAATTACAACGGAACGCCGGTTCGCACTATTTCAATTTTAGATGGAATCAAAACGAAACTTTCAGAAAATAAAATCCTATACGACAAAGCTTGCGATCTGGTGGAAGACAAAGTGACCGAAAGTTATTTCGGACAACTTTCGTTTGAAGGTAAGAAAGGGTTTAAAGCTACTTACTGGAACAATCCCGATCGTAAAGGCGACAAGGTTACCACGGTTCAAATTACCAACCCCATTAAAATGACAACTGCCGGTCAGCATGAATTTGCTTCAGGGGTAAAACTCGAAGGGTTCTCGGCATTGTTCGAAGCAGAATTCACCCCGAAAATTACGGAAGAGCTTGTATTTAAAGGCGGTGCTACCGGTTACTTTGAACTGTTGGTTAATGGCACACAGGTTCAAATGTATAACAACTGGCGCACCTTACCCTCGCGCATACCATTTAAGGTTGAAGCTGGTAAAAAATACAAAATAGAAATCCGATATGCACAGCTCAACAACTGGCAGGCCAACATCGAATTCAACTTTGGTAAAGAAGTGGATGTTGATTATACCAACCTTGTAAATAAACTGAAAGGCATCGAAACAGTTGTGTTTGTTGGCGGACTTTCAGGAAACCTCGAAGGCGAAGAAATGCCCGTTTCATATCCCGGTTTCAAAGGTGGCGACCGCACCAATATTGAGCTGCCTTCGGTTCAGCGCAATTGCTTAAAGGCCTTGAAAGCTGCCGGTAAAAAAGTGGTGTTTGTGAATTGCTCCGGTTCGGCAATTGCCTTAACGCCCGAAACCGAAAGTTGCGATGCCATCCTTCAGGCTTGGTATGCTGGCGAGTCGGGAGGACAGGCGGTTGCTGATGTTTTGTTTGGCGACTACAACCCTTCAGGAAAATTGCCCATCACTTTCTACAAAAACTCCGACAATTTGGGCGATTTCGAAGATTACTCAATGAAAGGCCGCACCTATCGGTACACCAACGACTATCTTTTCCCATTTGGATTTGGCCTAAGCTACACGAATTTTGAAATTGGTGATGCAACACTTAGTAAAACAGCCATTAAAGCCGACGAAACCATCAGCATAACCGTTCCGGTTAAGAACAATGGTAAACGCACCGGCACTGAAATCGTTCAGGTGTATGTGCGCAAAGTGAACGATTTAGAAGGTCCGCTGAAAACGTTGCGGGGATTTCAACGCGTTGACGTTCTGGCTGGAAAAACAAGCAAGGCAACAATAAACCTGTCACCTTCTTCTTTTGAATTCTACGACTGGAGCCAACGCGAAATGGCGGTTATACCGGGCGAATATGAGGTTTTCTATGGCAACAGTTCAGATACATCAGATTTAAAAACATTAAAAATTACCATATTATAAACTTAACTGTCCCTTATTTATGAAAACTACTATTTTGCTTTTTTTTGCGATGATGCTTGGATCCATGTGCTTTGCACAGTCCCTGCCAGCAGTTATTGAAGATTTTAAACCTACGCCAGTTAACCAGCCTGGGCGCGAGTATCCACAAGTTAACTCTGAAGGAAGAGTTCGTACTCAAATTTCAGCACCCGATGCAAAATATGTCCAACTCGATATCGGAGGCAAAAAATACGATCTCGTGAAAGATGAAAAAGGAGTTTGGACAGGTGAGTCAGCTCCACAGGATATTGGTTTTCATTATTACCAGTTGAACATCGACGGCGCATCGGTGCCCGATCCCGGTAGCCTTTTCTTTTTTGGAGCATGTCGTTGGGGAAGCGGAATTGAAGTTCCTTCAGACGATCAGGATATTTTCGCAAAGAAAGATGTTCCTCATGGCCATGTTGACGAAATCTTTTTTCCATCGAAGAGTACAAATTCTTCACCAAGGGCTTTTGTTTATACACCTCCGGGCTACGATAAAGAAACATCGAAACGCTACCCTGTGCTGTACCTGCAACACGGTTATTGCGAAAATGAAACATCATGGCCCGTACAGGGCCGAGCCAACTTCATAATGGACAATCTGATAGCCGAAGGCAAAGCCAAACCATTCATTATCGTAATGACTTACGGCATGACCAACGAAATCAAATTCGGAGGCTTACGCGATTTTGACATCAAACCATTCCAGACTGTACTGGTGGATGAATTGATTCCCTATGTCGATGCCAACTTTAGAACCTTGGCCGATCAGTCGAATAGAGCCATGGCCGGCCTTTCAATGGGAGGTTTTGAAACAAAGTTGGTTACCCTTAATAAACCGGAAGTATTTTCATATTATGGCTTGTTTAGCGGGGGTGTATATAACCCGGAAGAGGTCAAAGAACACAGCAAATTGAAACTCATTTTCCTGAGTTGTGGAAGCAAAGAAAGACCCGACGGCGTAAAAAACTCGGTTGAAGCACTGAAAGGCGCGGGTTTAAATGCAGTTTCATACATTTCTGAAGGTACAGCCCACGAATTCCACACTTGGCGCCGAAGCTTACATCAGCTTGCTCAACTTTTATTTAAATAATCGGAATTAACGGATATATGGTTAATTTGAATAGCAACGGCATTTATGCCGTTGAAAGATGAATAATCTTCATTTAGGCTTTAGCCTAAACATCTAATTATTTCGGCTAAAGCCTAAATTTGTCTGTTTCTCATTTTTCCCAGACCTAAAGGTCAGGGCTATTCATAATCAATAAACCGATCATTCCATAAATAATTTAAGAAAATGAAACATAAAACATTAGCAGCCTTTTTCATTGCCTTGTGTATGGGCAGCATGGGTTTTGCCCAAACAGGAGCGGTGAAAGAAGATTTCAAACCGTCGGAAGTGAATCAGCCCGGGAAATTGTACCCGCAGGTGAATTCTGAAGGCAGTGTGCGTACTCAAATTTCTGCTCCTGAAGCCGATAAGGTTCAACTAGATATTGGCGGTGTGAAATATGACATGGTTAAAGATGCCAAGGGTCTTTGGACAGGTGAATCTGCCCCTCAGGACGAAGGGTTTCACTACTACCAGTTGAATATCGACGGAGCTTCAGTTCCAGACCCCGGAACCAAATATTTCTACGGTGCCGGGCGCTGGGGTAGTGGCATTGAAATTCCGGCTGCGGATCAGGAGTTTTATGCATTGAAAGATGTTCCTCACGGCCTGGTAAGCGAGAACATCTATTTCTCGAAAATAACCAATTCATACAGACGATGCTTTGTCTATACTCCAGCTGGCTATGAAAAAGATGCCAAAACCCGCTATCCGGTGCTTTATTTGCAGCACGGAAGTTTCGAAGATGAAACAGGATGGCCAACACAGGGAAAGGCAAACCTGATCCTCGATAATTTGATTGCTGCCCAAAAAGCGGTGCCAATGATTATCGTTATGGATAACGGCTATGCTTACAAACCAGAAAGTGGTGAACCAAGCGCACGTCCGGTTTCAGTATTTGAGGAAGTGGTTATCAATGAAATCATTCCGATGATTGATGCAAAGTTTCGCACCATTGCCGATCGCGAGCACCGTGCGATTGCCGGACTATCGATGGGGGCAAACCAAACTATGCGGATCATTATGAATAACCTTGACAAGTTTGCTTCTTATGGCGGTTTCAGCGGCACTTCCAATTATCCAAGTGCTGCGGAAATTGATCCTGCAACATTCCTTGATGGAAAATTCAATGATGGCAACGCATTCAACAAACAGATAAAGGTTTTCTGGCTCGGTTTGGGTACCAAAGAACCCAATCCATTCCCCGGTTCAGTGGGTGCATTTCGCAAAATGCTCGAAAAGCAGGGAATTAAATACGTATATTACGAATCGCCCGGAACAGCCCACGAATGGTTGACCTGGAGAAGATCGTTGCATCAATATGCTCAGTTATTATTTAAATAGATAATCCGTTTTTCAATAAACCGAAGGCTATGAATAGTATATCATCGAGGAATTACCTGGCTTCATCTTTTTTGATTGTGATTTTATGTGCATTATCGATTGGATTTGCTAAAGCACAGTTGATTGACAACTCGTTGCCAGCAGCAACAAATATTAATCAAAACCAGTGTCCGTGCATCATGCCCGACAATAGTGTTGTTTTTCAGGTCAAAGCGCCTTATGCACAAAAACTACAGATTGATTTGGGAAAAAAGTACGACATGGTGAAAGATGCCGATGGTATTTGGACCGTTCGCACCGAACCAATTGTGCCCGGTTTTCACTACTATTTTTTACTTATTGATGATGTGCCTGTTGCCGATCCTGCAAGCCAATCGTTCTATGGAACAGGAAAAATGGCAAGTGCCATCGACATTCCCGAAAAAGGCGTTGACTTTTATGCTGTTAAGGATGTTCCTCATGGAGCCATCAGTTCAAAATACTACTTCTCGAAGATTACCAATAGTTGGAGGCGTTTGTTTGTGTACACCCCTCCGGGCTACGATGTGAATTCCAAAGTAAAATATCCGGTGGTTTATATTCAACACGGTGGGGGCGAAGACGAACGCGGCTGGGCAGAACAAGGCAAAACCGATATCATCATCGACAACCTCATTGCAGAAAGTAAAGCCCAACCAATGATTGTCGTTATTGCCAACGGAAACGTTAGCACGGGTCGCGGAGGTTACAGCAGTGAAGGTATGGCAGCGTTCAAAAAGGAAATGACACAAAACATTATCCCGTTTATCGATGAAAACTACCGAACCCTGACTGAGCCAAAAAGCCGTGCAATTTGTGGATTATCAATGGGCGGTGGACAATCGTTTTATGTTGGACTTGAAAGCCTTGATTATTTCGGTTCTGTGGGTATTTTCAGCTCAGGTATTTTCGGTGGTATCAGAAATCCTTCGGGCAGTACATTTAATGCTGAAAAGGAAATCCCGGGTCTGCTATCCAAGTCTGATGAATTCAATAAAAAACTTGATTTATTTTACATCTCTTGTGGTGAGCAGGATATGCGTATTGAACACACAAAAAGAGCGGTAGAAACAATGAAGAAAAATGGACTCGAAGTTGAATTCAATTCTTTCCCTGGCGATCATGAGTGGCAGGTTTGGCGAAAATCGCTGCATGATTTTGCATCCAGGGTTTTTTGATAGAATTAAGACTAACACTAACCAATAAACAGCATCGATTTTATGAGAAAACATTTGATTTATATTGTAGCATTTCTTTTTGCAGTGCCATTTGGAATAAGGGCGCAACAGGCCAATGTCAATCTCGATTATAATCCACAAAAGGATACCGAAGGACTGAATCCGTTCAGCGCTCCTGTAAATTCGCCCGAAGTGCACGACGACCGGACTGTAACTTTCAGATTGAAAGCGCCCAACGCTCAAAAAGTAGTTTTGCCAACCGGGGCAATTTATACGGCCAATGGATTGGGCAAAGATCCCCTTCCGTTTACAAAAGGCGAAGATGGCATTTGGACGTTGACAATCGGGCCACTTAAAGCCGATATGTATGCCTATCATTTTAATGTTGATGGCGTTCAAATTCCCGATCCGAGCAATACCTACGCAGCATTTACTGCAATGCCACCCTACAGCCAGCTGGTAGTCCATGGCGGGGAGCCTGCTTACTACGATGCAAGGAACGTTCCGCATGGAAATGTAACAAGGCACATTTATCATTCCAACGTTACCAATGGTGAGCGGGAAATGTATGTTTACACCCCGCCGGGATATGATTCGAAGAAAAAATATCCGGTACTGTACCTTGTTGGAGGTAGTGGGGAATTACCATCTAATTGGGTGTACGATGGTCGTGTGAACCTGATCATGGACAACCTGCTTGCTGAAGGCAAAGCTGTCCCCATGTTGATCGCTATCCCTAACAACCAGGTCATTCACCGGAATCATCCCAAACATACAGAACTCACTTTCGATATTTTTGAAAAAGAAATGCGAAATCATGTGATTCCGTTAGTTGATGAATCGTACAGCACGCTTCAATCGCCCAAAGGCAGAGCAATTTCTGGTCTATCGATGGGAGGTCGTCACAGCATGTTTGTGGGTTTTCGTTCGCTCGATTTGTATGCCAATTTTGGTATTTTCAGCGCTGGAGATACCAATGCAGAAACTACGCTGGCAAAGTTTTTAAACGATTCCAAAGTGAATGAAAAGGTAGATTATTTATTCATCGGACAGGGAACTGAAGAAGCCAATGGATTTATGGGTAGTCGTTGTGTCGCGTTGCACGAAGCGTTGAACAAGCATAACATCGAACACGAATATTATGTGGGCGGACATGGTGGCCACGATTGGGCTACCTGGCGTCCCTTGTTGTATTATCGATTCTTACCAAATCTTTGGCAAAAAAATGATAATCAGAAGTGACACGAAAAGATTAGTGATTGGGCTGAAGTCCGCAAATGGATTATGAATAGCTCCGGCATTTATGCCGGGGGAGATATTTACGTAAAAGAAGGGGCTTTAGCCCAAATATATTATTAAACAAGATATTCATTGAAAATTAATAAGATAAAATGAAGCAAATTTACTTCCTTCTTGTTGCAACCGCAATGCTTTGCATGAGCGCTTGTACAAAACTTCAACCCGGACAAGTTAAGGTCGAAGGCGGAATCATCCAAGGTACTGTTACCGAAGATTTAACAATCTTTAAAGGAATCCCTTTTGCCGCACCACCCGTGGGCGAATTGCGCTGGAAAGCACCACAACCTGCCGTAAAATGGGAAGGCATTAAACAAACTACCGAATATGCTCCAGCCCCTTTTCAGGGTGGAAATCCACCTTCAGGAAAAAGTGAAGATTGTTTGTACCTGAACATCTGGACTCCGGCAAAATCTGCTGACGAAAAAATACCTGTTTTGGTTTGGATATACGGTGGTGGTTTTAGTTTTGGTTCTACTTCAGAGCCTGTTCACAATGGCGAACACCTTGCACGGAAAGGTGTTGTGTTGGTGAGCATTGCCTATCGGGTTGGTCAGCTTGGCTTTTTGTCTCATCCTGAATTGAGCGCCGAAAATCAGAATCCTGTTTCAGGAAATTACGGTTTGCTCGATCAAATCGCAGGTCTGCAATGGATTAAAGACAACATTGCAGCCTTTGGCGGCGACCCGAATAAAGTAACCATTTTTGGTGAATCGGCTGGAGGAATTTCAGTAAGTATGTTGTGTGCTTCACCTTTGGCCAAAGGATTATTCCATGGCGCCATTTCACAAAGTGGCGGTTCATTTGGCCCTACCCGAACAATAACTTACCCCGGCGAAAATATGAAAACGCTCCAACAAGCCGAACAGGCAGGAATTGAATATGCCCAAAAAGTAGGAGCGACTTCTATTGCCGATTTGCGCAAAATAGAAGCCGACAAACTCCCTATGGGAATGGGCATGGGTGGTGCATGGCCAATTGTTGACGGATACGTAATTCCCGATGATCAGCACAAACTTTACGAAGCCGGGAAGTACAACGATGTTCCGGTGCTGATAGGTTATAACTCCGACGAAGGCGCAAGTTTTTCAAGAGAAAAAACTCCTGAAGAATACATTGCAGGGGTAAAAGCGCGTTATGGCAAATTTGCTGACGATCTCATCAAAGCCTATCCGGCTACAGAAACAACTGTTCCTAAAACTGCCCGAGACCTTGCCCGCGATGCAGCTTTTGGATGGCAGACCTGGGCTTGGGCAAATCTTCAGGCAAAAACAGGAAAATCGAAGGTTTTCTATTACTATTTCGATCAGCACCCTGAATATCCGGAAGATTCACCCCGCTATGGTTATGGCTCTCCTCATGGTCAGGATGTGGCTTATGTGTTTATGCACCTCGATAAATCGAAACCTGAAACCACAAAATCAGATATTGAAATTTCTGAGGCCATGGGAACTTACTGGACCAACTTCGCAAAATTCGGACATCCAAATAGTGCAGAAGTCCCTGAATGGCCGGCCTTCAGCGATGCAAGTCCGGAGGTAATGCATTTTAGACAAACTCCGCAAATTGGGTCTGTTCCAAGCGCCGAATCACTAAAAGTATTGGATGGTTATTTTGAATGGAGAAGAACGCCTGAAGGTGCGGAGTGGGCAAAATAATCACTTATTTTAAAGAAAATAAACTATGAAAGCAATGAAAAAGGAAGTTTTATCCATTTGCATTTTGTGTCTTGTGGAAATATTTCTGGTATCTCCGATTTTAACGCAGGCACAATCGTATGCAAGTTGGTACAACAAGGCACAGGAGCGCATTGATACCATACGAAAAGGCGACTTTGGAATAAAAATAGTTGACAAAAACGGACAGCCCTATTCGGGGGCGGTTTCAGTGCGAATGGCTAAACACGAATTTCCTTTTGGGGTAGCTTTCGATTTTTACGAAGGGGCTGTTAACATGGGGAACAGTTACAGTACAACCAGTGCTATTCAGGCAAAAACAGATGCTGAAATATACAAAACTGAACGCTGGAACAATTATCTGGCGTATGCTATATCAGTTGAAGGCGGTAAGCAATACAAACTTACTTTGAAATTTGCTGAAATATATTTTGATACCAGTGGTTCCAGGTTGTTCAATGTAAATGTTGAAGGGCAATTATTTCTCAAAAATTATGATGTATTTAAAGAGGCAGGGGGAAAGAACATTGCCAAAGACACCAGTATTGTTATAACACCTACCGATGATTTCATCAGTATTGAATTGACGGCTTTGAAAGACAATGCTTCCATAAAAGGTATTGTACTTGAAGAGGTGGACGGTGAAAATGTTGTACGGATTAATTGCGGCGGTGCAGCCATCACCACGAAAGACGGGAACAAGTATGTAATAGAGGAGGGGTATTTCGATCCGGATGTCAATACAGTAGCAACCGACGAACAATGGATGAAAGCAGCCATGTATAAATACTTCAACTATGGCGTTTCTGGCAATTCATTCAAATGGAGTGGCATTCAGCCGCAACACACGCAACCAAACTATAAAGATTTTGATAATGCTGTACGTTGGACCCAAAAAGCAGGTTGGGATTTGAGGGCGCACACCTTGCTTTGGGGAGGAAACGATGCCCATTCCATGCCCGATTGGGTTAGAAAATTACCAACAGTAGAGGCTATTACCGATACGTGCAAAATGCGGATTACCCGTGAAATGACACATTATAAAGGAATTATAAAGGAATACGATGTGATTAATGAGCCTCTAACCGGTCATGCCGATTGGCTCCGAAAAACCGTTGGCGATTCCATTCTCTGGAACTGCTTTAAATGGGCACGTGCTGCCGATCCCGATGCCGAACTTTATATCAATGATTACAATGTGGAATACAACTGGGGACAGGCCGTTGAATACCGCGATCTGATTTTAAAAATCAAAGAAATGGGTGGCCCGGTTACCGGAGTAGGAATACAGGCTCATTTTTGGGATTGTTGCAGACCCAATACAGATGAATTGGTTAAAAACATTAATATTATAGCTCAAGCCGGATTGCCCATAAGGTTAACTGAATACGATTGGGGAACCAATCTTACTGAAAAGCAACAGGTAGATGATTTTGTAAAAGTAGCCACTATTGCTTTTTCGCACCCTTCGGTAAATGGGATGATTAGCTGGGGATTAAGCGATAAAGGTGCCTGGAGGGAAAATACTGGCTACTTTGATGCCAAACACAGACCTAAACTGGCTGCAGATACCTTGCTCTATTACACCAAAAAGAAATGGGCCACCAACTTCGACTCGGAAATAGGCAACGGGAATCCGCTTAGCTTCAATGCCTATTATGGCGATTATACCATCGAAGTTGCATTTAACGATACTGTGAAAGTATTTACAATTCCCTGTTTAAAAGAAAATGCCGATTCCGTTTTTACTTTATACGAAGCAAACGCGACCTTAAAGGGACCTAAATTGGTCAGCGCTGAACTAGATGGCAAAAACGCAATTAAGCTTTCATTTGACAAACCCCTTCAAAGCAATTCCGTTAAAAAAGGCGATTTTAAATTCTATTCAAATTACAAGATCGGGATCAATGGTATTCAGGTTGAATCCAATAACCCCAATGCCTTGATCATTTCGTTGAGTACCGGGGTTACTTCCGGTGATTACATCTCAGTTTCTTATTTTCCCGGTAATTTGGTCGCAGAAGATGGCAGTAAAGCCATTTCTTTTGGTCCTGAAGGAATTCGCAACCAAATACCAGTATTTAATAATGAGATATTAAGCAACGGTTTGATGAAAGTTTATCCAAATCCTGCTGAAGACAAAATAAACATTGAGTATCCGTCAGCATCCTACCATGTGGCTATTTTCAATACTTTGGGGGTAAAGGTGTATGCCGGAAACTCAGCAACCAATTCTATGGAAATAGGGGTTGGCCGATTAAAAAGAGGTATTTACCTGATAAAATTGACAGACACAAACAATGTTGTTAATGTTCAGAAAATTTTATTGAAATAATTATGCGAAGATCTGTTTTAATAACTGCATTAATTGTATTCACTTCGTTTACAAATAGGCTGATAGCTCAGGATAAGCTGTATTCCAATGAATTTCCATTGGGCGATGTAACGCTGCTCGACGGGCCGTTTAAACATGCCCGCGACCTGAATATCGAGGTGCTTTTGCAATACGATGTTGACCGTTTGCTGGCGCCTTACCGCAAGGAAGCCGGATTGCCCGAAAAAGCCAAAACCTATCCCAATTGGGATGGCCTGGATGGTCACGTGGCAGGGCACTACCTCTCGGCAATGGCCATGAATTATGCGGCCACGGGCAATACAGTGTTCAAAAAGCGCATGGAATATATGCTTTCGGAACTCAAAGAGTGCCTTGAGGCAAATGCCGTTAACAATGCGGAATGGGGAGTCGGATACATAGGCGGTTTCCCCAACAGTAAAAAACTGTGGTCGACTTTCAAAAAAGGCGACTTTAGTGTTTACAATTCTGCCTGGGCACCGTTTTACAATCTGCATAAAATGTATGCCGGACTTAGGGATGCCTGGCTCTATTGTGGCAACGAAGAAGCAAAAACTTTGTTCCTGAAATTTTCCGATTGGGGCATCGATATCACCTCTGCCCTTAACGAAGAGCAGATGCAGTTGGTGCTGAACATGGAATATGGCGGGATGAACGAGACTTTTGCCGATGCCTTTCAAATATCGGGTGACGAAAAATACCTGACAGCTGCCAAAAGATATTCGCACAACATGTTCCTTGACCCCCTGTCGCAGGGGATTGATAATCTCGATAACAAACATGCCAACACACAGATTCCAAAATTTATTGGTTTCGCGAGGATTGCAGAACTTAACGGCGACAAAAAATACGAAAATGCGGGCCGTTTCTCCTGGGAAACAATTACAGCAAACCGATCCCTGGCTTTTGGGGGAAATAGCCGTAGGGAACATTTCCCGGGTGTAGCTTCATGCGGCGATTTTATCAACGATGTTGACGGCCCCGAGTCGTGCAACTCGTACAACATGCTGAAATTGACCGAAGATTTGTTCCGTATGCAACCTTCAGCTCATTATGCAGATTATTATGAGCGTACTGTGTTCAATCATATTCTTTCAACCCAACACCCTGAACATGGTGGATACGTGTATTTTACAACTGCCCGTCCGCGCCATTACAGGGTTTATTCGGCGCCCAACGAAGCCATGTGGTGTTGCGTAGGTACCGGCATGGAAAACCATGGCAAATACAATCAGTTCATCTATACCCATTCAGCCGATTCGCTGTTCCTCAACCTGTTTATTGCTTCGGAACTCAATTGGAAAGATAAAAAAGTGAGCATCAAACAGGAAACGAATTTCCCGTACGAAGAACGCACAAAACTGACCGTAACAAAAGGGTCTTCAAGCTTCAAGCTGATGGTCAGGTATCCTGAGTGGGTGAAAAAAGGTGCTTTGAAAATTTCTGTAAACGGAAAAGTCATAAATTATTCTGCCCTTCCTTCGTCATACATCTGCATCGACAGAAAATGGAAAAAAGGCGATGTTGTAGTGGTGGAATTGCCCATGCACAATACAATAGAACGTTTGCCCAATGTTCCTGACTACATTACCTTTATGCACGGTCCAATATTGCTTGGTGCTAAAACCGGAACCGATGATTTAAGGGGGCTGATTGCCGACGATGGGCGTTGGGGGCAATTCCCGGGCGGAAAAATGTTGCCTGTTGATCAGGCTCCTATTTTGGTAGAAGATGATATTCAGAATATTGCCAGCAAATTGGTACCGGTCAAGGATGAGCCATTGCACTTTACGCTTAACGTGAAAATGAAAAATCCTATTGATGTGAAATTGGAGCCATTTGCAAACATTCACGATGCACGGTACATGATATACTGGTTGGCGCTTACGAATAACGGATATCAGTCCTATATGGATTCTTTATCTGTGATCGAAAAAGAAAAGATTGCCCTTGAAAAGCGCACGATCGACTTTGTAGGTACCGGCGAACAACAGCCTGAAACCGATCACTCCATGCAAAAGGAAAACTCGAATTCGGGCAATACCAATAATGAATTTTTCCGCGATGCAAACCGGGGTGGTTATTTCAGCTACGAGATGAAAACAAATTCGGAAACCGACCTTAGCCTTATTGTTCGCTATTGGGGCGCAGAATGGGGAGGCCGTAAGTTTGACATTTACATAGACGATGAAAAGCTGTTGACCGAAGACAATACCGGGCGTTGGAATCAATCGAAGTTTCAGGATGTGGAGTATGCTATTCCCAACCCGATGGTTCAGGGAAAAAATAGTATCAGGGTGAAATTTCAGTCTATTTCAGGAAATACGGCAGGGGCGGTTTATTATATCCGTCTGGTCAGGAAAAAAGGCAATTAGGGAACAATGGGAAAGCATGTTTTAAAAAAACACAATAAAATGAGGAAATTTTTATTTTCTGTAGTCGTATTCGTATCTGTTTTTTTTCAGATCAATAATGTTTATGCCTGGGAAGGAATGCCAATGCCCAAGCTTCAGGTTGAAGGCCGCTATTTGAAAGATAGTCATGGCCATATTGTTAATCTGCATGGTTTCGCTCAAACCTATTCGCCCTGGTTTAACGAGGAAAATTCTAAGTGGAACAATTACAACGTGAGTGCTTGTTCGGCATACAACAAGGGTATTATCGACAAAATATTGGCAGCCGGATGGAAAATGAACTTCATCCGCCTGCACATGGATCCCTACTGGAGCAATACGCCCGGCTGTACTCCCAAGTACCACGAGGCACACAATTGTTTCAACGAAACCCGTTTCAGGAAGTACCTCGACGAAGTTTTTATTCCCATGGCCGAGTATGCCATTTCGAAAGGTTTGTATGTTGTAATGCGTCCTCCGGGTGTAAGTCCTGAAAAAATTGCGATTGGAGATGATTATCATCAATATTTGACTAAAGTTTGGGGCATCGTTGCCAAACATCCCAAATTAATGAATGACTCCAACATCATGTTCGAGTTGGCCAATGAGCCCATTGATATTTTAGGCTCAGACGGAACTTACGGAGCCGGTACACAAGGGCATTTCGATAACCTGAAAACCTTTTTTCAAACCATGGTCGATGTCATCAGGACAAGTGCCAATAATATTCTTTGGATTCCAGGGCTGGGTTATCAATCGTTGTATGCCGGATATGCTACAAACCCTATCGAGGGGGAAAACATTGGCTATGCAGTACACGTTTACCCGGGGTGGTTCAACAGTGGTAACGGATACGAAGCTTTTCAACGTGGGTGGAATAATCAGGTTCAACCGGTAGCCGATTTTGCACCTGTTATTGTTACCGAAATGGATTGGGCTCCCGAAAGGCACGCAAAATCGTGGGGTAAAGCTATTACCGGAACTGCCGGCGGTGATGGATTTGGCGCTAATTTCCAAAAAATAGCCGATGATTGTGGAAATGTGAGCTGGTTGCTTTTTACCAGCCCCCATCTTTTGGCCCAGTATGGAAACCCTAATGCGGCTGCCGATGTTGTTGATTTTCTGACTGACCCTGAAGCATGTCCAACTCCAATTCACAAATGGTATCAGGAATATGCCGACGAATATGGATTAGACGGAGTTACTGACGATTATTTGACAATGACAGATCTGAAAATCGGTGGAGATGCCGAAATCTCGGTTCTGAACAAAAGCTCAGTTGGTCTGAAAGTTAATGCTGTTTTTGCTGATGGGCATGTCGAAAACGTTGGTTCCGTTGCTCAAATTACAGTTGATAATCCTGAAGTGGTTCAAGTTGTAAGGGGGCGCATTTTTGCCCTGAAAGATGGTCATGCAACCCTAAATGTTTCTTACACCGATTCCAAAGGAACAAAAAAGGAACTTACCTTAAAAGTTACTTCCTCGACATTCCCGCTAACCAATGCCTTGTTCAATCCCGACATTTGGGAAAATGGTACTTTCAATGAAACCACCAAAACCCTTAAAACCGGACAATGGGGTTTTGGCGGATGGCAGTTTGATGGCATCGATTTATCGGACTATAAATACATTGTGGCAAAATTGGGCAGTGCCAATACTGCCGATGTTGCTTTTAACATATACGATGGCAGCAGTTATTGGGGGTCGCCTGCTTCGTACAAATTTGGCAGCAGCAAACAGATAGTCGTAATTTTAGATCAGGCGAAGAAGAACGATGGCACGATGCTGAATCCCAAAAATATCTACATCGCAGGTTTTTGGTCGAACGGAAACAACCCATTTGTAATCGACACCGTGTTCCTATCCAACTCCAGCGACTACGACCCACCGGTTGTATATGCCAGAGACATGCAAGGAGTTGAAACCAAAGAACTCAACGGTTTTCAATATAAACTGGGATCAGGCCCATCGGCATGTCAAACCCTTGTTGTTTCGGGCGATATACTCACAACCAGCATCACAATTACTGCACCCACGGGTTTTGAGGTTTCGCTGGACAGTACCCAAACGTTTTTGTCGAAAGTAATCCTGACTCAAAGCAATGGAAAGGTTCCCGATACCGAGGTTTACGTTCGGATGAAATCGGGGCTTACAAAAAGTCCGAATGCAGGAAATCTCACCATTGTTTCAACCGGGGCGCTCACGAAATCCCTGGCGCTGACCGGGATTGTTCTTCCGATAACAGGCATAGATAAATATCGTAAGCCGGGTGCAACGGTTGTTTCAATACAATACCATACCATTACAGGACAAAGGCTCAATACTATTGAAAACATGAATGGTGTGTTCATAGTGAAGAAGTTGATGTCTGATGGGACAACAGAAACAGAGAAGATTTTGAAAGTAATAAAGTAGGATAGCGTATAAATATTTAATTATCAAATCTATATTTCTCAATTACTTTCCTGTGTAAGTTATGAAAAATAAAAATGGCAATTTTCGGATTTTAATTACGG
This sequence comes from Prolixibacteraceae bacterium, assembly GCA_019459485.1. Taxonomy (GTDB): domain Bacteria; phylum Bacteroidota; class Bacteroidia; order Bacteroidales; family Prolixibacteraceae; genus Aquipluma. The sequence goes on from JAIBEZ010000048.1 coordinate 25,975, forward strand.
TATTGTGTGTTTTCTTACTTACGTTTCACTCGAAGGCACAGATCGAAGATTTTAGGGTTGGAACAACCACCCGTAAAATACTCGTTTATGCCCCATCGGGCATTGAACCCAACCGTCCGCTTTTGCTCTCTTTGCATGGCATGAATCAGGACATAGCCTATCAGCAAAACCAAACGAAATGGGAAACAGTGGCAAAGGCGAATAATTTTGTGGTTGTTTACCCTGGCGGGATCAGTAATTCGTGGGATATTTCCGGAACAAGGGATACAGACTTTATACTGGCCATTATCGACGAGATGTATAAACGGTACGGCATCGACCGTGACCGGGTTTATCTCTCGGGTTTCTCAATGGGAGGAATGATGACTTACCATGCAGCGACCAAAATAGCCGATAAAATAGCCGCCTTTGCGCCCGTAAGCGGATACCTGATGGGCGGCCCGAATACCAAAAGTTCACGTCCAATCCCAATTATACATACCCATGGAACAGCTGACGATGTTGTGGTTTACAGCGGGGTTCAACGGTGCATGGATGCGTGGATTACGCGGAATAACTGCCCAAAAACTGCTCAGGTTACCAAGCCCTATCCTGCAAACAAACCCAACTCTTCCGGTACGAAGTATTATTGGGGTGCGGGAACCGATTCGGTTGAAATTGTTCTTCTTAGTATTAAAGGAGCAGGACACTGGCATTCAATTGACCCCAACGGAATAAATACCAGTCAGGAAATCTGGAACTTTTGCAAGAATTTTTCACTCGGATATGGAGTTTCCAAGTTTGAGTATGCTTCTGTAGTCAATCAGGATCCGAAGCAAATTCAAGTAGAATTTTCATTACCCATCAAAGAATCGGAAAGCTACGGGGGATTTTCGGTGAAAGTTGACGGAGAACTGGTTGATATCGAAAGTATTACTTTGGCAGATTCAGTTCATTTAGCAATTAATCTGACCGACAGTATTCTGAACAGCAACGAGATCAGCATTTCTTATGTCAGCGGAAATGTTGTTTCAACCTATGAGAAAAAATTAACTGAGTTTAGCGATAAATTGGTCGAAAACCTGCTTGCCGGCGCGCCACCTAGAATTGTTGAACTTGCTGTTACTGAAAATGGCAATGTGCTTGTGGCTAAGTTTAACAAGCACATGCTACTTCCTTCCGATATTTCTTCATTGGTTTTAAACGCTCAATTTAATGGCGATTTGAACATTCCTATTACAGATTGTTCTTTTTCCAACAGCGATTCAACCACTTACGCTTTCACTTTAGCTGAACAGGTATTTGCCGATTACAACCTTCTTCTTACGTATTCAGGAAACAACCTTGTTGCTGCCGATAGCAGTTTTGTTAAAAACTTTACCGATTATCAGGTTACAAACAAATCAACTGGTTTGCCTGTACAGATTGTATCGGGCGCTTTGGCATCCGATGCGTTTACAATTGCGCTTGAATTTTCTAAATCAATGGCTATGAGTGATGCTCAGTTGGGGCAGTTTTCATTTTTTGTAAATGGGAAGAAAGTTACCGTTAAGGAGTTTTCTGTTATGGAAAATTCCATCCGGTTTGCTTTGTCGGGCAACTTATATTATGCCGATTCTATTAAAGCCACTTATACCCCGGGTACTATTACTGCGTCCGATAAAGGCCAACTGGAAGCATTTAGCAATTTTATTGTTGAGAATCCACTGCAAGAGCCAACTTGGTATCCGATTCCAGCAAAGGTTGAGGCCGAAGATTATGCTTTACAATATGGTACCGACACAGAACAAACGGTTGATACCGGCGGCGGATTAAATGTTGGGTGGATTGAGGATAATGACTGGTTAGTTTATGCAATTGAAAACAATTCAGATCAGGCGGAGTTTGAAATAACCTTCCGGGTAGCGGCCCAGGCAGCCGGGGGACAGTTCAACTATGCTATCGACAATGTAAAGGTAGGCCAGGTAACGGTTCCAAATACTGGCGGATGGCAAATTTGGCAATCGGTTGTAAAGAAAATATCTATCAATAAAGGGACGCATTATTTTAAAATGTATGCTGTTACCGGAGGTTTTAATATTAATTACTTAAACATTCAACAGGTTTTTACTGGTATTAATACGCTGGAAATGGATGAAATAATTATTTATCCAAATCCTGTGTCAAACAAAATAGTCATAAAGTCATCAGGTTTTTTATTCAATAAAGTCGAGATAAGTGACATGGTTGGGAATACTGTTGTTATCAAAGCAGTTGATTATAATACAGAATTTGGAATGCCATTAAGCCTTCCTGATGGCTCATATATTCTAAAAATCAGTAATGATAAGGAGATTGAAACGAGAAAGATCATCATACAAAACAATTAAGGTGTCATGAAGAATAAACTTATCAGCATTCTTGCTTTGTTAATAATCTCCGCTTTGGGATTGGTCAGTGCACAAAACACGCCTAAATACTGGCAATATTCGCCCAAGCCACCATTGGGTTGGAATAGTTGGGACATCTTCGGCACAACTGTTACCGAACAACAAATAAAGGAACAGGCCGATGCAATGGCAGTGCATCTTCTCCCTAGTGGATATAAATACCTTACGGTTGATATACAGTGGTACGAGCCCGAAGCGAAGAGCCACTCGTATAACCCTAATTCTGTTCTTACAATGGATGAGTATGGTCGTTTGACCCCTGGATTAAAGAAGTTCCCGTCGGCAGCCGATGGCAAAGGGTTCAAACCATTGGCCGACTATGTTCATTCAAAAGGATTGAAGTTTGGCATTCATATCATGCGTGGGATACCAAAACAAGCAGTTGAAAAGAATACACCTGTACTTGGCACAAATGTAAAGGCGCAGGATATTGCAATAAAAAGTTCCACCTGCCCCTGGAATCCCGATATGTATGGCGTTGATGCCACAAAACCAGGAGGTCAGGCTTATTACAATTCAATCGTTCAGATGTATGCCGACTGGGGTGTCGATTACATCAAGGTTGACGACATTTCCCGTCCGTACGGTGATGTTCAAAAGGCCGAAATTGAGGCGATCCGCAAGGCCATTGACCATACAGGCCGACCCATCTTATTGAGTTTGTCGCCGGGTGCAACACCTATTAAAGCTGGTGAACATGTGATGAACCATGCTAACCTTTGGCGCATCACCGACGATTTTTGGGATAGTTGGGGCTTGCTTCATGCCATGTTCGAAAGGCTGGATGTCTGGACTCCCTACCGTGGTCCCGGCCACTTCCCCGATGCCGACATGCTGCCAATCGGGATCATCGACTTTAACCGCCCAACAAAATTCACCAAAGACGAGCAATACACGCTCATGAGCCTTTGGGCAATAGGTCGATCTCCGCTCATTTTCGGAGGCGACATGACCAAACTCGACGCTTTCACCAAAGAAATGCTCACCAACCCCGAAATGCTGAAAGTGAATCAGGAAAGCACAAACAATCGTCAGGTTTACAACGAAAAAAACCTGATTGTGTGGACTGCCGATGTGCCTGACAGTGAAGACAAATACATCGCACTTTTCAACGCCCAAAGCAAGGGCGACAACATCGATTTTGCCAATGCTAACTACGCCAGTCCGGTTATTGCCGGAAATGGAAGTTCACAGGAAATCAGTGTTTCGGTGAAAGATGGCAAAAAGCTTGTGCTGTTTGTAAACGACGGTGGAAATGGTTTCGATTGGGACCACGTGGCCTGGGTCGATCCTGTTTTGCATGGTTCAAAGGGTAATTTGAAACTGACTGATTTGAAATGGATCAATGCCACTTCCGGCTGGGGCAATGCAACTATTGACAAAACATGCGATGGCCAGCCTTTAATGATTGATGGAAAACCTGCAACAGGTATTGGAGCACACGCAAAATCTGTAGTTATTTATGATTTGCCGGATGGATACGATACATTCACCGCCAAAGGAGTTGTCTTAAAAGAAACTGGTTCTGTGGTATTTGGAGTACTGGTTGACAAAGGAATCATGGAATTTCCTGAAGCAAGCGATGTAAAGGTGGATTTTAAAACCATTGGAATTAACGGAAAAGCCAAAGTAGTTGACCTCTGGAGCCATAAAGAATTGGGCGTGTACAAGAAGGAGTTCAGTCGTGAATTTCCAATGCATGGAGCCGGTCTTTACCGGATTAGCCCTGTGAAGTAACAAATAATCACCTATCGCCTTTTTGAGATACGTTGATAATTTTTCATGTTCAAAAAATAAAAAGAATGAATATCAGGATTACTAAATTATTGATTTCTATTTCGTTATTGCCATTGGCGTGTTTTTCCCAAAACCCCATAGTACAAACCTATTACACAGCCGACCCGGCGCCAATGGTGCACAACGGTACTGTTTACGTGTACACCTCTCACGATGAGGATGAAACCGTGAAAAACTTTTTCACCATGTACGACTGGCGTTGCTATTCGACAACCGATATGGTGAACTGGACCGACCATGGCGCGATTGCTTCGTTAAAAAACTTTGGATGGATGGACAAAACAAACGGAGCTTGGGCGCCGCAATGTATCGGGCGGAACGGCAAGTTCTACCTGTATGTTCCCATTCATGGCGAGGGTATTGCGGTGTTGGTTTCAGATTCTCCAACCGGCCCTTTTAGCGATCCAATTGGGAAACGCCTTATCGACAGCGACCATGTTTGGCAGGACATTGATCCAACTGTTGCAATTGACGACAACGGGCAAGCCTGGTTGTATTGGGGAAACCCCAAATTGTGGTACGTAAAGTTGAATGAAGATATGGTTTCGTACGACCGAAGTGTTGGTGAGAACGGAATTGTTTCGATAGATATGACTGCTGAAGCCTTTGGTTCAAAAGAAGGCCGCGATGGGAAACCGGGTACTACTTACACCGAAGGACCCTGGTTTTATAAACGCAACAACCTCTATTATATGGTGTACGCTGCCGAAGGTATTCCTGAATACATTGCTTATTCAACAGCTACTTCGCCCGGAGGACCCTGGACTTACAAAGGAAATATTATGCAACGTGCACCTCAGTTGGCATTTACCAACCATGCGGGAATTATCGACTTCAAAGGAAACTCTTATATCTTTTATCATGACCAGGATTTGTCGAAAGGTCAGGGCTTTAAGCGTTCGGTAAGTGTAGAACAATTTAAGTACAACGCCGATGGCAGCATTCCGCTCATTATTCCAACCAGGGAAGGCGTAAAACAAAGTGTTGGCAATTTGAATCCTTACCAAAAGGTTGAAGCCGAAGCCATTGCATGGAGCGAGGGATTAAAAACGGCTTCCGACAGCAAAACAGGGGTTTATGTAACTAAAATTGATAACGGCGATTACATCAAAGTTCGTAGTGTTGATTTTGGCAAGGGCGCTAAAAAATTCGAAGCAAGCGTGGCTTCTGCTTCAGCAGGTAGCCAAATCGAAATTCGCCTCGGCAGTATTGATGGTGAACTATTGGGTGTTTGCGAGGTGAAAAACACGGGAGGTTTGCAAAACTGGGAGATGCAGTCGTGTAAAGTGAAAAAAATAAAGGGTGTTCACGATCTCTGTTTCGTATTCAAAGGTGGCGGCGGCCAATTGTTCAACTTTGATTGGTGGCAATTCAAATAGTTATTCAACAAATTATAAAAAACATGATGAAACTTAACAAATTATTTCGCTTGTACCTTGTAGTTCTGGTAATTTCCGGAACAGGCCTTCAAAACCACCTGTCCGCACAGGACACTGATAATTCCAAGTTTCAGGAGCCAAGAGTAGTTGAAGATGGCGGCACAGGTGCTTATAGTGCCATTATGTATACCGACAGCTCCTTATCAACACATACCATATTCAGGCCAAAAGATTTAAGTGTTTTTGGAGATAAAAACAAGTTGCAAATTATAGCCTGGGGTAATGGGGCATGTGCCAATTCGCCCTGGGAGCATATCAACTTCTTATCGGAAGTGGCATCACACGGTTTTTTGGCGATTGCAATAGGGCCAATGCCACAGGAAGGGCAGCGTGGCGGTGGAAGATCAACCTCTTCGCAACTGATTGATGCTATTGACTGGGCAATTGCCCAAAACAGCGATAAAACAAGCGCATTGTACAATAAAATTGACGTTTCGAAAATCGCTGTCAGCGGTATGTCGTGCGGTGGTTTACAAACTCTTGAAGTAGCGCCTGACCCCCGGATTACAACAGCAATTGTTTGCAACAGTGGTATCATCGGTAATGGAGGAGGAATGCCGGGAATGCCTGCTTTAACAAAAGACCATCTGGCAAAATTACATACACCAACACTTTATTTGCTTGGAGGAGAGTCGGATATCGCTTACAAAAACGGCATGGACGACTTTAGCCGGATTAACCATGTTCCGGTCTTTATGGCTAATATGGACGTTGGTCATGGTGGCACATACAGTCAGCCTCATGGCGGCGAGTTTGCCAAAGTGGCAACGGCCTGGTACAAATGGCAATTAAAGGGAGATAATGATGCCGGAAAATTGTTCTCCGGTAATCCTTGCGAGCTCTCCAAATCAACAGTTTGGACGGTTGAAAAGAAGAATCTGCCATAGATTTTCAATAAAAAGAAGCAGAAATTTTGAGGTCGAATTATTTAAATTTGATTGGTGGCAGTTTGAAAAATAAAACAATAAAATATGAGACAGTATCTTAACCTTAAAAAGCTAATTGCCATAACAAGCATTTTTGCTTTGGTATTTTCATTCAGTATGTGTTCAGAAAAAGAACAAGCTAATAGCAGTACAGTAAAAATGTCGATTGACCTTGATCAGCCCGGGCCTGAAATTAACAGGCACATATTCGGACAGTTTGCCGAGCACCTGGGTTTTGGCATTTATGGCGGTATTTGGGTAGGACCCGAATCGGAGATTCCGAATACCAGAGGTATAAGGAACGACGTTGTTGAAGCATTAAAAGCACTTAAAGTGCCAAATGTACGATGGCCGGGTGGCTGTTTTGCCGACCAGTATCACTGGCGCGATGGAATTGGTACTCCGGAGGAGAGAAAATCCAAAATTAATGTCAGTTGGGGAGGAACACCCGAACCAAATACATTTGGAACCCATGAGTTTTTTGATTTTATAAACATGATTGGTTCCGAAGCCTTTATTTCGGCTAACGTAGGTTCCGGAACTGTTCAATCGTCAGCAGATTGGTTGGAATATTTGACTGCAACCGGATCTTCGCTTGCAGAAGAAAGGGCGCGCAATGGTCATCCTGAGCCTTACGACGTTGCTTTTTGGGGAATTGGCAACGAGGTGTGGGGTTGCGGAGGTCCTTTTACCGCCGCTGAATACATTACCGAACTTAAAAAGTTCGCGACCTTTACGAATAATTACAACCCTAATGTAAACACGCAATTTGTCGCTGTTGGTCCCGACTCTTTTGATGAATATAGCTTTGGCTATTCAGAAGCAATTATGGAGGCCTGGTCAAAAAAAACATGGACATGGGACATTCAGGGGCTTTCATTGCACAAATATACCCGGGGTGGTTGGCCGGCAGTTATTCCTGCCACCGGTTTTGATGAATTGCAGTATGCGGCTATGATTAAAGAAACACTCGGGATGGATCAGTTCATCGTTGACAACAGCACCATTATGGACAAGTACGACCCTGACAAAAAGGTGTCTATCCTGGTTGATGAATGGGGCACCTGGTATGCACCTACCGAAGGAACCAATCCTGGCTTTTTGCAACAGCAAAACTCACAACGCGATGTCATTGTCGCGGCTTTGAATTTCAATATATTCGCCCGTCATGCAGAGAGAGTACATGGTGCAAACATTGCTCAAATGATCAATGTGTTGCAGGCAATGATCTTTACCGAGGGCGAAAAAATGGTACTTACACCAACTTACCATGCCTTTCGGATGTATGTGCCATTTCAGGATGCAATCCGGCTCCCAATCAATTTTGATAAAGGCAAATACAAGGCAGGAAATATAGATCTTCCGCGCGTGGATGCCATAGCGGCAAAAGGGAAAGATGGCAACATATACGTGGCAATTACCAATATCGACCCGAACAATCCTGCTTCTGTTGATCTCGAGTTTACTGGCCATTCCATCCTCAGTGTAAATGGTGAAACGCTTTATGCATCATCAATTGATGCCATAAACACTTTCGAACAACCCAATAACGTATCGCCAAAAACGATCAAAGCAAACGTATCAGGAAGCAACATATCGGTTGCCGTGCAGCCTCAATCAGTAACTGTACTCGCAATTGCGGTCAAAAATTGATGGTATAATGGTCGCAACTGTTGACGTAAATGCCTCGCGCGAAGGTGGTATTTGGCGAACATGTACCGCACAGGATTTCGACTGGTGGAAATTCAGCACCAAATAAAAACAGTCAGCGAGATAGGGAATAGTTTCTTTTTCTACTTTTATTACTTACTACGAATAATTAATTATTAATCAATAAATAACAACTTAAATTATGAGTATCGCTTCTCAAAAAATTTCAGTATTCGAGAAAATTGGCTACAGTTTGGGCGATTTAGCCGCAAACCTGGTTTTCCAAACATTAATTACCTATTTGGCTTATTTTTATACCGATATCTATGGGCTTAAAAGTACTGACGCTTCAATAATAATGCTTGTTGTGGGTTTGACAGCCGCATTTGGATTTAATCCGATTATTGGAGTATTGGCCGACAGAACCAATTCGAGATGGGGCAAATTCCGGCCTTGGATTCTGTACACGGCTGTTCCCCTGGGTGTTGTTGCACTTCTTGCATTTTCAACACCAGATTTTTCGTACAAAGGGAAACTAATTTACGCCGCTGTAACTTATTCTCTTTTGTTGATGTTGTATGCCTCAAGTAACCTTCCGTATTCAGCTTTGAGCGGCGTAATAACCGGCGATATGGGCGAACGGAATAGTATTTCGTCGTACCGTTTTGTGGCGGTTATGTTTGCCCAGTTTTTTGTGCAGGTGTTTATGCTGCCGATTATTATTTATGCAGGTGATGGAGATAAGGCAGCCGGCATAGAAACCGTAATGACATGGATGGCAATTGTTGGCACTGTCATGCTACTGATAACTTTCTTTACAACCAGAGAACGCATTGTTCCAAGTCTGGAGCAAAAATCATCAATAAAAGATGACCTTTCAGATCTTATGAAGAATAAACCCTGGCTGATCATGCTCACCTTAACCATTTTGGTGTTCATTACGCTGGCAATGAAAGGTGGTTCGTATGTGTATTATTTTAATAATTACGTTGACGAAGTTGCATTGGCCAATTTTATCAGTCCGGTTATCTCCACATTATCTGATTTAGGCATTAATTTCTTTGGATCAGACCCTGCAGCTGCCGGTTTTGGATTGTTCAACGCAGGAGGCATCATCTTCATGATTGTTGGAATTTCGTTGTCGAAAAAATTGGCAGATAAATATGGTAAACGGGATGTTTATAAATATGGATTGCTCGTCGCTACCTTTTTTGTTTTGATCTTTGTCTTTTTCAAGCCTGAAAGTGTATCGTTAATGTTCGGTTCGCAAATTCTGCATGGGTTTTTCTATGGTATTACAATTCCGGTACTTTGGGCTATGATTGCCGATGTTGCAGATTATTCAGAATGGAAAACAAACCATAGGGCAACTGCAATCATCTTTTCTGCGATGATGGTTGGCCTAAAAGCAGGGCTTTCGATTGGAGGTGCATTGGTAACCTGGATTTTGGGTTTGTACGGATACATCGCTTTAGAAAGTTCGGTTGCAGGGCAGGCAATTATTCAACCAGATTCTGTTTCCGATGGAGCAAGATTACTTGTGAGCATCTATCCGTCAATTCCTTTCCTGATTGGTGTTGGCCTGCTTTTCTTCTATGCAATTGACAAGAAAATGGAAGTCAAAATTGAAGAAGACTTGAAAGCCCGCAGGGGAGGAAATAAATAACAGATTTTAAATAACTAAATACAAATCATTATGAGAGTAAAAACAATTTTCTCAATTTCTGCTATGGTTTTTCTGGTATCCATAAATACAATGGCTCAGAAAACATTGGGCGAAGCCACCAAAGGTAAATTTCTATTCGGTGTTGCTGTCAATACGCAACAAGTCAATGGTGTAAAAGCCGTTGAAACGGAACTGATAGAAAAAGAATTTACTACAATTGTTGCCGAAAACTGTATGAAACCGCAACCCATCCATCCGGAAGAAAACAAGTATAATTGGGATGATGCTGATAAACTGGTTGCTTTTGGAGAAAAAAATAAGCAGGTTGTTACCGGACACTGTTTGATATGGCATTCTCAAATAGGCAGATGGTTTTTTATTGATGCTGATGGGAAAGATGTAACTCCTGAAGTTCTGAAGGAAAGAATGCGTCAGCATATCTCTACAGTTGTTGGCCGCTACAAAGGCCGCGTATTAGGTTGGGATGTTGTTAACGAAGCTTTTGAAGACAACGGCAAATACCGTAACAGCAAATTCTACCAGATATTGGGAAAGGATTTCATCAAATATGCGTTCCAGTTTGCCCACGAAGCCGACCCGGATGCTGAATTGTATTACAACGATTACAATGTGGAAAAAGCAGGCAAATGCGATGCGATTGTTGAACTAGTGAAGGAACTCCGGGCTGAAGGATGCAGAATTGATGCCGTTGGTTCGCAGGCGCACATGCACATGAATTCGCCTACACTTGAGGACACAGAAGCCAGTTTCAAAAAACTTAAAGCTGCCGGTGTAAAAATTCTGATTACCGAATGGGATATTTCTATCCTCCCAAGTCCGTATGATGGGGCAAATATTTCTGCCGGTTTCAAGTATTCCAAAGAAATGGACCCGTATCGTGATGCAATTCCCGACTCTGTTCAGCAGCATTGGAATAAACGCGTACTCGATATGTTCGGACTTTTCCTGAAATACAATGATGTTGTTGATCGCGTAACGGTTTGGGGCTTGACCGATAACACAACATGGCTGAATAATTTCCCGATCCGTGGAAGAAAAGATTATCCAGTGCTGTTCGACCGCAACAACCAACCTAAACCAGTGGTAGCTGAGATGATTAAAATGGCCAAAGAATATTGATTTACCATTAGACCAATTACCATTTACGATTTAGAGAAAATAGAAAGTAAATGGTTAAATGGCAAAATGGTTAAATAGTAAATAGTTAAATAGTAAATAATAACAACTCAATGAAACAACCAAGATATTTAGTCGAAAACGACTTTATGGCCGATCCGGCCGTTCATATTTTTGAAGGTAAATTATACATTTATCCTTCACACGACCGCGAATCCGGTATTCCTGAAAATGACAACGGCGATCATTTTGACATGAATGATTACCATGTTTTCTCTACTTCAGATATAGAAAACGAACCGTTGACAGACCACGGCGTAGTGCTAAAAGTTAGCGATATCGCCTGGGCCGGACGGCAATTGTGGGATTGTGACGTGGCATTCAGGAACGGCAAATACTACATGTATTATCCGCTGAAGGACCAAACCGATATTTTCCGTCTGGGAGTTGCTATTTCCGAAAGTCCGGCAGGCCCGTTCATTCCTCAGCCCGATCCGATGCGTGGAAGTTACAGCATCGATCCTGCAATATTTGAAGATACCGATGGAACTCAATACATGTATTTTGGCGGTTTATGGGGAGGCCAACTGCAACGCTACAAAGACAATAAAGCATTGGAATGTGCTTATTTGCCTTCTGGAGAGGAATTGGCTTTGCCATCAAGAGTGGTTCGTTTGTCGGACGACATGCTTGGATTTGCTGAAGAACCCCAGCCTGTTACTATCCTGAATCCGGATGGAACTCCGATGAAAGCCGGACAGGAAAACCGTTTCTTTGAAGCCTCGTGGATGCACCTATACAACGGGAAGTATTATTTCTCGTATTCAACAGGCGACACCCATTTATTGTGCTACGCTACCGGTGACAATCCATACGGACCATTTACCTATCAGGGCGTAATTATGACTCCGGTTGTTGGATGGACGACTCACCACGCTATTGCTGAGTTCAAAGGAAAATGGTATTTGTTTCATCACGACAGTGTTCCTTCAGGAGGAAGAACATGGTTGCGCAGCCTGAAAGTAGTAGAATTGGAGTACAACGACAATGGAACAATCAAAACCATTGAAGGAATAGGTTCCGGAGAAGTATAAATTATAATTGTGACTGTCCGTTTTCAGACCTATTCGGCATTTTGGATCAGTCAGTTGTGGTCACTCATAGTCATTCTGTTGTCATTTTCCGGCAACTGAATGACTACCAATGACAATTGAATGATTTTTATGACATTGGGTAATATTGCGGATATTCATTATTTCAGTTCAGAAAAAGATCGTCTGCTGGTTTTTGTCATTGCTTATGTTTTTTTGAGATGTGTTTCAGGAAAAGGGAAGTTTAGTCAGAAAAAAATGATAGTTTTAACCGTTTAAAAAACTCTTTCATAAAGTTTTTTAAACGGTTAAACGAATAGAGATGAATTGATGTGAAAAAATGTATGACTAAAAAATACTGGCTTACTGCTATTCTCTTTCTCCATCTTGCATTCTCGTTGGATGTATTGGCTGTAAAATTTTACAGCATTAACTCTTTATTTGGAATATCTTCCCGTGTCACAAGTTCAATTTGCAAAGACGACAATGGCTTTATCTGGACTTCTTCAAAGACCGGTATTTTAAGGTTGACCGATGATGACTACCGCATTTACCAACTTCCCTATGAAAAGGCTGGTGCACTCATTGTAAAGTTGATTTATAAACATTCAAAACTAATCGCATATACCAATAATGGTCAGATATTTTCATACAATTCGACATTTGACCGGTTCGAACTGCTGATTGATTTATACAAGACTATTAATAATGAGAAGTTTGACGTTTACAATTTATTGATCGACCATTCTGGTGATTATTGGATCGCTTTGAATTTGGGATTGTATAGATACCATTCAGGTAAACTGACCTTAATTGATAAAGTTTCACAGGAAAGATATTCGATTTCATGGTATGACGAGCAACATTTAAACATTGCAAAACCCGAAGGAATCTGGTCGCTAAATATACAATCATTAAAAAGTAAATGTATATACGAAAACACGAGCGTAAGCTCGTTTTTCGTTTCATCGTTGTTTTTCGACAAAACCGAAAATAAACTCTGGATTGGTACTTTCTCGAAAGGTTTATTTTGCTTTAATTTTGGTTCAGCAACATTAGACCATATACTTGAATCAACCTTTCCGAGGCAACCAATTCTTGCCATTGAAGCAAATTCCGAATCGACTATTTTGGTCGGAATTGATGGACAAGGGATTTGGGAGTTGGATAAGAAAAAGAGTCAGGTATTAAATGTTTACAAAGAAAATGATGATGATCCATATTCCCTGCCAGGAAACGGAGTTTATGATATTTTTTGCGACCAATATAAGCGGGTATGGGTTTGTACATTTAGCGGTGGAGTGTCTTTCTACGAACTTGCTTCGCCGCTTATAGATCAGATTACGCACCATGCTAATAATGCTAATTCGTTGGTAAATAACGATGTAAATGGCATTATTGAGGACAGTGACGGCAAAATCTGGTTCGCGACAAACAATGGTATAAGTTGTTGGGATGTAGCATCAAATCAATGGAAAAACTTTTACTACAATAAACTTAAACAAGCCCAGGTATTTCTTGCACTCTGTGAAGACGACCAGGGGCGGATTTGGGCTGGCAGCTACTCTTCAGGTATCTATGTACTCGACAGGAAAACTGGTCGTGAACTCGCGCATTATTCCAGAGATAATAAGGAATTATCTTCGGTGAGTAATTTCATTTTTGATATTTTTAAAGATAGTCAGGGAGATTTGTGGATTGGTGGTAACAACGGAAAATTTATTTGTTATCAGTCAAAAGAAAACAAATTTAAAACCTATACAGAAGAATCAATAAGCTCGTTTGCTGAACTATCCCATAATCAAATCCTTTTGGGTTGCAGCAATCGAATATTGTTGTTAAACAAGCAAACGGGTGATATTAATGACTTTTTGCCGGATTATGTAGTTCAGGATATGCTTGTTTTAGGTGACATCGTTTGGGTTGCTACAAGCGGAGAGGGATTGGTGGAATATAATTACAAAGATGGAACAATAAAAAAGTACACCACGCACGAGGGATTGCCTTCGAACTTTTTGAATAGTATTATTTATGCTGATAATTGCCTTTGGATAGGTACCGAAAGCGGTTTGTGCCGTTTTAATCCTGC
>JAIBEZ010000066.1 GCA_019459485.1 Prolixibacteraceae bacterium
CAAAAATTTCGAATACAAAGGAGGAAGGCACCGTCTGGTTTGCCGACTTCGGTGTAGAAAAGCGGATACTTGCCAATGGGGCGTTTACCTTTCGCATGACTGATGTGTTCGACAGCCTGTCGAAGGTAAAAACCGAGAAGACAGACAAATCGGTTACCAAAGAAACCGAACACGGCCTGGGGCAAATGTTTTTGGTGGGGCTAAACTGGAAATTTTAAAACTGAAATAACGATGTTCACTTTCAAACAAATGAGAGCCTGGCACAAATGGCCGGGAATTCTTTTCCTTTTTCCGGCATTCCTGATCAGCATAACTGCCATATTATTGGCATTGGATGGTTTTTTGCACATGGATCGGGTTAAAATTAATCTGCCATTCACGACTGATACCTATTCTGAAATTGAAATAAAATCAATGGTTGTAGCTGCAGACCGACAGTATGTTGGTTCCAAAAACGGACTTTACATTGTTGAGGGGACTCGGGTTAGTTCTGTTCCTGAATTGGCCGGAAGTGATATCCGCTCGTTGTTAACGGTGAACGATACCTTGTACATTTCAAGCAAACAAGGTTTGTGGAGGTTGGCTGGCAACACTATTATCCGCTTAATTGATAAAGATGTTTTCCATGTCAGTCAGGTGGGTGACCAACTTTTGGTGAGCGCCGGAAAGAAGGGAATTATCCAGCTCGATCGCAATGGAGAGGAAGTAAAAAACAGTTCGCTGGCCGGAGAAATCGCCTCGAAACTGAGCGCCTCGAAACAGAAACAACCGCAAACCCTGCACAAACTGGTGATTGATTTACATACAGGTGAGGCGATTGTTGGAAAAACTTTGATGCCATTCTGGATAGCTTTCAGCGGGATTCAATTGTTACTGCTCACTTTAACCGGATGTTGGTTCGCATTTAAGAAAAAACCGGGAGCAAAGAAAAGCCTGATTATGGCAGATAAATGAACGCCAAAGGAATAAAGATCAAAATAAGGATCAAAGCGATCAGAATCATCAGAACCAATTCGGGAGAAAATTGGCCAATCAGCGGAACTCTTGAAGTAAGTTGCCCAAGCTGTTTCATAAATTTGGATTCTGTTTCAACCGGATCTTTGATATAACCGCCCTGTTTAAGTGAATGAATTGCCCTGACCACATCCGATTCGCGCACGCACAATTTTACTCCGCCAACAGCATTGGCACCTGCTTCGCAAACCTGCGCGTTAAGCTCGTCTCTCAGTATTACTTCAAACTCTTCTGATTCGAGTTTCGATTTTGCCAAATGTGCCTCATAGCTGTATGTAAAACTGATAATCACTATCCAGTTGTCCATGGTTTTATGAATATAAATTTCTACTCTCTGATAAAATAAACCGTAGCCGCAATCAACCCGGCAGAAACCACGATCCAGCGCAACATTTCGGGTTTTATTTTTCCTGCCAGTTTTCCGCCCAGCAATCCGCCCAGAATTGATCCAAATGCCATCACAAAAGCTATCCACCAATCTACTTTTCCGGAGAAAACAAAATAAATGGCTGCTGCCAGGTTGATGGCAAAGCCAAGCGCCTGTTTCAGAAAATTCAGCCGGGTAAGCGAATCGTCGGTAACCAAACCAAGCACAGCCATCAGGATAACTCCCAGTCCGGCACCGAAATAGCCACCGTAAACGGAAGCCAGAAACACCATCGTCAGCATAAAAAACGGACTGTGATTTTCATGATGCACATTCACCATGCGTGCAACCACCCAGTTTTTAACCGGAACCTGAACCGCCAACAGCAAAGTAGCCAGCAAAATTAGGTAAGGAATAACACTTCGGAAAGAACTTTCGCTGGTATTGATGAGAAGCAAACCACCGGCGACTCCGCCAACAATGGCAACCGGCAATAATTTAAGCAACCGTTTGTATTGCGATTGGAAAAAATCGCGCTGCGCCCACATTCCGCCAATGGTTCCGGGCACCAGAGCAATCGTATTCGTAACATTGGCCACCACCGGCGGAATTCCTATAGCAAGCAGCACCGGAAAACTGACCAACGTTCCGCCGCCTGCAATGGCGTTGATAAACCCTGCAACCATGGCCGCTAAAAAAATCAGAATTTCGTTGAAAAGTGACATGACGATTTTATTGTTGAAGTGCAAAGATGAAAAAAGCAACGGAGAATGGCAAAACCTTGTCGAAGATGCTGTTTTTCAGGAAATTTAGCTAAAAGTACTTGATGGTTGAGTACAAAGTATTTTGTAACTTTATTGTCATCCCGCTATAAAAGAATATTATGGGAAAAAGCCTTATTCAGAAACTTGATTTATGGGCTGAGCGGTTGGTTAGCTTCCCTGGCTGCGACCAAAAGACACTAAATATTCGCAAAACCATGTGGATTGCTACCGTTTTCGGGATGTTTCATGTCATTCTACATACCGGAGCTTTCCTGATTTTTGCTCCTCAATCGCTTCATTTGCTAATTAATTATGGGTATACGCTTTTAATTTTTCTGGCGGTTGGACTTATTGTGACTCCAAAACTAACCAGAGGATTTAATTTTTATTTCGTTTTCCATCTTAGCGCTATGCTTTTGGTCACTTTTTATGTCATTTTGAAATTGGGAGGAATTGCCACTTCCTGCGGACTAATTTTTGCCTGTCTGGCTCTTGTGATTTCGTCGGTTCCGCTTCAAAACACGAAGATTACCGTTTTCCTGTTTTTAATTTTTAGCATCATCGTATTGCTTTCGGGATTGCTGGTTCCGTGGTTGACAGTTCCGAAGGAAATTACGCCAAGAATCAATGCCATCGTGTTTGTAATGAATACATTGTCGATGTCAATCCTGATATTTCTCCAAACCATTAGTTTTTTTGCACAACAATCGCACGTCGAAAAGCTGGAGGCCGATAAACTGAAAGAATTGAATGAAGCCAAAAATAAACTGTTCACCAACATTACCCACGAGTTTCGAACTCCGCTAACAATCATTCAGGGTATGACCAATCTGATTAAATCCAATCCGGATGAATGGATAGAAAAGGGTAGCGGAAAGATTGAGAATCAGACCCGAAATTTGCTGGCTTTGGTGAACCAGATGCTTGATCTTTCAAAATTGGAGTCAGGTGCAATGCCGGTTCATAGTTTTCAATCAGATATCATCAGTTACCTGAGATATCTGACAGATTCATTTGTCTCACTGGCACAAAGAAAGGACATCCATCTGACTTTTTTATCTGAGAACAGGCATTTCATGATGGATTTTGATCAGGAAAAAATCATGTATATTGTTTCAAACCTGCTGTCGAACGCACTAAAATATACACCGTGCTATGGAACTGTGGAATTGTATGCCGGTTGGACGAAGGAACAGAATGAATTTCTCATCAAAGTCAGCGATAACGGGCCGGGAATCTCTCCGGAACATTTACCGTTTGTTTTCGACCGTTTTTTTCGGGTGGAAGAGGATCCGGGAGCACAGGTGGGGGGCTCGGGACTTGGTCTGGCGCTGGTTAAAGAATTGGTGAAGCTCTTGGGTGGTTCGGTTCGTGTGATAAGTTCCGTGGAATCAGGAACTACTTTTATCGTCAGTTTACCTGTGACAAATAATGCCCCGGAAAAGGAAATTATTCCGAATGAAGCGGTATCTCCGGCAGATTTCGTATCTGCCTCTTATCCTGCGGACGAGCAAAATAGCAATAAAGAAAATGAATTACACACAAGCGAACTGCCTATTTTACTGGTTGTTGAAGATAGTAATGACCTGAAGATTTATCTGAAAGCATTGCTTGAAAAACAATATCAGCTGGAATTTGCAACCAACGGAAAAAACGGGCTTCAAAAGGCATTTGAACACATTCCCGATATCATTATTTCCGATGTTATGATGCCGGTCATGGACGGAATTAAAATGTTGGATACTCTTAAAAATGATCTTCGGACAAGCCATATTCCGGTGATCATGCTTACTGCCAAAGCCGATATGGATTCGCGATTAATCGGTTTGGACAAAGGCGCTGATGATTATCTTGCCAAACCGTTTAATGAGAACGAATTGCTCATCAGGTTAAGAAAACTCATCGAATTACGGCACATTTTACATCAGCGTTATGCCGCCGGGGAACAGGTAATTCCAGACCAAAACATGGCTGAAAACCTTGAGGACGTATTTATACAAAAAATCAGATCAGTTATGGAAGAGAATCTGGGTGACGACAACTTTGATGTTCATCGGCTTAGCCGGACACTTGGTATGAGTCGTTCTCAACTCTACCGCAAATTCAACTCACTAACCAATAAATCGGTTATCGATTACTTTTGGACCTTGCGGTTATACAAAGCCAAAAACCTGCTGCAGACAACAACGCTGAATGTTTCGGAAGTAGCCTGGTCTGTTGGCTTTAAAAATCTCTCTCATTTTAGCCGGGCTTTTAAAGATCAGTTCGGAATGAATCCAAGTGCCGTCGGGAAATAAGCTCCCTCATTTTGATCCTGAGACTTTCGGCAAAATTGTGAGACAATGAGCGCAAAAATCGTCCATCAACCTCTTTTTTTGCTGAATTTTAGTCCAAATCTTTAGACAGAAACCTGAAATTGAGATTCCAGGAATATGTTTTGAGATGCTGGGAAAAAGCAATTCAGGAGCATGACTTTAAATTTGTTCAGGTATAAACTCATTTACAAAAACGACGAACAATTTTAAAAAGAAAGTCATGAAAACAATTTTAAAAGTAACGCTGGCAATAGCACTGGCCGCCTTTGTCAACACCTTATTCGCTGCCGGAAACCTGAAGGTAAATATTCTTCCCGTGTCAACAAAAAAGGCAGTAATTGCCATTTCAACATGCTGCAAAAGTAATTTCAATATTTCAGTAGCAAATGAAGATGGTCGAATTGTTTATTCCAAAGAAGACCTTGAACCAAAAGAAGATTACATTCATGAATTTGATCTTAAAGCGTTGGACGATGGCAAATATCAACTTAAAGTGGTTAGTCGGGATATTACCACTGAACGCACATTCCGAAAGTCGGTCGATGGGATTAAGGTTGGAAAAGAAAAAACGATCGTTACACCTTATTTTGGGTACAAGGACGAAATTCTGCGATGTACTTACCTGAATTTTCAAAAAGAAGACCTGATGCTGTATTTTCTGAAAAAGAATCAGCTTTTATACACAAAAGAACTCGGTAAAACTTTTAATGTAACCGAAGGAATGAACCTTTCCGGACTGGAAAGCGGAAATTATGAAGTTATTCTTTTGGCCGGTGACAGGGAATATTCATTTCGGGTTGAGAAAGAATAATCCAGACAGTTTTTCATTCCTTGAATCATAAAATTCTATTTGGGACGCACAGGGCAAAACTTGAAACGCAGGGCAAAACCGAAAGCATCGAAATGTCGGAAATTTGAATAAAATCTAAATTATTCACCATTAAATTTCTGACTATGAAAACACTGATTTCCTTTTTCTTTATCATGATGATGATGCTCGTGTCTTGTACCAAAGATCAATTTGTTCAGGAAGAAAACCTTGAACTGAAAAAAGCCAAAGCTCCGATTCCGATGAAGGCTGATTTTTGTGCCACTCCCGACATGACTTCTCCGATGATGCTCATGCCTATTCCCGGACTTGACCCTACCGATCCTAAAAACTACCTACCAAGCAAAATGTTTGTCAGTGGAAACGCCACGCACATGGGTCTTGTGGACACTGAAAAAAGCTGTACGCTGGTTGAAACCCTTGAGTTGATCGTTGAGCCGGTAGTAGGGGGCAGTCCACTGTTTTTCCTGAAGCAGACAGGCACGGGGGTTATGACTGCGGCCAATGGCGACGATTACCAAATTACCTGGTGGGCAAAAACCTCGCTTGCCAATTGGACATACATTGGAGAAGTAAAAATGTTTGACGGCACCGGAAAGTTTAAAGGAATGACCGGGACTGTTCAAATGATTGGCGCAGTTGACATGGTTGCCGGAACAAACTGCTGGAAAGCTGATGGTTTTATGGAATATGCAAAATAAGATTTGCCATCAACAATGGTTTTTGCTAATAATTCCGATTCCGGTTTTCCGGGAAGTTTTCCGGAGGCTGGAGTCTTTTTTAAGTCAAATGCTTATGATTTCAGGCTCCATAATTATGTCTTTAGTTTTAAACTAAAACTTTCACCCAATGAAAATTTATTTTTTCTTCAAACGTTGGCAGCAAAATAACCAGATATCATGAAACCATTTTTCTGTCTTATTCTGCTTGTAAATCTGTTTTCATGCAATTCGGCTAAAGATAAAATCAAGATTGACGAAACCAAACATGTAGGACTGACCGAACTAAAAACAGATATGCCATATCGAATTTTATACAGTCCAGGGGAAATTCAACAAGCGAAAAAAAACGCCGAACTTCTAAAGGAAGCTTATCTCTTTTTATCGGATATCATGGGACCTAAAGAGCAGTTTTGTTTACTTGTTGTTTCTGAGAAAGACTGGGGAGAAAAAAATACCTATTTCCCGGCATCAGTTATATTGCCATGTTACTTCATGGGAAATGTGATTATTAGTACAGGAAAGGATCTCGTGGCGAAAGGCATTGAAAAAAGGATTCTGAGTTTTCCAGAGGAATCAAAAAGTGAGTTTATCAAAACTTTTACAAACGATATCGGGGAGCCTGACGGGAAACTCTTCTCGGAAAAACTATTAATACATGAACTAACACATTGTTTTCAGGATCCCAGGAATAAGGAAATCCCATATGGCAGCAGATACTTATGGGAGTTACATGCCAATATGGGACTATATGCTTTTTATAAATCCAAACGACCCAATGAATTGAAATCCATTACTCAACTGGTAGATTTTTATTTCGACCATCTCCCAACAGATATAAAATATACAAGCCTTTCAGATTTTGACACATATAATATTGATGAAATGAGTGGAGAAAATTATGAATACTACCAGATGAAGTTAACAAAAGCCGCACAAATAATAATCGACTCCCTAGGAAATAGCATTTTAAAATCCGTAAATGATTTTATTGTCAAATATGATGATGCTCGTTATGAAAAGCTAATCACAGAAGATTATAATAAGAAATTGGCTATTGAAATTGACCCACGTTTTATTGAAATAATACATTCTTTTTTGGAGATGAATTAATTGCCATTAAAGAATCACTTAATGACCAAATAAATCAATTAGAGATCACTTCAATTTTTGCGATAAACAGGATTCATATTTGGATAAAAGGTTTCCTGGATAAGTGTTTGCTGTACATTTACCGTCTATTGGTTATATTTGTTCCATAACTGATCAAACTTAAACCTATAACACATGAAAAATCTGTTTATCCTTTCCTTGTTTTTGCTGGTGGGCGGAACACTTTCGGCGCAATCCACAAAATTCGACAATGTGCTTTACGGCGCAGCTTATTACCACGAATACATGCCTACAGACAGGCTGGCCGACGACCTGAAACTGATGAAAGAATCTGGAATGTCGGTGGTTCGTGTAGGCGAATCGACCTGGAGTTTGTTTGAGCCGCGCGAAGGTGAATTTGAATTCGCCTGGATGGATCGCATCATCGACGGTTTGCACGCCAATGGAATCAAGGTGATTCTTGGCACTCCAACCTATTCGATGCCTGCCTGGTTGTGGCACAAACATCCGGAGGTGCTGGTTGATTATGAAAAAGGAGGGAAAGCCTACTACGGAATCCGCCAGAATATGAACATTACCAGCCCGACCTTTCTGTTTTATTCGGAACGCGTAATCAGGAAAATGATGGAACATTACGCCAAACATCCCGCTATTATTGGCTATCAGGTTGACAATGAAACTACATCGTACGGGGTGAACAACTACAATTACCATATCAGTTTTGTAAATTACCTGAAGAAAAAATTTGGAACCACCGAAAACCTGAATAAACTGTGGGGCCTGAATTACTGGGGAATGACAATGAACGACTGGGATGAGTTTCCAACACGCGACGGGGTTACCAGCACAGCCTACAAACTGGAATGGGAGCGTTTCAAACACAAATCAGTGGCCGATTATCTCACCTGGCAGTCGGAAATTGTGGCCGAATACCGCCGTCCCGACCAGTTTATCATGCATTGTTTTATGCCATCGGTTCAGGACATTGACCAAATTGAAAGCGCCAAAAAGATGGATGTAATGGCTGTGAATGTTTACCATGGTTCGCAGGATAACCTTACCGGCGATGAAATTGCTTTTGCAGGCGACTTTTTCCGTTCAGTAAAAATGAAAAATTACCTGATTACCGAAACCAACGCACAAACCATCGGCTGGGATTCGAAGTCGCAAATGCCTCCGTATGATGGTCAGCTTCGCCAAAATGTGTATGCGCACATGGGATCGGGTGCTAACATGGTCGAATACTGGCACTGGCATTCGATTCATTACGGACAGGAAACTTACTGGAAGGGAGTTTTATCGCACGATTTGCAACCCAATCGAGCCTACGCCGAATATTCGAAAACTGCCCATGAGTTGCAGAAATTTGGCAAAAAACTGGTCAACCTGAAAATCACCAATAAAGTGGCCATTTTGTTTAGCCACGATTCGAATGCCGCTCTGAATATTATGCCTTTCAAGAATGGTAAACAAGACATGTGGGGCGGATCAGGAAATATTTACCGCAACGAATTGGTTGGTCAGTTTCACAAAGTGCTGTTCAGGAACAATGTGGGAGTCGATTTTATTTTTCCTGAAAATGCAAAATTCGAAGATTACGATCTGGTTGTAATTCCGGCTCTGTACATTGCCAGCGATGATGTGCTGAAGAAAATCAGCGCGTACGTTGAAAACGGTGGCCATGTAATCATGCAATTTAAAAGTAGTTTTTGCGACGAGAATTCGATGGTTCGCCCGATGCTGGCACCCGGCCCGCTGCGCAAAGCCTGCGGATTTTATTACCAGGAATTCACTGTATTCAAGGAGCTTAGCCTGAAAGATAATCCTTTCGGAGTTACTGAAGCCTCGAACAAAGTATATGATTGGGGAGAATACCTGATTCCTGAAACTGCCAAAGCGCTGGCATATTACGATCATCCACACTTCGGAAAATATCCAGCCATCACCATCAACAATTTTGGAAAAGGAACTTTGCTATATCAGGGATGTGCTGTTTCAGACGAAATTCAGGAAAAACTGATTCTTCAGGAAATGGAACGTGCCGGTATTAAAACTGTTGATCAGGATTTGCACTGGCCACTCGTGACCAAAAGCGGAGTGAATGAAGCTGGCAAAAAAGTACATTATTACTACAATTACAGTTCGCAAAAATCGGGTTTGGTGTATCCGCACAAAGGTGGAACCGAACTGGTTGCCGGAAAAGCTGTTGCTTCCGGAGCATCAATGGAAATTGAACCCTGGGATGTGCTGATTGTGGAGGAGAACTAAAGTCAAATTGCAAACATTTATAAAAATAACCACATAGGCACATAGTTCACATAGAAAATAAACTATGTTTCCTATGTGTCTATGTGGTTTTATACAGATTTTATGAAAAGACGAAACTTTATTTCATTATCATCTTCAGGAATAGCAGCAATTTCTGTCATGCCTTCAGGATTAATAGCCAGCACAAATGCCTCTTTAAAAGTTCGTTTGGGCGGACCGGTTTTTGAAAAGTACAATTCTCCTGAAGAATGGGTTATCGCACTCAAAAAGTTGGGCTATCGGGCAGCTTATTGTCCGGTGGCGCCGGGAGCCGATGCTGCTTTGATAAAAGCTTATCAAACTGCAGGAGCAAAAAATGATATTGTAATTGCAGAAGTGGGAGCCTGGAGTAACCCGATTTCGCCGGATCAGGAAACTGCTAAAAAGGCCATTCAAAAATGCATTGATTCGCTGGCTTTGGCCGATGAGATTGGTGCCAACTGTTGCGTAAATGTGAGTGGCTCGCGAAACCCAAAGCACTGGGCTGGTCCGCACAAGGATAATCTGACCGATGCCACTTTTGATTTGATTGTTGAAACTACCCGAAAAATAATTGATGCCGTTAATCCAAAGCATACTTATTTTACGCTGGAATGTATGCCCTGGGCTTACCCTGATTCTGTAGATTCTTACCTGAAACTCATCAAAGCCATTGATAGGGAACGGTTTGGTGTTCATCTCGATCCGATGAATTTGATAACCAGTCCGCAGATTTATTACAGGAATGGCGAAATGATTCGCGATTGTTTCCGCAGACTTGGGCCACAAATCAGGAGTTGCCATGCCAAAGACATCACACTTCGGGAGGATAATTATATGCCTCAGCTCGACGAAATCGTTGCAGGGAAAGGTAATCTGGATTATTCGGTATTCCTGACCGAATTAGCTAAACTGAAAGATGTACCACTGATGATGGAACATTTGAATACCGCTGAAGAATATGCTCAGTCAGCAAAATATATCCGATCCGTTGGGAAAATGGTGAATGTTGAATTGTAAGAGAACAGACTTTAACTATTCCAATTCCAAACATGCAATATCCATAAATTCAGGATTATTCAGAAACGAATTTATGGACTCATGATTCTGAATCATCAATTGGGCGATTTCATTGGTTGTTAAATTTCCTGTTCTTATCCAAATAATCTTTGGTGGATGACCATTTATCATACTGATGTCATAGAAATCAGAATCAAAAGTAACGATCAGAAAATCATTGTCTTTTGCATACTTCCATATAACAGGATCTTCGCAATCGCTTAATCCACAGTCAGAAACATGAAAGCAATCTGAGAAATAGCTTTTAAGTTTTTTTGTTATCCGAAATGAAATATTCTGATCAAATAACAGTTTCATGATGCGTGTTGCAATTTGTGTTCTTTATCAGCAGCATATGCCAGACATGCTTTTATATCCTCAATTGTCAACTCCGGAAAATCGGAAATAATTTCATTAAAATCCATCCCAGCTGCCAACCAGCCAAGTACATCATAAACTGTTATTCTGGTATCTCTGACACATGGTTTTCCAAATCGTTTATTCGGATTCCTTCTTATAATATTTTTATAATCAGTCATATCGTATCTCTTTTTACAAAAGTAATCATTTTAGGTAATTCTCAGTCTTTACTTGTAAAAAGAACATTATCCTCCATGACAGGGTTCGAAACCCTGTCATGGAGGAATCTGAAACTCATTTCAGTAGATTGATTACCCTTTTTATTTTTTCTGTTATTTCTTGCGCGAGCGGCTCCAATGCCGGGTTTTGTATGGCCATCATCGACGCAATTGGATGAATGGCTACAACTTGGGTGGTACCATTTTCTTTGTCGGTTACCACAATGTTGCAGGGGAGCATCACTCCAACCATTTCTTCAGCTTGCAAAGCTTTGTAGGCAAAGGCCGGATTACATGCGCCCAAGATCTTGTACTTTTTGTAATCCACACCCAATTTCTCCTTTAGCTTAGCTTGCATGTCGATTTCTGTCAACACGCCAAAGCCTTCTGTTTTCAAGGCTTCTGTAATTTTATCCACCGCATCGTCAAAGCCGGTATGCAAAATGGCACTGAAATAATATTCCATGTTTTTTTTATTTTTTTGAGTGAATTAAAAAATATTTGTCAATATACTCATTAACTGTTGTTTCGTGTGAACTCCGGGTTGTTTGTATTTTATTTCTCCGCTTTTAAAAATCATGAGCGTCGGAACACTCTGAATTTGATAGCGGCCAGCCAACTGCTGATTTTGATCGACATCAATTTTGATCACCCGAACCCGATCTCCAAGTTCGGTTGCCAATTCTTTCAGAATGGGCGACTGCACCTTGCACGGCCCGCACCACAATGCGTGAAAGTCAACAATTACGGGTTTTGTATCACTAATTATTGTATCGAAGTTTGCTTTCATAATTATGAGAATATAAATCCTGAAAAATGTCTGAAAATACCCACTTTGGTTATTTTCGAATAAGTTCCCCAACCTCTTTTCATCCAGTGACCAACAAATGGCATCGGAATAATGAACGATGTTTTCGTGTTCCTGAAAACAAAAGCAGCTCCATCACCGGTGTCCATCACGCAAAGTATGTTTGGCGATTCGTGGTAATGTTTTTTAGTACCAGTACCAGTTTCTGTAAAAATAATATTGTGCGCGGCAACGCGGCCCATTAATTCGGCCACATGTCCCTGTTTGGCAATCCACTCGGGTCCTTCCATGGCAGAAATATCGCCAATGGCATAAACATTTTCAAGCCCGCGTACCTGACACGAAGTATCAATCTGAATAAAACCAGCCTCGGTAGTAGGTAAATCGCTTGTTTGCAACACATGATGTCCAGTCGAAGCAGGGATAAACAAAGTCAAATCGGCATCCAGTTTCAAGCCATCTTCAAACACAACCGCACCCGGTTCAAATTCGGTAATCTTCTTTCCAAACCGTTTCTCAATTTTATACTGATCGAACATCTTGTTCAACATTGGCAAAGCATTTTTGCCCATTTTTGCTCCCGGTTCTTCCATTGGGGCAAAAAACGTAAGGTCGTAATTCTGTCTGATTTTCTTTTTCTTCAACAGATTATGAATGTTGAAAACCAATTCGAATGCAGGTCCGCCGCGAACAGCCGATTTATCTTTCGGATTTCCGCCAAAACCAATGGCAATTTTTCCACTGCCTTTTTTAATCAAATCATCAATTCCATCGCGTATAGAGACTGAAACTTCCGGCTTTCCACAAATCGACAAGGTGTTCTCAAGTCCTTTGTGCCTCATTTTATCGGCCCCAAAAGCAACCACCAGGTAGTCGTAATTCAGGGTTTGGTTTTCACAAACCACCTGATGATCTGCAGCATGAATTTCTTTTACTGAATCAATAATTACTTCAAACGGATATTTTTCCTGAATCCTGGCCAGCGGAACTTTTACGTCGCTGAATTCTTTGATACGAACCGGTACCCAAATTGAAATGGGAAACAGATACAGGTAATCGCGGTCGGAAACCAACGTTACCTTGAACTTCCCACTTTTTTGTAATTGAATAGCTGTTTGAATACCGGCAAATCCACCGCCCAGAATTAATGCTTTTTTCATCCGAATATATTTATCACAATTTATTATTCAGGCTCATCCATCTGCCACCATTGTGGACATTGATAAAACCATTTGATTTCAAAATTCCCTTTGCAGAGGAACTTCTCATTCCAGATTCACAGCAAGTAATTATCGTGCGTTTTTTGTCTTTAAACTTTTGAAGATTCTTGTGCAGTTGATCAACCGGAATATTGACTGATCCCCTGATGTGTCCGGATCCAAATTCACCTTTGGTGCGAACATCTAAAATGACTGCCCCTTCTTTCATTAACTGGGCATAGTCGATTGTTTTTATTCCTAAAAGTTTCTTAATTGCTTCAAACATAGTTGTTTATTTTATTTGTTATTTATTTTCTGATAAACCATGATTGATCACAGCTTTGAAGTAGTCGCTTTCGTGACAACCTTCCACTTTATTAACCAGTTTCCCCTTCACGAAAAGTAAGAGCGAAGGTTCACTTGTAATCTTGTAAACCGGATTAATATCCTGAACCTGACTCACATCAGCCACAAAAACAGAGATGGTCTGACTTAAATGCATGGCTTCAGCAATACTCCGGAAAGCACATCGGGAAGATTCATTTTCAGGATTGTGAATCAGCAGGGCAGCTCGATCGTGTCCTTCTATTTTTTGCTGAAAGTCGATGTAAGAAAAAACGTTTTGCATAAGCTTAGATTTATTTGGTTTATATTATCTATGTCTCATCATTTGCATTAAACCGCCTCCGTTTTTCACATTGGTAAAGCCCATTTGCTGCAATCCTCGCTGCCCATAAGCCGAGCGTGCTCCGGAAGCACAATAGAGTGTAATTTCCCTCCCTTTGCTTCCTAATTCAATGATTCGCATTTGCAATTCATCCAACGGAATATTGATAGCGCCCGGATAAGCGCCACCTTCAAATTCTTCGGTAGTACGTACATCGATCACAATTGGTTCGTTTGAAGAATCTGCTGCAGAAGGTTTTGTGTTTCTGCGCGACATCATCGCAGCAATTCCACCGCCATTGGTTGCTTTGGCAAAACCCATTTGCAGGAGGAATCGCTGTGCATAAGCCGAACGCGCCCCCGATGCGCAATAGAGCGTTATCTCTCTCGTTTTGCTTCCCAGTTCATCAATTCTCGCTTGTAATTCATCCAATGGAATATTGATTGCTTCCGGATATGCACCGTCTTCAAATTCTTCGGGAGTGCGAACATCCACAACAATCGGTGAATTTTTATCCTGTGCTTTTACAGCTGCTTTTTCTTCGACTTCCGGAGTTTCTTCTTCCAGCGACTTCGGCTCAACAGGCAAAAGGTCAATTTGAATGTGCTTAAATCCAATGGTCCTGGCTTGTCTCTGAAGCGAAGTATGTCCTCCTGAAATATTGGTAACATCTTTATAACCAGCGCCCAGCAATGTTCGAAGTGCCTGATGTCCTTTTTTTCCGGTTTCGTCGTAAACAATCACTGTTCGATTGGCAGGAATGGTTTTAATTTGTTCTGCCAGAATTTCCAACGGCAAATGGATCGCTCCTTTTACATGACTTTTTTCGAAAGCGAACACATCGCGGACATCCACAAATACAGGATTTTTCCCTTCAATAAAAGCATCCAATTCGGTAACTGTAACCGATGGGCTGAATCCTGAAATGCGGTTTTCGGCAGTATAAGCAGCCATGTTGATGGCATCGTTGGCCGTTCCGATGGGTGGCGAATACGCAAAGTCAATATCAGCGATATCGCTGATCGTTAATTTGGCGGCTGTCGCAGTTGCAATTACATCCAAACGTTTGTCAGCTCCTTTGTAGCCAGCCGTTTGTCCGCCGAGAATAATTCCGGTATTTCGGTCGTAAACCAGCATGGTGGTAACCGTTTCGGCGCCTGGATAATAAGAAGTATGATGCTCTTTGTGAACCACCACCGCATCGGCATCCAATCCGGCAGCACGGGCCTGTTTCAGCGAGAAGCCGGTTATTCCGGTTACCGCTTCGAAAACACGGACTACCGAAGTTCCGATTGAACCTTTGTAGGCATGATTTCCGCCCAAAACATTTTCGGCAGCAATTCGTCCCTGGCGGTTTGCTGGTCCGGCCAGCGGAATGCGTACTTTTTTACCGTTTACGCGATGTTCGATTTCGACCATGTCGCCAGCCGCGTATATATCAGGATCGGAAGTTTGCAGTTGTTCATTGACCAGCAATCCGCCTGCTTCCCCGATTTCGAGACCTGCATCTATTGCGAGTTGCAATGTTGGGCGAACGCCAATCGACAGTAAAACCATGTCGGCATCCAGCACTTTCCCATTATCAAGTTTTACTGTACGCGGCATTACTTCAGTAACGCATGCACCTGTATGAATACCAACGCCATACGAAAGCATTTCAGTCTCAACAAATCCAGCAGTTTCGGCTTCCATAATGGCCATTACGTGCGGCATCATTTCGACTACATTCACTTTCAGTCCGCGTTTTACAAGGGCTTCCACCATTTCCAGACCAATAAATCCGCCACCAACAACGACTGCATTTTTTGGTTTCTTTTCTTCCAGATGATGCGAAATTTTGTCCATGTCTTCCAAGGTCCACAGCGTGAATACATGATCGAGATCAGCACCGGGCAGTGTTGGTTTTATTGGACGACCACCCTGTGCCATAATCAATTTGGTGTATTCGAACGTTTTATTTTCGCCGCTGCGTGTGTCCAGTGTTTTTACTTTGTGCGCAGCTCTGTCGATCGACGAAACGATGGTATGCGTGTGTACTTCAACGCCGTATTGCTCGTTGAAACTTTCGGGACTTTGCAGAATCAGTTTTGAGCGGCTTTTGATGTCGCCTGCAATGTAATAAGGCAGGCCGCAATTTGCAAACGAAATGTCGGGTCCGGCTTCAAGCATTGTAATTTGTGCAGTCGGAGAAATGCGGCGAACTTTTGCCGCCGCAGTAGCTCCTGCTGCAACTCCCCCTATAATTAATATTTTTTCCATTTTCTTATCTTTTATTTTATGATTGTGTAATTCCCATTTAGTTACCAGTCACCCTGAACTTGTTTCAGGGTCCCATCATAGAAGGGATGCTGAAACAAGTTCAGCATGACGTTCCTCTTAAAGTGCATTGACTATCGCTTCAGCTTGCTTTCGCAATCTCCTTCAGCAAAAATTCTTTTGATTTGATACCCACAAAACGGTTGATTTCTGTGCCGTTTTTAAACAGGATCATTGTTGGGATGTTGCGAACTTTAAATTTGTTGGCCAGCGACTGGTATTGCTGAATGTCAACTTTTCCAACATGTGAGTTTCCTGATAATTCAGCGGAAACATCGTTTAAAACAGGCGCCATCATTCGGCAGGGAGCGCACCAGCTTGCCCAGAAATCGACCAACACCAATTTGCCTTTAGTTTGTTGCTGAAAATTTTGTTCTGTAAGTGTCAATACTTTTTCATGGTCGGCCACCAAGGGAGTGTTTTTCATTTTTGCCATTGCGAAATAGCGGAACCCGATGAAAGCGGCCATTAAAACTGCGATTATAATAAATGTTGTCTGCATATTGCTTTTATTTTATGTGTTTGATTCGTTGAATTAAGCGTTTACGGTTGCTGCAAATTCCTGATCCAATATGGATGTTATCTGCGATTTAGATTGAATACTTGCAGTAGCTTTTACCACTTCGCCGTTTTTGTAATAAATGGTGAACGGAATTCCCGTGAAGCCGCTAACTTCAGGCAAAGTGCGAATAACCTGAGATTCAGGATTGTCAAATTCCATATCGAAGAATTTTACAT
Organism: Prolixibacteraceae bacterium; assembly: GCA_019459485.1. Lineage (GTDB taxonomy): Bacteria > Bacteroidota > Bacteroidia > Bacteroidales > Prolixibacteraceae > Aquipluma. Next base: position 16,773 of record JAIBEZ010000066.1, read on the forward strand.
GTGAATATTCGCTTTCCAATTCTTCGGCAATCCGGTAAACCGGAACGCACATTGGCCCCATGCGTCCACAGATAACCACTACGTTCTCGTTTTCACTGATTATTTTTTCATATTCCGCAGCGCTTTCGATGTGTTTCAAATTAGTGTATAACATTTCTGATTTGTTTTAATTGTTACGATGCAAAACTACATCACAAATCAGGGGCAATAAAGATTTTACAGGCAAAGCGCATCGGCTTCTGAATTGAACTGCGACAACTTTTTTATTGATGTAATCGAAGCAAGTATTGCAATTAATAGTTCATGTTAAGCCCAGTCGAAGTTTAATCCTAACTTTACAGTCGAAATTAATTTCAGCACAAATTATGAAACCCATTCTTGAAACCGACAGTGATTTTATTTGCGATGTTCAGGCTCCATGTTTTCAGACGCTTACAAACGATGAGGTTGAGCTGGTAAGGGCAAGTAAAACACAAGTGCTGTTCCGGAAAGGCGATAACCTGACCAAACAGGGGACCTTCGCTTCGTATGTGCTTTTTGTAATGAAAGGTTTGGCCAGGCAATACATCGAAGGAGACAACGCGAAAATCTTTAATCTGAGGATTATCAAACCGGGTGAGTTCGTTGGATTGTCTTCCGTATTCGCTAGAAACACATTCAACTACTCATCGGTTGCGTTGACGGATTGTCAGGTTTTTTTGGTTGAAAAAGAGGCGATTGCTCAAATAATCAGGCAAAACGGAACCTTTGGATTGGGAATTATCCGTCGGTACTGCGAGCAAAACTCGAATCTTTTTGATACTTTGAGAACGGTAATGTACAAACAAATGAATGGGCGCATAGCTGATACACTTCTGTACATCGATAGTTTAAAGGCAGAAAATCCGGAGATTTTTCAGCTCCTTTCGCGCAAAGACGTGGCCGATTTCGCAGGAATTTCTACTGAAAGTGCTGTAAAGCTTCTGAAAAGCTTCGAAAAGGATGGTTTGATTGAACTGAACGAGAAAGACATTTCCATTTTAAATCATGGAAACCTGACAGAGATAAGCAGAAGGGGATAAGTTGATGCCTTGTAATATGCTCTACTTTAATCCTGAATTTTATTTAGCATTTACCCGAGGCACACGGGCTGTTCACCAAAAAGAAACCCATCATTCCACCCCAGAATGTACTCATAAACGGGCTGCTTGTAATTGCGCAAGTTCCTGATGTACATCCTACAAAATAGTAATACGAAAAGCCGGCAAGGGCACCGATTGTGACGGCTAAAAATGGCTTCCAGAAATACCATGATGTAAAAAATTCTTTGACTGTTCGTGGTCTTGGTTTAGCTTCGCAATTATTTTCCATAGCAGATCTTCTAAATTGTTTGTCTGCAAAACTAATAAAAGAAAGTTGTAAATCGCATTAGTGACACTTGAATCATTTCGGTGACACTAATTTATTTACATTTGCACCAATAAGAATAACTGTATGAGTGAAATTTTCAGCAATAACCTTGGTCCTGAACAGCTTGATGAGATGTTCAAAAGCGATGAAAAATGCCTTGAATTTCTGGCAGAAATAAAATGGGCAAATGGTTTTGTTTGTAAGAAATGCGGAAACACGAACTCATGTGCAGGACAGGAACCGTTTTCGCGCCGTTGTACGAAATGTAAAGCCAAAGAAACCGCGACCAACGGAACCATTTTTCACGGCGTTAAATTTCCGATCAGTAAAGCATTTTACATCGCCTATCAGGTTTGCAAAGGTAAGGAGGATGTGTCGTCTTATGAATTTGGCCGCCGGCTTTCGTTGCGCCAAATGACTTGCTGGAATTTCAAAACCAAAATACAACAAGCACTCAGCGAAATGGATTCGCTTTCTGAAAAGGAACGAAACACAATGAGAAAAATCCTAACAAGCTGATTTTTTAATTTACTTCAGCGGATATACTTCCATACTTCCGCAGGAGGGGCAAACTTCAACTTTGTCGTTTCCGGTGCAGGTTTCAACAACTTCCCAGTCAACTTCTTCGGGAGAACCCTGCCAATTGCATTGTTTGCATTTCAAAATAATTGATTCCATGGAGCAGATTTACTTTTGTGCAACCAATAAAAATACCGGATATTCTATACCTGATTCACGTTTTACTTCGAAACAGGTTTTGTAGTTGATATTCTTAAACCCGATCTGTTTCAGGATTTTGGCAAGATTTTCAGGGTCGAAACCCAAATGAACATTCACGTCGGGGCCATGAAACGAGCCGTCTTCAGGATATAAATCGGCAATTGCCAGATAGCCACCCGGATTTAGCAATGAATGGAATGTTCCAATAATACTTTCATAATCAACAACATGGTGTAAAACCATTTGATTGTAAATGACATCGAAACTACCGTCGTAATCCTTGTGCTCCAGATCGAAACAAATTGGCAGAATGTGATTGGTTTTGTGATACTCAGTCTTTTCAACACAAACTTTGATCATTTCCGTTGAATTGTCCATCAGGGTAATTTCCGCAAACCGATCCTTCAGCAAAAAACTGAGAATACCAGTTCCTGCGCCATATTCGAGGGCTTTCATCGATGGTTCAATTGGTATCATTTCTTCCAGTCCGGCTGCAATTGCCAGCGAACGGTCCATGTGCATTTTATCTTTGTCCCACTCACGGGCCCGGGCATCAAATTCGCTCATAATATCTTTGTTTATTCTTCATTATAAATACTTTGAATAACCAATCCTGCAAGCGTAAATCCGTAAATAGCTGTGATATGTGCCACAGTTCCGTTGATCACTGCTTTTTGGTTGCTCCAATCGTGATCGGCCAGTTCCGGATCGCCGGGTGCATTTTCCGATTTGATAGTCAGCAATTTCTCCGTTTCGACTGAGGCATCAGCTCCTTTGTTTTCGAGCAGTTCCTCACTGTAAATACACATGAATTTTTTTGCCGGCAAATCGCCTTTCCGCATCTTTTTACGTATGATGTACCCAAACGGACAACCTTTCACTTTCCAGAATTCGGCCACGCGGATTCTGGTCGGATCAAGTTTCAGCGAAGCGCCCATCGATGAAAAGAAAACAGCATTGGTGCGGGTTGCTTTGCGGATCAAATCAATTTTGTTGCTCAAACTGTCGATGGCATCGATGATAAAATCGTATGAATCAAGTTCGAACGAATCGGAAGTTTCTGGATCATATATTTTCTGAAGTGTCTGTATTTCGGCTGAAGGATTGATTTCAAGCAAGCGGATTTTCAGCGCTTCGGTTTTTACTTCGCCAACAGTTTGGCTGGTGGCATGCAATTGTCGGTTAATATTGGTAACGGAAATCAGGTCAGAATCAACAAGCGTTAGACGGCGAATCCCGCTTCGCACAAGGCTTTCGGCGCACCAGCTTCCAACTCCACCAATTCCGAAGATGATCACGTTTTTCGATGCAATCTTTTCCATCACCTCTTTGCCCAACAGTAACTCGGTGCGTTGAAATATTCCCTTCCCTAAATTCGCCATTAACTGAAACGTTTTGAATTACTGATAATTAGCTAAAATAAACCAATTGTTTTGTCCGCCGAAAGTACAAAAAATCTGATTTGGAACAAGTTGCTGTGGCTACTTTCATGATGTTTGCTTACTTTGCAATGCTAAGCGCCTGAACAAATGTAACAAATCAGTAAAATGCAGTTTGAATCATACAAGGTTTGTTTCCGGAGCTAATACACAAATGGAATGAGTACGAACAATTTTTCAAAGAAAATAGTCATTGCAGATAGCCAGTTTCTGGTTGTCGAAACGCTGAAAACACTTCTGGGCATCGACGAGCGGTTTATTGTGGCAGATGTTGTTAGTTCTCAATCCGAGTTATTAAAGGTTTTGGATAATGGATTTTACGATCTGCTTATTACTGATTTTTCGTTAATTGACTACGACAGTATTGATGACCTTCTGAAAATAAAGCAAAAATTTCAGCCTATCTCCATTCTGATTCTGACCAATTCGATCAGCAAAACCGAATTTGCCGAACTTTCTAAAATCGGGGTTAAAAATATCATTTACAAAACGGCTGACCGTGACGAAATTCTGTCGGCAGTTGATGCAGCTTTTAAGGGGAAGAAATATTATGCCGAGGAAATACTTGATATGATTCTCGAACAAGGAGATAATAAATCGGTGCCCGACGAACCAACCCATCTGACCAGTTCTGAAATTGAAATTGTTCGTCTGATTGCCGGAGGTTTGACCACCAAAGAGATTGCAAGCCAGAAAAATATCAGCTTTCATACCGTTAACACCCACCGCAAAAATATCTTCCGGAAAATGGGAGTTTCCAATGCTTCCGAATTGATTATGCATGCCATTAAAGCCGGTTGGATTGATAATATTGAGTATTTTATATAGGGGCTCGTATAAATCAGTTGTTTTATTTCCCGAAATATTTCAAAATCCGCTCCCTGTCCTCGTTTTCCTTTTCGTTTTTGTGGTACAGCTCGATAAAAGTTATTCTCTGTTCTTCGGCGAAGTATGCATAAACCAACCGCAAACCCGAATTTACGCCACGCCCTTTTAATGCCTTGCAAGCTATTTTCCTGACTTTAATAATGCAACTTTCCAGAGCCAAATTATCAATACGGAAGCTGAATGGAGGCCTTTCATCGGGAAAGATTTCCAGCACTTTCTTTACTACGCTCAAATCGTCGTTTAAGGTTCTGTACTTTTTCAGGAGGGTTTTCAAATCCCTTTGATATTCGGCCAATTCATCAAAGGTCATTGTGCTTCAATTTCGTTTCCATAGTTCCTCACCGAGAACGGGGCTTCGCGGTAAAAGGCTAATTCATAATCAATTTCGTCGCCTTCTTTGGAGGCCAGCCAGGGAATATCCTTGTGAGAATAATTACTTATTGCGGCAGCCGACCAGTCGCTCATTTGCTCAATAACCCTGTCGATAACTTCTTTTTCGCTGGCTTTTAGTTCGGTCAGGTTTGCTTTTTTGAGCGGCAAATAGCGGGTTTGAGGCAGACCGAAATACTCCGTTTTAACGCGCTGAAGTTGCCCATTTTCTACCATTTGTTTGATGATGATTTCCAGTTTTTGAGGCACCGGGCCAAAAGGCAGTTTCCGGTAACTGGCTCCGGTCAGATGTTCCTCGTATAATTCGTAATAATTGAAATCGGAGAAATACAGCAATTTGTTTAGAACCGTTTCGCCAACATTGGGTTTGCCGGCACACCGCTCCAAAATATACAATAGCACGTTTTTAAACTTATCCACCTGCAACTTTGGAACAGAAATACGTTCTGCCGGATTTTCCGATTTCATTTCATTATCAGTGTCAAGTTCCTGACCGGCAGCGAAATTCTCTGACATAAAATGATCCAAAGAAAATCCCAATACCATCGACAGCCGCTGTAATTCAAGAATATCAACGCATCTGTTGCCTAATTCAATTTGGGCAAATGACGATCGTGACATCTTAATCCTTTTAGCCAGATCCGCCTGCGATAAATTCTTTGTTTTACGAAGTTCGGATATTCTCCGCCCAATTTGCCCTTGTGATAAATCCTGGTTCATTTCAATTATTTTATGCCGTTTAATGAAACAAAAATAGGCAATGTTCTATTACAGAACAATTATATGATCTAAAATCACTCAATATTATTCTCAAAAATCAGGTTTTTACCCCGTTCGTGGTTTTTAATATACCTAAAACGTGGTATATAAAATACACCAAAGAAGGTATTTCAGGTGCTGAAATTCCGTTCAATCTTTGTACAAAGCAAAAAAGAAACATCATGACCAAAATCGCAGAAAAATTAACCGACCTAATTGGCAACACTCCATTGTTGGAACTTTCCAATTTTAATGAACAACATCAGCTCGAATCAAAGTTGATTGCCAAACTCGAATATTTTAATCCGGGCGGAAGCGTAAAAGACCGTATCGGCAATGCCATGATCAGTGATGCCGAAGAGCGTGGAATACTGAAACCAGGTTCGGTGATTATTGAACCGACCAGTGGAAATACGGGAATTGCCCTGGCATTTGTTGCTGCGGCCAAAGGTTACAGGCTAATACTTACAATGCCGGAAACGATGAGTGTTGAACGCCGTAACCTGCTGAAAGCACTTGGCGCTGAATTGGTTCTGACACCGGGAGCTGAGGGCATGAAAGGCGCTATCGCCAAAGCCGTTGAACTGGCAGCAACCATACCCGATTCGTTTATTCCGCAACAGTTTAAAAATCCGGCCAATCCAGAAATTCACCGCAAAACTACTGCATTGGAAATATGGAACGATACTGATGGCGAGGTCGATATTTTTGTTTCGGGAATTGGAACCGGCGGAACGATTACCGGAGTGGGAGAGGTGCTGAAAGCGCGAAAACCATCTGTTCAGATCATTGCCGTTGAGCCAGGCGGCTCTCCTGTACTTTCCGGTGGAAACCCGGGTCCGCATAAAATTCAGGGTATAGGTGCCGGTTTTGTTCCTGACGTACTGAACCGTTCGGTAATTGATGAAATTCTTCTGGTTGAGAATGAAGATGCTTTTGCCACCAGCCGCGAGCTGGCACGTTCAGAAGGATTGTTGGTTGGTATATCTTCCGGAGCCGCCGTTTATGCAGCGCTTCAGGTAGCCAAACGTCCTGAGAATAAAGGAAAAACAATCGTCGTTATTCTTCCAGATACCGGCGAAAGATACCTTTCAACCGTACTTTATCAGTTTGAAGAACCGGCAGTAATACATGCCAATTAAAGTACAATATGATTGACGGTTTGCACATTTATTTGGCATTTTGCGTCAGTCAGTTGTGGTCACTTATTGTCATTCCATTGCAACTTAATGACTACCAAATGACAATTGAATGACTTATATGACATTGGGTAAATTCACGAATATTCATAAAACAAATTATAGACGCATGAAAACACCAACCTTTTTTATAGGCGAAGAATTGTCGGTAATAACCCGTCAGTGGCTTCACAGGCAACAGATTCAGTACATCGAACATCCTTTGCAGAAGATGAAAAAGGTGGTGAGCGGAGCTTTCGATGGATATTTGTTTTTTAGTCCGGCAAGTATTGATGATTTTAAATCTTCAGGAAATTTTCCTTATCCGAATTCGCTGGTATTTGCCAACGAAAACTCGACTGCAAGGGCTGCCTGGAGGTTTTTTACCAACACAGTTCATACTTCGCCGATTTCGGAAGAGCTGTCGTTTGTTCAATATTCAATTTTTCGCTGGATGCAGGAACATAACTTCAACCTGATGGAAGAAAACGATCGGTAGGTTGTAAGAAAAGGCAAGCATTTTTAGGTGCAGAGCACCGTTGATATTTGTAGCATTAATGATTGAAGTCACGAAAAAGGTGCGGAGCACCGAAATATAGGCACATATTTTTTTGTATTATTCCGGTGCGCTGCACCTTATCAGCTGTTCTCAATTTTTACTACAAATATTTTGCGGCGCTGCCGCTTTCTGATGCTAAGGATCCTACAGCTAACGGATTTAATTTTAATAAGTAATTGAGGCCAAAATAGACCAATGAATATTTACCCATTGCTATCCGGCATAGAACCATAAAAAAGCAGTGAACCTGAAAACGTTCACTGCTTTTTTATGTGGCAATTTTCTGATCTGGCTGGTATAAATTAGAAAAGGCTGTCCTCTGACAGCCTTTTCACCCGTTTGAGACGGGAAACTAACCTAAACCAACTAAACCTAATAAACCATGAGCTACCAAAGTAACCAGCTTTGAGTAGCTTTATTAATAACCATTTCAGTAGCACTTTGGTTCGCCAAGTGTATTATATTTTTGCAAATAAATCAGATGGGAACTTTCATATTACTGATGGCGGCAAAGATATCAAAAAATATAAGTAATAACCTAATGCCGATTCACCGAAAATATTAAATTTTTGAGGGATTATTTCTGCAATGTTTTCAACAATTGAGCCTTGATAAAAACATCTGCTTACCTGCATCAAATTCGTTTGGATACCTGTATTTTGCACTGATTTTAAATTCGATTGTATGTACAGGTTAATTTTTGCATTTATTCTTATCATTTGTGTGAACGCACAGGCGCAATTGGCTCCAAAGCGCGAGTTTCGGGCTGTTTGGGTGGCAACTGTCAGTAATATCGACTGGCCTTCGAAACCCGGAATTTCTACTGAACAGCAGAAAAAAGAAGCGGTCGAAATCTTAAACATGCACCAAAAAAGCGGGATGAATGCGATCATCATGCAAATCCGGCCTGCCTCTGACGCTTTTTATCCGTCGGAACTTGAACCGTGGTCGCGTTATCTGACCGGCACTCCCGGCAAGGCGCCCGAACCGTTTTACGATCCGCTGCAATTCTGGATTGAGGAATGTCACAGCCGGAACATGGAATTTCACGCATGGCTGAATCCTTTCCGCGTAGCGCAATACGCCACCGAACCTTTGGCTTCGAACCACATTGCTTTCAAGCATCCTGAATGGATTGTGAATTATGGCGGCAAACTGTATTTTGATCCGGGACTGCCGCAAACCCGCGAATTTGTTGTTCAGGTGGTAAATGATATCGTCGCACGCTACGATGTGGACGCCGTTCATTTCGATGATTATTTTTATCCGTATCCGCTGAAAGAAGATTTCCCGGATGAAAACTCCTTTGCCGGGTACAACCGCGGGTTTTTATTGATGCAAAAGGCAGCCTGGCGGCGCGACAATGTGGATCTTACCATACAAATGCTTTCAGAAAATATTAAAAAGATAAAACCCTGGGTGAAATTTGGTATCAGCCCGTTTGGAGTCTGGCGCAACAAAGCCGACGATCCACTGGGTTCTGAAACCACCGCCGGAACTACAAATTACGATCATTTATATGCCGATATTCTGAAATGGCAAAAAAACGGTTGGATTGATTATTCATTGCCTCAACTTTACTGGCAGATCGGCCATCCACAAGTCGATTTTCTCACACTTAGCAATTGGTGGGCCGATCATGCTTATAACCGGGGGATGTACATTGGTCATGCGGTGTATAAACTGGAAGCAAATGCAAGCATTCCTGAATGGCAGGATCCGAATCAGTTACTGAAACAAATACAGATTACCCGCCAGATACCACAATTGGGCGGGAGCGCTTTTTACAGCAGCAAACATTTTAAACGCGATCTGTTTGGGTTCAGCGAAGCCCTTCAGAATAAAATATACAATCGTCTGGCACTGGTTCCTGCAATGCCCTGGATCGACAGCAAAGCTCCGGATCAACCCATGCGTTTCCGCAAACGTGGAAATAAAATGAAATGGAAGCGGGATAAAACAGAAGCTGAAATGGACAAGGCCGTTGGTTACTTGGTTTATTTGAATCCTGCCGGGCAAAAGTTTGACGAAACGAATCCTGAAAATATTTTCACAATTACCCGTGATAATAGCATCGTTTTTAAACCAAATTCCCGTAAATTACGAAGGAAATACGAAGTTCGGATATCTGCTCTTGACCGCCTTCACAACGAAAGCGAAATTAGTAAGGTGAAAGTGATTAAACTTTAAAAAACAGGATCATGAATCAAAAAGTGGATTGTTTCTTAGCATTCAGCAACGAAATCGCCAGTCAGAAACTGGTAGATCAGTTTCGGGAATCGTCTCTGGTGAACCAGGTTTATGTTCTGTCAAAAGTACCTGTTCAGTTAAATAATTGTGAGCTGGTGCAGGTCGAAGAGTTCGGTTCATGTTCCACCATCAGGCACATTGCCAAGTTGGTACAGGCTGATTTTGCATTACTAGCACTTGGCGATGATGCAATTGAACTGGGGCAGGGCGCCATAGAACGGTTGATTCAGGTGGCCGAATTTACCGACTCGCCGATGGTGTATGCTGATTACATGGAAATGAAAGACGGCAAACTTTCCGCTCATCCGCTCATTCATTATCAGCCCGGCAGTTTGCGCGACGATTTTAATTTCGGACCGGTGCGGTTTTACCGGGGCGAGGTTTTAAAAGCTTTCAGGTACGAAAATTACGAAATGCTGAAATATGGCGGTAGATATGCATTGCGATTGCGTGCCAGCCGAATGGGCGAACTCGTACATATTCCTGAATATTTGTTTACCAAAGTTGAAACTGATACGCGTACTTCAGGCGAAATACAATTTGATTACGTGAAATCTGCTGCGCGCGAACGACAGCTTGAATTTGAACAGGTTTGCACTACACATTTGCGCGACATCGGAGCTTTACTTTTGGCTCCTTTTCCCGAAACTATATTTTCTGAAAATTTTGAAACAGAAGCCTCCATCATTATTCCGGTGCGAAACCGGGTGAAAACCATCAGAGATGCAGTGGTGTCGGCGCTTATACAAAAAACATCGTTTCGTTTTAACCTGATTGTTGTCGATAATTATTCGACCGACGGAACTTCAGAAATTCTCAAATCGTATGCTGAGCAGGGGAAACTGATACATATTGTTCCTGAACGGAATGACCTTGGAATTGGAGGCTGCTGGAACGAGGCAATTTTTCATCCTGAATGTGGCAAATTTGCGGTGCAACTTGATAGCGATGATTTGTATGTGAACGAAAATACGCTTCAAACCATTGTTGATAAATTTTACGAAGACAATTGCGCGATGGTGATTGGCAGTTACCGGATGACTGATTTTAACCTCGAAGAAATTCCTCCGGGCGTAATCGATCACGGCGAATGGACCGATGACAACGGACCGAACAATGCGCTTAGGATAAATGGACTGGGAGCTCCAAGGGCATTTTACACGCCGGTGCTGCGTAAAATCCGTGTGCCCAATGTAAGTTATGGCGAAGATTATGCGTTGGGATTGGCCATTTCAGGAAAATACAAAATCGGGCGGGTTTACCAGGCCTTGTATTTGTGCCGCCGATGGGATGATAATACAGATAATTCGCTCGATGTGGCCAAAATGAACGCGCACAATTTGTACAAAGACCGCATTCGCACTTTCGAACTTCAGGCAAGGATTCAGAGAAACAAAAAAATGGATCCGGGGAAAGACTGGATGGACGAAGATTAATTCCTTCGGGTCAGACTGTCTTTTTTAGTCACTTCGAGAGCAACTTGCTCCAGTAACCGGTCGAAATCGTTTTGTGTAATATTTCTGTCTCTTCGTTCAGGAAATATCTTTCGGAACGGAAATTTGTGGTTTAGCTTGAATTCCAGTTCATAGAACTTATTGAATGCTTGTCCATCGGAGGTGTATTTTGGAACATTCAGTTCCAGCGGTACCTGGTTTGTACCGATCCAACCCGGTACCAACCAGGGTTGTAAACAATCGTAAACCTGAAGTTGGCGCTGCAACAATACCCGGCTACTTGGCAATTTCTTTTCGCGGGTCCACCAAATGCCCCTTACTTCTTCCATTGCCAGAAAAGTTTCGGCTTCGGTCGAAACAGCATCGAGATTTTTCAATGTTTCAGAAACAATCCGGGTAACTGCTTTCTCATAAGGTAATTCACTCTGTAATGCCTGAATTCCGATTATGACCCCCAACAAATTGGAATAAGGATCTTCAACCGAAAAACTTGAATACCTTTCAGGAACAAAAGGAATGGTTGAAGCCCCGAACCAGGTAGCAATCTCGTGCCACACTGATAAATCGTATGCTATTTTTCCGGCAAGTTTAACAAGGTCGTTATCGGTCATGTTGGAAGGAATGCTGACATTCAGGTTTTTTTCACCGCCTTCACGACCTAAAACCATGGCCAATTTTCCTGACGATTTATTTTCGTGCAGTCGCGTATAAAGATAAGCAGTCCAGTCGGCCTGATCGCGCAAATGACCCATGTCGATAAACCCTCCGCGCCGCGAATAAATGATCCCGTTTCCTTCGCTTTCGTTTCCCAGATAATGATGAGGTCCGATTTTTTCAATGCTGGTAGTTTCTGTCAGTTTAAAGCCCGGAATGGCCAAAAGCTGCATCTCGGTTCCGAACGAACAGCACGTACGGATAATCCGGTTTGGTTTTATGTCGGGCCGATTTGCAGGAAATACAGGAGCCTTGGCCTGAAGGGCAGCAAAACTGACACAAAAAATGATGGTCAGGAATATTTTAATTGTTTTCATTATGAAGACTGAATATATTTTGCAAAAATATCAGATTTTGAATAGAATAATTCAAACGACAAAAATTTGCAGTATATTGTTCAAATCGGTATTATTCCTGACTAAAGGCCGGAAGAGTAAAACTAAACGTACTTCCTTTCCCCAATTGACTTTTTACGTTGAAAGTTCCCTTGTTCTTCCCGACAAATTCTTTGCATAAAAGGAGTCCTAAACCTGAACCCTTTTCACCGTTGGTTCCGCTTTTTGTTTGGATGTTTTCAATGTCGAACAAGGTATCTATCTGTTCCTGAGCCATTCCTGTTCCGGAATCTGTCACCGATATTTCTATCACGTCGTGTTGCCTGCTGGCTTTAATGAGAATTGTTCCGCCGCCAGAGGTAAACTTAATTGCGTTGTTGGTCAAATTTCGAAGCGAAGTTTCAAGCAGGTGAATATCGGCATAGGCAAATAGCGAATCAGGAATCTGATAGTTAAATTTGATTCCTTTCGATTCGGCAATGTTCCGGTATAAATCCAGTTTATCAAGGATTAATTCTTTCAGATCGACTTTCGCCGGTTGATATTTGATGTTGCTTGTCTGGATTCCTGACCAGTTAAGCAAATTTTCAACCAGATCATATACTTGATTGGTAGTAGTATGCACTTGCCTGATCATTTCCAGCCTGTCAGAATCAGATAATTCATGGTAATCGTTTAGAAGCAGGTCCTGAAATCCAAGAATGGTATTAAACGGACTTCGCAGATCGTGCGATATGATTGAAAAAAGCTTGTCTTTCGTAGCATTTAATGCCTTAAGCTGATCATTCTTATTTTGAATTTCGTTGGTTCGGTCAATGACTAATTTTTCCAGTTTTTCTCTCTGATTGTTTAATAGTTTTATTCTCCAGTAAAAGGCTCCAAATGTTACTGCCAGAACAATCAGTCCCACCAGAATTCTAAACCAGATTGTCATCCACCATTCAGGAAGTATTCTTAGCTCAACAGATATTTCTTTTTTACCCCAATCACCATCTTCATATTTTGCCTTTACCCTGAAGGTGTATTTCCCGGGTTCCAGATTGGTATAATTGGCTTCCAGCTTTTGACCTGCATTTATCCAGTTCTTATCGAATCCATCCAGTTTGTATGCATAAGTAATTTTATCCGAATTGGTTAGATCAAGACCCTGATAATGGAAACTTATAGAATTTTGCAGGTATTTCAATACAACATTATTTGCATGGCTGATGTGTTTGTCAATAATGTGGGAATCATTCAAAAAAGAAATGCTTTTGTTGAAGACCCTGAAGTCGGTAAAAATAAGTTTTGGTTGTTGCAATACTTCTATCAGGCTGTCAGGATTGAATAAATCAATTCCATCCTGACCTCCAAAAAAGATAGTATTCTGATCATCGATGAAACTGGATTGTCTGTTATATTCCGTTGAAATAAGCCCGTCGCTTTGATCAAAATTTATGAACTTGTCTGTGAGAGGATCAAGTTTTGAAATTCCGGAAGTTGTACTGACCCAAATATTATTTTTTCGATCGCTTATGATACTGACAATGTTTTTATTTATTAATCCATACGAATGGCGTGTAAAGCTTTCGGTTTCAGGATTGTATTTGTTTAATCCTTCAGAAGTGGAAACCCAGATATTATGTTTTTGGTCTTCGTGAATTGAGCGAATTTCATTTCCGTTAATTGAAGTTGAATCGTTGGGAACCGAAACAAAAGTCTTGAAAATAAGTTCTCCGTTTTTTAGTAAATTAAGTCCATAAACAGTTGTAACCCATAGGTTTCCTTTTGAATCGTTGAGTACCTGAAAGGCATAATCGTTACTCAAATGGTTGTTTTTCGAATTATAATGATGGAAGGTTTTGGTTTTGGTGTCGAAACGATCAACTCCCTTCCCATGCGTAACACACCAAATATCACCGTTGGCGTCTTCTGAAATCGATCGTATATCGTTATTCGCAATTGATGTTGTGTCGTTGGGATTATTTGTATAAGTATCGAAATTTTTACTTTTCGGATTAAATCGCTGAAGGCCACCCATATTGCTGCCAATCCACATTTGGTGTTTCGAATCCCTGAAAATCGAAAAAATAGTTCCGTTTCCCAGGCTTTTGCTGTCATTGTCCTTATGGATGTACCGGTCAGTTTTGTTTTCTTTCCAATAAAATATATCAATTCCATTGTAATAATTTCCGATCCATAAATTTCCGTTCCTGTCATTCGAAATGGAGGTAATGTTATTTTCTGATGTTCTCCAGCCATTGGAGGACTGGCTGTTGAAATGTTTAAATTTATTATTGGACTTGGCGACACTAATTCCACCTATGGATTGGACTGTCCAGTAATTTCCCTGTTTATCTTCAAAAAATCGCCATAAGTGTTTGCGTAACGATTTTGGATTATTCGGATCGTGGTAATAATTGTAAAAGTTTTCAGTTGAAGGATCAAAAAGCTTTAAGCCGCCTAAAGTAGAAATCCAGATGTTTTTTCTGCTGTCGGTAAAGATGCTGAGCGGATAGTTTTCGAAATAGTACGGTGAGATGTAATGTTTGAAACTTTTAAGTTCAGGGTTGTATGTGTCAACTCCACCGCCGTATGTAGCAATCCAGAGATTTCCGTTTACGAGTGCCAGGTCAACAATTTCGTTATTCGAAATCGATTGTTTGCTGTTGGGATTGTTAAAATACGAGGTAAGTTGATTTTCCTTCTGATTAAAATAGAAAAGGCCTCCGTTATAAGAAGCGCCAATCCAGATATTATTCTGATCATCAAAAACCAAAGCATTGATTTTGCCTTCCGTTAATTCCGTTACTTTTGAAAACAGGTTTTGTGAATTGTCTAATTTGTATATCGTATTCTGACTCGCAATATATAGTTGGCCTGATTTGTCTTCCGCAATTGCACTTATATACAAACCAGAAGCACCTCTTAAATTTGTTTCAGTAATAATTGGAGAGAAATTGTCAAGTTCAGGATTGTATTTACAGAGTCCTCCATTGGTACATATCCATATATTTTTCCCGCGATCAACAAATAATTTGTCAATTTTACTGCCAGGAAGTGAGTTTGGGTCATTTGCAACATGCAGATAAGTGGATATGGATTGTCCATCAAACCTTAATAAGCCTTGTACTGTACCAATCCAAAGATAGCCGACTGAATCCTGGGTAATTTCCATAAACTGGCTACTTGAAAACTTTTCAAATGCTTTTACAGGGCTGAATTCCAATTCTGGTTGTTGGGCAAATCCAACTCCTGCATGAATTAAAAAAAATAGAAAGAATACCAACTTCACTTTTACACTTCTCATTCCGACTTATTTGCACTATGGGGTAATCTCTTGCTTTTGAGGCCGAAAGCTAATTAATATTTGCGAAAAATAATTGCTGATGAAATATATTCTAAATAAATTAAAGTCGAAACAGAATTTTGGAGGCCTTTTTTTTATGTTTCAACTGGTAGGGGAAGCTCGAAAAGTATAACTAAACGTACTTCCTTTCCCTGATTCACTTTCTGTGATGGTAGTTCCTTTGTCTTTCTCAATAAATTATTTACATAAGAAAATGTACTGAACCTGTTCATACCAGGCTTATCGCCATCCAAATGATCACAGTAATCATTAATTATTTGTTAAAATGTCAGAGATTGGTTGGTAAGAGTGTTAAAAAGGGACAATTAAAGTTGACATTTGTGCATAATGTCTGTTTGATTGGTTTTTCGTTGTCAAAAGGATAAATAAATATGGAATTTAAATGTAAAAAGGCAGGCAATGAATGTTACGGTCTAAAAGAGCTTGAACTTCTTTTTGATGTCAGTCAGCGGCTTATTCAGAGCAAGGAACTGAAGAATGATTTGTCGGCAATACTCGAAATGCTTGTCAGATATCTGGATGCTGAGCGGAGTTTTCTGACCATTTTCAACCGTGAGTCAGAAAGTATTATGATTGAGGCTGCTTATGGCTACAGTGTCGCCCAGCAAGCCCGTGGCCGTTATAAATTAGGAGAAGGTATTATTGGCCGGGTGGTCGAAATGTCGCGCCCGGTGGTGATTGATAAAATATCGAAATCAAGTTTGTTTTTAAACCGTACTGGCCAGGAGTTGACCAAAGACGGGCAGGAGCTTACTTTTATATGTACGCCGATTATTGAGGAAGGAAAAGTTACCGGAACCCTCAGCATTGTGCGAATCTACAATCCTCATATTTCGTACGACGAAGATAATCAGTTGCTATCTATCATTGGATCAATGATTTCCAGAAGTGTGCGCAGCCGTCAGGAGCGCCTGGAAGAAATGGAAGTTTTGAAGCAGAAGAACCAGCAACTCCAACATCAGCTTGAGCAGGATTGCCGTCCGGGAAATATCGTCGGAAATTCGAGTAAAATGCGCGATGTTTATTCGTTGGTCAGCATGGTGGCCGAAACCAACTCAACCGTTCTTATTCGCGGCGAAAGCGGTATTGGGAAGGAATTGATTGCTGATGCCATCCATTTCTCGAGTCCGCGCGCAAAAAAAAGTTTCATCAAGGTGAACTGTTCTGCGTTGCCCGATACATTGATCGAAAGTGAATTGTTCGGTCACGAGAAAGGAGCTTTTACAGGCGCCGAAGCTCGTCGTAAAGGCCGGTTCGAGCTGGCCGACGGCGGAACTATATTTCTGGACGAAATTGGAGACATCCCCCTTTCTACACAGGTAAAGTTGCTGCGACTCATTCAGCAACGCGAGTTTGAACGTTTGGGCGGCACCGAAACCATCAAGATTGATGTGCGCATTATTTGCGCCACGAACCGAAACCTGGAGGAGATGATCCAGAACAATGAATTTCGCGAAGATTTATATTATCGGATCAATGTGTTCCCGATTTTTATGCCCCCATTGCGCGATCGCCGAAACGATATTCCTTCGCTGGTCGATCATTTTATCGAGAAATTCAATAAACGAAACAACTCAAAAATTATCCGCATTACTACTTCGGCTCTTAATATGCTGATGGTTTACCGCTGGCCGGGGAACATTCGTGAACTCGAAAATTGCATCGAACGCGCCTGTATTTTAAGCAAAGACAATGTGCTGCACAGCTACGACCTGCCGCCATCGCTGCAAACCGCCGATTCTACCAATACCAAGGCATCCGGAGGATTGACCTATACCGTTGAACAGGTTGAAAAGCAACTAATTCGCGAAGCGTTGGTCAGCTCGAAAGGCAACATTGCCAAAGCTGCCGACGAGTTGAAAGTGACCGAAAGAATGCTGGGCATTCGGTTGAAAAAATACGAAATCGACGCCTGGAGGTTTAAGGTTTAAATATTTACGATTGGACAATTTACAATTTACGATTTACCGGAAAGAAGCATCGAATTACTAAATTTCAACCCGTTCTTGTTCGCAGAGTATAAAAATCCTGAAAGGATTTAATCTTAATAACCGTCCCGAAACATCGGGACGGAAAGAAGGATGAAAGTGAAGTCGGGAACCCTAAAAGGGTTCAATTTTGCTTTTAAGTAGATTCAAAATCCTTAGTTTTGCGAAAATTATTTCTTTATGGAACTGTCTATCCTACAAGTTGACCTTCACAACGATTTGCATTGCGCGCAAGTCATCAAACTTCTGAACGATTACATGAACGACCCGATGGGGAACAATGCTCCGATGGACGAAAGTCTGGTTCCCAAAATTATTGCAGGATTACAATCCTACGCTGGCTATCTCGGATTTTTTGTACTTTCAGGTGATCAATTTGCAGGTTTGGCCAATTGCAATCAAAACTTCTCCACGTTCAAGGCAAAACCGATCCTCAATATTCACGATTTTATTGTTGCTCCTGAATTCCGCACCATTGGTGCCGGTCATTTTCTGATGAAGGGAATTCTCGAATATGCTTCCCAAAACGGATATTGCCGGGTTAACCTCGAAGTACGTGAAGACAATCACGCCGCAAAATCGCTCTATCAAAAAATGGGATTCTCGGAATGCGAACCAAGGATGCACTTCTGGGAGAAGAATTTCTGAAGGTCATTTTATGGAGTGATTGTATGACTGAAATTCATACGATCAGCAAAGGTTTGACTAATTTTATTCTGTTGCAAGTTTGGTTTTTAGAAGTTCAGAAAATACCACCGATCTGCAAAAACCTTTTGTTTTTTTATTTAAGTCAACGGCATCTAAATATCCTTTGTTTTCAAGCTCTGTTAAATCCGTTCTTGCCGTTTGATTTGATATGTTGAATCTGTTTTCTATTTCCTTTACGCTGAATAAAATATCAGGTTCTTCATAAAGCCACTTTATAATCAGGGCTTGTCTTTCATTTATTCCTTTTATTTTCTGAAAATTAATTAGTTGTCTCTTTTCGTTTTTTTTTTTTCTGAATATATTCTTTTAAACTATCATAAGCCAGCTGCATTATTTTTATTTTGTATTGAATGAAATAGGTTAAATCATTACCGTCTATCTCGCTATAAATGAATGCCTGAGCATATTGAGTTTTGCTCTTTATTATTAATCGGGAAATGGACAAATATTCAGTCAGCCAATAGCCATTCTTCAATAAATACCAATAAAATAAAGCTCTTGCAGTACGGCCATTTCCATCAACAAATGGGTGGATGTACCCAATCATAAAATGGATAATACACCCCTTTACAATTGGATGAATGAATTGCTCAGCATCAGTATTGTTGAAAAAGTTGAATAATTCGTTCATCAAAATTGGCACTTCATTAAAATCAGGAGGAGTGTGAACGATCTATCCATCAACAACATCAACCACATTTACGTCGTTATTGTTTCTGTATGTTCCTTCATCGGTAGAATCATCTAATGTCTGATTGGTTATAAATTTATGTATTTCGAATAACCTGTCAAGAGTAATTGGCTCATTCTGGATATCTGAAATGTGCTTGATGGTCAGCTAATTATTTACGATCATTTGCTCCGACTTATTTCTCGGCCGGATGTTTTTCCTTAGCAATTCCTTTGCCGGTTTTCGTGTAGTTACAGCTCCTTCAATCTGGCTCGAAGCAATGGCTTCCTCCATAATTGAACTGATCAGGTATTTTTTTTATCCTCTTTCGGAACGATGCTTTTAGCGCCCAGACTTCCACCAATATTTAAGTCAAACTCGTGTAATCCTTTCTGTATCTGATAGGTGAGATTGTAATTAAACTGATGTTTTTCGAAGCTTAACTTTTTTGCATTTAAAACCCTGCTCAGTTTTGTTAGTGTCCAAAGTATCTCGGGGCGAATGTTCATGGGAGTTTTTTGATACTTTATTTTATCCCAATACAGATAGTTCATTCATTTGGGCAACCACTCCATCAACGTCAACTGTCTTCCGTAATTTAACAGCCTCATTGTAGAACTCATCATCATACCATTTGGGTGCGCGCTCTATTTGTTTCATATTCTGCTATAAACTCCTGACTAATACCTGAAAGAAGGATTGTAAGTTTAAAAAGAATTCCCAATATCTCCTGATTTGTCACAAATTTGGAAATATTAGGAGATTTATATAATTCGGGTGTCGCAATTTTCAATCGCGTTTTAATGTCCGGTATATTGATGAAATTGGGGTTTGTTCCCGAACATTCCAGTATTTCGTCGATGTACCGCGAGTTGAAAAAGAACCACAATGCCCCCGAAGCCTTTCATGCTGAAGTCCGTTTCATGAACCGCTTCATGAATTTTTGTTCCCTTGAAGTCGCCCCAATCCTCATTCCGACGGATTCAGAGCTTTCCCGGATGATTATTTTTGCGACCTTGTTGAAGGAATGGATCGAACCCATTTTGTTTAGTGAGTCGGAAAACACCGCACCGGCAGCCATTCTCTGCCAGTCTTAACATTTAGTTTACATCTGCTTGTTCTGTTAATTGTCT
>JAIBEZ010000092.1 GCA_019459485.1 Prolixibacteraceae bacterium
GCGCTTCAGGTTGGAAAATATGTGTATGTGTATTTCGACAAATATACCGAGCATAAATATGGCGCAGTGCGCTCAAAGAATATGAAAGACTGGGAAGATGTTTCCGACCGGATTTCATTTCCGAAAGGGGTGCGGCACGGAACGGCATTTAAGGTCAGCAGTTCGGTATTTGAGAAGTTGAGCGAAATGGGTAAGTAATTTTTGGGTTATATTTTTGATTTTATAGCGTTGTATTTAGTGATTTGTGTGATTTCTTTTAAACCTTGCAACCCACCAAGAAACCAATTAAATCACCACAAATACATGAAGCAAAAAAACCATGATCAGGCGGGGAAATCTTTTTCCCGTAGAAATTTTATGAAAATCGGGCTGGCAGGATTAGCTGGCGCGGTTATTCTGGAAAGGGGCTACGATTATTTTACTGAAAGCAAGGCCAAAGGCAAAATCGTAATTGTTGGAGGTGGAGCTGCAGGCATTACAATGGCTGCATACCTGTCGGATATGCTCCGATACGACGATATTACCATTATCGAACCAAATGAAATTCATGCCTATCAACCGGGATATACCCTGATTGCCGCTGATATTTTCACCCCGGAAGAGGTGCTCAAACCAACTGCTGATTTAATTCCCAGCCAGGTAAAATGGATAAAAGGTTCGGTAGCCGAATTAAATCCGGATAACAACTATGTGCTGACGAGTTCGAATGAGAAAATCACCTACGACTTCCTGGTGCTGGTTCCGGGATGCCAGATGGATTTTAATCTCGTTGAAGGCATCACGCGCGAAACATTGGGCGAAGGAAATGTGCATTGCATCTATGATTACAATGGGGCAAAACTTTGTCGCGATGCCATTAAGAAGTTACCCGATTTAAAAGAGGGGAAACTTATTTTCACTGATACTTACACCAAGCTTAAATGTGGCGGAGCACCTAAAAAGATTTGCCTGATCACGGAAGATTATCTGCGCGACAATGATTTCAGGAACAATTTCGACATCCAGTATTTTGCCAATCACAATGAACTGATGACCCCGAAGATTTATGGCGACCGTTTAACCGAGATTTTCAGGGAACGGGAGGTTGGTGTAACATACAGTCATCGCCTGGCTTCGGTTGATACATCGGCAAAAAAGGCCGTATTCGATGTTTTGCCCAAGCCTTCATCTAATCCGGTTCCTGCTGATGCCAATTACGAAAAAGTGACGGTTGAATACGATTTTCTGCACTATGTTCCGCCAATGAGCGCTCCCGATTTCGTAAAGAATTCTTCGCTGACAGAGGAGTCGAAACCTGGCGGATGGGTAAAGGTTGATAAGGAAACCATGGTACATGCCCAATATAAAAACATCATTTCGTTTGGCGATGTGGCCGGATTGCCCACCAGCAAAACAGGTGCGGCCATTCGTTTGCAGGCTCCTATTGCGGCAGCCAACCTGGTTGAACTGATGGAAGGGAAAGAACCTACCGGCAAATACAATGGTTATTCGGCCTGCCCCATTGTTACCGAATACGGAAAAGTACTGATGTGCGAGTTTGGTTACGACGAAAAATTGTTGCCCACCATTCCGTGGATCGATCCCGGAATTGAGCGCGGTATTTGGTGGACTTTAAAAGTTCACGGCCTGAAACCCATGTACTATCATGGAATGCTAAAGGGATTGATGTAGAAGATAGAGCAGCTATTTAAAGGTAAGGTTTACTTCTGAATAGCTGCTTCATCAACATACCATTCGGGGATTCCTTCTTCAGATTTTATATGACTGGCTGGAAGATATATAGCTTCGGGTTGTATATCGAAAATCTCGTTCAGTCGTTTCGCCTTGTTACTTCCGGTTACCAGGAAACAAATATTTGCAGCATTGTTAATCACTTTTCCGGTCAGCGTAACCCTTTTCTGTCCTGAAACCGGATGTGTTGCGACTTCGCAAATCTTTTCGGAAACAAGCAATTCCATTTGATCAGGAAAAATGGATGCGGTGTGTCCGTCGTCGCCCATTCCCAGAATAATCAAATCAAAAACCGGCCAGCCGTTTTCAAAAGGTAATTTCTCCTGAATCTGCTGTGAATAAGAAAAAGCTTCCTCTTCCGGAGTATTTTCGCCTTTTATCGGGTGTATATTTTCTTCAGGAATAGCAATTTTTGAGAAGAGTAAATTTTGAACAACGCCAAAATTACTTTCCGGATAAGTTGGTGGAACCATTCGTTCGTCAACCCACCAAAAATGAACCTTTTGCCAAAGTAGTGAATCAGCGTATTTTTCCGCTAAAATTTCAAATAGCAAATCCGGGGTTTTCCCTCCTGAAATTGCTACATGAAATTCATCTCCGGAATGGATTTCTACCCAACTCATTAACCGGTTGGCAAATTCGTTCGCCAATTCTTCAGGAGATTTAAAAATATGTAATTTGTTTTTCATTCGTATTTATTTCTTCCACTTTCAATTTCTTATATTTTTCAAGTCCCCAAATGATAGAATAGGTCGTTAATGAAAAAATCCCGGAAATAATTAGTCCTGTGAATATTGAAAAATTCCTGCCAACGTCATTGATCAATCTATCCATTGCAGCTTGATAAAGAGTTTTGGCTTCTTCTTCTGAGTAATAACTGCTTTTGTTTTGCTCAATTCTAATCAATTCGTTTTTGATTTTCATTTCAGTCAATGCGGCACTACCAACAATCAATGAATAAACAATTAAAAATTGACTAAAACTTATCCAAAATTTTCTATAACGCGATTTATAAGTCCTTTTGTAAGCTACTATAATTAAAACCAATATTAGTCCACAAATTAATGGAGGATAAAATAAAATACTTGGTAATTCTATCATTTTCCTTTTCTGTCCAGATATTATCTTGTTTATGAATACTTATTTGTAATTGCGGTTGTTTTCCAAAAGCACAAACTTGGAACCTGAAACCTGGAACTTGAAACTCTTTTAAAGCTCACAATATTCTCCGTCGTGCGCCAGATTTTTGCAAGGGTAGCGCCATGTTCCGCTTTCGACCAATTCGTCCACCACATCGGGTCCCCATGTTCCGGCCGGATAACCGTAAATAGGAATTTCATGGTTGTTTTTCCATGCATTCAAAATGGGTTGCACATATTCCCACGCTTTTTCGACAGCATCGCCACGGGCATACAAAGTAGCATCGCCCTGCATACAATCGAGCAGCAAACGGCCGTATGCAGTTGGAAGATAGACATCCGACAACTGATCGTAATGAAAATCCATGTTTACAGTTTGGACCCGGAATCCGGCTCCGGGAACTTTCATGCCTATTTTTAGCAGAATACCTTCATCAGGCTGAATGCGAAGGACGAGCTGGTTATTTACCGGACCCGTGTCGGCCTGATTTCCAAACAAATGATGGGGCGTATTTTTGAAATGAATAACGACCTCCGTAACCCTGGCTGGTAATTTTTTACCTGTCCGGATATAAAATGGAACTCCCGCCCACCGGAAATTATCGATGAAAAATTTCATGGCGACAAACGTTTCTGTTCGCGACTGCCGATCAACACCCGATTCCTCGCGGTAACCTTTCACCAGCTCTTTGCCAATGTGCGATTGAGTGTATTGCCCCCGAATAACATGCGACGCAACTTCGGCTTCACTGATTGGTCGCAGCGATTGAAAAACTTTCAGTATTTCGTTTCTGATCGCATCGGCTTCTATCACAACAGGCGGTTCCATCGCCACCATTCCGACCAGTTGCATCAGGTGGTTTTGCACCATGTCGCGCATTGCTCCCGAATGATCGTAATAACCACCGCGATCTTCCACCCCGAGTGTTTCGGCTGAAGTAATTTCGATGTGATGGATAAAATTATGGTTCCAGATCGGCTCAAAAATACCGTTCGAAAAGCGGGTCACCAACATGTTTTGAACGGTTTCTTTACCGAGGTAATGATCGATGCGGTACAACTGATCTTCATCAAAATAGTTGCGCAAATTCTTGTTCAGTTCCTGGGCGCTCTTCAAATCAGTACCAAAAGGCTTTTCAATAATTAATCGTTTAAACCCATTTTTCGCATCGTTCAACCCCACTTCAGCCAGACTTTGCGGGATAATCTGGTACAAATTGGGCGGTGTTGACAAATAATAAATATAATTTTCCGGAATCGACAATTCTTTGCCCAGGGTTTCAAGTCTTGATTTCAGAATGGGATATTCCGATGAATCGGCAGTTGAAAGCGGCTGATAATAAAGATGCTCCAAAAAAGCTTCAATGTCTTTTTCGTTGTGTGGCTGAATGGACAAAAATTCTTTCATTTTCTCACGGAAACCGGCATCAGAAAGTTCGGTTCGCGAAACGCCCAGTACCGCCAATTTCTCCGGAAGTAGTTGCTGGGTATGCAATTCGTACAATGCCGGAATGAGTTTTCGTTTGGTCAAATCGCCCGAAGCTCCGAAAATGACCAGAATATGTGGTTCTGTTTGTTTCATCACAGTATAAAATGTATTTTCTATAATCGACTAAACATTTAAATCAGCAAAATGATTAGAAAAATTGGAATTCAAATTGATTAAACCGCAGAATCGCCGCAAACCCAAACCAAACAGTGCTGATTGAAAGATTCATACTGGAGCTGCAAAGTTTTTACGTGATTATCGAAAATGTACCTGACAAAGAAAATATTCGTTTCAGGAAGAAAAGGAAGCACATGAATTTGTTTCCTGAAATCAACCCCTTCTTTATCAACCAACTTAAAAACTGCTTCTTTGGCGCACCAATAGATACATTGCAGCACAGAATCTTCTTTAACTTGTTCCAGTTCAGATTCGGAAAGATACCGCTTTTTAACCGATGCGTAGTTTCGGGTTATACTTTCAATATCAATTCCAATTGAATGATACTGATGAATATAAACTGTCGCAAAATCGCGCGAATGGCTGATGCTGATATGTTTGTAAAGCGGATGTTTGATCACCGGCTTCCCAACTTCAGTATAAAAAATTTCGAAACCGCTGCCGGTCATTTGTTTGAGCAAAACACGGATCGCCATCCATTCAACCTTCCGCTTTTCGAAAGTGTATTTCTGAAAGTTAGGATCTGCTAACTCTTCCGAAGTGAAAAAAGATTGCAATTCGCCGGACGACTCGGTAATTTGCCAAACTGCCAGCAAACCGTTTGTAACTGATATGGTTTTAAATAGCGGCATTTAGCGGGTCCATTCGGTGGTTTCAATTAAATGGATTACGTCGGGGGTCAGAAAATCAATGACCGGACGAAGGGAATCGATGTTGGGAATTTCGCGGATATAAAGAGCGCCACGCAAAAAATGTTTTGTGCTGTCGGTCAGGTAAAACTGAAGCGGTGATGCTGTATTTCCGTCAATCCGATAAATGGTTCCGTAAACTTTTTTTTCAGGATTAACAAAAATACGTTCGTCAATTGCATCGGCTTTAAAACTGTGTTTATATGCCAGTTCACGCGATTCTTCGGTAAGTTTCCACAAGTTATTTTCCACATTTTTGTAACTCAGGTGCACTTCTGCTTTGTGTCGGGGAATTTCAAGATTAACCCAAAAAGGTTCAGCCAACCGTTCGTTATCGGCAACTATTTTTCCGTAAACCGGAATCTCAAACTGATAGGGCAGTGCCGTCTGATCAGTTTTTATATATAATTTTTCCTGAAAGCTTATCCTGAAATATCCCCGGGGTTTTGGAATATAATCTCTTTTGCACGAAATGGCTGTAAGCAGAAATAATGAAGTTAAAAGGAACAGGATTTTTCTCATTTCAATTGTTGCCCGGGAGCTTTGATTTCAACTTTGATTTGTTTAATGCGGCGGTTGTCAACTGCTTCGATAGAGAAAACGAAATTTTTGCAATTAATGATATCATGCTTCACCGGAAATTCACCTTTTAATTCCAGAATAAGTCCGGCAAGCGTATCAGCATCACCTTTTACATCTTCAAAAATAGCTTCCTCCGATCCGATTACCTTGTAAAAATCGTTGAGCAAAGTTTTGCCGTCGAACAGGTATTTATTTTCGCTGATCTTTGTATAAAAAGTTTCTTCCTCGTCAAATTCATCAGTAATTTCACCTACAATTTCTTCCAGAATGTCTTCGAGTGTAACAATTCCTGAAGTGCCGCCATATTCATCGACTACAATTGCCATGTGTACTTTGTTCTTCTGGAACTCCTCCAGTAAATCGTCAATCTTTTTTGTTTCAGGAACGTAAAATGGTGGCCTGATGATACTTTGCCAACGGAAAGTGGTGCCTTTATGAATATGCGGCAGAATATCTTTAATGTATAGAATCCCTTTTATGTTATCGAAAGAATCCGAATAAACCGGAATCCTCGAAAACCCTGATTCAGTAATTATACTGAGTATTTTTGTGTAACTGTCTTTGATGTCAGCTGATACAACATCAACCCTCGAATGCATAATTTCTGCCACACTTTTATTTCCAAATTTGACGATCCCCTTCAGTATATCTTTGTCTTCACTTAATTCAATTTGAGAAGTAAGCTCCAGTGCCTGAGACAGTTCATCGACAGATATATGCTGATTGTAAGAATGGATCCGCTTGTTGACAAATGATGTTGAATAGATCAGCAGTGAATTGAACGGTTTGAGTATTTTTATCAGGTAGTGAAGCGGAACGGAGATAAAACCGGCAAATTTCATTGGATGTTTGGTGGCGTAAACTTTCGGAATAATTTCGCCGGCGATTAAAAGGACGAATGAAATAACAATGACCTGAAAGACAAATCCAATAATTGGTTCATTCGAAAAATCGACCAGAGAATCGACCGTAAAACTGGATAAAATAACAACACCAACATTAACAAAATTATTGGCTACCAATATGGTAGCCAATAATTGCTCCGGAGATTCCAGATTTTTAAGCGTATGGATATTTCTTTTTGTCGATCGTCCGGCAATTTTTTGTTTTGCAGAAGGACTTAATGAAAAATAAGCAACTTCCGAACCGGAGATCAACGCAGAACAAAATAACAAGATTAATATAACCACCAGGCTGACAGCAACACCTGAAGTAAAAGGGAGAAATTCAACATTCCAGGCAATTGCACTCAAGATGGGTAAAGGGTCCGTTTCCAATTATTATTATTTAAGTTATTAAAATGGTAAATCGTCTTCTTCCGGTTGACTAAAATCCGGTTCGCTAACACTCTGTAATTTTTCACTTTGCACCTGCGGAGCACCCCCTTCGGCTTGCCCTTCACGTTTGCCAAGTAATTCTATAGAATTGGCAAAAATTTCTGTCACGAAATGTTTTATGCCATCTTTTTCATATGAACGTGTTCTAATTTTTCCTTCGACATAAATTTGACTTCCTTTTTTTATATACTTCTCAGCGACTTCCGACATATTTCTCCAGGCAATTATTTTATGCCATTCAGTATTACTAACTTTTTCACCAGTTGGTGAACTAGAAATCTCTGTGGTTGCCAACGAAAAATTTGATACAGCAACACCTTTGTCTAAATGCCTGGTTTCCGGGTCACGTCCTACGTAACCTACCAAAATTACTTTGTTTACGGACATATGGATTAAGTTTTAAAAGTTAAATTGAAATAAATTTACAATAAAAAAATTTAATTTTTGGCATCTGTAATCAACAAAATACAAAAATGTCTAAAAATTATTTTAAATGTACCTCTATATTATAAGAACTATCCATTTTCATTCTTCCTTATCAAATACGTCTCAAGCAATTTTGGAACAGCAAAGTTAAAAATATCTTTTTTATTCACTCTAATCAATTCAACCGGCATTTCTTTTTCCTGAAGTAAACTCACCTTAATAATACGGTAGTTTATTTTCTGGTGGGTAAGCAGATGGATTTTCCAGTCTTCAATTTTCTCCACAACCGTATTATCAGCATCCATTAACTGATTTACTTCCAACATAGCCATAAGCTCTTCGAAACCTGTCGCCACGGAAGTCTCAATCATGGGAAATTCAAACAGGTTCTTCCAAATATCTTTTCCGACGCGCTTTTTAAGCCAGACAGAATCGCCGTGAGAAATATCAAAATAGTTAAAATACCGGTGGCGCTGAGTCGTCTTTTTCAGTTTCACCGGCAGATCCGCTACTTTTTTATTTGCAAATGCGTAACATCCCTCGTGCAACGGACATCTTAAACAATCCGGTTTTTGCGGCGTACATTGCAATGCGCCAAATTCCATCAATGCCTGATTGTGCATTCCCGGATCGGTTCCTTTTATCAGTTCAGCAGCAAGTTTCACGAAGATCTTTTTTCCTGCTGAAGTGTCAATCGGATCAGATATTCCGTAAAAGCGCGAAAGCACCCGGTAAACATTTCCATCCACTGCCGGATATTCCTGATTGAATGAAATCGATGCAATTGCAGCAGCCGTATATTCTCCTATACCTTTCAACGACAATATCAAACCGTATTCATCCGGAAATTTTCCATTGAAATGCGCCACTATATATTTGGCTGTATAATGGAGGTTTCTTGCTCTTGAATAGTAGCCCAATCCCTGCCAAAGTTTCAAAACTTTGTCCTCAGATGCGCTTGCAAGGTCGGAAATAGTTGGGAATTCTTCAGTAAATGACATGTAATATGCCATTCCCTGGTCAATACGTGTCTGTTGAAGTATGATTTCCGATAGCCAAATGAAGTATGGATTACGGGTGTCCCGCCACGGCAAATCACGCTTGTATAAAGAATACCAATGGTGTATTAATGAGTTGAAAATATCCATCTTTTACCTAACTACTTTAAAATCTTAAAGAATTGTAAAAATAATCGAATTTAAATGTTCCTAATTTTTAAATAATTTTTATTTTTGCACTCCAATTGTTCCAAAAATATAAATTGTTGATAATTAAATATTTTAAGAGATGACAAAAGCAGATATCGTAAACGAGGTTAGTAAGAATACCGGTATTGAAAAAGTGACGGTACAGAAAGCAGTAGAAGCTTTCATGGAAACAGTAAAGGATTCCTTAACTGAAGGAAGAAATGTGTATCTTCGCGGTTTCGGTAGTTTTATTGTAAAAAGAAGGGCAGAGAAAACTGCACGTAATATTTCGAGAAACACTACAATTATTATTCCTGAGCATTTCATCCCTTCATTCAAGCCAGCGAAAACATTTGTAGCTCAAGTTAAGGAACAAGTTAAATAAATTATTATGCCAAGCGGAAAAAAAAGGAAACGACACAAAATGGCTACGCACAAGCGTAAAAAAAGACTAAGGAAAAACAGACACAAAAAGAAAAAATAGTCTTTTCTTTTTAAGCGATAGCTTATTAAGACATTATCAAGATTAAACCTAAAGCGCGGATGTGCTTTAGGTTTAATCTGTTTATAAGTCTGGTAGTTTTAAACTTTTAAAAAAATGAAAAAACGTAGTGAGTAGCGATATAATTGTAGATGTCTCTCCCTCAGAAGTTGTTATTGCTTTATTGGAAGATAAACGGTTAGTCGAACTTAACAGGGAAATGACGGGGGCTAAATTTGCGGTTGGAGATATATATCTTGGACGTGTAAAAAAAATAATGCCTAGTCTGAACGCTGCATTCATTGACGTTGGATACGAGAAAGATGCCTTTCTGCATTACCTCGATATGGGGCCACAATTTTCGACACTGAACAAGTTTCTGAAAATTGCCACATCGAAAAGCAACAAAATCTTTTCCATTTCTAAAATCCAGTCAGAACCTGACATTGATAAAGATGGAAAGATATCAGATATTCTTAAAACCGGTCAAAACATTTTGGTACAGGTAGCGAAAGAGCCTATCTCGACAAAAGGACCCCGGTTAACTTCAGAACTGTCTATTGCCGGCCGTAACATGGTTTTGATGCCTTTCAGCGAAAAAGTTAGCATTTCGCAGAAAATTGAATCAAATGAAGAAAAAAACAGGCTTAAAAAGCTGATTCAAAGCATTCGACCCAGAAAATACGGAGTAATAGTCCGAACTGCTGCTGAAGAAAAACGTGTTGCCGAACTCGACCAGGAACTCAAACGACTGGTTACCAAATTCGAGACAACATTTCAGAAATTAAGAAAGGTGAACGCCCCTTCACTCATTGTTGGAGAAATGGACAGAACCACCTCTTTATTAAGGGATATCTATCATCCCGACTTCAATAGCATTATTGTAAATGATGCTACTGCTTGTGAAGAAATTACTGAATATCTGAGCACCATTGCCCCCGAAAAGAAAAATATCGTAAAACTATACAAAGGAAATCAATCGATATTTGACTACTACGGGATCGACAAACAATTAAAAGCATCTTTTGGGAAAACAGTATCCTTCAAAAATGGAGCATACCTGATAGTGGAGCACACTGAAGCATTTCATGTAATTGATGTAAACAGTGGAAACCGTTCGAAAGCCGGAGTTGACCAGGAAACAAACGCCCTGGAAGTAAACCTGGCTGCTGCCGAAGAAATAGCACGGCAACTGAGATTGAGAGACATGGGTGGCATTATTGTAGTCGATTTTATCGACATGCACCAAGCCGAAAACCGCCATAAAGTATTTGAGCGGATGAAAGAATCAATGGCTGTTGATCGTACCAAACACAACATTTTGCCATTGAGCAAATTCTGCTTAATGCAGATAACCCGTCAGCGTGTGCGACCTGAAGAACACGTTGAAACAGCTGAAGTTTGCCCTACCTGTAAAGGAACGGGAAAAGTAACACCAACCGTTTTACTGGTTGATGAACTGGAAAGTAAAGTCAATTATATTTTTAAAGAGCTCAATAAGAAGAAAGTCATTATCAAGACTCATCCCTATTTGGCCGCATTCCTGAACAAAGGGTTCTGGTCTTTAAAACTTCAATGGGCTTTCAAATTTCTAAAAATTATTAAAGTGGAGGAAATGAGCACATACACCCTCACCGAGTATCATTTCTTCGACGAAAATCAGGAAGAGATTGTATTTTAATCTCCTTAAAAAAATCCCGGGATGCAAATGCCGGGATTTTTTATTTTCATGCCTGATTTGCAGATCTCGATCAATACATAGAGTTTTTCAATGACCGTTTTCATAAATAGGTTAAATCCATTGTGTATTTTTGGAGTTTGTAATTAATAAAATTTTATTTGATGAAACGGATTACGCTATTTATAAGCTTATTGCTTTTTGTTGGAACCCAATTGTTCGCGCAGATTCTTGAACCTGTAAAATGGACGTTTGAATCGAAACAGGACGGATTGGAAGCAACTTTAATTTTCACAGCAAATATTGAAGAAGAATGGCATTTGTATGACACGGAACTTCCTGAAGGAGGCCCGATCAGAACTTCAATTAATTTTGCTGATTCTTCGCTTTTCGAATTTGTTGGAAAACTTGTGAAGGAGCCATTGCCTACCGAATACTTCGATAAGATTTTCAACATGAAACTCGGCTACTTTAGCAAACAGGCAGTGCTGACACAAAAAATAAAATTAAAAAACGCTGACAAGGTTGATATAAAAGGTTTTGTTGAGTTTATGTCGTGCAACAACGAAACCTGCACCCCTCCTACCGAGGCCGACTTTTCATTTACACTGAATGCTGAAGGATCAAATAAAACTGAAAATCCAGTAAATACAATATCTTCCGAAGCTCCAGATCAGGATGATAAATCAGGAAACTTATTGTGGTTTCTGTTCTTTTCATTTTTGGCAGGATTGGCTGCAATTCTTACTCCGTGCGTATTTCCAATGATTCCGATGACAGTCTCGTTTTTTATGAATTCAGGAGAATCCAAATTTAAATCGCGTTTAAACGCTTTATTTTACGGATTTTCAATTATTCTTATTTATACAGTTATCGGTACGCTGGTGTCTGTAATTTTTGGTCCGGGAATAGCCAACTGGCTAAGTACACACTGGTTGCCAAACATTATCTTCTTTGCTGTATTTATGCTGTTTGCCTTCTCCTTCTTCGGAATGTTTGAAATAGTTTTGCCAAGCTGGATCGTAAATAAATCGGATCAGCAAGTTGACAAGGGTGGACTTTTGGGTTCATTCTTTATGGCTTTAACGCTTGTGCTGGTTTCCTTTTCGTGCACAGGGCCAATTGTTGGAGCTATTCTGGTTGAATCTGCCGGCGGTCAGGTCTTAAAACCCATCATCGGAATGTTCGGTTTTTCTCTGGCATTTGCATTGCCTTTCACCCTTTTTGCGCTCTTCCCGGGGTGGCTAAACAATCTGCCTAAATCAGGAGGATGGCTCAATTCAGTAAAAGTGGTGCTCGGTTTTCTCGAACTTGCGTTGGGTTTGAAATTCCTGAGTATTGCTGATCAAACTTACCATTGGGGAATTCTCGACCGCGAAGTTTACCTTGCTCTCTGGATCATTATATTTGTACTTCTTGGATTTTATCTGTTGGGAAAACTGAAATTTTCGCACGATAGCGATGTAAAATTTGTTTCCGTACCCCGTTTACTGATGGCAATCGTCACTTTTTCATTTGTTGTTTATCTGATTCCAGGCATGTTCGGCGCTCCGCTGAAAGCCATTTCAGGATATCTCCCGCCTCAGTCAACGCATGATTTTGATTTACACCAGATTATCCGTGATGAAGTAAAGCTGGCCGCTCCCGGAAATTCGACTTCAGGAACTTTTGGAATTGATCAGGAACTTTGCGACAAACCAAAATTCGGCGAGTTCCTTCATCTGCCCCACGGGCTTGAAGGCTACTATGACTATGAACAGGGAATGGCATGTGCCAAAAAATTAAATAAACCTGTATTCATTGACTTTACTGGCCATGGCTGTGTAAATTGCCGCGAAATGGAAGCCAATGTGTGGTCGGATACCCGTGTTTTGGAGCGGCTAAAGAAACATTTTGTAATTATTGCCCTGTATGTCGATGACAAATCTACTTTACCTGAAAGCGAATGGATTACATCAACTTACGATGGGAAAGTGAAAAAGACGCTTGGAAAGAAATACGCCGATTTTCAGATCAGCAGATATGGTGTAAATGCACAGCCCTATTACGTATTGCTCGACACGAACGAAGAAATGCTGGTTCAGCCGAAAGCGTACGACTTGAATGCCGACAACTTTGTTGACTTTTTGGATGCTGCTTTGGCTGAATTTGAAAAAAGGAAATAAATCTGTAGCACTCATCCGACAAAGCTATCGGGTGAGTCGCTCTTCTTTCAATACAATCTTGCCTGTTTTATATAAATTTTTCGCTGACCATTTATTTTGTCAACCTTAAATTCTATATCCAAAGTCTTGCACTCAAAATTTAACCGGCAATAATGATTGTGGATTGCCATGCAATAATTATTCAAAGTTTTCAGCTCCTGAGGTGTCAGTACGGTTTTGCCTTCCATGCCCGGCACAGTCGTATGCCCAATGTAATTGTACGATTCAGGGAACTGATCTTCAAACGCATAATAAATGATCTGGTCGGGTAAATAATTGTTCTCAGGAATCACAATACTCATTTCACCAACCTGAACATTAATTGTAATTCCCGGATTGTATATATTGAAAAGATTCTCGGTAATTACCACTCCATTGGCCTCCTCTGTGGGGAATGACCTGTGAACCAAAACAGCCATTCCAACATTTAACTGGTCAATTCTAAAATATTCACGTTCTTCAAAGGCTTTCAGGTTCCATAAACTTGCCCAAACCTTACGAATTGCGTTTTCAATTGTTTTTTTATTATCGCCTTTAATCGCTGTATATGAATTATACAATCCGGCACCGTTAAAACCTTCAATGTCTTCGGCATTGGTTGACGACCTGAAACGTATATTTGTGAACCCGTTAATAGTCTCCATCCTATCGCTGATCAGCTTCACCAAATTCACATCCACCGGACTATCTTTTATTAAATTCTGCAAGTTTGTTAACATCGAAATTCTGGTTCCGTGGTTGGTTTTAAATTCAGGATTGGCAAGCATTTGTTTCAGATAGATGTCAATTTGGTTGTTTTTTAGATGATTCCAGTAATAACTGATGGGTATTGCGAAAGCGCCTTCAGGAATAGGAATTGGTTGATTTGCAAAAGTAATCTTCATTAACTCGGCAAAATTTGAAGCCTTTCCTCCAATTGCAGAAACCCAGCGATGATCGGCAGCGTTGAGATTCACGAGGCCGGTGGTAACTGTGTCAATTTTAAGCCTTTGAAATTTTGTTGGTTCTTTTATCGCCCAAAAGCTTTCTGCTTCCGCAATTGTGGCTTCACGAACATAGAACGAATCGAGGGTAACTTTCAGATAAACAAGCTGATCGATAAACACATTTAATTTTGGATTTGTCCAGCCATCCAGCAGTGCCATATTTGGTGTTCCCCGGTTGTGGCTTAAAACATTGATGTGGCTCAATGGCGTTTGAAAATCGGTGGTAATAATTCCGGCGACTACCGAAATATCGTTGGGAATACCGTTTAAAAGTACAAGGTCGTGGCGGCCAAGATAAGTTGTGCCAACCTGATCAATTTCTACTTTTTTCAGATAACCGAAATTCTCGCCCGGATTTAGTGGCTGATAGTTTTGTCCCTGATAAAGTTCGGCTGAAGTTATTTTGGGAATATTGCTACAAACATCCCATTTCGCATTGTTTGGATAGAATCGCAATTTATCGCCAATATAGCTTGTTCCTGAAATTTTATTATAAAGTTCTTTTACTCCTTCGCAGGTAATTTCGTCGCCCGAAAAGAATTCGAGCGTGTAAATATCAGATGACTTAAAATGATTCAGAGAACCAAGATAAAAAATTCTGTTTTGATTGTTTTTATATTGCTCGATGTTAAACGAGTAGTGTCCTTTGGAATAGTCCAGAATTTCGGCAGCAAAATCGTAATGAATAAAAAATTCCGATGAATTCATGTAATAAATCTGCTTATCGGGAATCGAATAAATAAATTTTACTGATTGCACCTCGCCAAAAGTAGGTGTAAATGGTGCGTTTTGAAGCATCTTAAAAGCCTCTGGGCCAGGCAGCTTATTCAAATAAGAAATAGAGTTGTAGTGAGTTTTCAACAATTCGTAATTTGCCTGCTCTTTCCGAATTGCAAATTTTTGTGAATAATAACCATCAAATTTTATTTCCAGACTATCCAGACCGAACTCATCCTGATTTCCTCTTTTCACAAACGTTCGCTGCACAGGGAATACAAGGCCTTTGGCGGTTTTTATGAATTTTACACTTTCGAGATCTCCGTTTACCCTGTAACGCAACACATAAATGCCATTTGTAAGAAATTGAAGGTTCAGTTCGCCACTGCCTCCAACTGTTTTACTATTTATATAAATTTTCTGACCAAGAATGCTATAAATTTCCATGGTTAACGGATTTTTAGCTTGCCAGATTAACAGGTTCTCTATGCTGGATATATGAAAATAGTCAGCAGAATCATCATCGTCAGAAGTTACTAAACTAAAATAGCCATCGTGTGAGGTGGTAGTTTTATATTCAGTACCCGGAATGTTGATTTTAGCGCCATCAATTGGCGCTTGTGTATAAATGTCAACAACTTTGCCGGTAATTAAAGCAGCAAAATTATCCCTGGCTGGAAGCATCCAGATAAAAATTAAAATTATATAAACAAGCGCCTTTTTCATCTGTTAATGACAAATTTAAATACATGCGTTTGCTCGTTGCACGAAATTTTCAACAGGTATAATCCACTTTCCAGAAACGTGCTATTGGTTACATATTCATGAAGCGAATTAACTTTTCCCTCCAACACCTTATTTCCCAAAACATTGTAAATTTCAACAAATTCAATAGGCGCTGAATTATTTGGTGAATAAACCCTGAGAACAGAGCTGCTGAAACTGAACTTCAAATTTTGTTTTAGAATATTTGATACTGAGGTGATTGGCTCTGTACATGGCAAATCATACATGAGGGCAATGTCCGATTCATATTTTTTTATTCCATCTTCCGAATAACACACCAAATATGAACCTCTTACGCCGGGATGTCCGGAACAGCTATTCCCTTCCAGTAAACCGCCCAGCCAGCCAATTCCTTCAATAACTGTATTTGCAGAACCACAATGCACAGTTATGAAATCAAACATAAACTTTTTCCGTCCGGAGGGAAACACGTCTATTGTAGAAATCTGTCGTAGTGATTCTTTATCGGCTATATAACCGCCAACAGCAGCATCAAAATCATAGAGTAATGTTTCAGTATCGCTTTTATTTGCCACGAAGTAGAATTTATTTTCACTGTCGCGAATAGCTCCAATATATTTATTTCGGATAATAAGGGGAGTTTCCAAAAACAGGACGCCCGACTTCAGTAATTTAAAGTAATTTTTACCTGAGATAATCGTATCGCCGCCAATGAAATACTTATATTCCTCATCACCGCTTGCATGTGTAGTCCATTCGTACCGGGGAAATTCATAATTTATTCTCCAAACTGAAGTAGTTTTTATTGGGAACCTGCTTTGCGCACTGATAATGAAGCTTCCGGATAAAATCAAAACGAAAATAAGTGCAATTATTTTTTTCATCAGTGGAATATTTATTTCTAAGACTTCAGAAAAAATAAAAAGGTTGCGTGTAAGTATTGCTTTCGGGTTAAAACCATTGTTTTACGGGACTGGTTCGACCTTGACCGAATAGGACATTTGCTGGTGATGTCACAAATACACAATTTGAATGCTAAAAAAATGATTGAATAACTATATTTGTTCACTTTAAAGTTGTGAATAAATGTATTGGAGAGCTGCCGGAGTGGTCGATCGGGGCAGACTCGAAATCTGTTGTACCTTTCGGGGTACCGGGGGTTCGAATCCCTCGCTCTCCGCTGATTCCTATCATATAGTAATTTTCCAACAAATTGGTCCTGAACACATTGATCCGCGAAAAATCGTACAGAAAGTATTTGTGAAACGTTGAATTCAGCAAAATGGCAATTCTTGGGCTTTTATTCTTCGCTCAGTAAACTCAGATAAAAATTACGGTTGATTCTTTTGTACATTACGTATAGATTTAATATTTTTGACGTAAAAAAAAAGAAATGGAAACAAAATTGACATTAAACTTCGATCAGGAAGTAATTGAAAAAGCCAAAGAATTTGCAGCGGCCAATAACATCAGCCTTTCGCGATTAACTGAGTTCCTTTACCGTCAGATTACATCGGGCAACTATAAAACCATCGAAGATTTTCCTGTTTCGGAATGGGTTAATCAGGTTGCAGAAGGGGAAGCCACGTATAAAAGACGTTCAAGAAAAGAACTGAAGGATGAATACTTCAGTCAGGCCAGATGAGACTTTTTATTGATGCAAATATTTTGGTCGCCACTTTAAACAAAGAATATCCATTGTTTACATGGTCGTCGCGCATACTTAGCCTTCAGGGAAAGCAGAACATCGAGCTTTTCACCTCACCGCTTTGTCTTGCCATTGCCTTCTATTTTTCGAGCAAAAAGAGTGGTGAAAAAATGGCAAGACAAAAAATAGAAATGCTCCTTCAGCATATCGGAATTACCACAATCGATCAAAATAGTACAGATCAGGCAATTCAAAATAAATTGATCCACGACTTTGAGGATGGAATGGAATATTATTCTGCCATTCAAAACAAATGCAATTGCATCATTACTGAAAATCAAAAGGACTTCTATTTTAGTGAGATAGAAGTGATTGGATGCGAAGCTTTTCTTATGAAGCTTCAACGCAAATAAAATATTTGCGAACAATTCGGTTGATTTTTTCCATCTTCCCGCTACTTTTTTGAACACTGATAAAGATACAACAGCTTAGCTGGCAGAGATCGCAATGTGCCCGGAAGGCACAGAAGCCTGTTCTCAAAATTAGTTATCCACCTGACAGACCTTGAAGGAGGTCCGGCAAACATAAAAGCTTTCCCGACCGGGATTACCTGTTTTATGGGCGGTCACTTTCTTCTATTTTAAAGGAAGTTCCGGAGAAAAAGGGACAGGTGTATTTTACCGGGAACAGCAGGGAGCCAGAAGTTGGAGCCGTTATGTGCTCAGCGCCTGGGGCGACAACGGAAAGCCAACCAAAGCAATAGATGCGTTTATCGAAGAATAATCTCGTCCAGCGATCTTTTCGGAACGTGGTGAACCTGATTTTCGTCGCGCCAGTATTTGAAGTCTCCATTTTTTATTTCGTCCAGAACAACAGTTTCTTTGGGTTTTCCGAGGGCCAAAACCTGAATTATTTCGAATTGCTCCGACAGATTCAACAGTTCGCGGAGTTTGTTCCGGTTGACAGAGTGAATGATGCAGCCGCCAAATCCAGCTTCAACAGCGCCCAACAAAATACTTTGGGCTGCAATTCCGTCATCGCACAAATAATTTCCTGAAATCAGGGTATCGTGCAGCATCACAATGTATGCCGATGGACGCTCGCCTTCTTCCGGTCCAGGCCAGTAGGAAAGATATCCGGCCCATGCAAGCAATTCAAAAATTTCGGAGTTGTGCGACTCATCGGTACTCACAATATATTTTAAAGCCTGCGCGTTTCGGGCCGAAGCCGAACACCGCGCCAAATCAATCCAATCTATTAGCTGTTTTTTTTCAATACGTTCTGATTGATAAAATCGTCGATAGCTGCGGTTTTTCAGGATAAGATCTTTTAACATGGCCTTTGGGTTTTAATTTCAGCGAAAATAATCAAATGTAGTTTCTGAATGATACGTTTCAATGTATATATTTTCGCTTCTTGTGATTTCTACCTCATTTAAATCATCACAGAATTTCTAACTAAAAAGATCAACATTCGCGCGAAGAATTGAGACTTACCACTTTCAACTGAGACTTTTTTTGTATGTTTGCATACCAGAACAGACCACCTTTAAAATTTCACTGAATGGAAAGTAAGTTTCATTTTGCAATTAATCCTCAATCAAATTTGTTGAAATTTCAGCAACTGATGGACTCAGTAAACGAAGCGATCAGCCGAAACCTGCTTCAGGTGGGCGATATTTTGCCTTCGGTTAACCAGCTTTGCAAAGAGAGCTCTCTATCGCGCGATACGGTTTTTAAAGCCTATGCCGAATTGAAAAACCGCGGAGTGATTGAATCGGTACCCAATCGTGGTTATTTTGTGGCAAAAGCGGTTACCAAAGTTTTTCTGTTTCTGGATACTTTCAAGGCCTACAAAGAGGTTTTATACGGTGCCTTTCTTGATAATCTGCCCGATACAATTGCAATCGATCTGCATTTCCACCACTATAACATCGACGACTTCGAGAAAATCATCAAAGAAAGTCTGGGAAAATACACCAAGTACATCATCATGAATTTCGATCATGAGCGTGTCCCCGAAATTACCCGCCAGATTCCGGCCAATAAACTGCTGGTGATCGACTGGAACGTGCATGAACTGGAAGGCGCATCTTCAATATCTCAGGATTTTAGCCAATCGCTGTACGATTCGCTTGAAAGTGGGATCGAACTTATCCGAAAATACCATAAATTTATATACCTGTATCCATCATTTACTTATCATCCAAAGGTTTCCATCAAGTATTTCGAAAAATTCTGTTCCGACTATAAGATCAATCATAAAACCTTGTACGATTTCAAAAAATTTGATCTTCAGAAAGGCGAGCTCTATTTGCTGGTGAGCGACCGCACTTTGGCCAAATTTCTGGATCAATGTGAACAAAAAAATCTTGTGCTTGGTCAAGATGTTGGGGTCATCTCTTACAACGAAACCCCGATGAAAAAGTATGTAAAAGAAGGGATTACCGTTATTTCGACCGACTTTGAACTGATGGGTAAAAAAATCGCTGAATTTGTAATTACCAAAGAAAAAACAAATGTGGTCATCCCCAGTAAACTGACCATCAGAAAATCTCTTTAATTAATGTTTTATAACAGTATTTCTAATTTTGAGAATGCGATTTCAACGCTTAGTTTTGTCGAGCATACCAGAACAGAACGGATGGAGGAAAAATCCTTTTTAATAACGGAAATTTTGGATATTTGAAATTGATTATTGGCTATTGAAACTTTTTTAATATACAATGCAGAATGACAAATATTCAATAATCAAAAAAAGAACAACTTTAAACTTTTGACTTTTAATTTTTAACTTAACGAATATGTACTTATTAGGATTTGACATCGGCAGTTCATCGGTAAAAGCATCATTAATCGACGGACAATCAGGCGATTGTTTGTCATCGGCTTTTTACCCGAAACAGGAAATGAAGATCACTGCGCTGAAAGCAGGATGGGCAGAACAGGAACCGGAACAATGGTGGGAAAACCTGAAACTGGCTTTGGCCGATGTGCTGTCCCAATCGAAAGTTGATCCCAATTCGATCGATTCAATTGGCATTTCCTACCAGATGCACGGTTTGGTGGTGGTCGATAAAAACCAGAACGTATTGCGTCCTTCAATTATTTGGTGCGACAGTCGTGCTGCCGAATTCGGCAACAAGGCTTTTGCTGAAATAGGCGAAGAAAAATGTCTTTCCAATCTGCTGAACTCCCCAGGTAATTTCACCGCATCGAAGCTAAAATGGGTGAAAGACAACGAACCTGAATTGTATGCCAAAATCGACAAGATCATGCTTCCGGGCGATTACATTGCCATGAAACTTTCAGGAGAAATAAAAACAACCGCCAGTGGCTTATCAGAAGGGATTCTTTGGAATTTCAAGGAAAATGCCGTAGCCGACATGCTGCTCGATCATTACGGATTTGAAAAATCGTTTATTCCTGAAATCGTTCCAACGTTTTCAGTTCAAGGTTTGGTGAATGCGAAAGCTGCTGCCG
Source organism: Prolixibacteraceae bacterium (assembly GCA_019459485.1). Taxonomy (GTDB): domain Bacteria; phylum Bacteroidota; class Bacteroidia; order Bacteroidales; family Prolixibacteraceae; genus Aquipluma. The sequence goes on from JAIBEZ010000092.1 coordinate 20,701, forward strand.
AATTGGGATTGGCCGAAGGAACAAAAATCAGTTATCGTGCCGGTGACCAGCCAAATAATGCTCTTTCGTTGAATGTATTAAATCCGGGCGAAATTGCAACTACAGCCGGAACTTCCGGAGTAGTTTATGGCGTGAGCGGCGAGGTGAAATACGATCAATATTCAAGGGTAAATACTTTTGCACACGTTAATCATACTTCGGATGCCAACCGTTTGGGCGTTTTGCTCTGCATCAACGGAACCGGAATTTTAAATTCATGGCTGAATAAATACATTGGAAACAAAGCATTCTCCTACGAAGAAATGAACCAAAAGGCCTCCGAAGTGGCCATTGGATCTGAAGGTGTAAGCATTCTGCCTTTTGGAAACGGTGCAGAACGTGTTCTTCGCAACAAAAATATTGGCGCACAAATTTCAGGAATGGGATTCAACATCCATACTGAAGCTCATTTGTTCCGCGCTGCTCAGGAAGGAATCGTTTTTTCGTTTAAATACGGAATGGAAATTATGGAAGAAATTGGCATCAAAGCGCAAGTTATCCGCGCAGGGAAAGCCAATATGTTCCTCAGCCCCATCTTCCGCGAAACACTGGCCGGAATTTCCGGAGCTACCATCGAATTGTACAATACAGATGGTTCGGTAGGTGCGGCTCGGGGTGCAGGAATTGGTTCAGGATATTATGCCTCACCAAAAGAAGCTTTCGCCAGCCTGAAAAAACTGGATACCATTTCGCCAGATGCAAGCAAAAAAGCTCAGTACGAAGCTGCTTACCAAAACTGGAAACAGCAATTGGAGAGAGCGCTATAAACAAATAAGAAATACTGAACAAGAAATAAGAAACATCGAAGTACTCCGTTCAACATTCCTTATTTCTTGTTCCTTATTCGATATTAAAATTTTTAATTATTAACAACTCCTTCTCCGGAAGGACTAATACAAAACACAATGACAGCTTTTAAAGGAAACAAAGAGTATTTCCCAGGTATTGATCAAATCAAATACGAGGGACCACAGTCGAAAAATCCGTTGGCATTTAAATACTACGATGCCAATCAGGTAGTTTTGGGCAAAACAATGAAGGAATATCTTCGTTTTGCAGTTGCTTACTGGCATACGTTCTGCGGCGACGGTGGTGATCCATTCGGCCCAGGAACACAGAAGTTCCCATGGGTTGGTGCTGCTGACCCTATGACTACGGCCAAAGAAAAAATGGATGCAGCTTTCGAATTCATCAGCAAAATCGGCGCTCCTTTTTACTGTTTCCACGATACCGACGTTGTTGGTGACGGATCGGTTTTCGAAATCGAAAAACGTTTGGCCAATATGATCGACTTCGCCAAAGAACGTCAGGCAGCTACAGGCATCAAATTGCTTTGGGGTACTGCAAACGTATTCAGCGATCCTCGTTACATGAACGGCGCTTCAACCAATCCTGATTTCAATGTATTGGCCAATGCTGCTGTTCAGGTTAAAAATGCCATGGAAGCTACCATCGCTTTGGGCGGAAGCAACTACGTTTTCTGGGGGGGACGCGAAGGTTACATGAGCCTGCACAACACCGATACCAAACGCGAATTGGATCACATGGGCAAATTTCTTACTGCTGCCCGCGATCACGCCCGTTCTTTGGGATTCAAAGGAAGTTTCCTGATTGAGCCAAAACCAATGGAACCAATGAAACATCAGTACGATTTCGATACTCAGACTGTTGTTGGATTCCTGAAAGCTCATGGTTTGGAAAATGATTTTAAAATGAATGTTGAAGTGAACCACGCAACTTTGGCGGGTCATACTTTTGCGCACGAATTGCGCGTAGCCCGCGACACTGGTATGTTTGGTTCGATTGACGCCAACAAAGGTGACTACCAAAACGGATGGGATACCGACGAATTCCCAACCAATATTTACGAAGTAACCGAAGCCATGATCGAAATTATTCAGGCTGGCGGATTTACAACCGGTGGTATCAACTTCGATGCAAAAACCCGTCGTAACTCAACCGATTTGGAGGATATTTTCATCGCTCATGTTTCAGGAATGGACGTTTTTGCCCGTTCGTTGGTTATTGCCGACAAATTGCTGAAAGATTCGGATTATCTGAAACTGAAAGCTAATCGTTATGCTTCATTCGATTCCGGAAAAGGAAAAGAGTACGAAGCTGGAAAATTAAATTTGGTTGATCTGTACAACGTTGCCAAAGAAGTTGGCGAACCAAAACAAATAAGCGGCAAACAGGAAATGTTGGAACAACTTATTAATTGCTACATTTAATCCGATGAAGCATAGCACTGAAGTGAATAACATATAATACAAAAAAACCCGATTTGAGGCATTAGCTTTCGAATCGGGTTATTCTATTTATAGACCAATTAAACTTATCTTTGATTTATCCTTCAAATTTGTGTTTGGAACAATTAACTTTTCGAACTACTAAAATTAGTATAGATCACTAAAACAAAACTTAACGAATGAAACAAAACAATTTTTTCATCATCGCTATCACAATTGTAGCAACCCTAGGTGGACTACTTTTTGGATATGACACAGCGGTAATTTCGGGTACCGTTGGGTCGCTCGATGCCTTTTTCATCCAACCTATGGGTTTAAGTGAAACCGCAGCAAATTCGCAGCTTGGATTTATCGTTTCGAGTGCACTGATTGGCTGTATTATTGGGGGTATCTCTGGTGGCATAGTCAGTTTAAAGTTAGGTCGCAAAAATGGACTTATTCTGGCCGCCGTTTTATTCTTTATTTCAGCTTTGGGATCAATGTTCCCTGAAATGTTTTTCCGTCCATTTGGACAAGGCGACCATACTTTTTACTGGCATTTCATTATTTACCGGATTATTGGTGGTATAGGAGTCGGATTGGCATCCATGTTATCGCCAATGTATATCGCTGAAATTTCGCCTGCCGAAAGTCGAGGCAAATTAGTTTCATTCAACCAGTTCGCGATCATTTTCGGTATGTTAATCGTTTACTTTGTAAATTATGCCATTGCGAAACAAGGTGATGACACTTGGCTAAATTCATTAGGATGGCGTTACATGTTTGGTTCTGAAATGATCCCAGCAGCCTTATTCCTGATCCTTCTGTTTTTTGTACCAGAAACCCCACGTTACATGGTACTTAAAGGACAAGACAGTAAAGCACTTAGTGTACTGGAAAAAATTAACGGACCAAAGCTAGGAGCCAAAGTGCTTGCAGATATAAAACTAACAGTCTCAACAACTTCAGGAAAATTATTTTCTTTTGGATTTTTCATTGTGGTAGTTGGTATTTTACTTTCAGCATTTCAACAATTTGTAGGTATAAACGTAGTCCTTTATTATGCCCCTGAAATTTTCAAAAACATGGGCTCCGGAACCGATACAGCTTTACTTCAAACTATTATTGTAGGCGTTATTAACCTTTCGTTTACGGTTGTTGCTATTATGACCGTCGATAAATTTGGTCGCAAACCGCTCATGATTATTGGAGCACTCGGCATGGCATTTTTCATGTTTGCTCTTGGTTTTTCATTCTTTTTCCAACAGGTTGGAATTGGAGCGCTAATTTATATGCTCGGATATGTAGCTTGTTTTGCAGTAAGTTGGGGACCTGTGGTTTGGGTTCTTCTTTCCGAGATTTTCCCGAACCGCATTCGTGGTCGTGCAATGGCGGTGGCAGTTGCGGCACAATGGATTTCGAACTATCTCGTTTCATGGACATTCCCTTTGATGAATAAAAGCACATTCCTGGTAAACACATTCCATAATGGTTTTGCCTATTGGATTTATGGCGTGATGGGACTGCTTGCCGCTTGGTTCATGATTAAATATGTTCCTGAAACCAAAGGAAAAACACTGGAAGAAATGGAAAAACTCTGGAAAAAATAAAACAAATCAGAATACCATTTTAAAAAGCCGCTACTTCGAAGGAAGAGCGGCTTTTTTGTTTAGTACAAACGCAGCAAAATGGTTGATAAACAGAAAGACCAGCGTTTCCATGCTGTAAAAAATTCAAGAATTTAAATTAAACGCCAAGAAGTTATAGCCCTTAAGATGAGATCGTTAAATAACAGAGAGTAAAATATTTATAACTCACTCCTTTTACGTGTCAAATTCTTCTTCGAATTCTTCTATTTTTTCATTCCTTTGATAGTCATCCTGACAAAAATGGTTTATTTTTAATTCTCTTAAAAGCTAACCCATTTATTTGATTGCAATTAAATAAATGACTGATAACAAGACATATATGAAATACAAGCTCTTCCTGATGAAATTATCTGTTAAGGAAATACTAATCATCCTTACATTATTAATTTCAGGAAGCATATATGTTGTTCTAATTTGGAATAATACCTATAAACAGGAGAATGAGAAGATCTTACAGGTTGCGAAGTCGATTGAAGCCAGTTTGCATCTGGATCACTTAAAAACATTTGAAGGAAAACCGGAAGATCTGTTGAACCCCGACTATCAGAAACTTAAAAACACGCTCCTTCAGATTACCCATATAAACAACAATGCCCGATTTGCCTACATATACCTCCAACGAAATGATAAGCTATATTTTATCATTGACTCGGAACCAGTAACTTCACCAGACTATTCGCCTCCTGGTCAGGAATTCACTGAGGCACAGCCAATAGATAAAAAACCATTTGAAGATGGCAAAGCTTTGGTCACAGAACCGATAACCGACCGTTGGGGAACTTGGGTCAGTGCTGAAGTTCCAATAAAAGATATTGAAACAGGGCAAGTTATCGCTGTTTTCGGGATGGATTACAATGCTGCATCTCTAAAAAAAAGGATTCTATTTGACATTCTCCAATCCTCATTGCTGGTATTCTTTATTTTGTTTCTTACAATCGTTTCAAGACGAAGTATTCATAAAAATATTCTACTAAAAAAAGAAATAACACATAGAGAAAAAGCGGAAAAAGAATTGATAAAAAAAGAACTAACCCTCTCGAACCTGATCGGAAACCTACCGGGAATGGTTTACCGCTGCGCCCTGGACGAAAATTATACCATGGAATTTATAAGTGAACCATGCATTCGTATTACCGGTTACCTACCTGGCGATTTTTTAGGGAACAAAGTTATTTCATTCAACGAACTCATTCTTCCTGAATACAGACAACTCATTTGGGAGAAATGGCAAAAAGTGATGAAAGAAAAATCAGTTTTCATAGAAGAATATCCCATCAGAACCGCTTCAGGAGAAATTAAGTGGGTTTGGGATCGTGGAAGCTGCATTTTTGACGAAATCGGGGAGATACAATTTATGGAAGGATACATCGAAGATGTTACTGAAAAGAAAAAAAGAGAAGCTGATTTGATCATGGCCAAGGAAAAAGCAGAGGAAAGCGATCGCTTAAAATCGGCCTTCCTTGCCAATCTTAGCCACGAAATAAGAACGCCGATGAATGGAATTCTGGGATTTGCAGAACTTATAAAAGAACCTGATCTTTCTCCTGAAAACCAACAAGAATTTATTGGAATCATCGAGGTTAACCTACATCGGATGCTCAATATTATCAGTGATTTGATTGATATTTCGAGAATTGAAGCAGGAGAAACAACCTTAAGAATCAGGAAAACCAACATTAACAAGATGCTTCATGAATTGCATTTGTTTTTTCTGCCCTTGGGAATCGATAAAAATATACAAGTTGATTATCATTGCGACCTTTCTGAAGATGAATGCACTATTGAAACCGACAGTACCAAATTGAACCAAATATTGACTTATCTAATCAAGAATGCAATAAAATTCACTACTGAAGGTTCAATCGTTTTTGGGTATAATCACAAAGAAACCGGAATTGAATTTTATGTAACTGACACAGGTTCAGGAATCTCGCCGGAACACAAAGAACTTATTTTTGAACGATTCATGCAGGCCGATCAAGGACTTACCAGAAAATATGAAGGTGTCGGGCTGGGGCTTGCCATTTCAAAAGCTTACGTCGAACAACTTGGCGGTTCGTTGATTGTGAATTCAGAATTGGGCAAAGGTTCAACTTTTTTCTTTGAATTGCCATATCAGGCACCCATCGTATAGTCATCATAAGACGAAGAAGACACGACATGTACTGTCTCTATGGTACTTACTGGGAACTGAGACTGATCACTATCCACCCCAGCTTCTCCAAATCCGGCTACCTGTTTCCTCATGATTTTCAATTCGTAAATGCGTATCAATTTCCTGCTGCATTTCCTCTACGTGCGAAATCACACCAACTATCCGGTTCTCTTTTCTTAAGGATTTCAATGTATCGAAAACCACCGACAGCGAATCTTTATCAAGCGAGCCAAATCCTTCATCAAGAAAAAAGAAATTCTGGTTTGAATCGGTAATTTTCTGAATATTATCAGCCAGGGCCAAAGCCAGGCTCAACGCGGCCTGAAAAGTTTGTCCTCCTGAAAGTGTTTTCACGCTGCGAACTTTGCCACCATTCATGAAGTCGCGCACCAAAAAATTATTATCATCGGTAATTTCGAGGCTCAGCTTTTGACGTGTAAGTTGAAAAAACCGGTCGTTGGCCGCATTGCATAAATTCTGCAAATACACCGACGAAATGTAGTTCACAAAACCGCTGGCCTTGAATAGCGACTTCATGGTTTTGATATTTTCGGCCCGCAATTCCAGATTTTCAATCTCTTTTCGAAGTTGTGCCTGGCTTTCAATATCGCTTTTCAGCTTTTTGAGCAATTGCTCCACTTTCCCCAATTCCTGATTTTTATGATTCAGGATTTCACCCATTGCTGAAATTTCCACTATCAATTTCGAGTGCGCTTCACTGTCATAAGCACGGTTCCCGATGTCGTTTTGGGTTTGGGCAAGTTGATTCTGCAACAACATCAGTTGCTGCCTGAAATCGGTCAACTTTTGTTTCTGAAGCTCCAGATTAATCACCTGTGCCAGAATCTGTTTGATCTCTTCGACGTTGGCGTAACTGCTTTTTTGCAGGCGGTAGGTCAGTTCATTTTGGATTGCTGAATTCGCTTCCCGTTCCTGAAAAAGTTCTTTCCGGTTGGCTTCCAGGCTGCCGCTGACGGTATCTTTTCTTTTCCGAAGTTCTGTGAGTTTATTCGTCAGCTCATTGAACTGCTTTTCCAATGCAGCATGGTTTTGTAAAAGCGACAGTCTTTCTGTTTCAATTTCCGCAGCAGTTTTTGTCCGGTAATCCGCAGTATTTATTTGCCTGATTTGTTCCGAAAGCGTTTTGATTTCGGTTTGCGCAACAATCAGCGAAGTTTTTATTTTCTCAATTTCAGCCTGAAATTTCTCTTTGTTCAATGCTTCCTTTTCCAAATCAGCAGAAACTTTTTCAAGTTCCTTTTCCTTTGCGGCGAAGGATTTTTGGAGAACTTCGGCAGCAGTGAAAGCCTGATTGACGAGAGCTTCATCCTTGTAATCAACCCACTCAAAAAGAGCAGCATGATTGCCCACTTTTAGGTCAAGCTCCTTCTGTTTTATCCACAATCCGTTCCGTTGATCCGAATTAAATTTTAAGCGGTTACCCGAATCGTTCAATTGATTGATGTGTTCGTTGGCCAAAGTGATTTCCTTTTCCTTCCCGGCCTTCAGTTTCTGTGCTTCCGATAAAGCTCCGGCCACACTGACAGCGCTGAAAACTGCCGGATGTTGCACCGAACCACACAACGGACAAGCTTCGCCATCGTGCAAATTCACCGCATACTCTTCGAGTTTCGACTGAACCCGGTAATGCTCCATTTCCAGATCGAGTGCCGCAATTTGCTGTTTCAATTGTTCTGTTTTTTCTTTCAGAAACTGAATTCCGGCAGCAACATCAACTTCAGCAGGCATACCTGCAAAAATCGGTTCAGCAAAACGAGCTTTTAACGAATCAGTAATGGACTGAATTTCCTTTTGAAATTTCTCAACCTCCGCTTTATTTTCAGAAAGTTGCTTATTCAGGTTTTTATTTTCGTTGTGCCAAATTTTTACCTGCGAAAGCATGGCCAAATCAGGAAGTTTGGCTTTTTCTGTTTTAAGAAAAACTCCCAGCATTTCCTTTTCCTTTTTCAGTTTTTCAAGCGATGCAACTGTACTTACCAGAATGAGTTCGCCTTTCGTAATTCGCTCCTGATCAGTCAGAACAGCCGTTTGCAAAATATTCAAACGAGCCACTTTTACCAGTTCATCTGCTTGCTGCTTCAATAAATCGCGCCGGTCGTATGCTTCTTTGAGCGCAGCAAATTCCTTTTGCGATTGAGCAATCTCCGCTTCAGCCGCTTTTAAACTGACCGATTCCTTTTCAATCAACTCAGTTTTTTGAACGATTTTTTTGTCACTTTGAGCCAACGCATCCAAGTGACTTTTAAACTGAATCAGGCACTGTTCGTAATTCAGGATTGTTTTTTCAAGTACGACAAATTCGGGTTCCCGATCTTTCATTAACTTCAATTTCTGCTGAATATCTTGCAGTTTTCTGGACAACTCCTGCAATTTTTTCCATTCCGATTCTTGATTTTGCTGGTCAGTCTGACTTTTCGACAATTGCCCGATTTCGATTCTAAGTTGAGTCAATTGCTCTTCGTACAATTTGATCTGCTCCGAATCGATGGCTCCAAGCTGCTTCAATTGTCCATCCAGATTTTCCTTCTGCGAATTATTTTTGTTTTCGAGCGAAACCACTTTGTAGTACAATTCGAACTTCTCCAGATTGAAAAGTTCCTTCATCATTTGAGTTCGGTCTTTGTTTCCCAATTGCAGAAATTCCTGAAACTGTCCCTGCGGAATGATGATGGTCCGTTTAAAATTGTCGTAACTCAGGCCAATTGCCCTTCCCAGTAATTCCGGTTCAATTGGAATCCAGTTGCCGCCTTCATTTCGGTAGGCCGAGCGTTCCAGCGTTTTAACTTCCTCGAACTTTTTCGTGTTACGCCGACCTTTCACCACTGCCTGATATGAGGTTTGATCTTTTCCGGTTTCAAAAATAAACTCAATCAGCAAGTCGTTCGACTTCAGGTTCATCATGTTGTAACTGCGGCTGTCTCTGGAATTCAAACGATCGGTCTCGCCGTACAAAGCAAAAGTAATGGCTTCCAGAATGCTGGATTTTCCACTTCCCACCGAACCAAAAATGCCAAACAGATTGGCCTCCGTCAGCTTTGTAAAGTCGATGGTTTGCTTCTCCTGATAAGAGTACAAACCTTGTATGGTGAGCTTTATTGGTATCATAGACTACGATTTCAACACAAATTGATTATTTTTTATATTCTTCTGTGGTTAATCCTCTTCCTCCACCGCTAATAGTTCGGTGAACAGCGACATCAATTCTGCATTGGGCTCCTGCCCTTTTGCATGCCTGAAATAATCTCTAAAAAGTTCCTCCATATTTTTGGTGAGGTCAATGCCTTTTTTAGTACCTGATGATAACCCAACAACATTTTTCACTTCAGGAATAATGGTGACAATGCCGTTGTGTGCGCTGCTAAGCCGTTTCCGCTCCTGAGCAGTGAGATAAGTGTCGGTCACCATCGTCAGTTCTACCAAACTTTCCTGGTTTTCGGTAAGCCACCACAATGCCTCTTCAATGCCTTCAGCGCGTTTCCGAAGCAGTTTTTTGCCTTTGGTGAGTTCAAGCTCCTGAACCGTAGCAACTTTACCGGGTTCTGTATCGATCAGTATTACATATTTTTGCTGATTCGCCTCGGCAAAACTGTACGACAACGGACTGCCGCTGTAATAAACCGGACAAGGTTTTGAATCAACACGATGCATCCGGTGTAAATGACCAATTGCGGTATATTGAATTTGATTTGGAATGTTCTCGGTATAAATCACTTGTGCACCACCAACATGTAAAATTGGCTTTTCATCTGCAGGTTCTTCGGGCAGCGGATCTCCCTTTTTTACGACGAAAAGGTGTGTAACCAGCAAGTTTACACCATTCGCATCGCAATATTTTGTTGCCAGTTCCTTCCATCTTTCCTGAAGTACAGTCCTGAGTTCATCCTCGCTGTTTTCCTGTCCCAGATAGGTTTTCAACCTGAATTCGTTGGCATACGGAGTTAGCAACAGACGCAAAGGAACGGAAATACCCGGAATTTGCAATTCCAAAAAACCTTCTTCACTGCGCAGAACTTTCAGTCCCGATTCCAGCTCAAACTCTGGAACAACAGAATTTGGATACCCGGCGAAAATAATTCCGCATTCGCGGGCCAGCGGATCGGGCGCCTCAATACGATCGGGCGAATCGTGGTTGCCTGCAATGGCGATTACGGGTCGTTTCCCATTATTTGTCAGCCGTTTTAGGGTGCGGTAAAAAAGATCAACCGCTTCGGTTGGTGGATTGAAGGTATCGAACAAATCGCCCGCAACCAGAACAGCATCAACCTGTTCGCGATCAGCAATTTCGCAGATTTCCTGCAAAACAGCCTGTTGTTCTTCGATTCTCGAAAAATCTTCGAGTCGTTTGCCGAGGTGCCAGTCGGAGGTATGGAGGAGTTTCATGGAGTTTTAATTGATGATATAAACCCGTATTGTTAAAATTTAAAGATAATTGAATATCCGTCGGAAATAAAACACAAACGTAAAAGGCCGCAAATTCTTCAGAACTGCGGCCTTTTACTTGTTTTCCTGTCAGAATTATTTTTTCACTTCCCAGGCACAGCGAATTGGAGAAACAATTTTTTCCTGTTTTTTCAATTCATTCATGGCCTTTTCAACCACCTTTTTATCCAATCCGGCCAATTCTGCAATTTTACCGGCCGTCAATGGTTTGTCTGAAGCAGACATCACTGCCAATACTTTTTCAACACTCATTTTTATCGAATTTAAGATTTTAAGAAATATATGAAGATCCAAAATTAACGATTAGAGATTAACGATCAACGATTGGTGATGTTTTACTTCGTTAATCGTTAATCATCGATCGTTATTCGTTAATTAAAATCTTCCTTCAACTACTTTCCAGTCCAGTACTTTCCAGAAATCAGCTACATAAGCCGGGCGAAGATTCTGTTTGTCGAGGTAATAGGCATGTTCCCAAACGTCGCAGGTTAACAGCGGAGTCAAACCATCGCGAACCGGACATCCGGCATTGCTGGTTTGCACGATGCTCAGTTTTCCGGCGGCATCTTTCACCAACCATGCCCAGCCTGAGCCAAATTGAGTAACTGCCGCTTTGTTGAATGCTTCTTTAAACGCGTCGAGCGAATCGAAAGTAGTTTCGATGGCAGCTTTTAATGCTCCCGAAGGTTCGGTTGCCGGAGTTGCTGACAATTGTTCGAAGTAAAAAGTGTGGTTAAAAACCTGTGCGCCGTTGTTAAAAATTCCACCTTCCGATTTTTTGATGATGGTTTCCAGATCGGCATTTTCGAATTCAGTTCCAACAATCAGGTTATTCAGATTGGTAACGTAAGCCTGATGGTGTTTGCCATGATGAAACTCCAGTGTACGGGCACTGATAAAAGGTTCAAGGGCATCAATTGCATAGGGTAATGCGGGTAATGTAAAACTCATTTTAGTTATCTTTTTGGTTAAACAATGATTTTTAGTTTTCACCAAGATAACAGAATCTGGAATTAAAAGGTTTCTATAATAACAGTTTCCGGAGTAATTTATATTGATTCTGAATAAGGGGCACGCCATCCGTTTGAAAACCTTAACTGGCTTGGATTTCGCAAATAAAGACTTTTCTGAAGCAATATTATTGAAAATCTCAGTTCAAATTATTCTAACATATTTTTTTCTATAAATATTTATAAAATATTGGAAGTATTTTATTGAAGAACATTTATTTGCAATTATAAAATATTAGATGCTTTTAGAATAAACCAAAGCGCATTTTTATATTAATAAAATACAACACTCTTATATACAAAGATATACAAGAAATTAAACTTGCATTTTTATAAAATTTTCACTACCTTTTATTGCGATTTTTCTGACCGGAATCAGGTCAACAAATTGTATGAAAAAAAACCAAAATTACCCAAGTTAAAGAATATGAAAAAAATCCCACTGATTTTATTTATGGCCCTTGGCTTTGAAATAGTTTATAGCCAAAGCCTGGAACCGGCCGTGATTGCCACGTCTGGTAGCTTTTATGCAAACGGAAACAACTCGGTTAGCTGGACGATTGGAGAATGTATTCCTGAAACATTCGTCAATTCCGACAATAAGCTAACACAAGGTTTTCAGCAAGGTGTTTATGAAATTAATACAGTCGTCGATTTTACTGAAAACGGGGTAACTATTAATCTGTTTCCCAATCCGGCAACTGATTTCATAAACCTTGAAATTCTGCAAAAAGATAACAAAGACTATTCCTACCAACTGTTTGATTCGAATGGAAAATGTTTGAAAAATGGAAAAATAACCGCTGTAAAATCACAAATCGATCTGATTGACGTTGCGGGTAGTACATACATTTTGAATGTATATGCCAGCAATCAGAAAACACTAAAATCATTCAAAATCATCAAAATCAATTAACCCTCAAACCGATAGTCCAATGAAAAAATTATTAACAATCCTAATTTGTTTAAGCTTAATGGCTGAACCATTGATCGCTCAAACACCAAATGCATTTAAATATCAGGCAGTTGTCCGTGACAATGCCGGACAAATCGTTGTCAGTAAAAACGTAGGCTTCCGAATTTCAATTTTACAGACCATTGCAACCGGTTCAGTTGTTTATTCTGAAAAACATACTGCTCAAACAAATGCGTTTGGATTGGTCAACCTTGAAATTGGCAGTGGAACAATCGTTTCAGGTATATTCTCAACCATCGACTGGGGAAGTGGAAGTTTTTTCGTTAAAATTGAATTAGACGCCAATAACAATGGCTCTTTTTCTGAAATGGGAACATCTCAATTACTCTCGGTACCCTATTCATTATACGCCAATAAAGCTGGCAACGGGCTCACAATTTCAGGCGCCCCGCAGCCGGGAGATATTCTTTTCAACAATGGTATAAGCTGGGGATTGCTTTCAAAAGGGATTAACGGCCAAACATTGAGACTTGACAATGGACTGCCCAACTGGGGTGAACCCGGTTATGCCTTGCCCTTGGTAACGACAAGCGCTGTTACAGATGTTCTTCAAACCGGAGCGAAATCAGGCGGAAACATTATTGCAACCGGATTTACTGATATTACAGCCCACGGAGTATGTTGGGGAATCAATCAAAATCCAACAATTGCTGACAGCAAAACGGTTGAAGGCAAAGGCATTGGAACATTCACAAGCACAATTATAAATCTGGAGTCGAATACTACTTATTACTTGAGAGCTTATGCCACCAACAGCGCCGGAACAGCCTATGGTAATCAGGTTACATTTAAAACCATCCTGAATGTAGTTTTTCCAACCACAATTACAGCAGCTGTAACAAATATTACAGCCAATGCGGTTACATCGGGTGGAAGTGTAACGGCTACAGGCGGTGGAGAAGTTACAGCACGTGGTGTTTGTTGGAGCGACCATCAAAACCCAACCATCTCTGACAGCAAAACAAGTGATGGAGCAGGCACTGGAGAATTTCAAAGTCAAATTTCCGGATTGATACCTGGAACCTATTACGCAAGAGCATACGCTACCAATAGCGCCGGAACAGGTTACGGCAACATGGTAACTTTTGCTACTGAAAAAACATTGCCTGTTCTAACCACAAAAGCCATTACCGATATCTCTGCCATGGGTGCTGTTTCGGGAGGGAACATCACTTCAGCAGGTGGTGGAACGATTTCAGGAAGAGGGATTTGCTGGAGTGAATCCCCTAATCCTACCATTGCCAATGAAAAAACAACGAGTACTGCAACAACCTCATCATTTAGTGCTGCCATTGCGAAAGCATGCCCGGGAACGACCTATTATTTAAAGGCTTATGCCACCAACGAAATTGGCACAGGGTACGGAGAACAAAGGATTTTTACAACTTCTGATGCACAGTATTATACGAGTTTCGAAAGTGGTATGACACCAGTAGGTTGGTCTGGTCCATTTACGGTAAGTAATGCTTCAGCGTTTGAAGGAAGTTTTTCGTTCAAATCATTAGCTAATCAAGGATGTGATGCGATTTACTCAACTTATCTCTCCAGTTCAGGGCAAATAAGCTTTTATTATAAGATTGAATCCGGGGCTTCAATTGATTTTTATATTGATAATGTAATGATTGCAAGTTATCCTGATGACGGTTCCGGTTGGCGCCAGGGTATCTCGCCTGTAACAGCAGGCAATCATATACTTAAGTGGCACTTCAATGCTTATGGGGGTTGGCGAGGAATATGCTACATCGACCAAATCATTATTACCAAATAAAGTGGAGTAAGTTTTCCCCTTAGGTTTGAAACCTGCCTGGAAAACTTTCAATAATAACTTTTCAACAACCCAAATTAAATGCATTATGAAAAAACTATTCGTTTTAGGAGTAATTTATTTACTCTGTATTATTTCAGTTTTTAGTCAATCGAAAAAAGAATGGGAAAGAGTTCAATCCGCAAACTCTTGGAATGTTTATAAGCAATTCATTCTTAACTATCCCGATAGCAAATATACAGAACTGGCTAAACAGAAATTAGCACAATTGAAAGAACCGGAGGCAAATAAAAAAGAAACAGAAGTAAATCAACCAGCTCGATCTATCCAAAAAAATGACCCAAAATCACAAACATCCAAAATGAAACCAGATCAAAATAGGTTTAAGGATCCAATTTATCCCGACGAACCGACTCTAAGATCGGTTGCGATAAATAGATCAGGTAATTCTTTAAATAACATACAACAAAACGATGATCAAATCATGCTTAAAAAAAAGTTTGCCTACCTAAATGGCAAGGAGATAAACAGAACCGAGTTGAAAGATTTATTATTGAGCAAACCAGAAAGCGCCATTGAGTACAAAAAGGCTATGAACAGCATTACCACTAGTGGAGTATTACTAGTGTTAAGTTAGTTTTGATATGACGGTTTAATTGTGTAGCTTTGCTAGAAAAACTATGGTACTTTACACAATCAAACTAAGCAAATCTGAGATTGAAGATCTTGATAAAGTAATAAGCAAAGGGAGCCATTCCTCA
>JAIBEZ010000096.1 GCA_019459485.1 Prolixibacteraceae bacterium
ATTTTGCCACTGATTTCCCCCGTAACGAGCCGTTTGGTCAGATTATCAAAACCACCGCACAGGTTCAATCTGCGCAGGGTGATGAAGTGATTGTTTCGGCAAAAGCAAGTGGAATTGTGGTTATTTCGGCTGACAACGTTCTGGAAGGAAAAAGCGTTTCGAAAGGACAGGTTTTATTCACCATATCAGGCAGCAGTTTAGCCGATAATAATTCCGCGGTACGCTATTCAGAATCTAAAAACAACTTCGAAAAAGCCAAATCAGATTACGAAAGATCAAAGGAACTTGCCAAGGACAAAATTGTCTCGGAAAAAGACTTGCTGAATGCTAAAAATCAGTACGATAATACAATGGCAATTTATGACAACCTCAATAAAAACTTTAGTCCGGCAGGACAACGTGTTGCCAGCCCGATGAGTGGCTTTATCAAACAGCTTTTCTTGCAAAACGGACAGTATGTTGAAGCAGGTCAGCCAATTGTAACGATCTCGCAAAACAAAACGCTTGTGCTTCGCGCCGAAGTTCAGCAAAAATATGCCCCGGTTTTAGTGTCTATTCAGGACGCAAATATCCGCACCCTGCACGATAACCAGACCTACACACTCGAACAGTTAAATGGCAAAGTAATGTCGTTCGCAAAAACAACCAACGACGACAATTACCTGATTCCGATAAGTTTACAGATTGACAATACCGGAAGTTTTGTTTCCGGCGGATTCGTTGAAATCTATCTGAAAACCCTGACAAACGCACAGGCTTTGACTGTTCCAAATGCTGCATTGCTTGAAGAACAAGGTATTTTCTTTGTTTATGCTCAGATTACTCCTGAACTTTTTGAAAAACGGGAGGTGAAAATTGGCGCAACCGATGGCGTGAAAACTGAAATTTTGCAAGGAATAACTGCAAGCGAACGCATCGTAAGCAACGGTGCTATTTTCATCAAGTTGGCTCAGGCAACAGGCACATTGGATGCTCATTCAGGACACGTACACTGAAAAATGTTGAATGATGAATGTTGAATTCCAAATTAAAAGCATTGGCAATTCACATTTTTTTTGATTCGAAAATTATAATTCAAAAATTCAAAATTTATCAAGTGCTAAATAATATCATAAAATTTTCGCTGAACAACAAATATTTCATTTTGCTCTGTTCGCTGGTGCTGGTGGTTGTCGGGACGAGAACGGCCAGCAATATGGATGTGGATGTATTTCCTGATCTGACAGCCCCAACAGTTGTGGTAATGACCGATGCCCACGGAATGGCTTCGGAAGAAGTTGAACGGTTGGTCACATTCCCAATTGAAACTTCGGTAAACGGTGCGACGGATGTTCGCCGGGTGCGTTCAGCCTCATCACAGGGTTTTTCATTCGTCTGGGTCGAATTCGACTGGGGTACTGACATATTCAAGGCTCGCCAGATTGTGAGTGAAAAACTCATCAGTATTTCATCAAACATGCCTTTGGGAGTTGGGCAGCCCGTATTGGCTCCGCAATCAAGCGTTATGGGCGAAATATTTTTCATCGGGATGCAGGCTGACAGCACCAGTATGATGGAACTTCGGACCATTGCCGACTGGAATGTAAAACCTTTGATACTCGCTACCGGTGGGGTTTCGCAAGTCACCATTATTGGCGGTGATTACAAACAGTACCAGGTTTTGGCCAACGCTCAAAAGATGAATTACTACCAGGTTTCTATGACCGAGCTGGCCGATGTTTGCAAGGGTATTAGCCAAAATTCGACGGGTGGTGTTGTGCGGCAATACGGCAATGAATATGTGGTACGCGGAATTGCCAGAACTTCCAACCCTGAAGATCTGGAAAATACCTACATCAAATCAATCAATGGAAAACCGGTAAGAATAAGCGATGTTGCTGAAGTAACGATTGGAAGCGCGGTAAAGATGGGTCATGCTTCTGAAAATGCAAAACCTGCTGTGATTATCTCCATTTCGAAACAACCGAATGCAAACACGCTGGTTGTTACCAAACGAATTGAAGAGCAGCTTGCCGTATTGCAAAAAACACTTCCTCCGGATGTAAAACTGGACACAAAAATTTTCCGTCAGGCTGATTTCATTGAAACATCGGTCAGCAATGTGCGAAACGCTTTGATGGAAGGCGGCATTTTTGTCGTCATCATCCTTTTCCTGTTTCTGGGAAGTTTCCGTACCACGCTGATCTCTCTTTTGGCAATACCCTTGTCGTTGCTGGGTGCCATACTGGTGATGAAAATGATGGGCATAACCATCAACACCATGAGTTTGGGAGGTATGGCCATTGCCATCGGTTCTTTGGTGGATGATGCCATTATTGACGTTGAAAATGTCTATAAACGGCTTCGGCAAAACAGGCAAAAACCAATAGCAGAACGGCAATCATCTTTTACAGTTGTGTTCGAAGCATCGAAAGAAATCAGGGCGTCCATCTTAAATGCAACCCTCATAATCATGGTGGCTTTTCTGCCGCTTTTTTTCCTTTCCGGAATGGAAGGCAGGATGCTGCAACCGCTCGGGATTTCATTTGTTGTTTCGCTGTTTGTCTCGCTCATTGTTGCAATGACTTTAACGCCTTTGCTGGCCAAAATGCTGCTTACCGACGATAAATACCTGGCCAAAAATGAAAAGGAAAAATGGCTTGTCCGGAAATTGTCTTTCTACTACGAACAATCATTAATCTGGTCGTTGAATCACAAAAAAGTGGTAATCGGCGCTACACTTATACTATTCGTAATCTCTTTGCTGGCATTTTCGACCATGGGACGTAGTTTTTTGCCTGAATTTAACGAAGGTTCCCTCACCTTATCGGTAGTCACCAAACCCGGCACTTCTCTGGAAGAAAGCAACCGGATTGGCAATCTGGTAGAAACTGAATTGTTAGCTCTTCCGGAAATAACAAGTACCGCCCGAAGAACTGGAAGGGGCGAACTGGACGAACATTCGCAAACGACCAACAGCGCCGAAATTGATGTGAACTTTCTGCTGAAAGAAAGGTCTCAGGAAGAGTTTCTGGCCGATGTTCGGCAAACATTGGCGCGGATTCCGGGAATTGCAGCCACTGTCGGACAACCGCTCGGACACCGGATCGATCATATGCTTTCTGGTACACGGGCAAACATTGCCATCAAACTTTTTGGTACCGATCTGAACAGGATGTTTTCAATCGGCAACGAGGTTAAAAATTCGATTATTGATATTGAAGGACTCGTTGATGTGAATGTTGACCAGCAGGTTGAAGTTCCGCAGATTCAGATCCGTGCAAACCGCGAAATGATGGCCCAATACGGAATCACCATTGAGCAGTTCAATGAATTTATTGATGTGGCTTTTGGAGGCGAAAAGCTTTCGGATATTTATGAAGGACAGCGGAGTTTTGATTTGGTATTGCGCCTGAATCAGGATTATACCGAAACCATTGACGGCATTCGCTCGGCGCTGATTGACACCCATGATGGCAAAAAAGTACCATTGGAACAAGTCGCTGATATTGTTTCCGTTTCGGGACCAAGTTCAATCGGCAGGGAAAATGTTCAGCGTAAAATTGTGATCTCGGCAAATGTCGCCGAACGCGATTTACGGGGAGTTGTGACGGATATTCAGGATAAAGTGAAAAGCATTGAACTGCCCGAAGGCTACCGCATTGAATACGGCGGTCAGTTTGAAAGCGAAGCAAAAGCATCGCGAACATTAATGCTTACTTCAATGCTTGCCATACTGGTAATTTTTCTGCTTTTGTTTCAGGAATTTAAAGATTTCAAACTGGCTGGAATCATCCTGATTAATTTGCCTTTGGCATTAATTGGTGGTGTGTTTTCAATTTATTTTACTTCCGGCGTATTGAGTATTCCGGCGATTATCGGTTTTATTACTCTTTTCGGAATTGCAACCCGTAACGGAATTCTGCTGATTTCGAATTACCAGCGATTGCAAAATCATGGCGTTCCGCTTTATGAAACGGTAGTAAAAGGTTCGGCCGACCGCCTGAATGCGATATTAATAACCGCCCTTACTGCTGCACTTGCACTTATTCCGCTGGCGCTCAGGGGCGATTTGTCGGGCAACGAAATTCAAAGTCCGATGGCAAAAGTAATACTGGGCGGTTTGTTGACTTCAACCCTGTTGAATATTTACATCGTGCCGATCGTTTACAGCATCTTAAATAATCGTGGAATCATTAAAACCGAAAACAAATGAAACGAATCATTTTAATCATCAGCATATCGGTCTTCAGCTATCATCTTTTCGCTCAGAATACCGTTGATCAGGTTTTAGCCGAAGTTGAAAAGAACAACACCACGCTTATTGCAATTAGAAAAAGTGTGGATGCTGAAAAAATCGGGAACAAAACCGGAATCTTTCTGCAAAATCCGGAAGTAGCGTTTAACTATTTGTGGGGCAGTCCTTCTGTGATTGGGACCCGCACCGATTTCAGCGTTTCCCAAACCTTCGATTTCCCGACGGCCTACGGTTTTAGAAACCAAATTTCAGATTTAAAAAACGAACAAAAAGAGCTGGAATATGAAAAACAATTGATGGATATTCGACTGAAAACCAGCTTGATTTGTTTCGATTTGATTTATGCAAATGCCCTTCAGGAGAAATTAACAAAAAGGGTTGGATACGCCCAAAGCATTGCCAAATCGTACCAGCAAAAGTTTGAAGCGGGCGAAACCAATATTCTGGAATACAACAAAGCGCAATTAAACCTGTTGAACATCAGCAAGGAATTGGAATCAATTGAAATAGAGCGAAATGCCCTTTTATCCGAACTTACCGGTTTGAATGGTGGGCAAACAATTGATTTCACCAGAAAGGTATTTCAAATTACAGAACTTCCCGATGATTTTGAACAATGGTATTTGTTGGCAGAACAAAAAAATCAGGCCTTCGGTTGGTTGAAAAAAGAAATCGAGATCGGTCAAAAGCAAACCGGATTAAACCGGGCGATGAGTTTACCAAAACTACAAACAGGTTACATGAGCGAGTCGGTGGTTGGGCAGCAATTTCAGGGAGTAACGGTGGGTTTGACCATCCCTTTGTGGGAGAACAAGAACAAGGTGAAATATGCCGAAGCGAACTCGCAGGCGCTGGAAAGTATCGCTGCCGATAATAAAATTCAGTTTTACAATCATCTTAAAGCCGTCCATACCAAAACGATCGCCTTACAGAAAAACGTAAGCGAATACCGGTCAAACCTGCTCTCGTATGACAGCTCTGAATTATCAAAAAAAGCACTGGATCAGGGTGAAATTTCATTGATCGAATACCTGATGGATTTTTCACTTTATTACGAAAGCCTGAATAATTTGCTCGAATTAGAGCGGAACTTGAACAAAACCATGGCCGAATTGAAACGATATATGTAGATTCAAAAAAAACAATCAGCTGATTTAGGTGTTGTATGGTATAATGAAAGAAAAACAATATTTTCAATCTGATAATTATATTACTATGAGAATCTTACGAAATCAATTTAAAATGAAAAAGTCCATTTTATTATTTGCAGCGGTTGGCTTAATTACAATGGTTTCCTGTACGCCAGCGAAAAAGGAGTCAAAACCGGCACAAGTTCAACAACAAAATCAAGCGTCGCAAACAATTGTACAACCAGATACTTCTGCAATTATTAGATCGGTGCCTGCAACATCCGCAGTAAATGCAGCGGCAACACCACCTAAACTAAATCCCGCTCACGGACAACCTTTTCACCGTTGTGACATTGCAGTTGGAAGTCCGCTTGATGCCGCACCTGCCAAGCCTGCAGCAACAGCTATCAAAACAGGAGCTGCACCTACTTTGGAAAACGCAGCACGCCTGAACAATCCGCAGGCAAATCCCGCTCCTACTCCATCTGCTCCTACAGTAGCAAATGCAAGTGGAACTCCACCAAAACTAAACCCTCCGCACGGACAACCATTTCACAAATGCGAAATTCCGGTTGGAAGTCCGCTGAATTGATTCTTTAAATTTTTTAATGAACATCCGTAATATTACCCTGTGTCATAGAAGTCATTCAATTGTCATTTGGTAGTCATTAAGTTGCCAGTAAATGACAATTAATGACCACAACTGACTTGATCTAAAGGCCAAATAGGTATCCTAAAGGTCAATCAGATTTAATATCCAAATGGAAGTTTTAAAGTCAATATCAATATTTGTCCTTGCTGGTCTTTGCGAAATAGGTGGCGGTTATTTGGTTTGGCTTTGGATCAAAGAAGACAAACCTTTATGGTATGGAGTGCTCGGTGGTTTGATTTTGGCCTTTTATGGGGTTGTAGCCACCTTGCAAACTTCCAATTTCGCCAGGGTTTATGCCACTTACGGAGGATTTTTCATCGTCATGTCGCTTTTGTGGGCTTATAAAATGGACAACTATATCCCCGACAAATTTGACATTATCGGAGCAACGATCGCCTTGCTGGGAGTTTGCGTAATTTACTATGCCCCGAGAGGATAATTGGGAAGAATCGCTTTGTTAATATTTCCAAATGTATTTGTGGGGATTGTCCAACCAATTTAAATAAGCCTACCTTTGAAGAACATTTTTTCAATATTTTGCGTTTTAACAGACAGATGAAACGAACATGCTGGAAATGATTTCAAAGGTGGCGGCGCAAAAAAAAATGAAAATATAGTTCGAAGTGGAAATCTATTGCATGTGAGTTCCATGAGAACGCTTAATAGTCAGTTAATCAATACTGTTGTTTTCGAATGAAGAAACTATTATCCATATCACTTGCTTTGCTCATGCTACTTTCGGGGATGCAGCTCACCATATCCATGCATTATTGTGGAGGTGAGTTTGCTGATTCCAAAGTATCCCTTACCGGGCATTTAGCTTCATGTGGTATGGAAGGAATTATAGATGATTGTACTTCTTCAGAAAATAATCTTGATGCAAGTTGCTGCAACAATGAAGTTTCGGTTTACGCTTTAGATCAAAATTATTCGCCTTCGTTCTCCGAATTCAAAGTATTTTCACAATCTGTTCTGCAGGTATTTACATTACCCGTGAACAGTTCTTTCCATTCAATATCCGCTACTAATCTTACCAGAACAGATGCCAGTCCGCCTGAAAATCTACTGGTAAATGCTGTAAGCTTGCCCAAAATCTGCGTTTTCCTGATTTGATGTTTTATTCCCTTTAAGTCTTTTAGACTCACAGGCTCGAAGTTTCACAAAGAATCCATTGGTGTTTCTTTGTGACTTAGTGCCTTTGTTGCAAATTATTTTATTTAAAAACATCAAATACATAACATCATGAAAACTGTAAAAATCATTATAGTTGCCTTAATGGCAATCGCTTTGGGTTCAAACTCTTATGCCCAGACATCAACTTCAAAAACAGAAACAATCAAAGTTTCAGGAAACTGCGAAATGTGCAAAGCACGCATCGAAAAAGCCGCAAAGCTTGATGGCGTAAGCAAGGCTGAATGGAGTACAAAAACCAAAATGTTGGCGGTAACCTTCGATCCGGCCAAAACAAACATGGAACAAGTTGGTAAAAAAGTTGCTGCTGCAGGTCACGATACCGAAAAAGTGAAAGCAACCGATGCGGTTTACGACAAGCTCCCGGGTTGTTGTAAATACCGTTAATTCGAAAACAATTTGAAGATGGGGAAATTTGAAGATTTGAAAATGATCTTCGAGGTCCCCTCTTCTAACATCTTCAAATTTTCAAATTAAGAAATTTTCAAAACATTTCCATGCTTAATAAAATACTCAAATATTTTCTGGAACACCGGATGATTTCGATGCTGCTATTGGTCGTTTTCATTCTGCTGGGAACTGTATATGCTCCTTTTAACTGGCATACAGGTGCGTTGCCCCGCGATCCGATTCCGGTAGATGCCATTCCCGATATTGGCGACAACCAACAAATTGTTGCCACCGAATGGATGGGACGTTCGCCAAAAGACATTGAGGATCAAATCACTTACCCGCTGAGCAGTTCATTGCTGGGCATTCCGGGAGTGAAAACCATCCGCAGTACTTCCATGTTTGGCATGTCGTTCATTTACCTGATTTTTGACGATGATATCGAGTTCTACTGGAGCCGTTCGCGGATTCTTGAAAAACTCAATTCGCTGCCTTCAGGCACTTTGCCGCAAGGTGTGCAACCTACGCTTGGTCCCGATGCAACAGCGCTGGGACAGGTTTTCTGGTACACCCTCGAAGCCCGCGACCCTAAAACCGGCAATCCTACTGGTGGTTGGGATCCTCAGGAGCTGCGCACTATTCAGGACTTTTACGTAAAATATTCACTTTCATCGGCCAGCGGAGTTTCAGAAGTTGCCAGCATTGGCGGTTATGTGAAAGAATACCAGGTAGATGTAGATCCCAACGCACTGAAAGCTTTTGGCGTTTCGGTGATGGACGTGATGCAGGCGGTGAGCAAAAGCAATCTGGATATTGGAGCGGAGACCATCGAACTCAACAAAGTTGAATATGTGATCCGTGGGTTGGGCTATGTAAAAAGTCTGGATGATTTAAACGAAGCGGTGGTCACGGTTCGCGACAATGTGCCGGTTCGTATTCGCGATGTGGCAAAAGTCACTTTCGGCCCTGCTCCCCGCCGCGGTGGTTTGGACAAAGATGGTGTTGAAGCCGTTGGCGCAGTGGTGGTTGCCCGCTATGGTTCAAATCCGTTGGAGGTGATCAACAATGTGAAGAAGAAAATCGCCGAAATTGAAACCGGGCTTCCATCGAAAACACTGGCAGATGGCACCGTTTCGAAGGTTACCGTTGTTCCGTTTTACGACCGTACCGGTTTGATTCAGGAAACAATCGGGACTCTGGAATCCGCCTTGTCGCACGAAATTCTCATCTCCATCATAGTTATTATCGTGCTGATTTTTAATCTCCGCGCTTCCATTATCGTATCGTTTCTGTTACCGGTTGGCGTGTTGATGACCTTCATCGCGATGAAATGGATGGGCGTGGATGCCAACATTGTCGCCCTTTCAGGAATTGCCATTGCCATTGGCGTGATGGTGGATATTGGGATTGTGGATGTGGAAAATATCATCCGGCACCTTGAAATGCCCGAAAACGAAAATGCCCGTGGGAAACGCCTTGTGCAAGTGATTTATGAAGCAACTTCTGAAGTTCGTGGCGCAGTTACGGTGGCGCTTGCTACAACGGTTGTCAGCTTTCTACCTGTTTTTGTTATGGAAGGCGCAGAAGGAAAGCTTTTCACGCCGTTGGCTTTTACCAAGACTTTCGCATTGCTGGCCTCCTATATATTGGGAATGATTGTATTGCCAACGCTGGCTTACTATTTTTTCAACTTCAGAATAGATACCAAAAGAACCCGAAATATTTTTAATTGGATACTGATTATTGCGGGTCTGCTGGTTGTTAGCATATGGGCAATCTGGCCGGCATTGGCGCTTACTGCCATTGGGATCAATAACCTGTTGGCTTCGCGCTGGCCGGAGAATCGAAAGCATTTCACCAATCTGATCAATATCGCCATCACCCTTTTGTTTGCGGTATATTACCTTACCATTGGCTGGTTGCCGCTGGGCGCGCACATCAGCAATTTCTCCAATTATCTGTTTGTCGGTTCAATCATTGCCCTGGTACTGGTACTTCTCTCCCTGATCGTATATTTCTATGTGCCAATTCTGGAATGGTCGTTACGAAATAAGTGGACATTTTTGGCTTTGCCGATTGCGACCATCTTTTTCGGAATACTGGCATGGCAGGGAGTTCACCGTGTTTTTGGTTTTATGCCTGAAGGGATTCAGAAAACAGATACATGGCAAAGTTTCAATAAAACATTCCCCGGATTGGGCAAAGAATTTATGCCTGCCCTGAACGAAGGTTCGTTTTTACTGATGCCAACCAGTATGCCACATGCGGGTATTGAAATGAATCAGGAATATGTTGAAATACTCGACAAGAGATTGTCGGCCATTCCTGAAGTGGAGATTGCTGTGGGAAAATGGGGACGCATCAATTCTGCCCTGGATCCGGCGCCGGTACAGATGTTTGAAAATACGATCAATTATTTGCCTGAATTTATTCTGGACGAAAACGGGCACCGAATGCAATTTAAGGTTGATAAGGAAGGAAGTTACCTTCTTCAGGATGGATCGACTTACAACCGCGAACGCGATGGATATCAAAAGCTGACCAAAGAGCAATTGATCCCTGATAAAAATGGCGATAACTTCAGGCAATGGCGGACCGAAATTAAAAGGCCGGACGATATCTGGAACGAAATTGTAAAAGTGACCAACATTCCGGGGCTGACTTCCGCGCCACGTTTGCAGCCCATTGAAACCCGGTTGGTGATGTTGTCAACGGGTATGCGTGCGCCGATGGGGCTTAAAGTGTATGGTCCTGATCTGGAGACCATCGAAAAAGCCGGGATTGAACTGGAAACCTTACTAAAGGAAGTTCCATCGATCAAAGCGCCTTCTGTTTTTTACGACCGGGCTGTGGGCGCTCCTTATATCGAAATAAAACTTAACCGGCCAGCCATTGCCCGCTACGGAATGACGGTTCAGGATGTACAGGAAATTTTGCAGGTTGCCGTTGGCGGAATGGCTTTGACCACTACGGTTGAAGGGCGTGAACGCTTCCCGATCAGGGTGCGTTATGCACGCGAATTGCGTTCAAGCCCCGAAGAGATCAAAAAAATTCTGGTTCCTTCCATGACGGGCGTTCAGGTGCCGCTGGGCGAACTGGCCGACATTACCTACACCCGCGGGCCTCAAATGATACGAAGCGAAAATACTTTCCTGAACGGTTATGTGATTTTCGATAAGATTGAAGGACGCGCCGAAGTCGATGTGGTGGAAGACGCGCAAAAATTTCTGAAAGAGAAAATCGCATCGGGCGATCTGGTTCTGCAGTCTGGTGTAAGCTATGCTTTTGCCGGAAATTACGAAAATCAGATCCGCGCGACCAAACGGTTGGCCATTGTGATTCCGATCAGTTTGATCGCTGTATTTATGTTACTCTATTTTCAGTTCAAAACTTTTACTGCCTCCTCCATCCACTTTTCAGGAGTGTTTGTAGCCTTTGCCGGAGGTTTTATCATGCTTTGGTTATACAGTCAACCATGGTTCCTGAATTTTTCAATCGCCGGAGTAGAAATGCGTGATATGTTTCAAATTCACACGATCAATCTGAGTGTTGCGGTATGGGTCGGTTTTATCGCCCTTTTTGGTATTGCCACCGACGATGGCGTATTGATGGGAACCTACATCCATCAGGTATTTGAAGAACGCAATCCAAAAACAGTTCAGGAGGTTCGGGAGGCGGTTGTGATTGCCGGAAGCAAACGAGTCAGACCCGCCATGATGACTTCGGCTGTTGCCATTATCGCTCTTTTACCCATCCTTTCATCAACAGGAAAAGGCGCTGATATCATGATCCCGATGGCAATCCCAACTTTTGGAGGTATGATCATCCAGACCATGACCATGTTTGTGGTACCCATACTGCAAAGTTTCTGGAGAGAAGGTGAAGTAAAGAAAGAACTAAAACAATCAACTGCTCAAGCGTTGAGTATTGGAGAGGAGGAAGACTATGAATAATATAAAGTTTCAAGTTTCAGGTTTCAAGTTTCAAGTTGTCCACGCAATCAATAGAATTGCCGGACTAATACTGTTCGTATTGTTGTCTTCCACAGTTCATGCGCAGGATTCGCTGTCGGTTTATTTGCAGCTGGCCGGAAAAAACAATCCCAGCGTGAAGGCTGCCTTCAGCCAATATCTGGCTGCTTTGGAAAAGGTTCCGCAGGTTGGTTCCCTTCCCGATCCGCAGGGTTCGCTGGATTTTTTCCTGAAGCCGATGGAATTGCTCAACGGAAATCAGGTGGGAAGCGTCAGCTTGATGCAGATGTTTCCCTGGTTCGGAACGCTGAAACTGGCAAAAGACGAAGCTTCGCTGATGGCAAAAGCTCAATTTTCCTTGTTTCAGGAGAGCAAAGCCGCACTTTTTTACAATGTAAAAACGAGTTGGTACCAGTTGGCAAAATACAAACGCGGGATTGCGCTGATCAACCAGAACATTGCCTTGCTCGAATCGATCGAAAAACTGGCGCTGGTTAAGTTTCAGTCGCCTGCCGGAAGCTCTTCCGGTTCTGGATCTTCTTCCGGTTCCGGAATGCAGGGAACTCCTTCGGCAACAGCTAATTCAGGAGGAATGGGTGGCATGAACAGTCAACCGGCAGCTTCAGGCCAGACACAATCAGGAATGTCAGCTGGAACTTCCGGAGGAATGGGTTCCAAACCAACCGGATTGGCCGATGTGCTGCAGGTCAGGATGGAAATACTCGATCAGAAAAACCAGTTGTTACTCTTGAAAGATCAGCTAAAAACCGAAGAAGCCAATTTTAATTCGCTTTTGAACCGTGATCAAAACAGCGCGATTGAAATTCCGGACTCGCTGAAAATGGAAACGCTTTCAGTATCAGCATTGGCCGTGGCCGACAGTATTCTGAGCAACAATCCAATGTTGGCCATGCTCGATGCGGAAGAACAAGCTTATTCTGCTATGGCTGATAAAGCGCGTAAAATGGGTTTGCCAATGGTGGGAGTCGGTGTCAATTACATGGTTATCCAGAAGCAGGCAGGCAATATGTCGATGATGAACGGCAGTGATATGGTGATGCCCATGCTGAATTTCACCATTCCCATTTATCGGAAGAAATACACGGCCATGCAAAAGGAAGCCAACTACTTGCAGGAATCCACCATTCTGAAATCGGACGAAATGAAAAACATGCTTTTGCTTGAGTACCGCCAATTGGTGCAGAACTACAGCGATGCGGAACGGCGCGTGGAACTGCACAAGGAACAGTCCGATCTGGCCAACAGAACAGCCAACCTTTTACTGGCAGGTTTTACTTCAACCGGAACCGATTTTGAAGAAATTTTGCGCATTCAGTACAAAGTGCTGGAATACGGATTGAAACACATCGAAGCGGTTGCCGATTACAACACGGCAGTGGCAAAGGC
Organism: Prolixibacteraceae bacterium; assembly: GCA_019459485.1. Taxonomy (GTDB): domain Bacteria; phylum Bacteroidota; class Bacteroidia; order Bacteroidales; family Prolixibacteraceae; genus Aquipluma. The sequence goes on from JAIBEZ010000096.1 coordinate 12,979, forward strand.
TGAGAAACTCATGAATACAGTCAATTATTAACAAAATATGAATGTTCGATTGTAGAACCAAGCTATCCTTTGCCGTCCCGATCCATCGGGACGGATAGATTGATTTGCGCAGCCAATGGCTTTAGCCACAACTGTTGGGGCTAAAGCCCAAATCTCTTATCTTCATTTTACCCGTTGACTAAAGTCAACGGCAAAGGATATCGCCCCGAAAATCAATTGTTCAGTAAAACAAACAGATACTCATTAATAAAATCAAAATGAATAAATACAATATATTTTCAAACAAATACCTGAGAGGTGGTTTACTGATTGCTTCAGGCCTGCTTCTGGGATGGATTTTCTTTCATAGTTCTGCTCCTGACAAAGTGGAAACAGCGGCTGAAATTCACGATCATGAAGCTGAAGGACACGATGTATGGACTTGCTCGATGCACCCGCAAATCAGGAAAGACGAGCCAGGAGACTGCCCCATTTGTGGCATGGATTTAATTCCGTTGCTCAAATCAGATGCAGTAATGGATGATCAGGCCATTGAAATGAGCGAATCGGCCATGAAACTCGCCGAGGTTCAAACTTCGGTTGTCACCCGCGGAAATGTTTCAAAAGAGATCCGGATGTACGGAAAAATTCAGGCGGATGAGCGGTTATTGAGAACGCAAACTGCCCATATCCCGGGCCGTATTGAGCAATTGCTGGTGAACGTTACCGGCGAAAATGTTAGAAAAGGACATCTGATTGCCAAAGTCTATTCGCCTGAATTGCTAACGGCTCAAAAAGAATTGCACGAAGCTTTGGCAATGGCCGATAAATATCCTGCTATGTTGGATGCGTCGCGCGAAAAGCTCCGCTTGTGGAAACTCAGCGATCAGCAGATTTCGGACATTGAAAAATCGGGCAAGGTGACCACCGTCTTCGATGTATTTGCAACAACATCAGGCATTGTGGCCAACCGAAAAGTAAATACCGGCGACTATGTTTCCACTGGCGATGTGCTTTTCGAAATGGCCGATTTGTCGAGGGTTTGGGCGCTTTTTGATGCCTACGAATCGGATCTTTCTTGGATTTCGCTGGGTCAAAACCTGGAATTTACAGCACAGGCCATTCCCGGTAAAACCTTCAGCGGAAAAGTCACCTTTATTGATCCGGTGGTGGATGCCTCCTCCCGAATCACAAAAGTGCGTGTTGAAGTGCCAAATCCGGGATTGAAATTTAAGCCGGAAATGTTTGTGAACGGCATTATTCAGTCGAAGCAGGAAGGTTCCGGCGACCAGTTGATTATTCCGCAATCAGCCGTGTTATGGACAGGAACCCGTTCGATTGTGTATGTAAAGTTGCCCGGAGCCGACCATCCGACCTTCAAAATGCGGGAGATTACCCTAGGCAGTTCGATGAAGGACACCTATGTCGTGATGGATGGCTTGGCCGAAGGAGAGGAAATTGTGACCAACGGAACCTTCAGTGTGGATGCCGCTGCCCAATTGGCTGGAAAAACGAGTATGATGAACCCGGCAGAATCCGTTGATATTACTGAGCAGGTGACTCAAAGTCACCTGCTCAGTAGTCACCCGCTGAGTAAAAAAATGATCAAGGTTTCCGGAGAATGCGATATGTGCAAAGACCGGATTGAAACGGCTGCAAAAACGGTTTCAGGAGTAATGACAGCGGAATGGACTGCCGAAAAACAAATGCTTCATGTTGAGTTTGATGCAGACAAAACAAATTCAGACGCCATTCAGAAAGCTATAGCGGCAGTTGGGCACGATACTGAAAACTTTAAGGCATCTGATAGTGTTTATAAGGAACTTCCGGAGTGTTGCCTGTACCGGAAGTAAAATATTCGACCCACCAAAATCCGTCGATGATACTCAGCAGGTGACTCAAAGTCACCTGCTGAGTAAAACAGGTTTCCGTTAAAATCATACAAATGTATTCACCCTTTAAAACTTAAAAAATGAGTTATTACATCAGCAAAAAAATAGACGCCACTTTTGAACAGGCAATTGACGAGGTAAAAGAGGCATTGGCAATTCAAGGCTTTGGAGTTTTATCCGAAATTAACATGCACGAAAAACTGAAAGAAAAACTGGATGTTGATTTCAGAAGATATGTCATTCTGGGTGCTTGCAATCCTGCTTATGTCTATAAAGCGCTGCAAAAGGAAGACAAGATCGGGACAATGCTCCCGTGCAACATCATTGTTCAGGAATTGGGCAAAAATGAAATCGAAGTGTCTGCCGTTGATCCGGTTGCTTCGATGATGGCCATTGAAAACCCAAAACTTGCCAAAATTGCCGGTGAAATAAAGGTAAAACTCGAACGGGCTATTGAGTCATTGCATTCTGGGGTTGAATCGTTTGGGTTGGTATAACAATGTTATTGGAGCAGCTGGCTTGATTTACTTTTCTGTTTCTGAAGGGAAAGAAGCCTTTGAAAAAGCAAAGGGAAAAAGCTGTGACTGCTGCGAACACGATGCCGCCCTCTAAGAATGTGGGATTCATGTAAGTTATTTTCAAAATTGTGTAAAACTTTTTGTGGTTAGGGTAATCACCTTTATCGTCTTTAAAATTGAATGTTTCACCTTAAAACAGAAAGCATGAAAACAATTGATTTTTATTTAAACGGACATGAAGGCAATACCATCAACGACCGAATGGATTCCTTCCATGTCGATACCGGTAACAATCATCAGGAAAATAGTTATCAAATTGAAAACAGTTATCGATGCAAAATAAAATGCGAGGGAAACAAAGTGTATCACAAGCCCGGATACTGTCCTGACTGCAATATGAAACTTGTTTCGCTGGATAAAGGTCATAATCGGGATTGATTTGAGCGACTATGAATTATCTGCATTGAAAACTTGCATTTTAAAAAGTACAATAGAAAAGTTAACTAATTAAAAAAGAAACATATCATGATGGAAGGAATGAATAATGGCTGGGGAATGGAAAACGGATTGGGCTGGGGACTAATTATTGCCATTGCGATTCTTGTTGTCGTTATAGGAATTTACATGAAGCTTAGAAAAAGGTAAAATGCTGATCTGATACCGTATCTTAAATAATATCGCAGTAATTGGATAATCTCATCAACTATGAATTTCTACATCAGAAATATGGTTTGTAACCGCTGTATCATGGCGGTGCTGCAGGTATTTGAAACTTTGGGATATCCACCGGTTCGGATTTCGCTGGGCAATTTGGAAACAGCAAATCCAATTGCGGGCGAAGATCTGGAAAAACTCAGGGAAGCGCTTGAGAGTTATGGCTTCGAGTTGATTGACGATACCAAAAGCCGCATGATCGAAAAAATTAAAAATACCGTTGTTCAATCCATTCATCATAGCAACGAGGACCTGAAAATAAACTATTCTGAATACATCGAATCCCACCTGAACCGGGATTACGCCTATTTGAGCAGCCTTTTTTCAGAAATAGAAGGCACAACCATCGAGAAATATATCATCCTCCAGAAAATTGAGCGGGTGAAAGAATTGCTGGTGTACGACGAACTCACCCTGAGTGAAATTGCCTACCAAATGGGATACAGCAACGTGGCTTATTTATCGAACCAGTTTAAAAAGGTGACCGGATT
>JAIBEZ010000068.1 GCA_019459485.1 Prolixibacteraceae bacterium
CTGACTAACTGCTTTACATCCGAAACCGTTTACTTGCCTCACAATATTGCCTACTTGCCTCCCAACATTGTCTAATCGACACATCAAATCGTCTAAACGCCCTTCAACATTGGCTAATCGGCACATTAAACGAACAAATTGCCTGTTCACATTGATTAATCGTCGCATCAAATCAACGAATCGACACATGAAGTCTACAAGTTGGCACGTGAAGTGGACAAGTTGGCACATGAAATCAATGAATCGACACATGAAACGAACAAATTGCCTGTTCACATTGATGAATCGCCGGGTAATATCAATGTATCGCCTTTACAATTCAATATCTTCAACATAGAAGCTGTTTAAATTTCCCGTAGGGAAAGTATGTGGGTAGAAAAGTTGTAGTTTCCATTCAAAGTTTTGTCCCGTACGGGACAAAATATAGTTGCATATCATTCACTTTCTACCCACATTTTGTTCCTGATGGAACAATCGGATAAAATTTAAACAGTTTCATAGTTGCGGCAAGAAATCCTGAAAGGATTAAATCTCAATAACCATCCCGATAGATCGGGATGGATATGAATACGAGATGATTCCGAACCCTGAAAGGGTTCAATAATAATATATTAACATATATTAAACCCTTTCAGGGTTCGGAACTGGGTACTATCTCCTCCCCGAATTTCATTCGGGGCTATTCACTTTTAACCACTTCATGGTTTAAGGTATTAAAACACAGGCCAGCAGGAAGAATAACGTATTCGTCAAAGGAATTTGAAGCTCAATATACAAACTCAATATTATCGACCCAGAAAACCGATTCAGGAGAACCCATGTACTGCACCCCCTGGTAGCTGGAGGTAAAATAAAAAATCAGATGAGTTGGAATATCACCGGCATCTCCCCAGCCTGTTTCGACCAAAGTAACCATTTTGTTTTTCGAATTTTTCACATACACTTCGCCAACGCCCGGAATTAATCCCATTGTTTTCGCGTCGTAATCCGGTAAATCGGTAATGTTGCCATAGCTAACAGGGAATGTTGCACCGGTGATCCACTGATTGACAGTTCCGGTAAAAAACTGCCGGGCACCGCCTATTCTTGTTGCAAATACATTCCCGTCTTTATCCTCCCGGCGCTTTTGAAGTATCAGGCAAAACTCAGCCTTGTCGGGCCCTTCAGCAGGATCAATGCTGTACACCGCTTTCACCCTTCGGTTGCCCACCTTGTATTTGTAATCAAATTTTACAGCCTTCGGTCTATTTGTAAACGGAACTCCCTGATTGACATTTTTCAAAGGATCATTTAAACCCCTGACCGGTTCAATCATATCGCCTGCGAACAAAGTACCGGCAATCAGAACTTCCACCTTTAGACCGGCAATATTGTCCTTCCGGATGGCAGTCTCCAAACGGCAGCAATATCCGTTCGCTCTTTTTTCAGGAAAAACCCTTGTGTTCCCGAGGTCAAGAACCATCTTCGAATAGATATTGGTGGTTCCCCACGGAGATTTGCTGTCTCTTAACTTCGTATCATAAAAGTCAGATTTGGGATCCACTTTTCCAACCCCAAATAGCTCAATGGTATTACCGCTTAACAATGAGGACTCCTTTACTTTTCGGGCATACCAAAAATCGAGCGATGAATAGTTTAGCTGGCCAAGTTTATCGACATAAGGGCTTGGATTGTTTTGTGCAAAAGCGCCCATCCCGCAAATTAGAACGATCAACACAATCCAACCGGTTTTTAGATACTTTGGAAATTCAGGCATGTAATTTTGTTATTTAACGTTTGGTGTGGGTAATTATTTCTCAAATTCATTGGTGATTAATAAGGTTTAGGTTTGTGGGGAATAAATGTTCTACTAAGGTTTTTAAGACAAGAATAAGGTTCTTTTCGGATTAATAAGCCTATTATGCGAACAATTAAATATTTTTATAGAGACAATTTAATATTTTGAAACCTTATTTTGAAAATCTCACCTTAGTAGAAATAGTAACCATAGAAATACAACCTTATTACCTTATTTAAAGAATAAAATGAAAGGTTCAATTCGCGAATAAAAGCTAATACCAATACTATCCGTTATTGGGTCCAAGGGATTCTCATTGAAGGCAACAAATTGGCTCTTTCTTAATAAAATCTGTTTCCCAACATTTTAATTTCTGAATAAAATGTACTTACTTAGCAGCACAGTACAGGACAACAAAAAACTTTAACTCAAATTATAAAAAAATGACTCAAAACAGCAGATTGATTGGTCGTTTGCCCAAAGTTGGCATCCGGCCGGTGATTGACGGAAGAGAAATGGGCGTGCGCGAATCGCTCGAAGTGCAGACCATGAACATGGCCAGGGCTGCCGCTAAGTTTATCGAAGAAAACCTTCGGTTCCCAGGTGGCGAAAAAGTGGAATGCGTAATTGCAGATACTACCATTGGCGGTGTTGCCGATGCTGCCATGTGTGCCGATAAATTTGAAAAAGAAGGCGTTGGCGTTTCGCTGACCGTTACGCCTTGCTGGTGTTACGGAACCGAGGTGATGGACACTACCCCAATGTTACCAAAAGCTGTTTGGGGTTTCAACGGAACCGAGCGTCCGGGCGCTGTTTACCTGGCAGCCGCTCTGGCAGGGTATTCGCAAAAGGGACTTCCCGCTTTCGGAATCTATGGCCGCGATGTTCAGGATTCGGGCGATACCACTATTCCGGCTGACGTTCAGGAAAAATTGCTGCGCTTCGTAAAGGCTGCACTGGCTTCGGCACAAATGAAAGGCAAGTCGTATTTATCCATCGGCTATTCTTCGATGGGCATTGCCGGCTCAATGGTCGATCCTGATTTTTTTCAGGAATACCTTGGAATCCGCACTGAGTTTGTTGAATCGGTTGAGTTTTTACGCCGGATGGAACAGGGCATTTTCGATCAGGAAGAATACGCCAAAGCGCTGGCATGGACCAAAGCCAACTGTAAAGAAGGCGCCGATTTGAATTCTCCGGAGCTTCAGGCTAACCGCGAGCGGAAAGACTGGGAATGGGAAGTCGTTGTAAAAATGACACTGATTGCCCGCGATTTGATGATCGGGAATCCAAAACTAAAGGCGATGGGTTTTGGTGAAGAAGCAAAAGGCCGGAATGCCATTTTGGGCGGCTTCCAGGGACAACGTCAATGGACTGATTATTATCCAAACGCTGACTTTACCGAAGCCATCCTGAATTCTTCGTTCGACTGGAACGGTATTCGTCAGGCTTTTGTGTTTGCCACCGAAAACGACAGCTTGAATGGTGTTTCGATGTTGTTCGGCCACTTGCTGACCAACACAGCACAAATCTTCTCGGATGTTCGCACTTATTGGAGTCCCGACGCAGTTAAACGCGTAACCGGCAAAGAATTGACCGGAAAGGCAAGCGGCGGAATCATCCACCTGATCAATTCAGGATCGACAACACTGGATGCAACTGCTCAACAAAAAGATGCCGACGGAAATCCGGTGATGAAACCTTTCTGGGAGATTACAGCCAAAGATATGAATGCCTGCCTCGAAAATACACAATGGCCACCTGCAAACAAAGGTTATTTCAGAGGCGGAGGTTACTCGTCGCTGTTTAAAACTGCTGGCGAAATGCCGGTTACCATGTCGCGCATCAACCTTGTAAAAGGAATTGGCCCGGTTTTACAAATTGCCGAAGGCTGGACAGTTGAATTACCCGACGAAATTCACACTGTTCTGGATAAACGTACCGATCCGACATGGCCAACTACCTGGTTTGTACCACGCCTGGCCGACAATGATGCGTTTAAAGATGTTTACAACGTAATGGCCAACTGGGGAGCCAACCACGGGGCAATTTCGTACGGACACATCGGAGCCGACCTGATTACGCTGGCATCGATTCTCCGCATTCCGGTAAACATGCACAATGTAAGCGACGACCAGATTTTCAGGCCAAGTGCCTGGTCGGCTTTCGGAACAAACAAAGAAAGCGCTGATTACCGCGCCTGTGCCACATACGGCCCTTTGTATAAATAAAAGTGCCTAAAGTGAGCTAAAGTTCGGAGTGCCTAAAGTTTAAAAATTGCTAACTTCGCAACACAAACAGATTAAAAGCCTGGATTGATATTCAATTCAGGCTTTTTACAAAATAAACCCGATGGAAAAATTTGATTTTAAACTTGATGAAGGTTCGTCGCAAACCAAGTTGCAGCAATTGATTCATGCAGTCAGCGAAGCCATCAATCTGGGAATTCTGAAAGAAGGCGATTTTCTGCCCTCCGTGAATCAACTGAGCAAAGATGCCGGCATTTCGCGCGATACCATATTTAAAGCTTATTCGATTTTAAAGCAACGGAGTATCATTTCGTCCACTCCCACCAAAGGTTATTTTGTGGCCTCCGAATCGTACAAAGTATTTGTTCTGCTCGACGATTTCAGCGGTTTCAAAGAACAATTGTACAAATCGTTCAGGGCAAACCTTCCCGATAATTATTCGGTTGACCTGCTGTTCCATCATTACAATCCTGAAGTTTTTAATCAACTTATATTGAGCAGCCTCGGTCGTTACAGTGTATATATCGTCATGAACATCGACAATAAAAACCTGGAGGAAGTGGTCAGGAAAATTGATCCGAAAAAGCTGCTCATACTGGATATGGGAAGTGATCCGAAAAATGAAATCTCCTATTTGACGCAGGATTTCAATCAGGCAGTGTACGATTGCCTGAATTCAGGACTGGAACTTATTCAGAAATACAAGGAATTCATACTCGTTTTTCCCCAAAACACGCCGCATCCGGTTGAAACCATCGATGCATTTAATCGGTTTTGTGACCACAATCAGATCAATCACATGGTTCTGGATCAAATCGAGAACCGCGAAGTTCAGCCCGGCCAGGCCTATCTGGTGATCAAGGATTCCGATCTGGTTAAAATTGTAAAAGATTGCAAAAAGAATGCATACAAAATAGGCACTGAAGTTGGAATTATCTCCTACAACGACTCGCCGATGAAAGAGATTGTAGGTGCAGGAATCACCGTAATATCCACTGATTTTGTGCGGATGGGTAAAGATTGCGCCAATTTTATCGTCAGCAAAGAAAAGCTGACTGAAGTAATTCCAACCAACTTAATTGTGCGGGGCTCATTGTAAACAAACATCTGAGGTGTGAATTATGTAACTATTTGTGGCAAATTGCGGCAATAGAAATGGATAAATCATCGTTCTTATAAAAAATATACAATTATGAGAACTCTAACAATTTTTGGCCTGTTGGCACTATTTGCGTTGACAGGAAATGCTCAGGGAATTTTTGATGCAGGTTTAAAAGCGGGTATAAATACTTCAAAAATTTCGACATCGAAGGATAGTTATACCCCGGAAACAATTAACAATTACCAGTTTGGCGCTTTTGCCCGTATTAATATGGGTTTCATTTACATTCAGCCTGAAGCCTATTTTAACTCTAAGGGTGGTGAGTACATCGACAAGCTTGACGCTTCAACTGTGAATTCGTTTAATATGAAAACAATTGACGTTCCTGCTTTGCTTGGATTGAAAATCATCAATCAGGAAGCCTTCAACGTGCGCGTTATGGCGGGTCCTGTTTTTTCATTTGTGACTGATAAAAGCGCCAAAGGTCAATTTACAGAAGACAATCTGGAAAACAATTTCTTCGGTTGGCAGTATGGAGCAGGTGTCGATTTTTTATTCATGACACTCGATGTCAGAAAAGAAACTTATAGCAAAGACATCTATGCTTCTCCTGATTTCAATACGAAAAAGGGTAATTTCGTAGTAAGTCTGGGTATTAAGTTATTTTAAACTTCAGATTCTTATCTTTACCGTATGAAACGGTTAATTTTATCAATGATTTCCTTTTGTGCAGCGCTTTTTGTTTCTGCACAGGAGGAAATTTTTTCAGATAGTATTTCAGTTGAGCAGCAGGAGATCAAAATCAGGCAACCAATTATGGACCGAACTTTGAACTTTGATGAAACTGCTTTCCCCATCGAATTTGATTTGCTCGATGCTTCGATTTTTAACCAGCCTCTCCTACCCGATTACAACAAAAACCTCGATTTTATCAAGTATTTGAAACCATCAAAGACGACCGGTTTTTCTCATTATACTGAAAGGTTCTCTTTCAACCCTGTTTTCCCTTATGGACATGTTTTTAACCAAAGCAGTTACCAGCTGAACAACCGGCTTTCTATTGGCGGAAACAGTTTTGGCGCAAGATCAGCTTTTGAACCACCAAAACTGAATTCCTCGATTCAGGATATGAGCATCAAAGGCGCCAGCATGTTCCTTCAATACAAAGTAAACGACCGGTTTAAGGTACAAACCCGGGTAAGCATCTCCAATCGCCCTTCTACTCCGTGGGAGCCCTGATCCGGGTTTCAATTTCTCCGGAATTTTCTTTTTTGAATCACGCCGGATGAATCAACATTTCAACTAAATTTGGAACCCTTTACACGGATTAATTCTATGTTGAATAAAATCAAAAAAATTGAGCGGGTTTTCAAACAATTGGACAAGGAAACCGAAAGATTTGGCAAACAATCAAATCTTAAGTGTCTCACGAATTGCAACTTGTGCTGCCTGAAAAAGGATCTGGAAGCCAATGTGCTTGAATTTCTTCCGCTTGCCTATTATTTGTATCAAAATAACCTTCACGAAGCCGCTTTGGATTTGATAGCTACCAATCCTGAACATTGCATTAATCTGGCCGTGAGTCAGGTTCCGGGGCAAACTGCAGGTTGTTCCAATTACGACCATCGCGGCATGGTTTGCAGGCTTTTTGGTTTTTCAGGCATAAAGGATAAAAACTCGAAACTGGCGATTTACACCTGTTCTCACATGAAGAACGAATATCCGCAGGAGTTCAGAAGTGCCATGGAACACATTAATTCAGGCATGGAAATCCCGATGGTTACCGATTTTTATTATCAGATCTACTTCCTCGACAGTCACATGGCCAACGATTACAATCCAATCAATGTGAGCATCCGAAAAGCCATTGAAAAAGTGGCCTATTATTTCGAAAACAAATCCGGAAGAGAAAATATTACCGTTCAGGTTATTCAGGATAAAAAATAAGGTTAAATGTCAGAAGCAATTTTAAATATTCCGGATCTATCAGCCGAATTTATTTTTCAGGCTTCGCGCAGCAGTGGCCCTGGCGGACAGAATGTTAACAAAGTAAATTCAAAAATTGAATTGCGTTTCAACATTCAAAATTCATCCATTTTAACCGACGATCAAAAGGAAATATTACTTTCAAAGCTGTCGTCCAAAATAAGTTTGGATGGATTCCTGATCGTTATTTCGCAACGCGACCGTTCGCAGCTTGTTAACAAGGAAGATTCCATCAGGAAATTATATGAGCTGATTGAAAAGGCTTTGCGTCCGGTTAAACGCCGCAAAAGTACCCGTCCAACCCGCAGTTCGGTAGAAAAAAGGTTGGAGGGGAAACGAATAAAAGCCGACATCAAACAAAGCCGTCAAAAGCTGGATGATTAAGTTTCGCAAATGATAAAGTTAATTCCCGTTTCCAACTCCGATGATTTGAGCGATGATCTCAAACAGATTTATATCGGTTCGTTTCCTCCCGACGAAAGAAGGGATTGGCAGAAAATGAAGGAATTGCTCCAACATTCCAGTTTTATCCTGAACCAGGTGTTTGAAAATGAGGAATTAGTTGGACTGATCTCCCACTGGAATTTACCAAACTTTTTATTTATCGAGCATTTCGCAATTCTGCAATCGAAACGCGGAAAAGGAATTGGCAGTCGGGCTTTAAAACAGGTTATTGCAGAAAACTTAAAGACAATAATTATTGAAGTGGAAGAGCCAATTAGCGACGATGCCCGGCGTAGGATTGCTTTCTACGAAAGCGCAGGGTTTTCAGTTTGTGAAGGAATTTATCATCAGCCACCTTATTCTCCTGATAAAAATAAAGTTAAAATGCTGTTAATGAGTTTTCCTGAAAAGATTTTGCCGCCGGAATTTGATGAAATCAAAACCCGGATTTACCGGGAAGTTTATCAACAGAAAGATTTGGAAACTTTTTAGCGATGAAATCAGGGATTTACATTCAAAAACCATCAAAAATCATCAAATCCCAAATTTTTAGCAATGTCGATTTTAACGGTTTTACTTTCAGATGTTAACAAACAGGATGATTTTTTATAAGAATATTTAAAATTTAATCATTTTTTATACCTTTGACTTTCAAATTTACAAACGACTGTTATAACCATACATTATGAATGACTTGCATATTGAACCCCTGCCTAACATTGATGATCTGGACGAAAAGATCCTTAAACTGATCACTAAAAACGCCAGAATTCCATTTCTTGAAGTAGCCCGCGAATGTGGAGTTTCCGGAGCTGCAATTCACCAACGCGTTCAACGTTTGCTAAACCTTGGGGTCGTTTCGGGAAGCGAATTTTTGGTAAACCCTCAAAAGCTTGGTTATTTCACTTGCGCATACATGGGCATTTACCTGGAAAAGGCAAAATACCACAAGACTGTTGTTGAAGAACTGGTAAAAATTCCGGAGATTGTCGAATGCCATTATACGACTGGGTCTTATGCGATTTTCATTAAAGTTCAGACCAAGACAAACAAGCACCTGAAAAAATTAATTGACGAAGATTTACAGGAAATTGAAGGAATTGCCAGGACGGAAACCTTTATTTCACTTGAAATGGAATTTAAACGTCAGGTTCCCATCAAATAAACGAAATCAATTAAAAAAATCTACCATGACGTTAAGACATCAACTGGATGACATTGACCTGAGAATACTGGAAATCATTTCAAAAAATGCGCGCATACCTTTTAAAGATGTTGCCGCAGACGTTGGAGTTTCGAGAGCAGCTGTGCACCAACGCGTAAACCGTATGATCGAACTGGATGTAATTGTTGGTTCAGGCTATCACATCGATCCCAAAAAAATTGATTATAAAACCTGCACCTACATTGGTATTTTCCTCGAAAAAGGCAGTTTGTACTCAACCGTAGCAGAACAACTCAAGACTATTCCTGAAATCGTTGAATGTCATTACACGACCGGGCAATACGCCATATTTGCAAAAGTATATGCCAAAGACAATGAGCATTTGAAAGATATTCTGAGCGATAAAATTCAGAAAATAGGAGGCATTGCCAGCACAGAAACATTTATTTCGCTTGATGAAACATTTAAGCGTGAAGTGCCGATATTTTAGGCTTCCTCTTCCCTGCCTTCGATAAGCTTTGCTACTCAGCAGCAGGACTTCGGACTTCCGTCTCCGGTCTTTTACTCCTGTTTAAATGCAAATCCTCCGGGAGAGATTCCAACTTTAAATTCATCAATCAGTTTTCCGGAAGGGGAAAATCGCCGGACCAAGCCATTCTGAGCATGGTCAATCGCATCGCCGACATATATTTCAGAATTCGATGGGTCGATGGCCAAACTATAAAAACCGCCATAAAAATTGGTGTTCGCTGAAATTATAAATGGTTGCTCCGGAAGTTTTTTATCAGATGCAGCCATTTTCCATACATGCCGGTTCAGGAACAGCAATGAATCTTTCCCTGCATTCAGGCAAAGACTCAGCGGATGTTCGCCCAAAGCGAATCGGAATGACCGCTCAATTTCACGGGTTTCTGCATCAATCTTTAACAATCCGGGCCTTTCATAACCGTACGGATTGCCGTCAAATCCGCCATCAGTTAATACCCAAATCTTATTATCCTTGTCAATCACCAAACTATTTGGCTGTTTGAATACTTCAATTGAGTCAACCAATTGGTCTGTATTTGTGTCGATTACAAGTATTTTATTGTCGTACGACCAGCAATTGCTAAAAACCAGGTTTTTATACTGAATCATCTTTTCGGTAGGATGCTGGGGGAATTCTGATTTCGAATTACTGACAGGAATTTCACCGGTTATCCGAAAAGTTGAAGGATCGAAAATGGAAATTTTCCGGGCATACAAATCGGTAATGTATGCTTTTTGCGAATTCACAAAATGTATGTATCTGGGCGAACTTAGTCCGGTGATACTTCCCTGGTATTCGGCGGTGCGGCTGTCAATTATATAAATTTTGCCTGAATTGTTTACCACAACAAAACCCAGATTGTTCCAAATGCTCATTGATTGCGCCACATCGCCCAAAGGTGCGCCGTTTCGGGCCTGAAATACATGATTAACCACCCTTTTGGTCGCCGGATCATAAAATGACAACGACGCGTTGCCGTACATGAAATTCCCCTGATTGACGATGTAAACTCCCCGGTTACCTGTAAAGTCGAAAAACACAGTATCAACGGGGCTTTCCGAACAAGAAAGAAGTCCCAATGCACAAATCAGTATGTAAAAAAGCTTTTTCATTTTCTGCATTGTATTTGGACGGTCAGAGAATAATATCTTCCAGGCATTGGACGCCATAAAATTGCCATGTAATCTTCATTGGTTAAATTTTCCACATTGAAAGAAACATCTGCCTGAATGCGATTCCAAACAAACCTCTTTCCCGCAGTCAAATTGAACAACCAATAGGAATTCAGCACCTTTTCGTAGTCCGATTCTACGTTGTTGCTCGAAGTGTATCGTTTTCCGGTAAAAGGCGCATTTATTTTCAGGTAATAATTCTTGAAATCAGCTTCAGCGAACATGTTTGCTTTGTGTTTTGGAATGTAAATCAATTGTTTACCCCGCGATTCATCCACCGAAGGAACCGCGTCAATGTTCGAAGTAGCGGAGTGCGAATAATTACCGCGTAAATTAAACTGAATGGCATTCGCAGCCACTAATTGTCCCGAAACCTGAATTTCAGCGCCACGGGCAAAAACTTTCCTCAGGTTATTCGCCTCCCAGTAATAAGCTCCGCTGGCGGATGGCTGCCATACAATCCAGTCATCAATTAAAGAGGCAAATCCGGTAATCTGCCCCGAAAAAGTTGCGCTTCCCTCTTTCCCTTTATAGGCAAATGCCAGGTCACCAGAGAAACCATCTTCCGGCTTTAATTCCGGATTGCCTCCGGGAAGCCAGTACAAATCATTCAGGCTGGGTTGGTGATAATTCCGTGAAAGGTTGAACTTGAGTGAACTCAGTTGCTTTTTGTCCAGCCAATATTCTGTTCCAATTGATGGAATAAAACCGATTAGCCGGCCATCATACATTTCGCTCCGGAATAAAAATGAAATTGCCCACTGCGGAAGTACCATGATATGAGCCGAATTCAGCAATGAAAAAGCCAGTTGATCCTGATCGTAACCAGTTTTCTGAGCTTGATCAAACACAGAGACAGTATTGTAAGTGGTATTCAACGACCAGTTAAAATTTATGGTCTCCTTTGGTGTCCAGTCGTAGTTAAACTGATTGGTAAAACTCTGCTCTTTACTTCGGCTGTCGAAATTCACAAACTTTGCTTCTGTACTCGATCTGAAATAATTTAACCGGTTCATATTCAATCCTGCCATCCATTCTACTTTGCTTTTTTCTTTAATGTATTTCCAACTTAAAACTGCCCGTAAATTCTGATCTTTTTGTGTCTCTTTCCTGACATCGCCTTCAAACGACATCAGCTGCGGAAGGTTACGATCGCTTTGATAAGCCCACAATTTGGCCGAAACCGACTGATTTTTAAACCGTGAATATACTTCCTGAAGTAAACCGGATTTGCTGTATTCAGCATTCTTTTGAACATCGTCGTGCATTGGCAAAACTCCGTAATTGAAATATGGAAAATTATTTTGGCTGCGATCGGAGAAAAACCGTGTTTTTGACTGAATTTTGCCGTTTCCAAATCCAAGATTTAGATATTCTTTGTGGGTTGAAAAGCTTTCGAGCGTTTGAATATACCGAATGCTGAAACGATCTGTCCAGTCGGGTTTGTTGTTTATTAAAACACTTCCGCCCAATGCTCCTGAACCTGATTTTAAAGAACTTCCGCCATGTTGCAAACTTAAATCATCAATAAAATAGACGGGAAACAATGAAAAATCTACATCGCCTCGCATGGGCGAATTGAGTTTCATCCCGTTCCAGTAAACTTGTGTATGAGAAGGCGCTGTTCCACGAAACGAAGCTGTTGCTGTTGAGCCTCTTCCGTACGATTTAATAAAAACCGGAGAATAAGATGACAGCAGTTCTGAAACTGTTTGTGTTTTGAGCATTTGCAAAACCAATGTATCGATATGAGTCGTCATAGTTCCGGATTCTTCAATCGCTTTCTCTCCAAAAACTTCCACTTCCTCAATTGAAATTGTATCGGTAAGCTTTTGAGCTTCAAGATTTAAAGTTGTCAGCAATAGAAACAGAATGGCAAAAACAGATTTGTCCAAAAACTTCCAATTCGCTCTTTTATAGTGATTCACGAACTTACTGTTTGATTAATTTCTGCTGGAAAACCTGGCTTCCTGACTTAACTTTCAGAATATAAAACCCAGCAGGAAGATGAGACAAATCGATGCTTGCTTGAGAAAAGCCTTCAGAATAAACTATTCGCCCATGAAAATCAACAATTTCGACAGAATTGATTGGTGTCAAACATTCTATCCGGAGCCAGTTTGTGAAAGGATTTGGGTAAACTTTACACGAAAGCCCATTCGCCAGATTGCCTTTAATTCCGGTAGCGGAATCGACAAAGAGTTTTGAGGCATCAATGCCCGAAACAAACAGGTAATCACCAGCTTTATCTATAGTTAAAGCGAGCTTTCCGAATTCATCGGTTGTGTATGTTGTGCCGCTTTTGGTAGAATTTTGCAGTTCGATTTGAACAGTTTGATAAGCCAGAACTTCGGACGAATTGATCGAAACCGTCCGGTTCTGATTCATGGAACAAAAATAGTTCATCAACTGAAGATCAACAGTCTGATTCAGTTTTAAAGAATCAGATCCTGTTGTTAAATGTGCTACCGACCAAGGGATTTCGTTGTCGGCAATTTGATAAACCAATATTTCGTCGTTGTTGTTCACTTTAATTTTATCCAGTCCGGTCACAAATGGTTGTTGGTTGAGCATTACCACCCACGTCTTGCGAAAAGCAGCAGAAGTTCGCGATCCGCCATACCCAAAATGATAAGCCGTTGATCCCTCCTCATTCTCAGGAATCCGCCATAAATAAAGCGCAGAACCGCCCTCTGCATCATCCCGAAATGCCCATTCATTTTCCAATTCGGTATGTTTGTAGAGGGCAGCCAATGCATGTGCCACTGAAACAAAGGAAGTATCTGTTAATTGATAGGATTTTTGCGCATTATCAACGTTGGAAGTTAAATCAATGGTTTCGACCCAGATTGAATGCCGCGGAACCAAAGTTTTTTCAGCAGTTTTAACCGCTATAAAAACCTTTTTCATTGCTGATTCAGGAATAACCTGAATTAGAACGGAATCAAGAAGTGACTCAATTTCAACCGACTCAAGATACAACCAGCATTTGCCGGTTTGTTTTCCTTTGAGAAAATGAGTTCCATCAACCTGAATAAGTTCTGCGACCAATTCATTTTCAATCCTCCATTTCGGGGTAATTCCGGTCAAAATATTTCCATTCTGATCAGTCAATTTACCAGTCAGTTCAAGCCTATCATTTACCTTCACACTATTGGTTGTGAGCGTTATTAATGCTTTCCCGGCTGAGAATATTTCCAATTCTTTTTCTGCATAAATACCTGAATTTGATGCACGAAGGCGAACTTTCCCGTTTTGCAAAGCTTTCAACTTACCTTCTTCAATAACTGCCAATTCCGGATTGTTTATTGACCAGCTAATTGGAGCATTTTCGGCCCTTATTCCTGATTCAAAAAATACCGCATTTATGTCAATGCCCTCTCCTGCCATGATTTTTGGTGGTAGATCCTGAATAACAACCATCGATCGCGTTCCATTTACAGCGGCGGGCTCAACATCGCGGATACCGGTAATTTCAGTCGAAACTTCACCCAACCAACCGACCATTGCATTCATTCCGGTATAAATCCTGACAAAATGTATTTCATCCA
Source organism: Prolixibacteraceae bacterium (assembly GCA_019459485.1). Classification (GTDB taxonomy): domain Bacteria; phylum Bacteroidota; class Bacteroidia; order Bacteroidales; family Prolixibacteraceae; genus Aquipluma. The sequence continues at coordinate 13,976 of JAIBEZ010000068.1, forward strand.
GTTTTACATGATTCCCATCTTTGTCAACCGCCCAATCAATGTCAATGGCATCGCCGCCACTTCCTTCAATCGCAATCGTGTAAGGATTATCAGGTAATTTTTCGCTGGCCGAAATAACCGGCGTATTGTCGGCATATCCGAATGCCCTGCGGGAAGAATTCACCACTCCCGGATTCGACAAATCAATTTGGCCCTTGAGTCGTGTTCCGCTCAGGATATATTTTTCCACTGCCACCGCCGGAAATAATTCAGCCTGAGGATAATAACTTTGAAGGTGAAAACTATTTACAGAAATCACTCCTGATTTCTCCTGATTATCAGTCCAGTAAATATCGGCTGCCGAATTTAAGCCGCTGTTTTTGTAGGTAATTTCATAGTTTGAAATAGTTGTGTTCCAATAATGATCACATCCTGCAATTTCGTACCAGGTGTCATCAGGAAGTCCGTTTGTATTTTCATCCTTCATCACCTGAACGATTCCAGGCTCCGACCAGGTTGTCGTTGCATTTCCAAATACTGTAAAGTCAACTCCGTATGGATTATTTGGATCATTTTTAATTCCAGAAGAAAATTCAAGCACAATTGATCCGCCAAATGCGCCAAGGCTCACCACACCCCGATTGGTTCCGATAAGCGAAGTTGCCGCCGCAGGAGTACCAATAAATTCGGCATTGGTGTACTGTCCGGGAGCAGGTAAATAATCGGATACTCCGGTGGCAAATTGCCCCTGAACTTTCAGAATAATCAACACAAAAATGCTGATCAAGAATAATTTACGACTACTAAATAAGTGGCTCATTTGCTGCAAAAACTTAATTTTTTATTGGATTTTGCAGCTTTTCAGGATTGAAAAATGAAAAGGATACGGTTTTTTGCTTTTTCGCCGAAAGCTTCAAAATCCAGACTCGAACAGGCAGGTCTTCTGACTTATCCCCTTTTTAACCCCTTCCCGCCCCTCCCGATAGTTCTCGGGACGGACAGTGGTAAATCATTAAAAAGTTATACAGGACTTACAGCAGCGGGAACTGTACAGGAATCATCCATTTTGAAGGATTCACCTGTTTCCCTTTTACATTCCGAAAATCGGAAACCTATTCGCCGACAAATGTACACAAAAGTTCGAAACGGAGGAATTAATCTGGTAAAAGTGGTTATTTTTGCCATGCATTAAATGAGCAAATCATCTATGTTTGAAAAACTAATTCATCTTGAAGGAATTGATCCGCTGGAATTTTTCGGTGTGAACAATGCAAAAATGAACCTTATAAAATCCTTTTTCCCAAAATTGATTATTGTATATCGGGGTAACGATGTGATCCTCAAAGGCGATGATGAAGAGATTCTTCGGTTCGAGAAAAAATTTCATTTGATTTTGGATCACTACAATCAGTTCAACGTATTGCCTGATGATATTATCAATCAGGTATTTATGAACGAAGATGGAAGCAATGATTCTTTCGAAGAAGAAAAAGACGCGCTCCTTTTCGGAATTAATGGAAAGGCTATCAGGGCAAGAACTCCGAACCAAAAGGTGTTGGTTGATGCATGTAAAACTTCAGATCTCATTTTTGCTATCGGTCCGGCCGGAACAGGAAAAACATATACGGCAATTGCACTGGCTGTGAGGGCTTTGAAGAATCGCGAGATAAAGCGAATTATCCTTAGCCGACCTGCTGTAGAAGCAGGTGAGCGTCTTGGGTTTTTGCCCGGTGACCTGAAAGAAAAAATTGATCCGTATTTGCAGCCTTTGTATGACGCGCTTTTAGATATGATTCCCGCAAAAAAACTGGAAGAATTTATGAAGGATGGAATCATTCAAATTGCTCCACTGGCATTTATGCGCGGACGCACGCTCAGCAACGCATTTGTGATACTCGACGAAGCACAAAACACCACCGTCCTTCAGTTGAAAATGTTTCTCACCCGAATGGGGCTCAACACCAAATTTGTGGTTACAGGCGATGAAACACAAATCGATTTGCCATTCCACAGTCCTTCAGGATTGATACTTGCAAAAAAAATACTGAAAAACATTCCGAATATTTCATTTGTTCAGTTCGAAGTAAAAGACATTGTACGTCATAAACTGGTTCGCGATATTGTGGTTGCATACGAAAAACACCATGCGCACGAAATTGCACGTCGGGAAAAGGAAAAAGAAAAAAACAAAACAGATAAAAACGAAGAAAAATGAACAAAGCATTAACACGTACCGATTTTAATTTTGCCGGACAGAAAGACGTTTATCACGGAAAAGTGAGAGATGTTTACAACATCAACAACGAATATCTGGTGATGGTAGTTACTGATCGTATATCAGCTTTCGATGTTGTTTTACCTGAAGGAATTCCTTATAAAGGACAGGTATTGAACCAAATAGCTGCGAAATTCCTGGATGCCACCAGCGACATTGTTCCTAACTGGAAAGTTACGACTCCTGATCCAAATGTAACGGTGGGACATCATTGTGAACCATTCAAAGTAGAAATGGTCATTCGTGGTTATTTAACCGGACACGCATGGCGCGAATACCGCAGCGGAAAAAGAGTTTTATGCGGAGTGCCGATGCCCGATGGAATGGTTGAAAACCAGAAATTTCCGGAGCCAATTCTGACGCCAACTACCAAGGCATACGAAGGCCATGATGAAGATATTTCGAGAGAAGAAATTATTGATCAAGGCATTGTGAGTAAAGAAGATTACGAAAAGCTTGAAAGTTATACACGTGAAGTATTTCGGCGCGGAACCGTAATTGCCGCCGAAAAAGGTCTAATTCTGGTGGATACCAAATATGAGTTTGGGAAAAAAGACGGGAAAATCTATTTGATTGACGAAATTCATACGCCAGATTCATCGCGTTACTTTTATGAAGAAGGTTACGAAGATCGTTTGGCCAAAGGCGAAAATCAAAAGCAACTTTCGAAAGAATTCGTTCGCCAGTGGCTGATCGAAAATGGGTTTCAGGGAAAAGAAGGTCAGGTTGTTCCTGAAATGAGCCTGGAGTTTGTTCAATCGGTTTCCGAAAGGTATATCGAGCTTTTCGAGAGCATTACCGGCGATTCATTTGTCAAATCTGAATTGGAAAATATTCAGGACCGCATTGAAAACAATATCAATAAATTCCTGAAAAGCTTATAAAAAGCAGGAAGGCTGCCTCCGATTTGAGAAGCAGCCTTCCTTATATTAAGATGAATGATTGATTTAATTTTTAAAATCTGACAGAGAAGTTTACCTGAAACGGTGAAGGAACAATTACATATCCTCTTGGTGAATAGCTGAAATACAAATCTCCGTTTCTGTAATATGCTTGTCCGTGTGCATAAACTCTCTCACACCTGAAGGGCAAATCCCTGAAATAAACCTGACGTGGAGGTTCAACAACGTAGTAACCAACTCCTCTGCGATAGCTGTAAAAATTATTTCCTGAATAATAGTAATTTCCGCGAGAATGTTTGAAAACTACAGGATTATGATCGAACCTCTGGTAAACCTTTCCATACTTTGGATGGTTTATGTAGTTTTTATGGAAATAATTCTTCTTTTTCGAATTGTGATCACTGTACGCATAATTTCCATTCTTTTTTCCGGAATTGTATCTTGCGTAATCTTTCCCATCTCCGAATCGTGAGTCATTTCCATATTTCTTATCATATTTTTGTACCGAACGGTCTGTTTTACGGTACTCCTTGCGGTCGCTGTTTTTATCTGATTTCTTGTTATTCCAGTTATTTTGAGCAGTTACTTCAACCGAAGCAGCCATCAAGGCTAATGAAAAAAATGCAACCGGAAAAATTTGCCTTATTGAGTTAATGGTTTTCATGGCGTCTGTATTTAAAAGGTTAAAAAATATTTTTTTTCGAACGTTACCGGTAATTTGATCTGGTTAAAACAAAGCTTATGCCAAAGTTTTCCTTTTAAAATAATGCTATTTTTGCAGCAAAATTTAAAACTGTGGGGCGAATATTAGCTATTGATTACGGGAAAAAACGTGTTGGAATTGCAGTAACCGATCCGCTTCAGATTATTGCGAACCGGCTGACAACTGTTCCCACTCACGAAATATGGGTGTTCTTGAAAGAGTACTTTTCAAAGAAAAATGTCGAAAAAGTGATCGTTGGGTATCCGATGCAAATGAACAATCAACCCTCCGAAGCCGTTAAGTACATCAATCCGTTTTTACGAAAGTTTCAAAAGGATTATCCCGATATGCTTCTGGAACAGGTAGATGAAAGATTTACTTCGAAAATGGCATTTCAAACAATGATTGATGCCGGGTTGAAAAAGAAAGACCGGCAAAACAAAGAAACGATTGACGCAGTGAGTGCAACAATTATTTTACAAAGTTATTTAGAAAGACAAAATTATAACAGATGATTTATCCGGTGACCGTATTTGGCGATCCTGTGCTAAGAAAGAAAGCAGTGCCAATTACAGAAGATTTTGAGGATTTAAAAGGATTCATACAGAACATGTTCGAGACAATGTACACTTCTGATGGAGTTGGTTTGGCCGCCCCACAGGTAGGGCAATCGGTACGGATTTTTGTTCTGGATACAACAACCGATGAAGAAGACGAACCTGTCGGTATAAAAAGGGCATTTATAAATCCTGAAATAGTTGAAAAATACGGAGACGAATGGTCAATGAACGAAGGATGCCTGAGCGTACCTGAAATCAGGGAAGATGTTCTCCGTCCGGAATCGGTTGTATTAAAATACCATGATGAAAATATGGTTGAACACGAAGAAACTTTCAACGGTTTTACGGCAAGGGTTATTCAACACGAGTACGATCACCTGGAAGGCATTATGTTTGTTGACTATTTGAACCCTTTGAAAAAGCGAATTCTGAAAAGTAAATTATTGGCGATATCAAAAGGCAAAGTTATCCCCAAGTACAGGATTAAAATTCCGGGAAAATAAAATGATCGTTTCATGCGTGAAATACATGGTTTGAGGCCTGAAAAACGACCATTCGACACAATTGTTCCTGAAAATACAAACCAAACATAAGCCTTTGACGTAATCGGTGAAAATAACTAAAAATGCCGGTTACAAGAAGTTTTTTCCAGAGAATTCCATTTATCCGGATTGCCAGTCTTTTTTTGATTGGCGTCCTGATCAATCATTACCTCAATTTTGACTTGCAATGGATGGGAATTGTTGTAACCATCCTGCTTTCAATACTGATTTTCCTTTGGCATAACTCCAACTTTTCGGCTGTAAAAACGCAAAATTACTTGTTGTCGCTGTGCATACTCATTTCCGGAGTATTCTACCCAAAAAGAGTTACAGAAAAACATTCGCTGAAATTTGATCAGAAAGACTATTATCTTGCTGAAATTTGCCAAAAGCCGGCTGAAAAAGCCAGAACATATCAAACAATTTTACGGATACAAAGTAGGTTGCTACCAAAACCCGAAAAAGTAATTGCCTATTTCAGCAAAGAAAGTTTTGATACCACACTTGTTACGGGCGATCAGATTGTTTTGCTTGCCAGACCGCAGGAAATAAAAAACATGGGCAATCCTTTTGAGTTTGATTACCGTAAAATGATGTCCAACAAAGGAATCTATTATTCATTGTACTTGACACCAGAAGCCTACCATAAAACCGGCATCAAAATAAATAGGATAAAATATCTGGCAGAGAAAGTGCGCGACAAACTGATAGCACTTTTGTCTGCGACCAAAATCGAAAAAGAAGAACGTTCAGTTATTTCAGCCCTAACGCTTGGCTACCGAACCGAATTAGATCCCGAAACAATGGATTATTTTGTAAATACCGGTACTATTCATGTACTTTCGGTTTCTGGACTTCATGTAGCATTGATCTTCTTTATTCTTAGCTTTTTGCTTTCGGGAATCAACAAAGGCAAAGTTGGAACTTTAATTTATCCGGCTATCATGATTCTATTTCTCTGGATCTATTCATTCATTACCGGCTTTTCGCCATCTGTTCAAAGATCTACCGTAATGTTTACGTTTGTGATCATTGGCAGCACACTTCGGCGACCCGTAAACATTTACAACTCGTTATCGGCTTCAGCATTGGTTTTGATTTTGCTCGATACAAATGTTTTGTTTGATATTGGCTTTCAGCTTTCATATCTGGCCGTTTTCGGAATTGTTTTGCTTCAACCGCCAATGGCTGAACTTATTCAGTTAAAAAACAAAATCCTGAAATGGTTATGGACAATGTTTACGGTTTCAATAGCTGCCCAACTTATCACTTTTCCCCTTTCAATACTGTATTTTAACCAATTTCCGAATTTATTCTGGCTAAGTAACTATTTTGTAATTCCCGGAACAACAATCCTCATTTGGTTATCATTCGGATTCTTTGTTTTATACCCAATTCCTGCAATAGCCAACATACTGGCTGAGTTAATACAATTTATAACCGATTTAATGTTGAGATTGTTAAAGTGGATGAGTGAATTGCCTTATGCAGTGAGCGAAGGAATTCTTTACAGTCAAGTACAAACATGGATTCTCTATGGATTGATTGCCGCATTTGTTATTTACGGATTCACAAAAAATAAAACATGGCTGTTTGGCGGACTCGTGCTTTTAATTACTTTCCAAATCAATGCTTTATGGACAAAATCCGATTTATTCAATCAAAAAACCGTTTATGTATATAATTCTAAAAACACTTTGATTCATTTAATCAATAATCGCAGCAATTACGTTTTGTCATACGGACAAAATTCAATTACTGATCAGGAAATGAATATGATACAAAATGTTTGCAATCATTTGAAAATTGAAAAACCGAAGTTTATAAAACCCGTTACCATGAATAAATTTGAATCTTCTGATTTGAAAATTAACGACCAAACAATCAATTTTCTGAATTGCAGGATCGACATGACGGACAAACTAAAATTTAATATTCAAAGCCCTGATTTAGTGAATTTCAGAATTAATAATCCGGAATTAGCCAGTATAAAAATCACAAACACAATACTTCCTGGTGAAAATTTGAGCCTAAAAAAAAGTCAGCTATATTCAATTGAGGTTGTTTCAAAATTCAAAGAGGTTGTTTGTTTGAACTTGAATTAAATCAACGATAAATGATTTACGGCTTTTAAGCTAATTGCATAATGAAAACAGATTTATTTAGTGTAATTTTGCCAGCTTAAATAATAGATCGAATTACAGAGAATGAAAATTGTAATTGCAGGAGCAGGAGAAGTTGGAACACACCTTGCCAGAATGTTAAGCAGGGTAAACCACGATATCATTTTGATTGATGAAGATCCCGAAAAGCTTCAACGTATTTCAAGTCAGGTTGACTTAATGGCCATGACCGGTTATGCAAATTCCTTCAGGGACTTGCAGGATGCCGGTGTTTCAAAAGCAGATTTATTTATTGCGGTTACTCCGTTTGAAGACCGAAATGTTTTTGCGTGTATAATTGCAAAAGATTTAGGCGCAAAACGAACGGTAGCAAGGGTGAACAATGGTGAATTCCTGACTGAAAAAAATCGGGAACGAATTACACGCTATGGCATTGATGAAGTAATTTATCCTGAAAACCTGGCTGCAAAAGAAATCGTAAATTCGATTAAACAAGTTGGCACCCGCGAAATGATTGAATTTTCAGGAGGCAAACTTATTTTAATGGGCATTAAGATACGAAAGAATGCACCCATTGTAAATAAATCGCTTGAAGACATTTCCCACATTAACAAAGATATACTTGCGGTGGCGATCAATCGCGGACCAAATGTTATTATACCGCATGGGAAGGATATTATACAAAGTGAGGATATTGTATTTTTCATAACCACGAAAATCAATCAGAATTTGATACTCGAGATTTCAGGAAAGGAAATTTTCGAAGTTAAGAATATCATGATTGTCGGAGGTAGCCGAATTGCACAAAAAGCTGCCGAAAAACTTGGAGATCAATATAATATTAAGATAATTGAAGCCGATCGGGATCGTAGTATAAAGGTTGCCGGAAAACTTGGAAATGCGCTGGTAATTAATGGCGACGGCCGAAATCTGGAATTACTGAAAGAAGAATCGCTGGAAAAGATGGATGCATTTGTTGCTGTTACCGGAAACTCAGAAACGAATATTCTTTCGTGTCACCTTGCAAAATCATACGGTGTGCGGCGTACGGTGGCCGAAATTGAAAATACCGACTTCTTAACCATGGCTGAAGGAATGGGAATTGGCAGCATTATTAATAAAAAATTACTTGCAGCAAGTTATATTTATAAATATACTGTTGGAACATCTGTTTCTCATGTAAAATGTTTAACCGCCTCTGATGCCGAAGTTTTTGAATTCAAAATAAAAACGGAATCCAAAATCACACAAAAACCGATCTCGCAAATTGACTTTCCTGAAGATATAATTATCGGCGGAATTGTTCGTGGAAATGTCGGATTTGTTGCGAATGGCGATACTCAAATAAAGGTTGGCGACTTGGTTATTGTATTAACTAAAACTTCCTCTATACATAAACTGGAGAAGTTCTTCAAGTAAAATTCAAGAGATTTTTGAAATGCTAAATTTTAAATTCATTACACGAATACTTGGATTTCTTCTGGTTGTGGAAGGTTTGGCAATGCTGATTGCTGCTTTGGTGGCAACCATCTATAGTGGGCCGGATATCAAGCCTTTGTTACTTTCAACGCTAATAACTTCCGGAACTGGGTTGATAATTTTGGCTCTTACCCGTAAAGCCAGGAAAGAAATAGGAAAAAGGGAAGGATTTATCATTGTAACCCTTGTTTGGGTGCTATTTTCCTTTTTTGGCAGTTTACCTTTTATTTTAAGCAATTCTATTCCCGATCTGACCAATGCTTTTTTCGAAACCATGTCGGGTTTCACTACTACCGGATCTTCAATTCTAAACGATATTGAATCATTGCCACATGGAATTCTTTTCTGGAGAAGTATGACCCAATGGCTTGGAGGAATGGGTATTATTGTACTTAGTCTTGCGATTTTACCTATTTTTGGCATAGGCGGAATGCAACTTTTCTCAGCTGAAGTTCCCGGGCCTGTTGCTGACAAACTTAGTCCCAGAATTCAATCAACCGCAAAAAGTCTGTGGCAGATATATCTGCTTTTTACTGTTTTGGAAACAATATTTTTGTGGATCGGGGGAATGACTCTTTTTGATGCAATCAACCATTCCTTTACTACCATGGCAACAGGAGGTTATTCTACCAAACAGGCAAGTATTGCCTATTGGTCTTCTCCTTTTATCGAATATGTCATTATCGTCTTTACGATTATTGCCGGGATGAACTTTTCAATTTCCTTTCTTTTCCTTACCGGAAAATTCCAAAAAGCAGTTAAAGATGAAGAACTTAGATATTATCTGTTTTTTATTGCTGCTTTTACCCTGATTATCTTTGCAGGTCTGCTGGTAACCACTAATCTGGGCATCGAACAGTCCTTTCGGGATGCATTATTTCAGGTTGTAACGATTATTTCAACAACTGGGTATGCAACCGTAGATTATATGCATTGGATACCCTTTTTAACAATCGTATTGTTTGCCGTATTCTTTTTCGGTGGAAGTGCAGGATCAACAGGAGGAGGATTAAAAATAATGCGGATTGTGCTGTTGTTAAAAAACAGTTATTACGAACTTCGACGACTAATCCATCCCAATGCCATAGTACCAGTTCGATTTAACAACAAGCCTGTTTCAGAGCAGATTATAATAAATGTACTGGCATTTTTCATGTTCTATTTTGTGATTTTCCTTGTAAGTTCTGTGCTTTTAATGCTTGTGGTACCCGATTTACCATCATCAATGGGAGCAGTTGCAACTTCGTTGGGAAATATTGGTCCCGGGTTGGGATTATATGGCCCGGCTGAAAACTTCAGCACCCTTCATCCGGCTGGCAAATGGTTCCTGAGTTTTTTGATGTTAATTGGCCGTCTGGAATTATTTACTGTATTGGTACTGTTTTCTCCTGCTTTCTGGAAAAAATAAACTAATCTTCAAAAATACCTTTTCCCTGCCTTACAACTACCGGAACATCTTCGGTGCAATCAACAATTGTTGACGGAATATTATGACCATATCCGCCATCAATAACCAGATCTGCTATATCTTTAAATTTCTCGTGGATCAATTCAGGATCGGTCGAATATTCCAGAATATCGTCCTCGTCGTGTATCGAGGTTGACATGATGGGATTTCCAAGTACACGTACAATTTCCAAAACAATCGGGCTGTCGGGTATTCTGACTCCAACTGTTCGCTTTTTGCCCTTGAAATATTTGGGAACATTGCTATTTGCATTTAATATAAATGTAAATGGTCCGGGCAGGTATTTTTTCAATAATTTAAATACCTGATTGGATATCGGTTTTGAAAAATCAGCCAATTGACTTAAATCGATACAGATAAAGGAGAAATTCGATTTTTCAACTTTTACATTTTTAAACCGTGCAACCTTTTCAACTGCCTTTGCATTTGTAATGTCGCACCCAAGCCCGTAAACCGTATCAGTCGGATATATAATTAATCCCCCATTTTTCAAAACATCAACCACCAAGCTAATTTCCTTTGGGTTGGGGTTTTCCGGATAGATTTTTATTAGCATTTAAACCTCCAATTTTACTTAAGGCCGTAAATTTAACTATTTTCGCGTTCTTTCAATTATTCATTTTTTATGGAACGAGTATTAATGATCACTGAAGATGGCTCTCACACCATTTTTATTCCTGAAATGGACGAGCACTATCATTCGGTTCATGGAGCCATTCAGGAATCGTTGCATATTTACATTGAACAGGGACTGCTGCAAACAACAAAAAATGAAGTTTCAGTTCTTGAAGTTGGTTTTGGAACCGGACTAAATGCCTATCTTACTTATTGTTATTCGCAAAAGAGAAATATTTCGGTGAATTACTGCTGTCTGGAAAAGTATCCTTTGAATGAATCAGAATACTCAATTTTAAATTATCCGACTGAAATTTTTCCTGAATATTCACCCATATTTAGCAAGATGCACAAATCTGACTGGGGTGAGACAATTGAAATTGCGGAAAGATTCAAATTAAAAAAAAATCAAGCCGACCTGTTGACTTTTCAGTTTGATGAGACGCCTCAATTCGATCTTGTTTATTACGATGCTTTTGCTCCGGGGAAGCAACCCGAAATGTGGACAGATCAGCTATTGCACAAAGTTGCCGCAACAGTAAAAGCCGATGGAATTTTAGTTACATACTGCGCTAAAGGTGCGGTACGACGGTCTTTGGCAGATGCCGGCTTTTCAATGGAACGAATTCCTGGCCCTACTGGTAAAAAAGAAATTCTGAGAGGGAAAAAGACCTTTTAAGCTATTCTATGGTAATAAAAATTACCCTATATTCGTAGCCTGAAAATCAAAGGGAAATAATGGCTGATAATCAGTTCGAAGGCAAGTTGGAAGAGTTCTCCTATGCATTGGGTTTATCTATATCATCAAACTTATTGCAATCCGGAGTAAAAAATATTGATGCCCTGCAATTTTTGGCAGGACTTCAGGATACTTTTGCCGGAAACAAGCCTAAAATACCGATGGACGAAGCCAGTATGATATTACAGGAATTTATGACTGCCAATAACGAGTCTGAAGCTTTAAAAAACCTGGAAGAAGGATATATGTTCCTTTCGAAAAACATTGAGAAAAAAGGGGTATTTGAAACTGAGTCCGGATTGCAGTACAAAATACTGAAAGAAGGATATGGTAGCTTTCCGACACTTGATGACGAAGTAAAATGCCATTATCATGGAACATTGCTTGATGGAACTGTATTTGACAGTTCTGTTGAACGACGCCAGCCGGCGGTTTTCCCGGTAAACGGAGTCATTCAGGGTTGGGTCGAAGCGCTTCAGTTAATGCCTGTTGGCGCAAAATGGCAGCTTTATATTCCTTCTGAACTTGCTTACGCTGCAGAAGGTGCCGGTGGATTAATCGGACCAAATGCAACCCTTATTTTTGATGTGGAATTATTGGAAATTGTTTAATAATTAAATATAAAAAAAAAGAACATGAAATTAAGAGTATTTATTTATGCTTCTGCACTTGTATTGTCTGTAGGAGTAGCAGGATGTCAGAATTCGGGAATTAAAGGTGACACCAAGCTTGCCAACAACAACGATTCGGTAAGTTATGCATTGGGTGTACTTATTGGCGAAAACAACAAACAACAGATGAAAGAGGCACCTGGCGTGGATCAGCTTAACAAAGACATCATAATTGCTGCCTTCCAAAAAGCATTTAAAGGTGATTCTGTTCAGATCAAAGCGGACAATGCCAACGGAATGATTCAGGCATATTTCACTGAAATTGCGAAAGTAGAAGCTGATAAAAACATTAAGGCAGGCGAAGAATTTCTTGCTGCTAATGGAAGCAAATCAGGTGTTGTAACCCTGCCAAGTGGTCTGCAATATGAAATCATTACAGCTGGAACAGGACCAAAACCAACTCCTGCTGATCAGGTAAAATGTCATTATCATGGAACTACCATTGACGGCAAAGTATTTGACAGTTCAGTTGATCGTGGAGAACCTGCAGTATTCCCAGTTGGAAATGTTATCCCAGGTTGGACAGAAGCATTGCAATTAATGCCTGTTGGTTCAAAATGGAAACTATTCATCCCTGCTGCCCTTGCTTATGGCGAAAGAGGAGCCGGTGCTGAGATCAAACCAAATTCAACACTTATTTTTGAAGTTGAGTTGTTGGAAATTGTTAAAATATAATATTTAACACATCTGGAAAAGCACTCTTGCAAAAGTCTGCAAGAGTGCTTTTTTTATTACTGATAAGCTAAACATACAAACAATGAGCATACAAGTAAAAGGAACAGTGATTCAGATTTTGAAACCTGAATCAGGAGTAAGTAAAGCTGGCAAAGAATGGAAAAAGCAGGAGTTTGTTATTGAAACAAATGAGCAATTCCCCAAAAAGGTGTGTTTTACGCTATTTGGCGACAAAAGCTCCCTACTCGATGGAATTACTGAAGGCGCAGAAGTTGAAGTCTTTTTCTCGGTTGAATCGCGCGATTTTAACGGGAAATGGTTTCACAACATCAATGCATGGAAAATTGAATCTGCAACTACAGCTTCCGGGTCAAAAAGCTATCCTCCTGAATTTTCGACCGGTGATATTCCCCCTCCGGAACAAGGTGATGACAATGGCAACGATTTACCGTTCTAAACTAAAAAGGCAACATTCTGAACTGAGTGTTGCCTTTTTAATTTTTGTGCATTAAATACCGCGTAGTAGAAACAAGCTAAATTTCTATCAACCTGTTTTTTAGTGCGAATATAATTACTTCAATCATATTACTTGATCCGGATTTCTCCATCATCTTTGTACGGTATTTTTCAACGGTACGATCCGAGATAGATAGTCTATCAGCAATAATTTTAATTGGTAATCCTTCCATCGATAAGCAAAGCACTTCATTTTCCCTTTTTGTAAAAAATGTATTGTTTTGGTTTTTAATGTTTAGCGTTTTCTGTTTAAAAATGTTGGTAATCTTTTCGCCTAATGACTCAGAAATCCTTACGTTTTCACGTTTGAGCAAATTATTCACCTCATCAGCATAATCATAAGTTCCGATTGACACTGTAGTCTTTGCCAATGTGGTAAACATGCCAATATAGAGCTTATGGTCCGAAAATTTCTTGATTTCTGAAACTACCATGCTCATTTGTATTTCTTCACCATCGTATGCAGTAATTGTAACTTCATCATTAAAGATTTCGCTTTTATCTGAAAGGTAATTCTGGATATTTGCCTTTAAGTCCTTAATAGATTGTTCATCAATAAATTTTTCAATTAATGTTCCATACGGTTGATTTCCATTGTTAACAATGAGCTTTTTGAATGCAGGGTTTGCATGAATTACCTTAGTGCCGTCGAATAAAAAAAGACCAATTGGTGAAAGATTAAATAACCTGTTAAATTCCCGATCTGCTTCCTCTCTTATTATCCTGAATTTTTCAAGTCGTTTTTCGATTGATTTAATTAAATCGTCGTTGCGGAAAGGCTTTACCAAATAATCATCAGCGCCAAGCGACATTCCAAACCGAATATCGTCCAATTCAGAGCTTCCTGTCAAAAATACAAATGGAGTTCTATTTAGGATTGAACTTTCCTCCAATACTTTGAAAACCTGGTAACCATCAATTGGATCCATACCAATATCGCAAAGTATCAAATCAGGATTGTATTCGAATGCTCTTTGAATTCCGGAAGCGCCATTATTTGTAAAACAAACATCATATCCGCTGAAACTTAGAATGTGTTGAATTGTATTCCCCAATTCCTGATCATCTTCAATAACCAGTATTTTTTGCTGAAATTTCATTTTAAATACGTTAGTTGTCTGGTTGTTTGTAAAACATAAAATTTTCCAGAATAAGAATAAATCAATTTGACAAACAAACTGCATAAATATATCACAAAACATTCAGTTTTCAATATATTTCAGACAAAAAAAACAGAAATAAATTAGAATTGTTTAGAAAAAGTAAATCCGGTTCGGATAAACTAATTGTCCCTCCAGGAACTCTGTTTGCTGATTTTGAGGTCGCGTAGCATGGCAGAACTTGCCGAAAGATTAAAGCTGTAACTTTTACGCTCGCCAAAAGGAACGAAGCTAAACGACATACTCCAGCAATGCAGGGTGCGGCTTACATTGACGGTGGTAAATGAAAATTTCATTGCCTGAATATCGAAATTGGTATTCATATCCATGTTCCATTTTTCGGTTAAGTTTAATCGTCCGCCAAAATTTAAACTTTGCATTATTTTCTTCGCTTTTTCATCCTTCGGATTGAACGAATTCGTATAATAAAACGAGTAATCGAAACGAAAACTCCATGGAATATTAAAATCAACATATTGGGAGTACGATCCGGGAAGAGCCTTGTCTTCGTCAATTAGCTCTTTATTTTCCTCTGCTTCCTTTTTGCCCTTTTTCGATTCAAAATTCATCCCGAACGATAAATTGGCATTGGTCAACCTTCCGAGTTTATTAAGGCCTTTCAGGTGATTCCATACATATTCATCGTAGATTTTTCCTTCCTTATCTATCATGTACGGATTCAAATTCGCACCCATGTTCACACTTACACCCTTGATTGTTGTACGCGCCGAGATGGAAACCGGAGTGAGTTTCATCGAATCGGCAATCATATTATAGGATGCATTCATTCCCAGATTATCAATGATCTTCACTTTTTTAAATACGGGCTTATTGTCATCTGTTTTTGTAGTATCGTTAACTTCCAGCACCTTTGCTTCAAGGTTTTGGCTTAAACTGAAACTCATCGCTCCGCTTTCGCCCCTTCCGGTATAACCAAAAACGCCTTTCTCGAAATGTGAATAATACTGGGGTCTGCCGCTTGCATCTATATAGGAATCCCAGAACCTGAATTTTTTCTGTCCAAAATCAGGCGTATAACTAAAACTTACCGATGGGGTTATTTTATGCCTGATGGCTTTAATTTTCGAATTAGGGTTTCGCATTATATACATCCCGTAAATATTGGTAGAAGAACTCAGGCTGTATGAATATTCATAATTTCTTCTGAAACCATAAATTGTATCAACAAGCACATGTTCCGGCGCTCCGGGAATCGGGTTATTGTAGGTTGGATCGTAGGTTTTATTTACATAGTTGGTGTACCAGCGTTCAGAATAATTAAAACTTGGGCTCAAATTAATGTACTTCATTAAATTAAAAGATGGCAATGAAATCGGGATTGAATGTCGTACCCCGTTTTGCCAGTCGCGAACCAGCGATTTATGAAGAATTTCCTTTTCCTTCGAGGTAATTGAGTTTTTCAAACTACCGGAATAGCTGAAACTGATCTTTTCGTACCACTTTACCGGCCCTATCCTGCTTTTAATCTTAAACGGATTAACTTTCGACATATTCAAAGTCATTTCAGGTAAACTTAAGGAAATGGTCGTATCGCGTGAATTTTGCGAATGGCGCAAGTTCATCGACATGTTGAAAGGAGTGTTTTCGAACCTTTTTGAATAGGAAATACTCGACGATTTTTGGGTTTGCAGGTACGACCTTACTGTTAGTGAATTTTCCTTGTCAAAAGAGCTGGTTGATAAATTGACATTGGCCGAAAATGTGCGGTTCGGATTTGCCTTTGAATCCTGAGAATGCGACCACATTAAACTAAAACCCTTGGTAGTTCTTGCATCTGGCAGAGGTTCCTCTGAGTATTTATTGAGGTTATAACTGAAATCCAAACTTCCGCTGTATCTGTATCTGACTTTGTAATTGCTATGTAACTTGCTGGCCCAGGAGCCTTTTGAATAAATATCACCACGAACAGAGAGGTCAAAAAACTCATTGGCCGCCCAGTAATAACCACCCTCGCGAAGGAAAAAGCCGCGGCTTTGTTCTTCGCCATAAGTTGGTATCAGTATTCCCGAAGTATAGGTAGTTGAATTCGGGAAATACCCAAAAGGCAACATAGGGAAGTAAATCGGAAAATCCTCGAGCACCAAATAGGCAGGACCGGTTATTATCTTCTCATTCGAAATTACCTTTGCCTTGGTCATGCGAAGATAAAAATGCGGATGATCGGCATCGCACGTTGTATATTTCCCTTTCCGAAGTATAAACTCATCTTTGCTAATTTTTTTGGTCAGCTCGCTGTGTACAAAACCATCGCCCTGCGAAGTCTTTACTTCAGTAATATAACCCTTTTGAGTTTCAAAGTTATACCGCAATGTTTTTGATTCAAACTCTTCATCTCCATCTTTAAAAACAGGATTTCCAACTTTTGTTCCGGTTGAGTCGGGCAAACCTTCAGC
This sequence comes from Prolixibacteraceae bacterium, assembly GCA_019459485.1. Classification (GTDB taxonomy): domain Bacteria; phylum Bacteroidota; class Bacteroidia; order Bacteroidales; family Prolixibacteraceae; genus Aquipluma. The sequence goes on from JAIBEZ010000068.1 coordinate 30,797, forward strand.
ATAAACTTCCTTATTAACAAGGTCGAGCATAATGTAATCAGCTTTAAGCTCAATGCTTTGATAATTTACCACTCCCCCTTTGTACATGAAAACTTTCTGGTTTTCAAAATCGGCAATGGTCGAATCAACAGCAGAATATGTAATTGTTGCTTCAAGTACCGGCTTGGCTATTGAATCACTTGCAGTTTTAAATGGTGTAATTATTGTAGAATCACTCAGAACTGTCAATGATGCATCAGGAATCGTATCAGATCGCTGAATTAGCTGACCAAACGAAGAGATGGCAACTAAAAATAATATATTTGTTAGAAGATTTTTAATCAAAACCACAGTGTATAAAATAAACGCACAAGCGCTGATTGGATTGCAAAAATATAAATAAGGCCTATACCTAAACGTGAACAAACGTAAAATAATTTTAAATTTCTATTTTTGTGAAGAAATATATCCGTATTATGAATAATTTAAACTATTCGAAGCCATTACTGGCGTTAATATTCTGTCTTTTTATTGCAGTAAATTCCCATTCTATAGCTTCAGCTAATAAAAGCACAAAACAATTGGTAGTAGTAATCGATCCGGGGCATGGAGGAAAAGATCCGGGAGCTGTAAATAGAAGCATTCGCGAAAAGGACATCGTTTTAGGAATCGGGCTTAAATTAGGGAAACTGATCAACGAGAATCACCCCGATGTGAAAGTTATTTATACCCGTAGTACCGATGTTTTTGTTCCTTTGATTGAACGATCGCGAATTGCAAACAAAAATAAAGCCGATCTGTTTATTTCGCTTCATGCCAATGCTTGCAGCACACCTGCAACCAGAGGCACGGAAACATTTTTCTTAGGGCCTTCCCGCTCTGACGATAACCTTGAAGTAGCAAAAAAAGAGAACTCGGTGATTTTACTTGAAGAAGACTACAAAGAGACATATGAAGGATTTGATCCAAATTCAGCCGAATCATACATTATGTTTGAATTGATGCAGAATACATATCTTGATCTAAGCTTATTTTTAGCCGATGCTATTCAGCAGCAATTCAGATCAAAGATTGAATCACCCAATCGTGGAGTCAAACAAGCCGGGTTTCTCGTGCTCAGACAGTCGTCGATGCCCAGTGTATTGGTCGAAGCAGGTTTTTTGAGCAATACAAACGAAGCCAATTACCTGAATAGTGATTCAGGACAACGAAATGTCGCACTTTCGATAGTTGAAGCTTTCAGGAAATTTAAGGACAAAACTACAGGTTCTTCAAATACCAAATCTCCTGTAATTACTGCAAAAAATGAAAAGAAACAGGAAGTTGCACAACAAGAAGTTCGTGCCGAGAATAAAACGAAGGCGGAAGTTATTGCCCAAGCAGTAACCGAGGAGAAAAACATTCCGGAAAAAGAGAAAACAATAAATACTCCTGATACAACTGCAAAGGTAAAAGCAACAGAAAACAGCATTTATTACAGCGTTCAGATTGGAGCAAACACGACTCCGATTGATCCGGTTGCCTCAAATTTTAAGGGATTAAAAAACGTAAGAAGGGAGAAAACAGATAAATATTACCGGTATTATTTAGGCAATGAAAGTACAATTGAAAAAATATCGGTTGAATTAAAGCAAATCAAACAGAAATTTCCACAGGCATTTATCGTTTCTTTTGTTAATGGCCAGCGTGTTCCCCTAAATTAGTTCGAAATAACAGGCACCCAAAATCCGATTCGGAAATAATTCATTTGGTTTACTGGCGAATGCTGTTTAGCTTTGTATAAGAAAACAGTAACTACAAAGAAAATGATTAAAATTTCTAAATATTCAAAATTGGGTTTTTTGGTTATTGCATGTTTGGCAATTCTGGTATGGGGAATCAATTTTTTAAAAGGAATTGACATCCTGAAGAAAAACACCAATTACTACGTAATTTATAACAAAATTGATGGATTACTCCCATCTGGTGCGGTGACCATCAATGGATATCAGGTTGGTCAGGTTTCAGAAATTAAATTTCTTAGCGATTATTCAGGAAGGTTGATCGCAACTCTTTCGCTTCAGGAAGATTTTAAAATTGCCAAGGGTTCAACCGCAAAAATAGTTTCGAGCGATATTATGGGAACAAAATCAATTAAACTCGAGATTGTCCATACTGCTGCCCAATATTACAACGAATACGATACTATTCCCGGTGATACTGAAAGCGATTTAAAAGAACAGGTGAGTATGCAGGTATTGCCACTGAAGAAAAAAGCGGAAGAATTAATTGCTTCACTTGATTCAGCAATTACCGTGGTAACCTACGTTTTCAACGAACGCACCCGTGAAAATCTTGCTGAAAGCTTTGAAAATATAAACCGCACAATTGCAAATATCGAGGCATCTTCGAATGAATTGAAGGTTATAATGGGTAGCGGCAGAATCAATTCTATAGTTGAAAACCTCGACAGCATTACGGGTAAGATCAACAATAATTCAGGCAAAATTACAAACATCATCCATAATCTTTCATCACTGTCCGATTCACTTGCCAAACTGAATATTAGTCCGGTATTTGAAGAAATAAGTTCATCTGTGGCTGGTATAAATGCGATTATTCAAAAACTGAATACAACCGAAAGTTCTGCAGGACTTTTATTAAACGATCCGGTTTTGTATCAAAATCTGAATAATCTGACAGGAAGCCTGGACATGTTATTGAAAGATATCCGGATCAATCCAAAACGATACGTACATTTCGCAGCATTCAACATTGGGAAAGATGTCTATATTACTGCAAAGCCAGCCCAATCTGACGAAAAAGACAAGGTAATTTACAAGGTATTTCTGATTTCGAGTCCTGCACGTCTATCAACCGAATCCGTTTTTTTTAAAGGGCTTGGTCCGATTGAAGAAATAAAGCTAAGCGAAACCTACAATTATATGGCTGGAAAATCAATCAGTTTCGAAGAAATTTCCAAACTTCTAGATACTGCCAGAATTAATTTTCCGAATGCAAATTTGGTAGCATTTAAAAATGGAAGAAAGATAAAATTGGAAAAAGCTTTGAAAAATTAGGTATTTATTTGCCTATCTATAATTTATATTATTGTAAATCATTCCGTAAGCCTTTACTGGCACCAACATACGCATAATAAATATTCAATAAGTTGACTATCAGCAAATTAGAATAATTACAAAAATATTAATTTTTTTTCATTTTTTAAATGCCTGAGTTATAAAGTAGTTATCTAATTTTCGTAAAAGTCAATAGCAAAACCATTTTTTTTATACTTTTTTTTTCACAAAATTTGTTTCAGGGAAATAAATCTAGGGAATACAGTTTTGTCAAATCTTTTAATATCCGGCTCCAAAATGATTAATGATCATCGTTTGGTTTGGGATCGTTGTCTATCAGTCATTCGAGACAATGTTCCAGGCATTAGCTTTAAAACTTGGTTTGAGCCAATCGTTCCAGTAAATCTGGATGAAGAAGTTCTAACCATCCAGGTACCAAGTCCATTTTTTTATGAATATCTGGAAGAACAGTACATTGATTTGTTGAGGAAAACCCTGCGTAAAGAAGTTGGACAGGGAGCCAAACTGGAATATGTAGTGGTTATGGGAAACAACCAAAGCAATTCGCAGCCATACACGGTTAAATATCCAACGAGCAATAACAGCAAAATTCAGAATAAACCGATGAGCATTCCGCTTAAAAACGACGGAAAGCAATCGATCAGGAATCCTTTTATTATTCCGGGAATTCAAAAAATTCAGATTGATCCGCAATTGAGGCTCGATAATACTTTTGATAATTTTGTTGAAGGTGAATGCAACCGGTTGGCACGGAGCGCAGGTTATGCTGTTTCGCAAAATCCAGGGGGAACTGCCTTTAATCCGCTGATGATCTATGGCAATTCGGGTCTTGGGAAAACCCATTTGGCCCATGCAATTGGTATTGAAGTAAAGGAAAGCCATCCGGATAAAGTGGTACTTTATGTGAATGCCAATAAATTTCAAACACAGTTTACAGAAGCAACACGAAACAATAACCGAAACGATTTTCTGAATTTCTATCAGATGATTGATGTGCTGATTCTGGACGATGTTCATGAATTTGCAGGTAAGGAAAAAACACAGGAAACATTCTTTCATATTTTCAATCATTTGCACCAAAGCGGCAAGCAGTTGATTTTAACTTCCGACAAACCACCGATTGAACTAAAAGGACTCGAACAACGACTTCTTTCAAGATTTAAATGGGGTTTAACAGCAGATTTACAGCAACCCAGTTTCGAGACCCGAATGGACATCCTGAAACGGAAGATCTACAAGGACGGAATCGAAATATCAAATGAAGTTTTGGAATACATTGCTTCGCACATCAGCAACAATATCAGGGAACTGGAAGGTGCTTTGGTTTCATTGCTTGCACAGTCAACGCTCAACAAAAAAGAAATCACCATCGAGCTTGCCAGCGAAATGATCAATAAGCTGGTGAAAAATTCGAAGAGAGAATTGTCGATCGATTACATTACAAAAGTTGTTTGCGATTATTTCAACATGCCGGTTGACTCGCTTCAGGCCAAAACCCGCAAACGTGAAGTCGTTCAGGCACGGCAACTCGCCATGTATTTTTCGAAAAACATGACCAAATCGTCGCTCGCTTCCATCGGTTCGCAAATCGGGAACAAGGATCACGCAACAGTACTTCATGCCTGTAAAACAGTGAATAACCTGAAAGAAACCGATAAAAATTTCAAGCTTTGTGTGGACGAAATTGAAAGAAAACTGAAATTATAAAATATCAAAAGCAGGTCACTTCGATCTGCTTTTTTGTTGCCAGCAAATCCGGGTACAATGATTTATCTTTTACTGAGCATTCTCTCCTCCTCCATTATTTTTATCACTTTTAAACTTTCTGAAAGGTTTAAAACAAACCTGATAAAACTGATCACAGTAAATTATCTGGTTGCAACCATTTTGGGATTCGCCTTTAATCAACACACCGTTTCATTTGGAATTCTCACCTCAAAATGGTTTCCATTCGCACTGGTAATCGGATTTTCCTTTATTTTAATGTTTTTCCTGATAGGATACTCCACCCGAAAATCAGGAGTAGCAGTCACAACCATTGCCAGCAAAATGTCGATGGTCTTTCCTGTGCTATTTTCAATGCTTTATTTTTCTGAAAAATCCAGCGTGTTAAAAATTTCAGGATTGGTATTGGCTGCTGTTGCTGTGTTTCTGAGCAGTTACCGACCAATTAATAAAAATAAGGGATTTCTGCTGTTTCTGCTTCCCATTTTAATATTCATAGGTTCAGGAATAACGGATTCCATTGTAAAATATGCTCAATCCAATTACATTCCCAACAATATCAGCTTGCTTTTTTCTGCAGTTGTATTTTCCACAGCGTTGGTTTTAGGCCTCATTTACAACCTGGCCAAGCATAAATCAATTTCAGCAGGCTTCAGCTTAGCTGAAATTATTGGAGGAACCATTCTGGGCACTGCAAATTTCGGCTCCCTTTATTTCTTTATTTTGGCACTGAATAACAGTAAATTAGACAGTTCAATTGTATTCGGGCTAAACAATATTTGTATCGTATTGCTTTCGGTTGTAATCGGATCAGTTATCTTTAAAGAAAAACTCACAAAAGTTAATTTTGCTGGAATTATTCTGGCATTGATAGCCATTCTGGTATTAATGATCTACTGATGGAAGACACTTATAAAACAATTGAAAAACCTTCGGAAGGATTGTTCAAGGACAAAGGGAGCAAGTTCATTTCCTTTGCATTTCCTGTAAATTCCGAAGAGGAAATCAAAGAGATTGTACAGTCCATAAAGAAGGAGCACCATTCTGCCCGACACCATTGTTATGCGTGGAGATTGGGCGCCGACCAATTGCATTTCAGGGCCAACGACGACGGAGAACCGTCCTCCACTGCGGGCAAGCCAATTTTAGGACAAATTCAGAGTTTCGACCTGACCAACATCCTGATTGTGGTTGTCAGGTATTTCGGTGGAACACTTCTGGGCGTTTCCGGATTGATCAATGCTTACAGAAGTGCAGCGTTGGATGCAATCAATCAGGCTGAAATTGTGGAGAAACTGGTGGAGAAATGGCTGTTGGTCGAATTTGATTACGGAGCGATGAACGAAGTAATGAAAATTTTCAAGGATGAAAAGCTTCCACAGATTGATCCCCTGTTCGATCTGAAATGCAAAATTAAAACACATATCAGAATCAGTGAGTTAAACCGGATTGAAGAGGCGCTGATAAATATTGAGGGAGTTAAGGTTGCTTACATTTAAAAGGAAGGTGGTTGTTAATAACCTTTTCATAACAATTGAATGCCACATGCGAATAACTTATAAAAACAAGTTAATTTTGGATTTTAATGAAACACCTGATAAAACAATATTATCACTTCTTCGGTGAAATTATTCGCCCCGAAAAAGTATTTCCAGTTTCCCTGAATTGTTTTCATCAGTCAAACGATTTGACACATTTCTTATTATTCCCGGAATTTCCCATTCCACTAAAAACCAACAGAGAAGCTATTTCTGTTGGTTTTTTTTTGCTTCATACACACTTAAAAATCAACACGCAAAATGAAGAAGAACGATTTAATTTCAATTACTGATTATTCAAAAGAAGACTATCTGCACATTTTGGAACTTGCAGCCGATTTTGAAAAAAATCCAAACCAGAGACTACTTGAAGGCAAGGTAGTCGCTTCTTTGTTTTTTGAACCTTCCACCCGCACCCGGTTGAGTTTCGAGACTGCCATCAACCGTTTGGGTGGCCGTATTATTGGCTTTTCTGATGCAGGCTCATCAAGTGTTTCGAAAGGAGAAACATTGCACGATACGATCCGAATGGTAAGCAATTACGTCGATCTTATTGTGATGCGCCATCATTTAGAGGGGAGCGCAAGGTATGCAGCCGAAGTGGCGGATGTTCCGGTCATCAATGCCGGCGACGGAGCCAACCAGCACCCAACCCAAACCCTGCTCGACATGTATTCAATCCTGAAAACCCAGGGAACGCTCGACAACATCAACATTTTCATGATTGGTGACCTGAAATACGGTCGCACCGTTCATTCGTTACTTATGGCGCTTTCTGAATTCGAAAAACCAATTTTCAATTTCATTGCTCCTGAAGAACTGGCCATGCCCGAAGAATACAAATTATTCCTGAAAGAAAAGGGTATCCGGTTTTTCGAGCACACCGAGATCAACGAAAACATCAATCATGCTGACATTATTTATATGACACGGGTTCAGAAAGAACGGTTTATGGATCCGATCGAATACGAAAAAGTAAAAAATGTGTACATTCTGAGAAACAACATGTTGAATGACACCAAACCCAACATGCGCATCCTTCATCCGCTTCCAAGGATCAACGAAATTCATCCCGATGTTGACAAAAACGAAAAAGCATACTATTTTACACAAGCCAAAAACGGCGTTTATACCCGTCAGGCAATCATAGCACATATCCTCAACCTTAAATAAATACAGCCATGAGCGATAGTTTAAAAAAGAAACTAAAACTGAAAGTCAGTGCAATCAACGATGGCACTGTAATCGATCACATTCCTTCTGAAAATCTGTTCAAGGTAATATCCATTCTGGGGCTCGAAAAAGTGAAATCTCAAATTACGTTTGGATTTAACTTCGAAAGCGAAAAAATGGGCAGCAAAGCCATCATAAAAGTATCGGATGTATTTTTTGAAGACGACGAAATCAACAAAATTTCGCTGATTGCCCGCAATGCCAAGCTAAACATCATTCGCGACTACGAAGTTGTGGAGAAGCGGGTAGTTGAAGTTCCGGACAAAGTAATTGGCATCGTGAAATGTTTTAATCCGAAGTGCATTACCAACAACGAAGAAATTACCACCTATTTCAATGTAATTTCAAAAAACCCGCTCGACCTGAAGTGTAAATACTGTGAGAAAATTACCCACGAACACCAAATGGTGATAAAATAAGAATCGAATGACAACAACAAATTTTACTGAAGTATTCCAAAAAATAGCAGCATTGGTTAAAATCAATCCTGAAGATCTACTGCTCCGAATCTGCGAACTTCTGAAACAGGAAGTTTACCATTACGACTGGGTGGGTTTCTACATTCTTGATCAGGAAAGAAACGAACTTGTTTTAGGACCTTTTGTAGGAAAACCAACCCAGCACACCCGCATCGCGGTTGGAAAAGGCATTTGCGGACAGGTAGCCGAAAGCGGCCAGACGATGGTTGTTCAGGACGTCACACAGGTTGAAAATTACATTTCATGCGGCCTCGATGTGCAATCCGAAATTGTTGTTCCTGTTATGAAAGACGGAAAGTTTGTGGCCGAGCTCGATATCGACAGCCACTCTCCCGCTCCTTTTACTCCGGCCGACAGCGAGTTTTTGGCCAAAGTGTGCGATCTGCTGAAAGATCATTTTTAGAGATCAAAATTAACTTACTAAAATATTTAATCTGAATTAGGGAAAAGTCCTCTTTTGGTTTGTTAAAATAGTGTAATTTGCGGAAATCAGTAATTCCGTGAATTACACTGTTTGTTTTTTGGTACCTGCACAATGCAAATCAGGTCAAACATCAAGACTGTTAGAATGAACGAAATATTCGAAATACTTTTCCATACCAACCAGGCTCTTTATGCAATTGTTTCTGAAAATGTGACTGAAGCATACCTTGTATTGTTCCTGATAATTTTTCTTGAAACAGGACTGATCGTTTTTCCATTCCTGCCGGGTGATGGATTGCTCTTCTCGGCCGGAGTTATTGCGGCTTCGTCGCAGCTTAATATCGTCATTCTGGTTCCGATTTTAATCATTGCCGCCATTGTGGGAAATTACTTTAATTATGGCATTGGCAAACTGATTGGTAACAAGATTGAACACAGCCCCAACCGGTTTGTGCAGAAATACCTGGTGAAATCGATTATTGAAACCCGCAAATTCTACCACAAACACGGAAAAAAATCCATCATCATTGGCCGCTTTTTTCCTGTAATCAGAACCTATATCCCGTTTTTGGCAGGTACGGTAAAATTTGACTACCCGATGTTTGGAAAATATACCGTCATTGGTTCCGTTATTTGGGTTCCGTTCTTTACTCTGTCTGGTTTTTTCCTTGGAGAAATCCCATGGATCAGAAATAATTTCGAACTTATTTTTCTGGGCTTGATAGTCGTTACACTTATCCCCTTCTTCTACACGGCCATAAAGATGTTTCTGATAAAAAAGAAAGTCTGACAAAAGGGGCAATTGCAACAACAATGCCTATTTATTCGTCAAAAAAACTATTTTTGGAACTCCTTAAAATAGTTTTTATGACGAAATTATTTGCCACAAAACCAATCTCTCAATTACTCACTGAGTCGAAATCGGAACAAGGACTAAGGCGGACCTTGAGCGCAACCAACCTAACCACGCTTGGCGTTGGGGCAGTTATTGGCGCCGGAATATTTGTTCTTACTGGTCAGGCTGCAGCTCAATATGCCGGCCCGGCAATTGTCATTTCGTTCCTTATTTCAGGCTTTGCCTGTCTGCTGGCTGGTTTGTGTTATGCCGAATTCGCCTCGATGATCCCAATTTCTGGAAGTGCATATACCTACGCCTACGCAACCATGGGCGAATTTATTGCATGGATAATTGGCTGGGACTTAATTCTGGAATACCTGTTTGCAGCCTCCACCGTCGCTGTCGGATGGTCGGGTTATGTGGTAAGCTTTCTGAGAGATTTCGGTATCATGATCCCTGCCCAGTTCACGGCAGCCTACGGATCTGTTTTGGTTGACATTCCGCAGATTGGCTGGAAAATTCTGACTCCTGAACTTACAAAAAATCTTGCGGATTCAGGAATTCTCACCGAAAACCTTCCCCACCTATCGGCCATTTTAAATTTACCCGCCATGTTCATTGTAGCCGCAGTTACAATATTGCTGCTTGTCGGGATCCGCGAATCGGCAAAATTCAATAACCTGATGGTTGTTATAAAAGTATTTGTCATTCTTCTGTTCATTGGGATCGGGGCTTTTTTTATTAACAAAGCCAACTGGCAACCTTTCATTCCTGAAAATACAGGCGAATGGGGACATTATGGCTGGAGCGGTATTTTTCGCGGTGCAGCAGTGATTTTCTTTGCCTACATTGGTTTCGACGCAGTTTCGACAGCCGCACAGGAAGCTAAAAATCCACAAAGAGACATGCCCATCGGAATATTGGGATCACTCGGGATTTCAACAATTTTATACATACTGGTAGCCATAGTATTAACCGGAATTGTGAGTTACACGTTATTAAATGTTTCCGATCCGATAGCCGTTGGCGTTGATGCAATGGGGTCAGGTCTTTTCTGGTTAAGACCCATTATAAAAATAGCCGCAATTGCAGGATTGAGTTCCGTTATTCTCGTTTTACTGATGGGACAGCCGCGTATTTTCTATTCAATGTCGAAAGACGGATTGTTACCGCCTGTTTTTTCGAAAATCCATCCGCGATTTAAGACTCCTTATGCCAGCACACTGATTACCGGTTCCATTGCATTGATTCTGGCAGGCATACTTCCGATTAATATTCTCGGCGAATTGGTTTCAATCGGCACCCTTCTGGCGTTTGCAATCGTATGCGTAGGTATTATTATTCTGAGAGTAAAAAGACCTGACATTAAAAGATCATTCAAAACTCCGTTTTCGCCTTATGTACCACTTTTGGGTGCTGGTATATGCGTTGCGCAAATGCTTTCACTGCCATGGGAAACATGGGCCCGGTTAGTTGTTTGGATGGCATTGGGGATAGTCATTTATTTCACTTATGGTATAAAAAGAAGTAAACTCCGCCAATAAATTCGTTTGTATAAGTACACAAAAAAAGGAGTGAATTCCTTCACCCCTTTTCTTACAAAACCAAACTTATTTTTCTATGAAAAAAAATGTAACCCTTACTCCTATTGCATGGATCAAAGATAGTACTGAATAAAGTTAATGCATCTGAACCAACGTTAAAGAAGCTTAATTCTGAAATATTGGCACAAAAAAAAGGATGGCCCCAACCATCCTTTTCTTACCTAACCAAACCTATTTCTATGAAAAAAAACTAATGCTCTATTGCTTATCTCTAATTACGGTACAAATATAGTATGACAATCAGTTAACTTCTTCAAACGATCGTTAAGTATTGTTAAGATTTTCTCAAATTAAAGTTTGTTAAGTTTTTTTGCTTCATCAATGAATGTATATATTTGTATTCGTCTGCGATGCAAAACAATTTGAAAACTTATTCGTTTGCGTAGGGGGTTCAACGAAACCAAAAAAGAGGTAAATAACTAAAAAATTACAACAAACAGAGCTGTCAATTTTCACTTAATAACAACTGAAAAATTTAATATCTATAATCTATAAATTTCAAATCTATGACAAAGTACGTTTACACGTTTGGAAATGGTGCAGCTGAAGGTAAAGCTGACATGAAAAACCTGCTTGGAGGCAAAGGTGCAAACCTTGCTGAAATGAACCTTATCGGCGTTCCGGTTCCGCCAGGATTCACCATCACTACTGAAGTATGTGCCATTTACAATAAACTGGGTCGTGAAAAAGTGATTGAACTTCTTAAAGCCGACGTAGAGGCTGCCATCGCTCAGGTGGAAAGTCAAACAGGAGGAAAATTCGGAGACGCTTCAAATCCGCTTTTGGTTTCGGTACGTTCAGGTGCACGCGCTTCAATGCCAGGTATGATGGATACCATTCTGAACCTCGGACTGAACGACACCGTTGTGGAAGGAATGGCGAAAAAAACCGGAAACCCACGTTTCGTCTGGGATAGCTACCGCCGTTTTATCCAGATGTACGGAGATGTTGTTCTCGACTTAAAACCAACATCAAAAACCGACATCGACCCGTTCGAAGAAATTCTGGAAGAAGTAAAACACGAAAAAGGTGTGATCAACGACAACGAGCTTTCCGTTGATGCACTGAAAGAATTGGTAACAAAATTCAAGGCTGCGGTTAAAATCAAAACCGGTCACGATTTTCCTGAAGATTCTTACGAGCAGCTTTGGGGCGCCGTGAGCGCTGTATTCAACAGCTGGATGAACGACCGCGCCATTTATTACCGTCAGTTAAACCAGATTCCTGAAGAATGGGGAACAGCCGTTAACGTGCAGGCAATGGTATTCGGAAATATGGGACTTTCATCAGGAACCGGTGTTTGTTTTAGCCGTGATGCCGGAACCGGAGAAAATATATTCAATGGTGAATACCTGATCAATGCACAGGGCGAAGATGTTGTTGCCGGTATTCGTACTCCACAGCAAATTACGCTTGAAGGTTCAAAACGCTGGGCTGTATTGGCCGGTGTGACTGAAGAAGACCGTGCGGCCAATTATCCTTCCCTGGAAGAAGCGATGCCACAGATGTACCATGAATTGTTCACCATCCAGAAAAAACTTGATACTTACTTCAAGGACATGCAGGACATGGAGTTCACCATTCAGGAAGGTAAAATGTGGATGCTGCAAACCCGAAACGGAAAACGTACCGGCGCTGCAATGGTTCAAATTGCCATCGACATGCTGAAAGAAGGTTTACTCGATGAAAAAACTGCTTTGCTCCGCGTTGAACCCAATAAATTAGACGAGCTTCTACACCCTGTTTTCGATAAAAAAGCGATTAAAGCGGCCAAAGTTCTGGCAAAAGGTTTACCTGCCTCTCCGGGAGCAGCAACCGGCCAGATCGTTTTCTTTGCCGACGAGGCCGAAGAATGGGTTGCACAGGGCAAAAACGTTGTGTTGGTTCGTATCGAAACTTCTCCTGAAGACCTTCGTGGTATGAACGTTGCCAAAGGTATTCTGACTGCCCGTGGCGGTATGACTTCCCACGCTGCCGTTGTGGCTCGTGGAATGGGCAAATGCTGCGTTTCGGGTGCAGGTGCTCTTCAGATTGATTACAAGCTGCGTACCATGACCGTTGGCGGAAAAATTTTCAGTGAAGGCGATTTCATCTCTTTGAACGGTACTTCCGGCGAAGTTTACGAAGGTAAAATTGCTACCATCGATCCTGAATTGAGCGGTTACTTTGGCGAACTGATGGAAATCGCTGATAAATACAAACGGATGTCGATTCGTACCAATGCAGATACGCCAAAAGATGCACAGATTGCCCGCAATTTCGGAGCTCAGGGAATTGGCCTGACCCGTACCGAACACATGTTCTTCGAAGGCGACCGCATCAAAGCAATGCGCGAAATGATTTTGGCCGACGATGTTGCCGGACGCGAAAAAGCGCTGGAAAAACTGTTGCCAATGCAGCGCAGCGACTTCGAAGGAATTTTTGAAGCGATGGCCGGTTACGGTGTTACCATTCGTTTGCTCGATCCGCCTTTGCACGAATTTGTTCCTCACGAAGAAGCCAACCAGCTTGTCATGGCCAAAGAAATGGGCATTTCTGTTGAACAGGTAAAACACAAAGTAGAATCGCTGCACGAGTTTAACCCAATGTTGGGACACCGTGGCTGCCGTTTGGGTATTACTTATCCTGAAATTACAGCCATGCAGGCCCGCGCTATCATCGAAGCTGCCATGAACCTGAAAGCAAAAGGTGTTGACGCCCGTCCTGAAATAATGGTTCCATTGGTTGGTACAGTTGCTGAGTTGAAAAACCAGACTGAAATCATCCGCGCCACTGCCGAAAAGGTGTTTGCTGAAATGGGCGACCGCATCGACTACCAGGTGGGTACAATGATCGAAATTCCACGTGCTGCCTTGACAGCCGACCATATTGCTGCCGAGGCTGATTTCTTCTCATTCGGAACCAATGATTTGACCCAGATGACTTTGGGTTATTCGCGCGACGATGCAGGGAAGTTCTTACCCGATTATCTGAACCGCGGTATCCTGAAACAGGACCCATTCCAGGTGATTGACCAAAACGGTGTTGGACTTTTAATGGAAATCGGTGTAACCCGTGGAAGAATGACCAAACCGAACCTCAAAATTGGTATTTGCGGCGAGCATGGCGGCGAACCAAGTTCGGTTGAATTCTGCGATGGATTGGGAATGAACTACGTAAGCTGTTCGCCTTACCGCGTGCCGATTGCACGTTTGGCAGCTGCACAGGCAAATATCAGACACAGCAAGTAAAAAGTCCGGAGACCGGAGATCGAAGACCGGAGACCGGAGTCCGGAGACCGGAGACCGGAGACCGGAAGACTCGCTTCCTGAGTGCGAAGCGTATCGAAGGGAGAAATCCGGAGACCGGAGTTAAAAATAAAGGGGAATCATCCGAAAGGGTGGTTCCCTTTTGCTTTGGGGTGAATATGTGTACAACAAATATTTTTTGAATAAAAATGCATATTTATTGATATTCAATAAATATTTACTATTTTTGAGATTTAATTTAAACATTAAGCAATCATGGAAAAAAGAAACAACTTCGTATTTAAAGCCCTGCACATTATTGCGTGGATCATCTTTGTTGGCTTGAGCATTGACGCAGGAGGTTTGATAGTCAATTTTATTTTCAGTCTCTACAAACCTGAATTTGTCCAAAACCTATATCAAAAGTTGGACTTAAGTCAAATGTATCATCTTAATGAATGGGTGTTTTTCGGTGTGTATGGTTTTATCCTGGTCATCGCGATTTTGAAAGCGCACCTATTTTATATTGTCATCCTGCTAATTAGCAAACTTAATTTGTTAAAACCATTCAACAACGAAGTTGCCGGTCGGATTAAAAATATTAGTTACTACACGCTTTCCATAGGACTCATCAGTTACATGGCTCAAGAAACTACCAAAAATTTACCGCATTATGGATTTGAAACCGACATCCTAAACCAGTTTTGGGCCGACAGTCAGGCATGGATTTTAATGGCTGGTGTAATCTATGTTATTGCAACTATTTTTTCAAGAGGAGTTGAAATCCAAAATGAAAACGATTTAACTGTTTAAGCCATGCCAATCATTGTAAACTTAGATGTAATGATGGCGAAGCGAAAGATGTCATTGAATGAGCTATCTGAAAAAGTTGAATTAACTTTGTCTAATCTTTCTATTCTGAAAACAGGAAAAGCAAAAGCAATCAGGTTTACCACCCTGGAAGCCATTTGCAATGCATTGGACTGTCAGCCGGGTGACATTCTGGAATACAGGGAAGATGAGAGAAAATAACGAACCGCTAGTGTCATGTCAACGTACTCTTGTTGCAAGGTCATTGGTAACTTGTTTCGGCATCTCTTCGTTGATGAGACCCTGAAACAAGTTCAGGGTAACGATCCTTCGACAGCATAACGTTGACACAATACCAGCAGTGGTAGATCAAAAATGGCGGTTCAATGATTCATAACAACTTAAGCAAACCTATATGAACGCAGAAATTCAAACTTACAACAACAGGCAACTTACGGTTGACAAGGAGATTTGCGACCTGCTCGCAACGACAATTGACAGCGAACTGACTGAAGCGGAAAGCAAGATCTGGCACGCGCATCCGGTTTGGTTTTTAGACGGTAATCCAATTGTTGGTTACAGCAAACAGAAAGCAGGCTTGCGTTTGATGTTTTGGAGCGGAGCAAGTTTTGAAGAAGAAAAATTAAATGTAAGGGGCGTAAAATTTAAAGACGCTTCTGTTTTGTACACTACCGTTGAACAAATCAATACAAATGACCTTGAACGCTGGCTGAAAAAATCAAGAGAAATTCAATGGGACTATAAAAACATAGTGAAAAGAAAAGGTGTTTTAGAAAGGTTGAAATAACGGATAGTTTGGGTAAAGTATTCATTTGTCTTTTTAAACGGAATTATCGGTTTATTGGTTATGAATAGCCCTGACCTTTAGGTCCGGGGAAAATGAGAAACAGACAAATCCCGGCTTTAGCCGAAATAATTAGATGTTTAGGCTAAAGCCAAAATATGGATTATTCATCTTTCAACGGCATAAATGCCGTTGCTATTCATATCAACCATATATCCGATATATTCCGATTTGAAATTAAAGAAATGCTCAATTACGTTCCTGAATAAAATCCGTTAGCTGTTTGATCCTGAGCTGTCAGAAAGCGGCAGAGCCGCAAAATATTTGTAGCAAAAGAGATTGATAAATGCTGATGAGGTGCAGCGCACCGGAATAATACAAATAATAGGTGCCTATATTTCGGTGCTCCGCACCTTTTGCATGTCTTGGATCATTTATACTACAAGTTGTTAAAGCTTTCCCAAAGTTTATTTAAACTTAAAATAAACTTTGGGAAAGCTTATTCATAAGAAAACAATTTGAAAGACTAACTTAAAAAAAATGAAAACATGAATACTTCCGACACACACAATCAGCGTATGGCGAAAATGACCTTCGCCTTGGTCTATCCCATGTATCTGGAAAAAGTGGAGAAGAAAGGCAGAACGAAAGAAGAACTGCATCAGGTAATTGAGTGGTTAACCGGCTTTGATGAAAAAAAGCTTCAGGAACTCATTGAAGAAAAGGTAACTTTTGAAATATTCTTTCAGAAGGCAACAATCAACCCCAATGCTCACCTCATTACCGGTTTAATTTGTGGGTATCGGGTGGAAGAAATCGAAAACCCGTTAACGCAGCAGGTGAGGTATTTGGACAAGTTGGTGGATGAATTGGCGAAAGGTCGCAAGATGGAGAAGATTTTGCGTGTTGTGTAGCGACTGACGAATATCAGTAATGAGAATAAAATAATGGTGCATTGGAATTTGTGCTTCAAGTTATAGGAAAACATGAAGCACGAATCAACCCAACTAACACTGAAAAACATCATCGTTTTGTCCTCAAGCCGGACTGGCTCTTCCTTTTCCATTCGATGAAAAGGAAGCAAAAATCTTGTCAAAACGAACCCTCCGCCGGGCGTTTTGACGGCCCTCGCACCCGCTTCGAATGAGGCATAACTCAAACTAAGGGATAGCTCTCCCCACAACTATTCAATTGATCCGCCTCACCATATAAGGCAATAAGGTTGTGGCCTGTGAGCAAGGATTTTCTACTAAGGTTTTGTTAACTCTATTTTGTCGAGTCCCAGTCACCCCGAACTTGTTTCGGGGCCCCATCACCGAAGGGATGCCGAAACAAGTTCGGCATGACGCTGAAAATCAACCCTATTTGAACTTCGGAAAATGTGAATTTATAGTCAGAATAAACCCGGGATATTCTGTAAAATAAATTTGATTAGTTGTTTTAAATATCATAACTTTGGTTGGCCGAAGAGAAAAAGTCTATAAAGTATATGGATTTTCAATGCCTGAACCTTGCATTGAAACAGCTCTTCCGGAGTTGCATACAAAAAAAACCAAAATTACTGCCATTATGAAAACACTAGTTCTATGGTGCATTCTGCTTGCATCGGTAATCAATTTGTTTGGGAGTGGGTACAATCAGTTAACTGTCGGCGATCCGAGAAACTCCTGGTGGACAAATCAGGGTACGATTGACGAGGCCTTACTGACCGTTCAGCCAAAAGGTTTATTCATGGAATACGGACTCTTTCTGACATTCTCCTCCAAAGGTTCGAACTGGACGAAATCCACCGACACCGTGGAAGTGGCTCTGAGATTTGAACTTCCGGAGAATGCAATCATTCACGATTCATGGTTGTGGATAGAAGATTCAATTGTTCAGGCTGAAATACTGGACCGATGGACCGCTACAGCCATTTACGAAAACATCGTTCGGAGAAGACGCGATCCCTCACTCCTACTGAAACAGTCAGCCACACAGTATGAATTGCGGATTTTTCCGATGGCCGGAAATCAAACCCGGAAAGTGAAAATCACCTATCTGATGCCTGCAACCTGGAACAAGAGCAATGTCATTTCGGCACTACCAACCGAAATTATCAATACCTCACTCACAAAACCCACGAATTTTCCGATTCTCACCTGGACCGATTCTACCTGGGTTAATCCTCAAATCATGAACAATCCTGAAATCGCCTTTGCAGCCAAAAGCAATACTGCCAATGGCGAACATTTCGAAGCAAACATACCCGCTTCAAAATATACCCGGAGTCTCGCTATCGGATTCGATTCGCCGCTCGAAAACGGATTATACCTTTCCGGAGTTAAACAGGGCAATGAAGGGATTTACCAGCTTGCGATATTTCCCGATCAGCTTTTTGATGCCGGGGTGACCAAAAAGGCAGCCTTTCTGATCGACTATGATGAATCGAACACCAACATCAGTTCAAAGGAGCTGATGAACACCGTAAAAAATGAAATGCTGATGAATTTAAGCAGTACCGATTCGTTCAATATCCTGTGTTCGAACCTGGCGGTAACGCAATTCAGCAACAAGTGGGTGGTTGCAACGAAAGCAAACATTGAGGAAGCTTTTACCAGCTTAAATAATCCATTGTCGAGCTACAGCAACCTGAGCGCGCTTTTGGTAAAAGGGATTGAATTTGTGAAACAAAGCGGCCATGACGGGAAAATAATCCTGATATCGAATGCCGATCAATACGGGGATTTTCAGCTCGCGAACAGGCTAACGAACGACCTGATGAAATTGATGAATCCAAAAATACCGATTCATATTTCAGATTACCAAACCATCGACCCTAAGTATTATTACCATGATGGCCAGTCCTATTTCGGAAACGACTATTTTTATTCAACGTTGTCGCGATTGACCCTCGGTTCTTATCATGCCGTGCGAAATAACCTAAGTATTTCTGAAGCTGTTTCTTCGTCGATGAAATACCTGGGTGGCGCAATTAATTCGTTCGATCTGCATACCAGTTTAAAAAGCGGCTTTTGTCACAGCAGATATACAATGCCCGACGGAGGCAATACCGCTTACGTGGACAATGCCATCCTTCAGGTTGGTAAATTTAAAGGCGAATTCCCCTTCCTGATCGAGATTTCGGGCGAGTACAACAACAAAATATTCTCGAATTTACTGGAAGTAACAAAACCTGTCAGTGCCACCGATACCATTTCTGAAACAATGTGGACCGGCCAGTACATCAAAAAGCTTGAATCGGGAAACCAAAGCAATGACATCATCAGCGAAATTGTGTTTTCGAGTTTAAACATGCGGGTTTTATCGAAATACACTTCGTTTTTGTGCGTGGAAGATACCAGTATGATTTGCAGTAATTGTGCACAACAGCAACCAGTTGTAACTGAAGTTAAAGAACCGATGGCCGATCAGGATCCTATAATCGTTTATCCAAATCCGTTTGTCGAAAAGCTTAGCATCGAAATAACCTGCTCCGATCCTGAAGCGGTTACCGGCTTATCGGTTGTTGATGTAACCGGTTCGGTGATCTATGAGTTTTCGACGGAAGGATTCGTAAACGGAAAGAATGTGGTGACCTGGAATGGCACATCCAGCAGAGGAGAACGCGTAAAACCCGGCGTTTACCTGATCGTGTATAAAACCGCAGGCTTCTCAAAGACCATCAAAGTAGTACGGAAATAATTGCCATGAGAGCTTTTCCAAAGTTTTTTTTAGTTTAAAAGGAAAGCTTAACGCATGTAAAAGGGAATCATCCGAATGGGTGGTTCTCTTTTGTCATGAGAGCTTTCCCAAAGTTTTTCTCAATTTAAAATAAACTTTGGGAAAGCTTTTTCTCAATTTAAAATGAACTTTGGGAAAGCTTTAACACACAGTTTAAAATGAACTTTGGGAAAGCTTAACGTATATAAAAGGGAATCATCCGAAATTGCTATGAGAGCTTTCCCAAAGTTTTCTCAATCTAAAATAAACTTTGGGAAAGTTTTTTCTCAATCTAAAATAAACCTTGGGAAAGCTTTTTCTCAATTTAAAATAAACTTTGGGAAAGCTTTAGTTCATAAATTGCAACATTTAAGCTACAAATATCAACGGTGCTCTGCACCTAAAAAAGGCCTGCTTTGCTTTACCCATACAAAACGTATAGAACCTTTTTTTTTAAACCTCCTGAAGTCTGTTTTGAAAAACCTTATTCCTTTTCGGAATGATCGGTTTATTGGATATGAATAGCACAGACCTTTAGGTCTGTGGAAAATGAGAAACAGACGAATCCCGGCTTTAGCCGAAATAATTAGATGTTTAGGCTAAAGCCGGAATAAGGATTATTCATCTTTCAACGGCATAAATGCCGTTGCTATTCAAATCAACCATATATACGATAATTCTGTTCATTTTTTTACCTTAGTAGCCCGGGCAAAGCCAACGATTCAATACCTTATTCACCTTATTCCATTGTATCTTCAAAAAATAAGGTAAATAAGGTTTATGTATTTGTCTGTATCTTCAGCTACTAAGGTTGAATAAAAGAAAAAATAAGGTTGGGAAAACAAAACCTACGGCCCTGTTCTGAACACAGATGAATCCCATCGGGATGGTAAATGTTGTAACCCGGGATTAAAATCCCGGGAAATGAATACATAAAGGCGATAATGAAACCCGTCCGCATGAAATCCTCTTTCAGGGCAAAAATCCTCTTTTCCGACGCCTGCCAGCCGCAGGCAGGTAACAGAATCCGGCTCCAAAAAAGCAATTGAATTAAGAGAGAGATGAACCTTTTTTTTTTTGTTTAAAACCTGCTGAAGTCTGTTTAAAAAACCTTATTCTTTTTTTTCACCTTAGTAGCCCGGGCAATACAACCTACAGTACAATACCTTATTCACCTTATTCCATTGTATCTTCAAATAATCAGGTAAATAAGGTTTATGTATTTATCTGTATCTTCAGCTACTAAGGTTGAATAAAAGAAAAAATAAGGTTGGGAAAACAAAACCTACGGCCCTGTTCTGCACACAGATGAATCCCATCGGGATGGTAAATGTTGTAACCCGGGATTTTAATCCCGGGAATAAAGGCGATAATGAAACCCGTCCGCGTGAAATCCTTTCAACAGTTTCCAATTTCCCTCAGGCAAAAAATATGGGTAGAAAAAGAACACTTATCGACTCGTTTTGTCCCGTAAGGGACAAAAGATCCTCTAAAATCATAATTTTTCTACCCACATTTTGTTCCTATCGGAACAAAAAAATAAAATTTAAACAGTTTCTTAAAAAATTCAAAAAAATTATCAAATAATACAATAATTTATTCCATAAGATTTTGTAAATTAGTTTGCAAATTTAGATGATCACTCGAGTTAAACTATTCTCCCATTTTATTCCAGAGAAAATCTATCCAAAATGCCGGCAGTTTCACTTCAAATTTATATTGATTGATGCGCTGAATCTGTTCCTTCTTTATTGAAAAAGGCTGAATAACAGGCTATAAATACGATGTGAAAGTCAATTAAAGGACTCTGACAACGCATTCAAGAGATGTGAAAGTCAATTAAAGGACTCTGACAACGCATTCAAGGGATGTGAAAGTCAATTAAAGAACTCTGACAACGCATTC
>JAIBEZ010000004.1 GCA_019459485.1 Prolixibacteraceae bacterium
CGATTTAAGCAGGTTGTCGTATTTCGATGGATCGCGTTGAGGCAAAACAAACGGTTTGTGCGCTTTTCCCATTGAATCGATGTAACAGAAATAGGGTTTGCCGTAAATTCCATCGTCGCGTTTACTGGCAAAAACAAACCAGCGGCTGTTTGACGACCAGCTGTGATAGGAATCGGAATTTGGTCCGTTAACGATTTTCAAACTGTCAATTTTGCCCGTTTCGAGGTTCATCATCTGCAAATCGGCTTCGCGGTGCCAGATCGGGAAAGTGCCGTAATCAGCCACGGTGTAAAGCAGGAACTTGCCGTCGGGCGAAGTTTTCAGATGACAAACCGATCCATTCATTTTTTTTGCATCCCAAAGCGTATCTGCCTGTAAGCCAATTGTGCCGATCTCTGCATTAAAACTTACCCGGCAAATGCTGTATTTCAGTGATTTGATGCTGTCGGGCAAAGGCACGGCAGGTGCCACGCAGTAATAAATCCAGTTTCCATCGGCTGAAAACACCGGAAACGATTCAAATGCGGTGGAGTCGGAGAGGAACGGACGTGTGCTTGTTTCATTGGTGTCGAAGTTCAGAACGATTAAATCCGAAGCGGTATCATAGACTTCCAGGCGTTCGTTTTTATAGGCATGCAGTTCCGGAATGATAATGTTCGTGGAGAAAACGGCATACCGCCCTGTCGGATGGAAATTGCCGTAAACAGCATTCGAAATCATGCCGTTTCCTTTTGTGTTTATCTTTCTCAGCTTGCCATCCTTGTTCAAAATAGTACCACCGTTCTTCCCGCGCAAATGAAACATGGAAAGCGAAGCATTTTGGTTGCCATAAATGTGACAGTTCATACAAGTTCCATCGGTTAAATTATTGTCGGCAATCACCCGCTCATCAAACGATTCAATGTTCCGCTCCACAATCTGCACTTTGTTCCAGACTTCATATCCCGGTTCAATCAGGCGGTAGCTGAGGTAAGGACTTATCGAATCGCTTTTTACATGCCAGTAAAATGGCTTATACTGAATCCAATTTCCGTTTTTTCTGGCAGTCACCCGGATGCTCAGGCTTTGTCCCGGTTCAGAAGCAAGAAGTATTTTCCATTTTTTTACCGGAATCGAAATTTTTCCATTTCCCCTGACAATTATTGAACTGTTGCTGCCTTCAATTAAAACGATCATCTTGTCAGTCGAATCGCGCATCATGAAATTCAGTGGAGCCACATTCACCGGAATCGTTACGTCGGTGTAATCGGGATAAATGGCCGGAAGTTCATGACTTATCCTGACGTCAGCCGGACCGCTGCACGCCATCAGAACCAAACCTGCAATTAGGGAAAGAATCGTATTTCTCATTTCTTTTGTATGGTTGCAAAATGATAATAGAACCAGTACGAATGACCAAACCGCTCTTTCAGGGCGTTCATATCTCCCTTTGTTTGTTCGTACTGTTTGGTATAGGCAATAAAGTCCTTTATCTTTTGTGGATTGATGGAATAGGCAGCAGCTTCTTCTCCGGAAGCCTTTGAAGCGAACAATTGAATTAGCAGGGTTTCACTGTAAACCAACGGAACTGGCCGGTCGATCTGCCGGGCATATTGATCGTACGCTTTTTTGAAAGATTTCAAATCCTTGTCCAGCAGGTAATGACACAACAAATAATCGAGTGCGATTGTGTTCCCGGGATTTTGCTGAACCAGAAATCGGAGCGAAGCCAGCTGTTCGTTCGATTTTCGCAAGGTGTCGGTATGCGGAATCTGCTTCCGCTTTTCGGAAAGCCATTTGGACGGGACAGCGGCATGGTTCATGATCTGCCGGCTTTCTGCCCATTTCCGGTGAAACATGGTTTTATTGAGTATCCGCAAATATTTGCCGGCAGCTGCGGTGTCTCCGTTAATCAGGTTAATTTCTGCCAAACGTTTGATCATCCGTGAACTTCGATGATAGGGCGAAAATGTATTTCCAAGCATGGCAGAATGTTGGGCAAGGTTCATGTCGCCCATCAGGAAAAAAACTTCGTTGCTCACAAAGATCGACTGCCAGCTTTCATCAGGCATTACCGGCAATATCAAACCATGAACAGACGGCTGATAGAATTCCAGCAAATGTTCGGGCAACACACCGTTTTTTGCCAGCGCCATGTTGGTGAAGTAGGTGGCCTGCCTGTCCTTCAGTTTGTATTTTTGCGAAAGTTCAATCACGCGATCGCTGTTTCCGAAATAAGTTTCACTGTCCAGCGACAGGATTTTTTCGAACCTGAAATTTGCATTTACCGACAGTCCGCCAATCAGCAATCCAATGAAAATCAGGGGAACAACAAAATTGAACAATTTCGAATGAGTGAGTTCAATCCTTTTCAGGGAAAAAATACTGGCCAGCATTAAAATAAAAGCACCGGGCAAAAGTAAACTTTGTACCTGAATTGCCGGGTAAATATAGGCTTGCAATGTGGTGAGCAGGTAATGGTGCCTGAATGCCAGCGGAATCGCAACTGCCATGGCAACAGCAACAATCCATTTCAATATATTAAATCGTCCTTGTTTAAAGTCCCGGGCAACGATCAAAACCGGAAGAATCAGTATCGACATTCCGGCCAGCCAGTAACCGATAAAACCCATAATCGGGACTGAAACGATGGAAAGCCAGCGGTTCGATATTAAGTTATAAATCAGGAACAGAAGGAGTACTAAAATAAAACCGACAGAAACGGATATACCGTGTAAGATTTCCAGATGAAGAATCCAGTCGGCAAAAGCAGGCAGCAATGCCCAAGCTGGTGCTTTGGTTGTGAACGAAATTCGTTTGATGACGATTGAACCGATCAGCCATTCCAGCAAAAATATCAGGGAAAGCACTGTTGCCCCACCACCACGGAGATAAAAAAACTGAGTGAGTAAATCGTCTGTATAGGCTGCCAGCCAAGCGGGTTTGTTGAAATAGGAAAGAAAATAATCAGAAGAAAAAAGGAACAGCTGTATCTGCTCTTTGAAGAACAAATGGTAAGGATAGAAAAACTGGAAAAACAGGAAACTTGCACCAACAAGGCCTACGGGTAATATCCAATCGATTTTCTTTTCGTATTCCGCCATTCAATCCGGAGCTAAGTAATCATTTCAGGTTCAAATTCTTTTTTTGTTCGGGAGTGAATGAATTACCCATTAATTTGGCAACAAATTTTCCAACAACGTTGTCGTGATTGTTGCGCGCAAAGTTATAATGAAAATCAACAATCCTGATATTTAGTGAGTCTGCGGTCAGTTTGATAACGGTTTGTTCTGAACTGTCGGCGCTGCTATACTTTTGTTTCAACTCTTCATGCAGATGGTCGGCCATCAGTTTTTTTTCTTTCCAATACTGAAGCGAGTCGTTGAGAGCAGTGCCGCGAACCATGCTGTTTGAGCCAATCCTGACTGTTAATTCTCCCGGCTCTTTTACCACGAGCAATTCCTGAAGATCTAAGCGCAGTGCCGGTTTTGGTCTGATAATGTAAATTTCTGCGGAATTGGCTACTCCTTTTATTTGAAACATTCCATTTACAATGAAGGCAGAATCCACTTTTTCTTTCACAGCATTTTCCAAAGGAACCAAATAGATAACCTCGCCGTCGTAAGTTTTGTCAGGCAACTGACCTTGTATCCTGAACTGGCTATCAGTCTGGCAACCAGTCAGGATTGCAAATAAAATGTAGCAGAGGTTTCGCATGGTTCCAGATTCATTTAAACAGTAGCCGGTAAATTACGTCATTTTACGAAATAAGAGGACGGACCATAAGCCCGTCCTCTCTATATTATTCAAAAGTTTTCAGCAAATATTATTTTGCCTTGAACATCCAAAACCAGGCAGTCCCCCAGGAACCTGCACCGGGTTCAGGAAATGCCAGAACTAGCTTGTCGGCATCCAATTTTAGAATATCATATTCATATACAGGTGCATTTCCACCATTTGGCTGAATTCCGCACAAAACAGCAATATTCTTGGTTTTTAATTTTCCTTTTGCCCAAACGGCTCCACCGTCGTCCATTGTTTTTGCAGACATGTCAAAAACGAAAGAACCTTTTGTTGAAGAAGCATCGCTCTTGATCTTGGTAAGCGAAGAGCCGCCTACCGCGAACACCATTTCAGCGCCTGCACCTTCTCCGGCAGCCTGTCCGTCGATGTCGGCCAAAGCAACCTTCCACCATCCCGGAGAAACATTGCCTTTGTAGCCACCGTTGCCCCAAACCGCATCAGCCTGTGTATCATCCCAAACCCAGCTTTTTTCACCGGTACCGCAAAGTAGTCCCCATTCTTCAGGAACATTGAGCAGGGTGTCAATCTGCACAGTCAGGGTTTTTGTAATGGTTGTTCCATCGTGATTCAATCCGGTGAACACAATATCATTGGCACCCGGAAGCACAAGTTGAACAGTTGTCTTTGTACTTGTTGTTGTTCCGTTCCCGTAGTTCCATGAACTCAGACAGCCAACGCCGTCACTGTTCAGTTCAATACTATTCGATTTTTTACCATCAACCATTACCGGAGTTGCAGAGATTTGCAGCTCGTCGGCTGTTATTGCGCCTGATAAAACATCTCTGTTCTCTATCGGATCGCAGGCAACCATCATGATCGAGGCTGCCAGGATGGAATATATAAATAACTTTTTCATATCAGATTTTTATTAAATGGTTATATCTTATTCATTCCAGCTGACAAACACAGCAGAAGCATCCCAACCTGGATTCTGTTTCAAGACCCCGTTTGAAAGATCAATTTCAGACTGGGGAATTGGCATGAAACCTTTTGTTGCATCATACCTGGCAGCATAACCTGCACCCTGGTTTTTCATTGTAGTAGCGACACCACGATTCCAGATATCTGAACCGACCTGATTCGAAAGCGCTTCTTTTGCAATGTTCCAGCGACGGATATCACTCCAGCGTGTTCCTTCGAAAGCAAGTTCCCAACGACGTTCGTTGCGAAGTGCATTTACAGAATAGCCAACTTCTGCCAGTCCGGCACGGGCGCGAACCTTGTTCATACTTTCTGCAGTACCCTTCAGTTCGGAGTGCATCAAAAGAACATCAGCAAAACGTATGATATTCAAATCCACTTCATGCGATAGCTGAAAGTCATCTGCTTCACCGTCACCGTAATATTCCGTTGAAGAGGTGAAACTGTTGAACAACGCATCCATTGAGCCATCAGCTTTATACGATTTCACACCAGTTGTGGCAATAATTTTCTTCTGGTAAAAACCAGATTCTTCCATCAATTTATCGGCGCCATAAACATAATCAGCCGTTTGTGTACCGTCGAGGATTGAAGCTTCACGACGTGGATCATTTGGTTCGGCAGCTTTCCATTCGTTCCAAAGTTTAGGGCTCACAGGACCTGCTCCCCAACCTTGTCCGAAGGGAAACATGTTTTTAAACTGATCGGCACCACCATGGCTGCGTATTCCAAAGTGCAGCATGTACTGGTTTGAATATCCGATGGTAGTTCCCCAACTTGCCAAATGCGAAAATTTAATAGAAAATACCTGTTCAGGATTATTGCCATCTTTTACCCATGCCGGAGCATCTTTGGCATAAGGATAATCTTTCTTTGAAAGTGTATTGGTATAAGGCCACAAACTACGGAAGTCAGTTACCAAATCGTTGCCGCTGTTTGCGATACAATCCTCCAGTCCGGCAATCACTTCAGCTTTGGTAACAGAACCGGAGATGTTGCCATCAGCGTCCATCAACGGAAGTGCTTCCTTGTTGTAGAAGCCTGTGTAGAACAAATAAACGCGGGCCAAAAGTGCCTGAGCAGCCCATTTGGTAACGTGTCCGGTGCCTGAAACTGTTTCATTCCATTTTTTGTCAGGCATAATACTGATGGCTTCTTTCAAACCGGCAGCAATAAAACCATAGACTTGTTCAGGAGTTGCCTGGGCAGGATATTCCTGTGCTTCAGCTACTGTACCCGGAACTTTTGTAATCAAAGGAATATTTCCGAACAGCTCTGCCAATTCATTGTAGAAATAAGAACGAAGGAAAAGAGTCTCGCCTTTCAGCTGACCTCTCAACTCTTCATTTGCAACTTTGTCAAGGTTGGCAACAGCCATGTTGGCACGGCTGATTCCTGCATAACGATCGGACCAGAAGGTTTTGAAACGATCCATGTTGGTGTACAACAAGTGGTCGAGAACCTGCATGTCCTTGTCATTTTCGCCACCACCGCCAAAACGATCGTCAGAAGCCAATTCGGCTGCATAAAAATAGGTGTTGGCGACATTGGCCACCGGCTTGTTTAAGGTGGCATAAACACCCGTTACCATCTGAATGGCATCAGCTTCGGTGTTGGGATAATTCCCTGTATTCTTTTTAGTATAGCTCTCAGTGTCGAGATAACTCTCGCAACTCGTAAACAAAAGAGCAGTCGCTGCAAAATATAATATCTTTTTCATATTCTAATCCTCATTAAAATTTAAGATTAACACCAACCATAAAAGTTCTTGGACTTGGGTAATAACCTAAGTCAATACCTGATACCCAACTTTTATCGTAACCATACCCAATTTCAGGATCCATTCCTGAATAGCTGGTGAATGTGTAAAGGTTTTGGGCTGTAACAAACATACGTGCCTGTCCAAACGGCATGTTACTGAAAAGCTTTTTGAAGTCGTAACCCAATGTAAGGTTCTGAATTTTCAGATAATCGCCATCTTCAATATAAATGTCAGAAATATTCTGCCAGTTGGTATGGCTACCTGAAGTCAGACGTGGCAATTTGTTGGAAGTGCCTTCACCGGTCCAGCGACCAAAAATTTCAGTTGTATAGTTTTGTAGCGGAGAGTCAGCAAATGAACGGTATGATTTGGCAATCTGTTGTCCGAATGCTCCTGTACCTGTGATATTTAAGTCAAATCCTTTGTAAGCAAAGTTCAGGTTTAATCCCAGGGTAAAATCAGGATGCGGATTACCAATCATTGTGCGGTCGTCTTCTGTAATCGTACCACTATTATCAGTATCCACGAATATAAGGTCACCGGGTTGTGCGCCTGCATATCTGGCAGGAGTGTTGTTTACCTGTTCCCAGTTCTGGAATACTCCGGCTGTTTTGTAGCCATAGAAATATCCGATAGGAAATCCTTCCTGTGCACGGTACATTTCAGTTGTACCCTGACTTAGTACGTTTCCATCGCCGTGAATAATGCCTTCAGCATTTGCAATACGTGTCACTTCATTCACATTGTGAGCTAAATTTACCGATGCGCCATATTTCAGTTCACCTGCATTGTCATTCCAGTTCAAGGCAATTTCAAAACCTTTGTTTTCAATATCCCCACCGTTCACATAAGGAGCATTCAATCCCCAAACAGCTGGCATTGGAGCCAATACAAGCCAGTCAATCGTAGTTTTTTTATACCAGTCAAAAGTCAAGCCCATACGTGAGTCCAGAAAACGGGCATCAAACCCAAGGTTTATCTGTTCCGAAGTTTCCCATTTCACATCGGGGTTGGCCAAAATATCTGCATATCCGCCCACTGTTTGTGTTAACTTGTCAGGAGCAAAATAATATCCATTACTGGTATCAAACGCGATGGTGGAAAGATATTGGAAGTTATCAATTGCGGAGTTACCATTCTGTCCCCAGCTGGCACGAAGTTTCATGAAATCCATCCAGTTTTCAGTTGATTCCATAAATGATTCATTGGTGATTACCCAACCGGCAGACATTGAAGGGAAATATCCCCAACGGTTTCCGGGTGCGAAGTTCGATGAACCGTCGGCACGCATGGTGAAAGAAGCCATATAAGTTTCTTTGTAGTTGTAATTGGCACGTCCGAAGAATGAAGCCAGTGAACCTGCTCCCCATGGTGATCCGCCTGCACCACGTTGTGAAAGCACTGTCGGTTTTGTATTGTCAACCCATGCATTGTCAAACAAGCCTGGAAACATAGAATTGTTTCCACTTGCACTTACGTTTGAACCCATTCCCCATTTTTCAACTGATTGACCAACCAAAACATCAAACTGATGATCATCGGCAACTATGAATTTGTAGGCCAGTGTGTTATCCAATGTTATATTGTGACCAGAACTTGCATTCTGATTGACATTGTCCATCGTTACATCGGCATTGTTTGACAAGTGACGGATTCCATCTAACGAACGGTAGCTGGAGGCAGTCATCTTGTATCCAAATTGAGATCTGAAAACCAAATTCCTGATTGGTTGGATTTCAGTATAAGCGCTTGTCTGTAGCGCATAATTCTTTGAAAGATTCAATCCCCAGTTAGAAAGAGCCGTTCCTGCAAGCGGGTTGCCGGTATTTCCATCAAAGGTCCAGCGATTGTCCCTCTTGTCATCAAAGTCATAGAAATTGCCATCAGCATCGTACGCAGGAAGTAAAGGATTTCCAGTCAAAAGGTTATGAATGGAGTTGCCATAGATGTTACCGATTGCAATACCTGACTTGGTGCTTGAATTATAATTCAGCGTCTGACCAATTTTGATTACATCAAAGTCTTTTGTTTTCAACAGTACATGATCTGAATTAATACGGGCAGTATAACGTTCATAATCAGACTGAACTGGTTTTCCAAGAATACCTTCCTGTGAAGTATATGAAAATCCCAAAGCAAATTTCGACTGATCGTTTCCACCTGCCAGGTTAAAAGAATGATTTTGCATTGGAGCAGCTTCGTTGTATGCCTCTTTCATCCAGTTTGTTCCCTTCCATGAACCATCCATGACTGAGTTATAGAGAGCTTCAGGAAGCAGGTTTGCCCAGTCGTAAGTAGGATTCGCTTCATTGAAACGGGTTTCATCCATCATCGACATATATTCTTTGGCATTCAGTAATGCAGGCATTTTAGCTGCATATTGAGTGCCATAGTAGCCATCATAAGTAAGCTGAAGTTTTCCGGCTTTACCTTTTTTTGTTGTTACCAAAACTACACCATTGGCAGCGCGCGCACCGTAAATTGCTGCTGAAGCTGCATCCTTTAATACGTCGATGGATTCAATATCCGATGTATTCAATGCGTTGATGTCACCACCGGCTACACCGTCGATAACGTACAAAGGAGAGGATGAACCGATGGTACCCAAACCACGGATGGTTACTTTGAAACCTTCTCCGGGCTGACCTGAGCTCTGTGTGATCTGAACTCCGGGAGTCTGGCTCTGTAAAGCACCCAAAGCACTTACAGAACTCATTTTTTGAAGATCGTCTGCGCCCACCTGGATCGTAGCGCCGGTATTCAGTTTCTTTTTCTGAACACCGTAGCCAATTGCTACCACTTCATCAATGTCAAACGATTCCATTTCCATGGTAACATTGATGGTTGTTTTATTTTCAACTGCAATTTCCTGCAATTTCAAACCAATAAACGAAAACTGCAAAGTCGCATTTTCAGGCACATTTGAAATTGTATAATTACCATTTGTGTCGGTAATATTTCCGTTCGAAGTACCTTTTACTACTACCGAAACACCCGGAAGCGTTGCACCTGAAGCATCGGTTACTTTACCCGTAACAGATTTGCTTTGTTGCTGCGTGGCATTTTGTTGCATATCAGCGCGTGAAAGCATTATATGTCTGTCGTTGATCGAATACTTCACCCCGGCTCCTTCAAAAAGAATTGGTAGTGTCTGTTCAATACTCTTGCCTTTTATCGCAATACTCACCTTGCGGTTGAGATCGATGTATTCGGCACTGTAAGCGAAACGGAATTCGCTTTGTTTTTCAATAGCTTCCATCACATCTACCACACGGGCGTCTTGGAAGTTCAGGCTGAGTTTGGTTGACTGGCTGTAAAGGCTGGCCGAAACCTGCATCAGGCCTACAAAAAGAAAAAGGAACGTAAGTCGCATAATTCTAAAGAATTTTTTGTTCCAGTTCCGGGGCATGATACCTCGGATACTCGATTTTTTTTTCATAGTTTTGAATGAATTTGTTATTAAAAAGTTTCATCATTAATTTGATGGGCATTTGACCGGGGAGCGTTGCTGCGCTTTCCGGTTTTTTATTTTTAGTTCATTGGTTTTTTATGGTATTTTAATTCAATCACATTGTCGTGTTGAATGGCATCAATGGGAGTGATTTTTTCTATCAGGCTCAGAATGCTGCTTAAATTTTCGTTCTTGATGGTGAAGGTTAATGGCAGATTTTTTATTTTATCATCGACCACGAATTTTTGGTTGTAACGCTTTTCAAGCTTAATGACCAACTCGCTCAAAGGTAGATTATAAATATTGATCAGTCCGTCTTTCCACGATGTATAAAGTACGGTATTAACATTTGAGAGGGTAAGTTCTCTTTTATCTTTATTGAAATTTGCCAATTCGCCAGGCTTCATTTCTTGGTTGAAACTTGAATGAGTGGCTGACGTTAATTCTATTTTTCCTTTTTCCAATACAACCTGAATGAAGTCTTCTTCGGGGTAAGCCATTACGCTGAATTCGGTGCCCAACACTTTTACCTGTAAATCTGAACTGCTTACAATCATTGGCAACGCAGCATTTTTTTGAGTTTTAAAGAATGCTTCACCAATCAATTCAATGTCGCGGTTGGTTGTCGAAAATTGATTGTTGTATCGGATGGTCGATCCTGAATTGATCCAGATAACCGAACTGTCGGGCAATACCACTTTCGAAATTTGTCCGAAATCGGCAGCGACCGTTGTGTAAACAAGTTGTTGTTCTGGCGTTTTTGATTGGGTGAAGAAGTAAATCAGCGACGGTACTGAAATCAACAAAACAAGAATGGCTGCATATCTGAAAAGATTGAGTGTTCGCTGCGTCCGCTTTAAATCTGATTGCATTCGTCCGAACAGTATATTCTGAACGTTGTTCCAATTTGGCTGAAATTCGGCGGCTACTTCTTCATTCCGGATCTCTTTCTTCCATTCGCTTTTAATTGCCTGAAATTCATCGAAGTTCTGATCCTCCCGAATCCAGTCCAGCAATTCTCTTTGCTCTTTTTCAGAACTTTTCCCCGAAAGGTATTTCTTAATTCTTAATTTCATTCATTGAGTTATTTCGTAAGTAGTACACAGAAAAGATAAAAACCCTACCCGTCGGGAGAAAAAATAGTTTCAAGTTAAAAGTTAAAAGTTCCAAGTCTGGCTTTGGATATTGGGTATTGGAAATTCGATATTCCTTGTTTTATTTCAAATTTTATTTCAGCAGCATCCCAATAATAACTGCCAAAAGAGGGAATTTTAGTAACATTTCCTGGCGGATTTGTTCTTTGGCCTGATGCAGGTGTTTTTCAACGGCTTTAACCGAAATTCCCAACTCTTCAGCTACTTCCTTGTTTTTTTTGCCTTCAAGTTTTGCTTTGGTAAATACAATCTTCCGTTTTTCAGGCAATTTCTCAACCGATTTACGAATTGCAACGATCAATTGTTCTTCAATGGTTTTTTCTTCTTTCCCGATAAAGTCGAGTTGATAAAGATGCTGAAGCTCGTTTTCCCCAATCGTATCAATTTCTTTTTCAATGGTGTGGAGTTTCTTATCGCGCAGGTAGTTCAGGCATCTGTTCCGGAGCATTACAAACAGCAAACTTTCAACCGATTGTGCGGTTTTGATGGAGGATCGTTTTTCCCATAATTTGATGAAACACTCCTGAACCAGATCGTTTGCCTGTTCTTTGTCGTGAATAAAAAGCCTGCAATAACCCAGCATCCGTGGAAAAGTTTGCTTGAACAACTCCTCGTAGGCGGCAGGATTGCCTTCCTTTAACATTATATTTAGCTGTGAATTTTCCACTGGGAGCAAAGGAAATTATATTTTTCCTTTTCCCTGCACTGAATTTCAACAATTTGCCGGTTTTGCTGTTCTTAAACAATCAAATATAAAATCTATCCAACTATGAAACCATTTCTTATTTTTGGCTTTTCAATTTTTTTACTGGCTGGTTTATTCCTTCTTTTTCAGGGATCAGCTCCTGCGGGTTCCGAAAATCATTCCGTTTCCCTTTCTGCACAGCCATCGGCGCAGGATAATTTCCTGAAGTATTGTGCCGGTTGTCATGGTACGAAAATGGAACGTTTTGCCGGAAATACATGGGAAGCATACAGCGCTGGAAATGATCTGAGTCAGGTCATTAAATTCGGGATTCCGGTTTTGGGAATGCCTTCGTTCGAAAAAGCTTTTTCGGATGCAGAGATGAAAGCCATTTCAAACTATATTTTAACTGAAATTAAAAGCAAAAAGGAAACTCCTGCACTCACAAAATTCCCCGCAACGGTGCGTTCTAAACATCAGGCATTCCGCATCGACACAGTTGCCAAAGGCCTGGACGTTCCATGGGGGATCGCATTTTTACCTGATGGCGACATGCTGGTGACCGAACGTAGCGGGCAACTGTTCCGTTTCAGTGATGGTAAATTAAAAGCAATAATTTCCGGAGTTCCTGAAGTCTTGGCTCAGGGTCAAGGCGGTTTAATGGATATTATTTTGCATCCTGATTACAAAAAGAATGGCTGGATTTATATTTCGTATTCGCAAAAAGCGCCTGATGGGAAAGGTGGAAACACTGCAATCTTCAGGGCGAAATTAAAAGATAACCAATTGGTGGAGCAGCAGGAATTATTCAAGGCATTTCCAAATACAAACTCAGGCGTACATTTCGGATGCCGCATGGTTTTCGACGACCAGGGCTATTTGTTCTTTTCGGTCGGTGAACGTGGCAACAAGGAAAATGCACAAACCCTGACCAATCATTGTGGTAAAATACACCGCATTTTTGACGATGGCCGGATTCCACCTGATAATCCATTTGTGAAAACTCAAGGAGCCATGCCAACCATCTATTCTTATGGTCACCGCAATCCGCAGGGAATAGACATCCATCCGGTAAGTCGACGAATTTACAACAACGAACATGGCCCGCGTGGTGGCGACGAAATCAATCTGGTAGGAAAAGGCAATAATTACGGCTGGCCGGTAATCACTTACGGGATTAATTACGACGGAACCATTCTTTCAGAATTTAAAGCAAAAGAAGGCATGGAACAGCCTGTATTTCAGTGGACACCATCGATTGGCCCAAGCAGCATGAAATTTGTTGTTGGCGATAAATATCCGGGATGGAAAGGCGATATCCTGAACGGATCGCTCAGCTTTAAATACCTTGAGCGTGTTCATTTAGAAAATGGAAAAGTTACAGAACAGGAGAAATTGCTCGAAAATGCTGGTCGTGTGCGCCATGTAACGATGGATCCTGATGGATTTATTTATGTTGCAATGGAAAGTCCGGGAATCATTGTAAAACTGGTTCCGGTGAAATAACTCTTTAGAACCTATTGTAAAACAGGTGATTTTTCGAAACCATATGCATAAATTTGATGTTAATGAAGTAAATCCAAAAATGAAAGGAGACCATATTATGCCAAACAGTGTTTACAAAATTATTGAATTGGTAGGAACAAGTAGCGAATCGTGGGAAAAAGCAGCTGAAAATGCTATTACAAAAGCTTCCGAATCTTTGCGCGAACTTCGTATTGCAGAAGTTATTTCTACCGACCTGACCATTAAAGATGGCAAGATTGAAAGCTACCGCACTAAACTGAAAGTATCCTTCAAATTTGAAGGACACCACTAGACACAAATCAACGTTGATTAAGAAAAACAAAAAGGACGAGCCCGAAATATGGGTTCGTCCTTTTTGTTTTAACGCTTTGAATGACAGGCAAAATCATAAATTGGAATTTTCTAATTATATCAATCATTTTTTATAACTTTCGCGAATTATAAACTATAGTAAACTGAATTACATTCGGATAATCATGAGGCAGGGAAAGCATCGGTTGCAGGTACTATATTTTTTGATTTCTATTTTGATTTCCGCCAATACTTTTGGCCAATCCGGCAATATTGAATTCGACCACTATACCACAAACGAAGGCCTGTCAAATGGTTATATTAGCTCAATTTTACACGATAGCAAAGGGTTTATCTGGATTGGGACTTCCAATGGTTTAAACCGTTTTGACGGGATTACTTTCAAAACATATTATTCTGACATTAAGGATGCTACCTCCATTTCGGGTAGTGAAGCAACTGCTTTGGTTGAAGATTCGCTGGCCAATATCTGGGTAATGACGAGCAATGGCTTGTGTGTTTATGATAGAAAAAAGGATCGCTTTTCAAGAAAAACAATGCGGGTAAACGGAGTAATTGTAAATAATTCCTTCC
Organism: Prolixibacteraceae bacterium; assembly: GCA_019459485.1. GTDB lineage: Bacteria > Bacteroidota > Bacteroidia > Bacteroidales > Prolixibacteraceae > Aquipluma. The sequence goes on from JAIBEZ010000004.1 coordinate 14,169, forward strand.
TGTATTCCTGCATTATCGACAGCAAAGGGTTTTTATGGGCCTCTTCTCCGAGCAATGGGATTTTTCGGTTTAAAATTTATAATAATCCACTTGTTTCCGATACCATTATTGATGCGGAATTGTATTTGCTGGAGGAGGAGGATGTATATCATGCATTAATAAACAATGTATTTTCATTTGTTGAGGATGAGAATAATGTGATTTGGGTAGCAAGCCACAGCAACAAGCTTTTTTGTTTTGATAATCAACAAAATAAATTTATTTCAAAACAAATCAACCATCCTGAAGTTGCGAATTTCAGCAATAAACGTAAAGGCTTATTTGAGGACAGTGCGGGTATTTTTTATATAAGCATTGAGGACAACGGGTTAATGGTATGGGACAGAGATAAGGATGACTTTAGGTTATACAAACCAAACGGCACCAATACTGGTCCAAAAGGCAGGGTTTTATCGGCTCTTGCTGAAGATAAGGATGGATTAATCTGGATTGGAGACAGAAAATCAGAAGGTATAAGCATCTTTGATAAAAACACTGGAAAATTCAGCTACTGCCAATCAGATGAATTTGATCCATATTCGCTGAATACGAATAAAATAAATTGTATTTATCAGGACAAAACCGGATCAATGTGGGTGGGCGGAATTATCGGAGTTAACAAATACAGTCCAGGCAAGTTAAAATTCAAACGGTATTTCAGCGACCCAAACACACCCGGAAAACTTAGTTTTAACAATACCCTTAGTTTCGCCGAAAGTAAAACCGGTGAAATTTGGATAGGAACAGATGGTGGTGGCTTAAATAAACTTAATCGGAAAACGGGTGAATTTATACGGTACAGCGACAATCCCACCGATCCCAATTCGTTGAGCAGCAATGCTGTTATTTCAGTTTGTGAAGACCACGAAGGTGTGTTGTGGATGGGTACCTATCATGGCGGATTGGCCAGAATGAAAAATGGCAAATTTGATGCTTTCTATCCTGATCCGGCCAATCCTTATTCAATTTCCGACAGAAATGTTTGGTATGTTTTTGAAGATAGTAAAAATAACCTGTGGGTTGGCACGCTAAACAGCGGACTGGAGTTGTTTGACCGAAAATCCGGACGCTTTTATCATTATCCCTTACAGGAAGGTGATTCAACCGGTTTAGGCAATAATTCAATCAGGCAACTATACGAAGACAGTAACCAAAATCTTTATATTACAGGTAATCAGGGAGTAAGTGTTGTTGATTTGAAAGCTTACGATTTCTCGGAATCGCAACCTGACATTAAATTCAGAAACTTGGTACACCAGGAAAACAGGAATAGCCTCAGCAGTAATGATGTTTATTGTGTTAAAGAAGACAATGAAGGCAATTTGTGGTTTGGGACGCTGGGTTCAGGCATTGATAAACTTGACCTGACAACAGGAAAATTCACGAATTATTCAACAGAAGATGGGTTTCCCGGTAATTCTGTGACTTCTATTCTGGTTGACGACCTGAATTATTTATGGCTGGCAACTGACAAGGGTCTTGTAAAGTTTAATCCGGGAACAAAAGAAGTTGTTGTTTTTGATCAAAAGGATGGTTTGCAAAACACGAGTTTAAAAAGTTGGGCGATAAAAACCAAAGATGGTGAAATGTTTTTTGGTGGCCCCGATGGATTTAATTCGTTCTATCCCGACCAGATAATTCACAATCAGAACCAGAATAAACCTCCTGTTGTTATTATCGGATTTAAGATATTCAACAAACCGGTAATGATAAATGAGCAATTCAACAACCGGATTCTTTTGGCCAATGACATAAGTGAAACCCGTGAATTGGTGCTTAGCTACAGGGAAAATTACTTTTCATTCGAATTTATTGCACTCGATTTTACTGCTCCTGAAAAGAACAGTTATGCATATATGATGGAAGGTTTTGATGATGAATGGGTTCTGTGCGGCAACAGACGCGAAGCCAACTATACCAACCTTGATCCCGGTGAATATACCTTTCGGGTAAAAGCCTCCAATAACGACGGCATTTGGAACGAAGAAGGAACTTCAATTAAAATAATAGTTCTCCCTCCTTGGTGGGAAACATGGTGGTTTAGAATAGTTGCAGTTTTATTGGCAATCTTAATCATTGGTTTCATTTTTTATTCTAGACTCCGGCATTTTAAAACTCAGAAAATTCTGCTTGAAAAATTAGTAGCCCAAAAAACTTCTGACTTGCAAAATATGAACGCAATACTGACAAATCAGGCAGAAGAACTTAGTCAAACCAATTCGTTGCTTGAGGAAAGACAGGAACAAATTGAAGAACAGCGTGAAGAATTATTGGCGCAAAAAGATTCGTTGCAAAAAATGAACTTTAAATTACACGACCTCAATGCCACGAAAGACAAATTCTTTTCAATTATTGCACACGATATAAAAAATCCTTTTAACGCTGTTCTTGGTTTCACCGATTTGCTCGAAGAAAACTTTAAAGAATGGGACGATGAAAGAAAACTTGAAGTTGTTAATCTAATAAATACCTCGGCAAAAAACCTCTACGAACTGTTGAACAACCTTTTGCAATGGTCGCGGTCGCAAAGTGGACTTATTGAATTTAAGCCTCAGAAAATAGCTCTGAAGGATACTTTCAACAATGCAATTGGTTTATTCAGGGAAACGGCAGATGCTAAAAACATCGAGTTGGACTTTACATTTTCTGAAACTGAATTGGTGGTTTATGCCGACAGAAATATGCTCGATGCCATTGTGCGTAACCTGATTAGCAATGCACTTAAATTCACCAACCCGGGAGGCGAGGTTCATATATTTGCCGACGCAATTGAAGAATTCGCAATGATTAAAGTTGCCGACAATGGTGTAGGGCTTAGCCCTGAAATTCAGGAGCAATTGTTCCGGATTGACACGCACACCAGCACCTATGGCACGCAGAATGAATCAGGTACCGGATTGGGACTGATTCTTGTCAGGGAATTTGTCACTAAACAGGGTGGTGTGATTGGCGTAGAAAGTATCAAAGGAAAAGGCAGCACGTTTCATTTCACCCTTCCGTTGATGAAAAATTGACATAGGATTGATTTTGTGATTTCGACAGTTACCTACGAAAGGTCGTTGCGGCTGGCTTTTAATTCCGGATTTTCGGTTGTTTTTGTAATTTTGGTTTCGATTTCTTTGCCACCTTTTCCGGGCAATTGCTTTCAGTTCACCGATTTTAATTTGTCTTAAAAAACTTCATATCCTTCACTTCTTTCACCCCCTTTGGTAATTCTTCGTCATCTTCCGGAAGGTTTAATTTCGGATCTGTCAAGATTGCCTGTTTGTCTTCAGGAAAAGCAAGCGGAACTTCCCTGTTGGCCGACCATGCCTGATTCTCGGCAAACATTGCCCCTGTATATCTGCCATTCGCGAATGAAACTGAATGTCCGGTAAGGAGAAATTTGTTATTTCTGAACTCGAATCCCAGATAATCGCCCGGTTCGAAACTTACGGCATGACCATAGCAGTTGACCACCGTATTTTCATAAATCTGGCAATCCGACATCGCTTCGGGCGCTCCATTTGCAATCCATACATGGAAACCGGCCTGTCCGTTTTTACGGCCATCGTTGTAGCTGATGTTGCTGCGAATAATATTGTTTTTCCAGACAGAAGCTTCAAAATACTGGAACAATCCGTATCCGGCGCCTTCGTTGTTGGCCGAGAAATTATGCTGCATCACCGAGTTGGTCATTCCGCCATCGAAGTCGAAACCACCACCATCTTTCCCTTTTTCTGATGTATAGTTATTGTGTGAATAGCAATATTGAATGGTGATGCTGTCGCTTTTGTATGCCCAGATGCCAACGGGGCCATTGCCTTCGCGTGGCATGTCCCAGCCGTTGCCCATGGCTTCGCAGTATTCAATGGTTCCATTGGTCACGCCGCCAATCAGGATGCCATTTCCGGAGTGATTGTCCAAAACTGCCGGGCAACCCGGATTATTTTCGGCCACACAATTGGCGATGTACAAGTTCCTGAAAGTTTTGCCACCCGAACCTTCCAATCCACCGGCATCCTGTCCGTCAGATTCAACATTGATACCGGAAAAGCCGTTGTCGTGCGCATAAACATTGGTGATCCGAAGATCCTGTCCACCGACAGCTTTCACGCCCGACCATAAAAATCCGCTGGCTTCGAGGCTGTCGATCACACAATTTTGTGTATTGCGAAATTCGACTCCACTACCGGTATTGCCCTTCAGTCGGTCATTTCCAGACACTATCAGGTTTTTTACCTGAAGCCATGAACAGCTGTCGGCCAGAATGGAATTCCCATTTTCACCGTTGATTGTGGCGCGCCCGTTTCCATACGATCCAATTGTGATGGGCAATTCTTTTGTTCCGGCCAAACCTTTTAATTTTAATGTTCCGGCAAATGTTTGCCCTCCGGCGAATAACACCGAATTGCCCGGTAAAAGTTGAAGTGAATTGACTTTTTCAACGGTTTTGAAAGGTTTTTTCGGTGTCCCATTATTGGTGTCATCGCCCGTTTGAGAGTCAACATAGTACGTTGACTGGGGCGAGCAACCGATCAGAAACATTATAAATACAGCGAATATTAGATTTAAAATCTTAGGATATTTCATGGTAATTATTGATTAATGTTTGTTCAGACAGAAAAATCTGTCATTCGCTGCAATGTAGGCAAAAAATCGGGCTTGCTCACCGGCCAGTCGCACGAATGGTCGTTCTACCACTTGTCTGTTCTGAACGGAGCCAGCGGCAATCCTTCCGGACTAAAAACATCGGGCATAGAAGTGTCGTCGAAACAGAAGCGGGCAGCAACCGGAGTTTTTACCAATTTGGAAGAAAGGATTACTGCATTTCCATCAATTTTGGCAGTGGCTTCCACGAATTTTTGATCGTCGCCTGCGATCATAAATTTTACCGGAGTTTTTCCTGTCGATTTCAAGCCTGCAGCGGCATTGCTAAAAGTGAGGCGCATTTTGTCTTTTTCGACTTTCATCGATTCAAAAGACGGGCTTTTGTATGCGCCAATATTTTGTTTGTATGTTTCGGCCAAAGCATAATTTGCAAGTCGTTTGCCTACATCCAGCTTGTTTCGGGGATGGATGTCTTTTACGTTATCAACCAAATCAGAAACCACTACCATGCCTGTGTTTGGAACAATTTTGGTCACCAGTTCCTGCTGTTCGCGCAGGTATTCTGATGTTCCCTGATCTCCGTATGTGTATGGTGCAATTTGAACCTGATAAAACGGAAATTCTTTTTTGAAATCGGCCCGCCAGTTTTCGATCAGTGTTTTCATCAATTGGGCGTAAATCTGGTGGTTTCCGCAGTTCGATTCACCCTGATACCAAATAGCGCCTGCTATTCCATAAGGAACGACGGGAGCGATCATTGAATTATACAATGCTCCTGCTGTACCCGGCCACCAGTCAAAATTTTCCTTGTATCTGGCCTTGCTTAATTCAGGATTGTTGTCTATTCTGCTTTTCTCAATCCATACTTCCGCAGGTGTTCCGCCCCATGCCGAAACGATAATTCCAACCGGAACATTTAGTTTTTGCTGCAACTCGCGGGCAAAGAAGTACCCAATTGCACTGGTTGAGCGCATGGTTTCAGGCGTACAAACAGCCCAGGATGCGTTGCATGTTTGCTGAGGAAATTCGGCGCCGATTTTCTGAACATGGAAAATGCGGATATTTGGATGATTCGCTTTTGCCGCTTCTTCTTCTCCATTGATAATTTTGGCGTTTACACTCCATTCCATGTTCGATTGACCGCTGCAAATCCAGACTTCGCCCAACATTACATTTTTCAGTTCAGCTTTGCCGTTTCCTATAATCTGAATGGAGTAGGGGCCTCCGGCTGCAATTGTTTTGATGGTGGTTTCCCATTTGGAAGAATTATTTGCCTTCACTTTTACAGTGTCTTTGGAATTCCAGCTTGTCACAATTTTTACGGTTTCGCCCGGATCGGACCAACCCCATATAGCTACATCAGAATTTTGTTGCAACACCATGTTGTTTGTAAATACCGATGGAAGAATTATTTTTCCGAACATGTTGGTTGTGAACGCGAAAAGAATCAGGAAGGATAAAAAGAGTTTTTTCATTGTTGATATTTTTAGTTTTGTTATTTATTCATCTTCGTTGGACTTCGGCGTGAGCTTAGCCGAACGCTAAAGCCAAACAGCAAAGGATATTGCTTCTGCTATAAATTCCACGCATCTTTCCAGATTTCTCCGGGAATAATTTGTTTGGAGGTTTGTGCTTTCAGGATAAAAACACAAAAAAAAGCAAGTAAAAAGAGTTGAAACTTTCTGGCCATTTGTATTTGTATTAGACATTTTTGGTCTTGATCTCCAGTGCCTTTATTGCTCTGTCAAAATCGGAAATGTGATTGTTCATGCGTTCTGTTCTGTATTTTTCAAATTCATCAATGGCTTTTCTTGCGGCATCTTCTGCACTCACTTTTCCAGCATTTTGTAACAAATCTTTTTCGCTTAATGCCAAAAACTGGTCAAGTTTTGCAATCCATTCTGCCATTTTCATAGGTCGTTCATTAGAAGCTTGCAACTCGGCAAAATCGAGATAAAGTGAAACGATTAGGTTCAATTGATTGAGTTCCTTCTCTGTCAAATAATTTTTTGCAATTTTTACATCATGAGCGGTTATGTAATCACCTTTAAAGTTTACCAACCCCATCAATGGTTTTGAACTATCTGCACGGTTGATTATCAATTCGGCAGCAGTTTGGCCATGAACAGCAAAATGCATTTTATTTTGAACAGTGGCAAAGAACTTTTGAGTCAACTCATCTTTGGGCTTGTAGTCGATACTGGTGGCGTAAATATCAGTAATCTGCTGGTAAAAATTCCGCTCACTGCTACGAATATCTCGAATACGTTGGAGCAGTTCCTGAAAATAGCGTGTGTTTTTTCCTCCTTGCTTTAATCGTTCATCGTCTAATGTAAAACCTTTTACCATGTACTCCTTTAACCGTTGGGTTGCCCAAATACGGAACTGTGTACCTTTTTGCGACTTCACACGATATCCGACAGAGATAATCACATCGAGGTTATAGTATTGTGTATCGTATGTCTTACCATCTTCAGCAGTATGTCGGAAATTCCGACATACTGAATCTTCCTTTAATTCCCCCTCAGTAAAAACATTTTTAATGTGTTCTGTAATTGTCACGCGGTTTTTGTCAAACAATTCGGCAATTTGTTTCTGATTTAACCAAACGGTTTCATCTTCAAGCCTTACCTGAAGTTTGGTTTTTCCATCATCGGCAATATAAAACAATATCTCTGATTGACTTTCCATTGTTTTTATAGTTGTTGAAATTCAATAACAGTTTGTGTTGATTTTCCTTTATTTCGGTGGAACTTGTTGGCATGGTTCCAATTGAAGCGTAAAGTTAAACGCTAAAGGGGAAAAGTCAACTAAAAGTGTCAGGAAAGTACTGTTTTAATAGGTTATGGTTTACAAACTTCACTTAATCAGCTTCTGTGTCATTTTTTTGCCATCAATTACAATGTTCAGAATATAAGTACCAAAAGCCAGCTTGCCAGGATCGAATTCGTAATTGGCTTCGGAAGTGGTGGCTTTATGGAGTACTATGCCTTTAATATCGTTCAGCGAGATTTGAATTTCATTGCGGTTGTTGTACCCGGTTTCTATGCGGATTTTATTTGAATAGGGTACCTGAATTATTTTAACACCTGACAGAATGTTGCTGTCATTTATCCCTGTGGTATTTCCAACGACACGGTATATTTTTCCGCTTCCCCTTCCGGCAACATAAAGTTGTCCGCTGGAATCTTCGCCAAATGTGCTAAAATTGTTTCCGGTGAATTGGCCGAAATCTTCTTTTACCCAATTGTCCGCAACTTTGTGCAATGTCCAGATCCTGTCGGAACAATAATCGGTAAAAAAATAATGCCCGTAAAAGGCCGAGGTTACATCGCCCCGATAAACATAACCTCCGGTTACGGAACATTCGGGGCCTTGCGGATAAGTGTAAGCCGGAAATGTTAAAGTTGATGCCGCTGCACATCCTGAAGTGCTGTAAGTTTGGTTGCCTTCGTAGCATCGCCAGCCGTAGTTTTCTCCACCCAGACTGGCAGCAGCCTGAAAGTTGACTTCTTCCACCGCATTTTGTCCAACATCGGCAATCCACATATCGCCCGTGAGCCGGTCGAAGCTGAACTTCCAAGGATTTCGCAGTCCCAGCGACCATATTTCGGGCAGGGTAGTGGTGCTGTTGGAAAATGGATTTGTAGTTGGAATAGAATATAGATTTCCATTGTTAATGTCGATTCGGAGCATTTTGCCAAGAAGGGTCATCGGGTTTTGCGCACGGTTGCCCGGATCGCCTCCCGAGCCGCCATCGCCCATTCCAATGTACAAATATCCGTCAGGACCGAAACACAAAGTACCACCATTGTGGTTTGCAAATGGCTGTGCGATGGTCATTATTTTCAACTCGCTTGTTGGATCGGCAATTTCAGGATTCGCCGAATTGACTTTAAACCTTGAAATGTTTGTAATGTCGCCGGTTCCAACATAATTCACATAAAAAAAACCGTTTGTTTTATATTCCGGATGGAAAGCCAGTCCCAGCAATCCCCGTTCACCTCCGAAAGTTACCCTGTCACGAATATCGAGAAAAGGCAGCGTTCTTACCACACCGTCAGAATCAACAATCCTGATATAGCCGGCCTGATCGACTACAAACAAGCGGTTGTCGCCCGCATTTGTGATGCAAACCGGATTACTTAATCCTGAAGCAAAAAGCTCCATGTTTTCCGTATTGTTTTCAGATTGTGATTTTTGACAACTGGCGGTACTGAATATCAGTATGAAAAACGATATTGAAATTATCCGGTGAAGTGGTTTCATCGCATTCGATTTTAATTGTTGATAACAGGATTAACAAACCGAATGCGAAAATTGTTGGAGAAATGAATATTGTTATTACAAGTCAGATAGTTATGGTTATTTGCAGAACTCATCCTCTCTTCTTTCAGGAATCCTTTGAATGATCAGATTTGACAATTCAAAGGTGGTTGAGCCATTTCATTCAGAATACTTTCCCTTCCTTTTGATATTCCCTTTCAATGCCGGTTTTGATTTGTTCGACAGTGATTTCTTTTGAGTTACTGGCCAGCGATTCCAGACAGCAATACTGAACCACATTGACAATTCCAGCTCCGGTTATTTCATATTTTTTGGCAATGGCTGACAGGTCGGCTTCCGAGGGGCGTTTTTGATCGGCTGTTGCCGGCAAAGTCTTTTTCCAAAGCAGAAGGCGTTCTGCTGCTGAAGGCAACGGGAAATAGATGACTGACTGGAACCGGCGTATAAAAGCCTCGTCGATATTTATCTTGAAGTTGGATGCCAGGATGATCAGACCATTGTGATTTTCAATTCGCTGGAGTAAATAGGCAACTTCCTGATTGGCATATTTGTCGTGCGCATCGCGTACATTGGTTCGTTTTCCGAACAGCGCGTCAGCCTCATCGAAAAACAGGATCCAGTCTTTGTTTTTGGCACGGTCGAAAAGTTGTGAGAGGTTCTTTTCGGTTTCGCCAATAAATTTCGACACCACCATCGAAAGGTCTATCCTGAAAACATCCCTGTTTGTTTTTTTACCTACGATCAATGCAGTCAGGGTTTTACCGGTTCCTGGAGGTCCGTGAAACAAGGCCCGGTAGCCCGGTTTAACCCACCGTTTCATGTTCCATTTGTTCATGAGCGTGTCGTGATGTTTCACCCAGTTTTCCAGTTCTGCAATTTGTTGGTTGGTTGCCTGAGGCAGGACCAGATCGTCGCTTGTCAGTTCTGTTGTGATATATTCGGCAGGAAAATCCATAGTGAATTTCGGATGTGATATTTTTCCGGCTATAAATAGCTCAATGTATTCGGGCGCCATTATTAGTCTGCCACTGAATTGTGGTTCACCTGATACAGCGTCCTCAATTGAAAGAACCGTATGAGTCGAAAATTGGTGATCTTTTTCGAACAATCCCAGATAGGTAAATCTTTTTTCCAGGTTATTGCCTGCAAGAATAAATAAAACAGTCTCGGCAGTAGGTAAAAAACCGCGGTGATTTTTCCCCCTGACACCTCCAAATTGAGGAAAATCGCCCTGAACAGGAAGATGGTTCTGTATGATTTCATCGAAAAATACGGGATCGACATGAGGTGCAAAAGCCACCAGAAGCATGATAACTTCGCTGTTGGTTAAATCGTTATTCCTGATAAAAACAGGCAATGGTGAATTATCCGATTGGTCCGCCGGTAATTTAATCGATTCAATTTCAAGGTACGGCCCTTGCGAAAAATGTTCTGTAAGCCGTTCTTTGATTACCTGGTGCAGATATTCCAGATATGCGTTGATAGATTTGCTCGTGTCCATGTTCAAGAGTTTGAAAATTATGCCGTTGCGGCCTGAGTATATTTATTCAGGGAGACTGCTTGAGTTTCATTTAAGTACTTCCCAAAATTCGATATAAATTCCAAGTAAAATATGCCACATTAAATAATGTCCCAAACGTATTGATAATGATGCTAAAAATCCAGCCTTTCTATACCATAATGCCTGCGAAAAATTCATAAGTAAACCGGTTAAAAGCGAATATCCGATTAGTAAAATACTGCCTTGTGGAATTTGTTCAATAGGTTCTCTGACTGATGTCAGTATGGCTGCAATCCAAAAAAAGGTCATATAATATTTACCTTTTCGAAACCAATTTCCAAACCAAAGAATAATGGTCAACGGAATAAGCCGATAAAATACTTCTACTTCAAATGCCCCTGAAAAATATAAAAAAAGAGAATAAGGAAAAGGTTGAGTATAAGGAGGCAGTTCCTGAAATGGTTCAGGATGCATAATAACTTTGAAAACCAACACATCCAATATTCCAAAAAATAATCCTATTGCAATTGGAAAAATAAATCTATTCTTATTTGAAATATTTTCTTGCCAGAAATTGGGGAGTTTTGCTTTTGACTGGAGAAACAAAAAGGGCATTCCAAATAGTAGAAATAATATATTGGTATATTCCCAAATGCGGAGGGATTTAAAGTCTGAGAAAAATGCATTTCCAAAGTATATACCTACTGCTGAAATAAATAGAAAAGACAGGTAGGTAATCAAATTGCTTTTAATTTCCTTAGTCATACTTGTTACTTTTTTTAATTTCCATCAACCACTAATCGATTGGTAATAAATTTAAACTGTCGATGCACCCTTAAATAATTGTATTAAATTGACATTCGTACTGTAAATATGGCCAAAATTATTCATTCTGCCTGGGAAGTTCTCCCTCCAAAATTTTTATGCTGATTGGATTGGTTGAGATTGTACCCCTACAAACCGCTGCGGGTCTGTTTTTTAGTGCTTCATCGGCTTGATAAAAGATTGTAATGCTGTACTTTCCGGACTTTCGCGGATGGTAATAATGGAATAAATCTATTTTTTTTGTGATCGATTTTCCACTTTGCAGCAAGGAATAATCTGTGGCGTCGGGATCATCCCTGTTGATTTTCACGGGTGAATAAACGGCATTTTGAGGAGCTGATTCGTCAATCATATCAGCATAAAGCTCTCTGGAAATGCTTATTTTATACCCCATTGCAAAACGTGTATTGATGAGCAAAGGAGAATCGCCTGCATTTTTTAATGTAATCTCAACCCAAAAAGGCTGGTTTAAATAAGCAGGTCCTGATTGGAAATTTACGGTTAATTCAAGCATTTTTTTTATTGTTGTTTATATATTTTACTATTCCTACGATGGTTTTACTGTGGCGTTGTAGCGTGTCATCAATGCCAAATGAATTGTTTGCTCAGCGGCTGTTGCCGCAGCAAAACGGCGTCTTACGGCATTTCTTACAGCTAAAAATTTAATCCAGTTCTTTTTTTGGTCCGGCAACTTCATTAAATCCCAGTTGTCCATAGCCCTACCGGCATCGTTAAAAAAACCGGCTACATCTTCATCAGGCATGTCTTTGCTGATAATCTCGATGGCTTCGCCCAGAAATTCGGATAAAGGAATATCGGCAATTCCCAATTTGTTTTGGCGAACATGTTCCAATTCATGGGCAATGGTGTGCACCAGACCGGCATAACCCTGCGCAAAAGCCGATGGCCCTACCTTTACAATGTCCGGGCCTGGAATATCCTTGCTCGGCGTTTCTGCATTGGCGCCCGTCAAAGTTGGGTCAAAAAATATCTCTATCAATGCCCCAAAAGTATTCATGTTATAAAAATCCATGATCAGCCTGATGGCTGTATCTTGTTGGTTTGCCGCATTCAGCTGAGGCACGATCACGCCCAGTGTTTCCTCCCCAACCTTTCCATCAATTGAAATTCCGTTGGTTGATTGAAAATCAGCGGCCCGTTCGACAGTATCGCTGTCAAACTTCCCGCCAGGGGTTGCTCCTACCAACCCTTGTATGGCACGCACGGCACGTGAATCCTGATATTTAAGGCGATTGTAACTGATGGCGCTCGTTTCTTTCGCGGATGAAAGCAGCGTTGGTTTTGGTCCTATTGCCGGAACAGCGGGTGGCGGTTTCAACAATTCAATTCCAATTAAAGCTTTTAAAAAAGTGGCGCTAAGAAAAGCAAAGACACCAAGTGTGACGACACGCATACCTCCGGGTTGAAATACTGTATCAGATAAAATGATAGCAGGGTCGAAATGGAAATTTAGTACATCCGTTCTGTCAAAATTGTTGTAATCAACCACCAACTGAATAGCATGTTCCTGTCGCCCGCGAGTTACCCTATTTGTAAACAGCGCGTCCAACGTAGCATCATCAACCTTGCCGCTTGCTGCCAGACCATTGGCCGTTTGAAAGCTGGCAATGGATTCTGCAGTAAGCGGACCCATATCACCGTCCACTTTACTGCCAGTAATGAGTTGAATAATCATTACAGACTTATTGTCGAATAATTTACGGTTATGTGTAATGGCTGCTTTTTCTGCAACAGCATTCAGCAAGGGCATCCGTTGAACGGTAGAGCCGTTGGTATGGCTACCCAAATTATTATTAGCTGTTCGTTCCTTTTTAGATGAACCTTGTTGCACCACATGCGCCAATTCGTGAGCCATCAGTCTTTTTCCTTCTGTTGATTCAGGATTGTATTGACCCTCATTAAAAACAATGTTATTTTTCAGCGTATAAGCTTTCGCGTTCAGTTCTTTAGCCGAATCGGCTGCTTCCTGGTCGGTATGTACTTTTACATCGCTAAAATCATAACCCATCCTGAACGAAAAGAAAGAGTTGGTATCCGCTGGCAATTGATTTCCCTTGCCATTTATTGAACTGATGTATTTTCCGGCTGTTGGTTGCAGCGAAGCTGATGTTTCTTTGCGCTGTATTTTGGATTCCTCTTTTTTATCCTTCTCCTCTTCAGGATCATTTGTTTTCTTCTGGACTTTTTCTTCCTCTTCCGGATTCTGAGATTTTTTCTGCACCTTATCTTTTTCTTCTTCCGACTTGCGTTGTACTTTTTTGTCTTCCTCTTTTTTATCTTCCATCCGATGTATTTGGGCAGCCTCGTTTACTAAACCCGAAGCTTTAAGCTGAATCGTTTGCTCAGCCCCCATCCCATTTGATGGTTTAAAGAAAGGATCGTGCGAAGTTTCGCCAAAGAACGCTTGCTCTTGTTGCTTTTCTTTGTTAAAAGATGCAGCCTCCCTGCTGGCAGGGTGACGGCGTACGCGGCGGTATATGGTTGGTTTCATAACATTAGAATTTTAATTTTCAATATCATATGAGGTTGAATCCCATTCCATTCCGGGTTCTAAATGATCAATCCATTTTTTTTCTGTACCTTCTATTTGAAAAATGGCTTCAGGAGTACCGTTTTCTTTCCTGAATTTATCAAATGCATTTCTGTCCATTCTCATTACCTGATCTTTATTGGGATAATTTTTTGTTGATAATATTTTGACTGACTTAATATATTTCTTGTGATTACTAAATACCCATTTCTCATCAAGGATATTGTTGACTGAAATTTCTTTAGCAATTGGACTTTTTAGTAAATCAAAAATTTGAATAGGTTCCCAAATGAGTTGCAATACAAAACTTCCCTTTTCATAGAAATAATACTCAGCAGGGTTAATAATTTTAACTTCTGCCAAAATCGTATTCTCTTTCTTTTCCAGCACTTTGATCTTTAATAATGGAGTTGCCATAGATTAGTCATTAAATTGTATTAGACATAGTAGCCGCTTAGTCTTTCATTTCTCCTTATATCATTTTTTATTTTGTCTTTGGGAATATAATCAGTTTCAGCACCGGTATCATCAATCTCTTTTACTTCACAATCAAGGCTGTTTGGAACAAACTCCTCGGCTTCAATTATTTCAATTATTTTTTTTCTTACAGCATTTGAGCTATGCCATAAATTGGGATCATTTAATTCTGCGATCATAGAATCTTTACCGGGCCAGCCGCTATAAATTGGTTCTACTGTGTACTTAAGGATAGGATACTTGTTATTTTTTTTCTTGTTTAATTTTGTTATTATTTTTTCTTCAAATTTGAGTGAATGATTTTTATTCGCCTGTGTAGTTAACGGTACAAGATTATTCCAGTCATCACCAGGTCCACCTAGTTTAGAATTGAGTAAATGCCCACGCAAATAAAAAGGCTTTACACTACCTTCTTTCTCATAGCGTGCATTTAGTTTTGAGTAATTGTCATTAAACAATCCGCTATCCGCTGAGCTTCCTCCGTCAGGTACGTTCTTTGTTAGAATATTTACCTGCATTTTTGCTCCAAACCCACCTGTCATTCCTCCATATAATGGTGGCGAAGACTTTGGCATTGCTGCACGTGGGAAGATAATGGTTTTTGTATCTTTAGCTATATCTTCCATGTATTGGTCAATTTTTTCAGCATCAAGAGGGTCTGCTGGTGTTTTGTTTGCAATAGAAGCCTTGAAATCTTCAAGTTGCTTGTAATTGTTCTTTGCATTTGTTTTTGCTGCTTCTTTCTCTGATTTTTTAGGATCAGTGTCTTCAATCTTCAGCTTGTCTATATATTCATCATATTTTGTAGGATCACTTTTAATCATCAATTGAGCTCCAGAATCACTGCCGGAAAAATAAATTGTATGTGTTTCACCATCGTCTGATATTTGTTTTTTATTTTTCCACCAATCCAATAGTTTACCAACCGCAGCTTTCCCCATGCTTACCAATTTCTCAATCAGGGTTACCATTTTATCGATGACCCAGGTCAAGCCTTTATCCACTTTTTCTCTGACCATTTCCAGTGCATCTCTCAGGCGTTCGCTTAAATTCAGTCCAACCTGATTGGCGAGGAAGCCGATTACAATCGGGATGCCACTTGCCAGTGCACCTTCGAGGAAGTCGGCTGCTTTTTTGGTAGCGCCCTGTGCAATTTGTAAAGTTCCTTCAACAAACGAATTGACAATCTGCAACATCTCTTTCAGGTACTTCAGGAACGATTGAATGGCTTTGTATAAAGCAATCGCACTGTTCACTACAGCCATAATGCCTGTGGGATCGAGCATACTCAATAGCTTTGTGGTGACTTTTTTAATGATCTGATCCATCACGAAACTCTTCACCGAATCGAGTACCATTTCCCAAACGTTGGAGAGTTGTTCTTTCACTTTGTCAATCAT
Source organism: Prolixibacteraceae bacterium (assembly GCA_019459485.1). Taxonomy (GTDB): domain Bacteria; phylum Bacteroidota; class Bacteroidia; order Bacteroidales; family Prolixibacteraceae; genus Aquipluma. The sequence continues at coordinate 29,839 of JAIBEZ010000004.1, forward strand.
CACCGCCATAAAACCACGCTCCTGCACGTCTTTCATAAATTGGTAGGCTTCTCCGGCAGCAGAAGCAACACGTTCTGCAGTATCGATCATCTTTTTGATCTTATCGACTTTAGGCTTACCAATACGTTCTTCCAGTTTCTTCCATATTTTCTCCATGGTAATATCCAGAACGGCAAGCAACCATTTAATCAGACCCATCACCGAGAAATCGGTTGGTATAGGTATTCCTGCATCTTTAACTTCGGATAAGAACCAAGCTTTCAGTCCATTAAAGAGATGAGTTAAAATATTTTCAAAGAACTGCATAAAGCCTTCCTTAATCGCCCGAAGCAGATTTTTAAGGAAGCCGATGGGGTCTCTCTTGATCAGGTCGAAAGCCAGCATGGCTTTGGCTAT
>JAIBEZ010000090.1 GCA_019459485.1 Prolixibacteraceae bacterium
TAAAGAATCTGCGGTTCAGTTCGCGACATTCATTTTCGAGTACACCAACCTCCACTTCAATTCCGGCATTTTTCATCCGTTCAATTCCTTTTCCGGCAACTTTGGCAAACGGATCAATGGTGCCAATTACAACATGTGGAATCCGGCTTTCAATAATCAGATCGGAACAGGGAGGGGTTTTTCCGAAATGGGAACAGGGTTCGAGCGAAACATATATTGTTGATAGAGTCAGCAACTCCGGATTTTTTACCGATCGTATTGCGTTTACTTCAGCATGTGGCTGGCCAAATTTCTTATGATATCCTTCGCCAATGATGATTCCATCGTGCACAATTACACAACCCACCATCGGATTAGGCGCCACATCGCCCATTCCGAGGAGCGCCAGATCGAGGCAGCGTTGCATAAAGATATCCGGAGTACTCATCAATGAAAAAATTAACTTTGCCAAAAATAACAATAATGAAGTCAGGCATTGCATCCATCCGAAAAGAATTGACAGGCATTTTTCCCAGGGAAGAAATTGAAAGTCTTATTTTCCTGATCTTCGAAAAGCTGAAAGGATACTCGCGGACCCAATTTCTACTTGCAAAAGACGACGAACTTAGCGGGAAGGAGCTGGCTGAAATTGAAAAAATTGTGTCCCGTCTTAAAAACCACGAACCCATCCAGTACATTCTGGGCGAAACTGAATTCTACGGATTGCCTTTTTATTCGTTGCCCGGCGTATTAATTCCGCGCCCCGAAACAGAAGAACTGGTGCAATGGATTATTCAGGAGAACCAGCTTTTAGCGCCAAACATTCTCGACATTGGTACCGGAACCGGATGCATTGCAGTTTCGCTCAGCAAAAATATTCCAGAATCAAGTGTTATTGCCTGTGATATTTCGCCCGTTTGTATTGAAACTGCCCGCCGGAATGCTGACCTGAACTCGGTTCAAGTTTCAGTATTTGAATACGATGTATTAACCGGCGCTCCTGAAGTAAGTTTTCCGGCGCTGGATGTGATCGTCAGTAATCCGCCATACATCAGGGAAACCGAAAAACTCCTGATGGAAAAGAATGTGTTGGATTTTGAGCCGGAACTGGCACTTTTCGTTCCGGACGAAAACCCATTGCTGTTCTACAGGCAAATTGCCGATTTCGCCCTTATCCATCTAAAAGAAACGGGCAGCCTTTTCTTCGAGATAAACGAAGCTTTTGGAAACGAATGCAGAGAAATGCTTCGGCAAAAAGGTTTTTCTGATATTGAACTAAAAAAAGATATCAACGGAAAAGACAGAATGATTCGGGGAACGCTTTTTTAATCTGGGAAGCTCTGGCAAAATGCAATACAATAAATGCATATATTTGTAATAATTGCAGGCGGATGAAAGGGAAGTTGGGACTTAAAAAACAATCCATTTGAAACACTTTTTTGTATATATACTTTTACTTCTTAATATCGTTGCAATTTTCGCAATTGGTGTCGCTTCCTTGTCGGTATTTATCAGTCCCGGCGAATTTTGGATTCCTGCACTGTTCGGAATGGCTTATCCTTACCTTCTGGTAGTTAATATCGTTTTCATTATTCTGTGGATTGTTGTCAAACCCAAATTTGCACTTTTTTCGGTTGTAACAATACTTGCCGGATTTAATCACATTGGCAATTATCTTCAGTTCTCAGGTGAAAAATCTACCGAAAAAGGAGTCCGGGTGACCAGTTACAACGTGAAGTATTTCATGGGGAGTACAGAATTTCCGAACAAGGAAAATGCCGACCATATACTGAATTTTTTGCGGCAGGACAATGCAGATATCATTTGTTTGCAGGAAGTGAGGCTAAATAAAAGACAGATTTTCGATATCAAAGACACCAAGCTTCCGCAGGTAAACCATTTGCAACTTGCGCACAACAGTTATGCCGGAGGACTGCTTACCATGACCCGTTTTCCGATCCTTAACATGGAAGAAATCAGGTTTGAGAATTCGGGAAATATGATCATTTATACTGATATACTGATGGAAAGTGACACTGTGAGGGTTTACAATTGTCATTTACAATCGTACCGGCTAAGAGAAGCTGAAATAAATGTCATCGATTCAATCGACTTTAACAACCAGCCCAAAACAAAAGAAAAGATGATGGTTGTAGGCCTGAAATTTAAAGATGCGCTGATTAAAAGGGCAGAACAGGCAGCAACACTTCGTCAATCTATTAACGAAAGTCCTTACCCGGTGATTGTTTGCGGCGATTTCAACGACACCCCTGTTTCGTTTACTTACCGAACTGTAAAAGGCGATCTGGAAGATTCGTTTACCCAATCAGGAAAAGGTACTGCAAATACTTACAATGGCAAGTTGCCTTCTTTCCGTATCGACTACATTTTGTACAGCCCGAATTTTACAAGCTATAACTTTAAGGTTTCAAGTCTTAATCACTCCGATCATTTTCCAATAAGCTGCGATTTGTTTCCGGCTGGGAAGAATTAAGCAGTCTCAGTTTTCAGTAATCAGAACAACCGCTTTCTCTTCAGCAAATACGTATAAAGCACATGCTTAAAATCTTCGTTGATGTCGGCTTCGGCCAGATCAATTTGATACTGACCACAGCGCACACGCATTTCTTCGAAATAATCTGAAATAGCCTTTTCGTAATTCTTTTTCAGATCGTTGGGCGAAAATCTGAGGTGTTCACCGGTTTCGAGGTCCACAAACCGGTAGGGTTGGTTCCTGAAATCGAATTGCTGCTCCTGACGGTGATCGGTTACGTGATAAAGCAGTACTTCATGTTTGTTATATTTCAGGTGCTGAAGTGCTTCAAACAATTCGTCGGTGCTTTCCTCTTCAATCAAATCGCTGAAAAGAATTACCAGCGAACGTTTGTGAATATTTTCGGCAATCATGTGCAGGGCATCAATTGTGTTTGTTTTCTTTTGCAATTGTGCCTGTTCCTGCCGCAGCAAACTTCCCAGCTGATTGTACAACAAATCAATGTGAACCGACGACAATCGTGCCTGTGAGTGAAATTCGATATCGTCTGAAAAAAGCGAAAGGCCAACTGCATCGCGCTGTTTTCGAAGCAGATAAATGATTGCCGCAGCCGAATAAACAGAAAATGCCAGTTTATTGGCTTTCGAAGGTTTGCCCTTTTCGTAAGGGAAAAGCATCGAAGAAGAGGTGTCGATCACAATCTGGCAGCGGAGGTTGGTTTCTTCTTCGTATTGTTTAACGAATAAACGATCTGTCCGGGCAAACAATTTCCAATCAATGTGCTTGGTCGATTCGCCGGTATTGTAAAGCCTGTGTTCGGCAAATTCAACCGAAAAACCATGAAAAGGGCTTCGGTGCAAACCGGTGATAAAGCCTTCAACCACCTCTTTCGAGATAAATTCGAGGTTGTCAAATTGCTGAAACTGTTGTATGTCGAGAAGATTGTCCAAGGATATTGTATTTTCCCAGATGCCCGTCAGCCTTCGGCGTGAGCTCAGTCGAACGCTAAAGCAGACGGCAAAGGATATTGCTCTTACTTAATTGCTTCAATTTTAATTAGGACATTATCCTTTGCCGTTCGCCTTTAGGCAACGGACATTGATTAGTCCAATAAAAAAAGGCATAAGAAACATTTATTCCTATGCCTTTCCAGTTTCAAATTATTTTTTACAGAATGCTGTCAACTTTTGACGATAGGGTTGTTTTCGGAGCAGCTCCAACGTGTTTATCAACCACAACTCCATCTTTAAAGAACAGGATTGTTGGGATGTTACGGATTCCGTATTTGGAAGCGATGCCAGGATTGCTGTCAACATCTACTTTCCCAACGATCAACTTTCCGGCGTAATCTTCCGAAAGTTCCTGAACGATTGGACCAACCATGCGGCACGGGCCACACCATTCTGCCCAAAAATCTACCAAAACCGGCAAGCCTGCCTGAAGCACCAATTCTTCAAAATTTGCATCATTAATTTCTAAAGCCATAGTATAATATTTTATGTGTGAATAGTTACAAACCCTAAAACCATCACAAAATTAGCCTAATTAATCTTAAAAGCAAGATCATCGTTTTTTTCAAAATAGGCGAGCAATTCGTTGGTGATTTCAATGCGGGTATTTCTTGAAAACAGATTAACCATCAATTTTGTTTCGGGATCCCAGACATCGAATTTCAAGAGCGATTTTCCTTTGCTTTTTTGTGTAAGGCGCTCCAGTTCGGCAACCATTTCAAAATTGATCGCCGTCAGCGGAACCTGCACGGTAATACTTTTAAAATATTTCTCGCGGATGTCGTCCATCAACTCAATCCTGCTGACTTTGTACTCAAGCTGGTCGCCGCCATATCGGTTCTGAACGACTCCTTTTACCAGCAGGTAAAGGCCCACTTTGCAGTATTTCCCATATTCCACGTAATCTTTCGCGAAAAAGAACATTTTATACGAATCGGTATAATCAGTCAGAACTATTTGACTGTATGGTTTCCCGGTTTTGCCAAATGCTTCGCGGGCTTCGGTAACCATCCCGACAAAAGTCAGTTCACGGCCTTTCAATGCATCAATATTGCTGTTCAGATCCTGAATAGTAACATCTCTGGAAGCCAGTGTTTCAATCTCAATTTTAAATTTGTCGAGCGGGTGGGAGGTGAGATAAATCCCGATTAGCGCCTTTTCTTTTTCAAGTAAAACCAGGTTGGGCCATTCGGGAACCAAAACAGGTTCGGGTCGTTGAACGGATTGAGTGGACATGATTTCACCAAAGAGTGAAGGTTGCATGTTGTTGCTTTCGTACTGCATTTTGTTGCCGTACCTGATCAGCTTTTCGATAAACGTAACATCGCTTTCATCGGGGGCAAAAAACTGGCTGCGGGTATGTTTTTTAAATCCGTCGAAGGCACCCGCCATGGCAAGCGCTTCAATGTTTTTTTTGTTTGACGACTGAAGGTTCACCCGTTCAACAAAATCATAAATATCTTTGAACTCGCCGTCTTTACGTGCTTTGATGATATCGAGAACAGCCCCCTCTCCAACTCCTTTTATGGCAGCCATCCCAAAACGGATGTTTCCGGCTTTGTTCACAGTAAATTTGGCGTAACTTTCGCTGACATCCGGTCCCAGCACATTCATTTTCATGCGCTTGCATTCTTCCATCAGCTTCGATATTTCAGTAATGTTGCTGAGGTTTCGGCTCATGTTGGCAGCCATAAATTCTGCCGGAAAGTTTGCTTTCAGATAACCTGTTTGATAGGCCACCCAGGCATAACACACCGAATGCGATTTGTTGAACGCGTAACTGGCAAAAGCTTCCCAGTCTTTCCATATTTTTTCGATCAGCTTTGTTGCATCCTTATTGCCTTCAACGCAACCTTCCATAAATTTCGGATTGGCCAGACAGCCTTCCTTGAACTTTACTTTCAGCTTGTCCATCATATAGATCAGCTTCTTACCCATCGCTTTACGTAGTGAATCGGAATCGCCACGGGTAAAACCGGCCAGCGCCCTCGATTGTAACATCACCTGTTCCTGATAAACCGTAATTCCGTAGGTATCTTTCAGGTAGGGTTCCATCAGCGGGTGATCGTACTCAATTTTTTCCTGACCATGTTTTCGCTTGATAAACGAAGGAATATACTCCATCGGGCCCGGACGGTAGAGCGCGTTCATGGCCACCAAATCTTCGAAACGGTTGGGCTTCAGGTTGCGCAAATGCTTTTTCATTCCGGGCGACTCGAACTGGAAAATGCCGGTGGTATCGCCATTTGCAAAAAGCTCCAAAGTCACGGGATCATTCTCCGGAAGATCATCCATATCGATGGTGATTTTCCGCGAAAGTTTTACATTCTCTATTGTTTCCTTAATGATAGAAAGGGTTTTCAGGCCAAGAAAGTCCATCTTTAGCAAACCGATGTCTTCCACAAATTTACCGTCGTATTGGGTGGTAAGCAGGTTTTCATCGTCCTTTGAAAACATCACCGGAATATGTTCGATGAGCGGATCGCGGCTGATAAGAATTCCACAAGCATGAACACCTGTCTGACGCACCGAACCTTCGAGTGTCTGGGCAAATTTCAAGGTCGTCTTTACCAGTTCGTTGTTCGAAAACAGTTCCTTTTTTAGCTCCGGACTTTCCTTAAATGCGATGGAAAAATTCATTTTCGGAGCATCGGGAACCAGTTTCGTTAAACGGTCGGCTTCCGAAAGAGGCAGTTTCAGCACCCGCGCAACATCTTTTATGGCTGATTTAGTGGCCATCGTACCGAAAGTACAAATGTGCGCAACCTTGTCGTTGCCGTATTTTTTGGTTACATATTCAAGTACTTTTTGGCGGCCGTCATCATCAAAGTCGATGTCAACATCGGGCATCGAAATACGATCTGGATTCAGGAAACGTTCGAACAGCAAATCGTACTTCATCGGATCGATGTTGGTAATCCCAACACAATACGAAACCACCGATCCGGCAGCCGAACCACGGCCCGGACCAACCAAAACGTCCATCCGGCGGGCTTCGTTGATGAAATCCTGTGTGATGAGAAAGTAACCAGGGAAACCCATTTTTTTAATGGTCGCCAATTCAAATTCGATACGCTCCCTCACTTCTTCCGAAAATGGTTCTCCGTAACGCGGTTTTGCACCTTCCCAGGTTAGATGTGCAAGGTAATCGGCTTCAAGCTTCACCCTGACTACCTTATCGTATCCGCCAATTGATTTGTACCACTCTTCTGTAAATTCTTCCAGCAACATTTCTTCAGTGAAACGTGCCCGGTAATCTTCCTCTTTTCCGAATTCTTCAGGAATAGGAAAAATAGGCATGATAGGCGAAGAATTCAGCTCATAAGCTTCAATCTTGTCGTTGATTTCCTGTGTATTTGTCAATGCTTCAGGAACATCGGCAAACAGTGTATTCATTTCGGAAGTGGTTTTAAACCACTCCTGCTTGGTGTATCGCATTCGGGTCGGATCGTCCAAATCCTTGCCGGTATTGAGGCAAATCAGCAAATCGTGCGCATCCGCATCTTCCTCATTAATAAAATGAATGTCGTTGGTACAGATTAATTTAACCTGATGCTTTTTTGCCAGTTCCAGCATTTCCTTGTTTACCAGTACCTGATTTTCATACACATTCTGGCGCATTTCCTGCATTTGGGAAGGATGGCGCTGCAATTCAAGGTAAAAATCATCGCCGAAAATCGACTTGAACCACTGAATGGTTTCGTCGGCATCTTCCAAATGCCCGGCCATAATGTGCTGCGGAACTTCGCCACCCAGACAGGCGGAGGAAACGATCAGCCCTTCGTGGTATTTTTCTAGCAACTCTTTGTCGATACGGGGTTTATAGTAAAAACCTTCGGTGTAGGCAGCCGAAACCAGTTTAAGCAGATTGCGGTAGCCCACCAAATTCTTGGCAAGCAAAATGAGGTGATAGCCCGAACGGTCAACTTTTGCGTCTTTCTTATCATGCCGTGAATTCTCGGCCACGTAAGTTTCGCAACCCAAAATGGGTTTGATTCCTTCCTTTTTACAAACATCGTAGAACTCTTTGGCGCCAAACATGTTGCCGTGATCGGTCAATGCCAGCGCTGTCATTCCGTCGCGTTTTGCTTTGGAAATCAGTCCGCGAACACTGGCAGCTCCATCCAGAATTGAGTATTGTGAGTGAACATGTAAATGTGTAAAAGGAATCATATCAATGGATTATATCAAATATTTATAACTCCTGAAACCGAAATTTCAGAAAAGTAAAGTTACCATTTCCAATGCCTGAAAATAGGATTGTTGATAAAATGTGGGAAAGAAGTTTTGACCGACATGCCAGAGATTATCATTTCCCTGATCAATATTACCCAATGTCATATAAGTCACTCAATTGTCATTTGGTAGTCATTAAGTTGTCAGAAAATGACAAGAGAATGACTACGAATGACTATAACTGACTCATGCAAAATGCCAAGTGGGTAGGCAAACGGATAGTCATATTGAATTACTTATTTTCTGCCTTAAAAGTTGGAGTTGTCCAAACAAAATCTCCTGTTCCGTCCGGAATACGGGCATACGATTGCTCAATGGTGGTTGCCGGATATTTCACCTGATCGATCACTACCAGATCAGGTGTGAGCAATACCACATTTTCGCCCAAGGCTGAAAGTTTATAATTGGCATGAAGTCCGGCCTGAAGGGTATCTGCGTCAGCCCATACAATCAGATAACCGTTTTTATCAAGGATGGTTCCTTCAGGAAATTTCCATTTTGTCAGGTCCTTTTTGCTGTCCGCCAGATAAAATCCTGAAATGTCCAGATCCTCACTTGATAGATTATACAATTCAATCCAGTCATCGAACTGGCCATTCTGGTCGGAGCCATACTTTGTGTTTTTGGGCAATAACTCGTTGATAACGATGCTTTTGTTGATGTCTATACCCGGTTCAGTTACTTCAGTATCTTTTTTGCAATTTGTCATCCCAACGATCATCAAAACAACAAGTATCCATCCAATTCGCTTCATTTCGGTAATTATTATGTTATTGTCCAGTTTTGATTGGTAGTTTATAAGGAGTCAAATATAGCTGATTGGGTTCTAAAACCAGAATGTTTTCAGTTAAGAAGTTTAAAGTGGAATATTCTTTTCTGAATATCTAATCACTAAAACGATACCCAATGCCTGATTCTGTAATCAGCAGCGAAGGTTTTGATGGATTGTCTTCAATTTTTTTCCGGAGTTGGGCAACAAAAACCCGCAGGTATTGTGTTTGTTCGAGGTAGCCGTACCCCCAGACTTCCTTCAGGATATACTGATGGGTAAGCACGCGGCCCTGGTTTTTTGCCAGCAAACAAAGCAATGAAAATTCGGTAGTTGTCAGTTTTAAAATCTCTTTGTTTTTTCGGGCAACATGGTTAATCATGTCAATACTCAGCGACCCAAATTCTAAAACAGGGGCATCATTTTTTTTCGCTCCGGCTCTGATTGCAGCACGTATCCGTGCAAGTAATTCGCCGCTCCGGAAAGGCTTAGTCAGGTAATCATTTGCTCCATTGTCCAAAGCTTTGATGATGTCTTCTTCCGAACTTCGCACCGATAACACGATGATCGGTTTGAAAAACCATTCGCGCAGCTTTTTCAAAATTTCCTGACCGTCGATGTCCGGCAAGCCCAGGTCAAGGATGATCAACGAAGGATGATGGGTGGCCGCATCAACCAGGCCATCTTTGCCATTTCCGGCCTGAAGAATTTTATACCCATTGGCTGAAAGTGTGATTTCAAGCAGCCGACGAATTTGTAATTCATCGTCAATTATTAATATGGTTTCGTTATCGTTCATTCGTTGTCGAGTTGCAAGTTTTGAATATCAGGATTTTCCGTAGGTATTTTCAAAGTGAATTCCGATCCGCCGTTTTTACGGTTTTCAACGGTTACGGTTCCTTTGTGGGCTTCAACAAAACCCTTTACAATGGACAGACCCAATCCCAATCCACCGGTTTTGCTGCCATCAACCCTAAAGAATTTTTTAAATACATTTTCAATAGCAGCCTCCGAAAATCCCGGGCCACTGTCTTTTACCTGAACCATCAGTGTTCCGTTACCACACCAGGTGCAAAGTTCGATCATGGAAGCCACCGGTGCATATTGTGTGGCATTGTATAACAAGTTGTACAAGGCCTGCTCCAGCAAACCGTAGTCAATTTTCACCATGGGCATGTCTTCGGGCATCGAAACCACCAGCGAAAAGGGTTTTAATTCATCGGCCAAATCTTCGGCCACTTTATTCACCAGATCATTCATGTCGTACCAGTCCAATCTGACTGAAATTTGCCCGCTTTCGAGGCGCGACATGTTTAGCAGATTTTCAATCAACCGGTTCAGGCGAAGTGAAGCGGTGAATATTTCGTTGAACAAAGCCGACTGAACATTTTCGGGGTGCGTTGAATTCAGCAACGAATCAGAAGCGCCCATGATGGTGGCTACCGGAATCCGTAATTCGTGCGAAATGGAGTTGAAAAGGGTTTTGTACAGGCGATCCGACTCAACCAGAAAACGCGCTTTCTGAGCCAGTTCACCCAAAAATTCACGTTCCAGCGCGTTCGAAATTTGTGTCAGAAAAGTATCCCAAAATGCTTTCTGATCTCCGGAGAACAGTCCTTCAACTTTTACTGCCACGATGCCAGGATTTAATCTCGTTCCGGGCAAAGGATAAAATGTATAATCAACCGAAGGCAAGTTATTAGTGAATTTGCCGGCTTTTTGGGAATGCGTAAAAACCCATTCGGCAACACCGTATTCCTTTTCCGCTAATTTTTTCTCCTTCTGCAACCTGCCCGATGAATGAAGGATGTTGTTTCCGTCCTGCAAAATAAAAAACGGATCGGTACGAAAATGATTTTTGATGCCTTCAATGGCAACGGCCAAAACCTCGTCAATTCCGCTAGCCTTCGAGAGTTCCCTTGTAAGTTGAAACAATGCATTGGTGCGTTCTTCGCGTTCAAGTGCTAATCGTTCCTGGCGGCGCACTTTGTTTGTTAGCACCCCGTTCACAAGTGCGATGATGAAAAACATACCAAACATCAGAATGTCTTCGGTTTTGTCGATGTGGAAAGTCAGGTTTGGAGGTATAAAAAAGAAATTCCATACCAGTGCGCTTAGTGTTGCCGCAAGGAATACCGGGCCGATCCCCATGAACGTTGCCAGCATGGAAACAACAAAAAGCAGTATGAACGAAACCACATGATAGCCTTGCAGATTGTAAAGAGGCGTGCATAGTGCGGCTGTTAAACCAATGACAAAGATGGAAAGGACATAGGGATTAATCCTTGAAATAAATTTTGGCAGGGGTGCTTTTAGTATATTTTTCGTCTTGTCCATTTTTCAATTTGTCGGAATACAAATTTATACATTAAACATCAACTTATTTGCCCCAGAAGTTCCGTGAAAACAATACAATCACTGTATAAATTTCCAATCGCCCGACAAGCATCAAAAAAGAAAGTATCATTTTTCCCAAATCGGGCAAATGAGCAAAATTACTCGCCGGACCAACTGTCCCGATTCCGGGTCCAATACCTGCCATACAAGTTGCAACTGAACTGCTGGCAGTTTCACCATCAATTCCAAGGAGTACAAGCGATGCGCTACCAATCAGAAATACAAGGAAATAAGCGGCTATAAAAGTCAATATAGATCTGTTCGTTTCACTGCTTATTACATTGTTATTTAACCTGATAGGCAGTATCGCATTCGGAGAAATCATCTGTCGGAAATTTCGCCTGATATTTTTTAGCATCATTAAATGCCTGACCATTTTTATCCCTCCGGCTGTAGAGCCCGTGCTGCCTCCAAGAAACATGGAAAAGAAAATGATCGTCCAGGCAAAAGCGGGCCACAGCAAATAATCTGCAGATGCAAACCCGGTGCACGTAACAATTGAAACAACCTGAAAAGAAGCGTCCCTGAATGATTTTTCGAGCGGTTTATTCATAGTAAAATATAAAGAAGCTGTAATAAGGACGATGATAGAAAAAACAACGATTGCGTAGAATTTCAATTCTTCGTTCTCTTTTACTTTTTTGAATTCGCGTTTGAACAAATAATAATGAATAACGAAGTTCGTTCCGGCCAAAAACATGAATATCGTTATGACGTACTGAATGTAAGGTGAGTAGTCAATAATGCTCGTGTTTTTGGGCGAAAATCCACCGGTGGCAACGGTTCCGAACGAATGACAAATACTTTCAAAAAGATTCATATTTCCGGCCAGCAGAAAGATGATTTCTGCAACAGTCAGAATAATATAAATCAGCAACAACCTGTTTCCAACGGCCTTTATTTTGGGCTGAATTTTTTCCTGCAACGACGATTCGAGGGTGAAAAGATGATAGCCGCCAATCTGAAGCGTTGGCATGACAATGATTACCAGTACGATAATTCCAATTCCGCCGATCCAATGGGTTAAACTTCGCCAGAATAATATCGATTTTGGTAAAATTTCAATGTCTGTCAGGATGGATGCGCCAGTGGTGGTAAAGCCTGAAACCGATTCAAATAAAGCATTGACAAAGGAAGGAATGGCGCCTGAGAAAAGATATGGCAAACAACCGATCAGGCTTATAAATACCCACGATAAGGTTACGGTCAGGTAGGCATCTTTTCGGTGAATGGTAACATTTTCAGATTGTTTCCGGGTTGTGAGGAAGAATGTCAGGCCAATTGCGAGACTAATCAGCGACGACAAAATAAAAGGCAATGTGTTTTCCGAAAAAATTACTGCGACTCCGGCACAAACAAACAATGCCGCGGAAAGAATAAATAAGTTCCTGCTTATTACTTTAAAAACAATTTTGAGATTGACTATTTTACCCATCTACTGTTGCAATTTTGATTTACCGTCATTCAAAATTTATTGTTTGTGCTGCCACGTATGGGTATTCAAGAGAAAAGAGCATGTCCGCAACTTTAACATTTAAGTTAAGCTTGCAAAGTTGCTCTTGATTTCATAAAGGAATTGTAAAGTTTTGATGCGGGGATATAAGGATTTTATAAAGATTTACATTTATGGGTTGAAAAGGTTTTTTTGATGGGTCAATACCATAGTTTTCAACCTGTAATTTTGATCTTGGTAGCCAATTGAAGCATATTTCAATGTGGAAATTATAACTGTATTCAAAAAAAATCACTTAGCCAGTTAATAGCTAAGTGATTGATTTGTAGTCCCACCGGGAATCGAACCCGGATCTACGGTTTAGGAAACCGCTATTCTATCCGTTGAACTATGGAACCATTCTTCTTAACTTTTCTTTTCCTATGCCAGTTTTATAATATTTCTCCTTTTCTCTTGCTTCAATCCTATTTGTGCATTCTTCAGTAAAAATAATTACCCAAGGACGAAATCCTTTGGTAGATTTGGTCTTTCCAGAACTATGCTCTTTAAGCCTTTTTTCAACATTTGAGGAAAACCCGACATATATTCTTCCATCAAACTGACTATGCAATGCATACACTGTATATTTCATCGAACCCGGATCTATGGTTTATGAAACTGCTATTCCCTGCCTACCGCAGGCAGGTATCCGTTGAACTATGGAACCATAAAATTTAGTCCAGAATCTTGAATCTTGAATCTCGAATGAAGCTTCGATCAGCATTAATTCTTGTTATTGGATATTGATTCAATATTTGACATTTCTTTTTCAGCCGCTGCAAAAATATGCAAATATGCCGTTTATGCAAAAAGCACCGAACATATTTTTTAAGCGACATACATTTGCTTTGAGGCTGCGAATTTTAACAATGTATAAATTCAATGCTGCGGTTCATCTTTGTTCCTGCTTAGAAACATTATAAATTAGTTATTTTACACGTCATTTTATTGTATGTGATACTTGTTAAGCCTACTTTTGTCGGGCGAATTAAAATTGAATTTATTATTAAAATAAAAATCTGTTATTCTATGAGCAATTTACTGACTGCCTCTATTGGACGGAAACTCCTGATGAGCGTTTCAGGTTTGTTCCTGATTTTGTTTCTCTTTGTGCATTTAATCCTGAATTCATTCCTGCTCCTTGATGGCTGCATGGGATTTGAAACAGGTCAATTATTTAATGCAGGGGTACATTTCATGGGAACAAATCCATTGATTAAAATCATTGAGCCTACCCTGGCTTTGGGATTTGTAGTACACATCGTTTACTCATTAATTCTGACCGTTCAGAACATGAAAGCACGCGGCCCGCAAGCATACGCTTCGGGGAAAAAGACTACCGGTGTTGAATGGGCTTCTCTGAATATGTTGCCGTTGGGCATTGCGATTTTAGCATTCCTGATTGTCCACATTTTCAACTTCTACATGAAGATGAAAGGCTACATTGCCTGGGAAGGTGGCGAAGTTGAATTTCCATTTTTCGGATCAATGGCAACCGGCGAGAATGCTTATGCTTTGGTAAATGAAACTTTTAAAAGCCTGCCACTTGTACTTCTGTATGTTGTTGGTTCTGTTGCGCTTGCATTTCATCTTGCACACGGATTCTGGTCATCGTTCCAAACCATCGGCTGGAATAATCCAATTTGGATGCCTCGCCTGCGGGTAATCAGTAATGTTGTAGCCATAATCCTTGGCGGTGGGTTCACCGTAATTGCATTGGCACAACACCTGTTTTTCTAATTCTTTAAATATCTGAAACATGAGTAAAATAAACGCAAGGACTCCTGAAGGGCCACTGGCTCAAAAATGGACCAATTATAAAGATCACCAAAAACTGGTGAATCCTTCCAACAAACGTAAACTTGATGTAATTATCATTGGTACCGGTTTGGCTGGTGCTTCTGCTGCCGCTTCACTTGGAGAAATGGGATTCAATGTTAAAAATTTCTGCATACAGGATTCACCACGTCGCGCACATTCTATTGCGGCTCAGGGAGGTATCAACGCTGCGAAAAACTATCCAAACGACGGCGACTCTGTGTTTCGTCTGTTTTACGATACTATCAAAGGAGGGGATTACCGTTCGCGCGAAGCCAACGTTCACCGTTTGGCCGAAGTGAGCAACAGCATCATCGACCAGTGTGTGGCACAGGGAGTTCCATTTGCACGCGAATACGGCGGCTTGCTCGACAATCGTTCGTTCGGTGGAGCCCAGGTAAGCCGTACTTTTTATGCCAAAGGACAAACAGGTCAGCAGTTATTGCTTGGAGCTTACCAGGCATTGATGCGCCAGGTAAATCTGGGTACAGTAACAATGTACACGCGCACAGAGTTGGTTGAGATCGTTCTGGTTGACGGAAAAGCCCGCGGTATTATTTCCCGCGATTTGGTTACCGGAGAGTTGCAGCGACATTTCGGCCATGCAGTTGTGCTGGCTACAGGTGGCTACGGAAATACTTTCTTCCTATCGACAAACGCAATGGGATCAAACGGATCGGCTTTGATTAAAGCTTACCAAAAAGGTGCAATGTTCGCCAATCCTTGTATGGCACAAATTCACCCGACCTGTATTCCTGTTCACGGCGAATCGCAGAGCAAGCTTACATTGATGTCGGAATCGTTGCGTAACGATGGCCGTATCTGGGTTCCCAAAAAGAAGGAAGATGCTGAAGCCATCCGTTCAGGAAAATTAAAAGCTACACAAATCGCAGAAGAAAACCGCGACTATTATCTGGAACGTCGTTACCCTGCGTTTGGTAATCTGGTGCCACGCGACGTGGCTTCACGTGCCGCTAAGGAACGTTGTGATGCCGGATTTGGCGTTGGAGCGACTGGCCTGGCTGTTTATCTCGATTTCAAATCTTCTATTGACCGCTTAGGCCAAAAGACCATTGAAGATCGTTACGGCAACCTGTTTCAGATGTATGAGAAAATCGTTGACGAGAATCCTTATGAAACGCCAATGATGATATATCCTGCGATGCATTACACCATGGGCGGGATTTGGGTCGATTATGAATTGCAGACAACTATTCCCGGCTTATTTGCTGCCGGCGAAGCCAACTTCTCAGATCACGGAGCGAACCGTCTGGGCGCTTCTGCACTGATGCAGGGATTGGCCGATGGTTATTTTGTTTTGCCATATACACTTCAGAATTATTTGGCTGATGAAATCCACACCAAACGCATGACGACCAATGAACCAGAGTTCGTGGATGCTGAAAAAGCTGTAAAAGAACGCTTTGCACAGTTGATGGGAATCAAGGGAAAACGTTCGGTTGACAGTCTGCACAAGGAACTTGGTTTGGTAATGTGGGATTTCGTTGGAATGGGCCGGAACAAAAAAGGACTGGAAGATGCCATCAAAAAGATCGCAGCCATCAAAAAAGAGTTCTGGACCAACGTTCGTATTCCGGGCGATCAGTCGGGAATGAATGTTGAACTGGAGAAAGCAAGCCGTTTGGCCGATTTTATTGAAATTGGAGACCTGATGGCCCGTGACGCGCTGAACCGTGAAGAATCATGCGGTGGTCACTTCCGCGAAGAGTATCAGACTCCCGAAGGCGAAGCGCTTCGTCAGGATGACAAGTTTGCATACGTTTCGTGCTGGGAATACAAAGGCGAGCAACAGGAACCTGAACTTCACAAGGAAGAATTGATTTACGAAACAGTGAAAATGGTTCAGCGTAATTACAAGTAATGGCTATTTAAAAGAGATCAATCATGGAAAAAATAATAAATCTCACGCTTAAGGTTTGGCGTCAAAACGGTTCAAAAGCAAAGGGCCGGTTCGAAACCTACAAGGTTAACAATGTTTCTACTGATAGTTCGTTCCTCGAAATGATGGACATGCTGAATGAGCAACTCGTTAGTGAAGACAAGGTACCGGTTGCATTCGACCACGATTGCCGCGAAGGCATTTGCGGAACATGTTCGCTGTACATCAATGGCCGTCCACACGGACCCGATGACGATGTTACAACCTGCCAGTTGCACATGCGTAAATTTACTGATGGACAGACCATCACGATTGAACCGTGGCGTTCGACAGCTTTCCCGGTAATCTACGATTTGATGGTCGATCGCAGGGCTTTCGATAAGATCATTTCAGCCGGAGGTTATGTTTCGGTTAATACCGGTGGAGTTCCTGATGCCAATGCAATCCCAATCGCGAAAGCTGATGCCGATGAATCAATGGATTCAGCATCCTGTATTGGTTGCGGAGCATGCGTTGCAGCCTGTAAAAACGGTTCGGCCATGCTGTTTGTTTCTGCAAAAGTGAGCCAGTTGGCCATGTTGCCGCAAGGTCGGATTGAAGCTTCACGTCGTGCAAAAGCGATGGTTGCCAAAATGGACGAACTTGGTTTTGGAAACTGTACCAATACCGGCGCCTGCGAAGTGGAATGCCCGAAAAACATTTCGCTTTCGAACATCGCCCGTCTGAACCGCGAATTTTTATACGCAAAGTTTCAGGATTAAGGGAATAATGGCGGTCAAAAACCGCCACACCCAAACAATACAAAAGCTCCGGAGATTCGTTCTTCGGGGCTTTTTTTATGAGCTATCATTTAGTTAAGGCCAAAATGGAATTTGTGCTGTATATTTATAGAGTATTCATTTTATTATATCTGATGATTAAATAGTTGGCAGTTATGTCAACATAAGATGGTAATCCTCAAAAATCAACTATTTTCTATGCTATGTAACAGTTTATTATATAAGTAATAGTTAGCGAGTTATTTATGGTTAAATAATGGGGGGGGGGGAATTAGAGCCATTTGATTTTAACAAAAAACTGTTTTATATTTATAAGATAAAACAACCCGACCGTATAAAACAGCCGGGTTGCCAAATAAATATGATTGTTTAACCGGGTAGGAAAGTTACCGCTAACCTGCCCACAACCTTTGTAAAAGTATGAAAAAAATTAGAAATGTAGTTTTAATTTTATCGCTCTTATTGAGCTTTAACGGATGCGAGAAAAATCCGGTTGAAATGGAATCATTGCAGAACAATGGAGAATTAACTGTTGATCAGGCAAGAGAATTTGTAGATAATCAGAGACAGAGTGAGTTCACATTGAAGGGAGGTGATTTACAGAAACAAACAATTAGTATCCGAGCCGACTGGAACAAAGCAAAGAAAAGCAACAATGGAGAATTTAGTGTTATTGAAACGGAAATACAAGGCATGGGGCGATTCGGGTTTGCTACAATGGAATCAATGGAATCTTGGAAGTCAACAAGAAACAATGGCTATCGGTTCTCGTTAACTAAGTTGGTAGTGATAAAGGTTAAGAAAACCGGAGAGCTACAATCGTTTATTATGAGCATTGTAGGGGAAAGGCAACATTTGGTACAGAAAAACTTCAATCTTTCCAATAATTCATACCTAAAAAGAGACAACGATCTTACGGGATATGTATTGTTCCATGAACTTACCGGGGAATTTTCCAATGGTTGGATATATTGCGACGGACAGATAACCCATTCGATTACCGAAGCCGACAATTTGGATTTAGCTGTCCAGTTAAAATCCGTATCCATGTATGCGCTTTACCAATGGGTAGAATATTGCTCAACCTACACAACCATTGGTACGGTTGGTGGTGAACTAGTTTCATATTATTCTGAGACACGTTGTTCTACCAGTCTTGAATATGTTGGAACTTATTCAACGTCAGGATATACTGCTACTTCAGGCTCAAGTGGAGGTAGCGGTTATTATCAAGCACCAACCCAGCCCTGCTATTGTACCAGTATTTGCTCTGTTGCTGGTTGTGGCAAATGTTTAGAGTCAAACAATCTCAAGCAGGCTGTTTTGCCTGGTGATGGCACAATAGCTCCTGTTTCTGATCCTTGTGTGTATTGTTCGGGGCA
The DNA here is from genome assembly GCA_019459485.1 of Prolixibacteraceae bacterium. GTDB lineage: Bacteria > Bacteroidota > Bacteroidia > Bacteroidales > Prolixibacteraceae > Aquipluma. The sequence goes on from JAIBEZ010000090.1 coordinate 18,257, forward strand.
TCCAGTACCAGTGGCAGTTGTAGATGCAAGTGATTTGAAAAACAATCCAAAAGCAGATTGTATCTATCAAAATTTGATTAATGGAGGAATATTAAGTGGTTTTATTAGTAGATACTTTGGTCTTACAGCTCCTAACCAATCCTATTTGGGAGAATTAAACCTGACATGGACATTGGGTAGTTCGACAGAAACTTTGCCCATTGGCATTCCAAGGAACGGGACATATTATTCTGTAGCAATTAGGTTGAATGAAAATACATTAAACACAACCTCATCTACAAATGTTGCGCTTAGTATGTTACATGAAGCATTACATGCAAAATTGATCGCAGAAGTATATGATGAAGTAGGGACTACTGATTTTAAGTCTTTACTTTCATATTATCAAAGCTGGGGAAAACTTGACAAAGACCAAGAAAAAATGATGCTTGATTCCTATTTTGATGCATTGGCTAATGGGCTAAATTATTTCGATCAATGTCAAGGCATTAATAGAACTTTAGAATTCTATAAAAAAGCAATTCGCTATAGCCTAACTTTTGAGATTTATGGTGAAGGCTCTTCGCAAGATGATTACAATGCATTTATCGAGATGTTTTATTCTTCAAAAAATTGTAATTAACATGAGAACAAGAACACAATTTATCGTTGTTTTAATTGTAATTTTCCTAATAAGCTGCACTCAAAAGAAGAAAAATGAATTCTATATCTATGATAAAGATAAGGTTTTCAAGATTGACACTTCTGAATCAATGGTGAGTTTCTCAATCAGTAAGCCTATATTTACTTCTTGGGATGATTCAACAAAATTTGAAATAAGCCGAAAAGGGTATTTTCTAATGCACTATTTGAGTATAGGCAGCAGTAACTTGAAAGATACAATTTTTATAAAGCATAAAACATTTTTGGATTCAATTGATTATTTTGATTCATCTTGGTTAAAATGTGAAGATAATCTGGATTGGTTTTGGAGCAATTTAAAATATAAAGGTGGATTCCCCGATTCAGCTAAAATATTCATCATTGAACCAAAACAAAGAACAGATTCACTGATAATAAGACAAGTTCATAGATTTTTCAATCCGGGCATGGAAGGTTAAAAGGATTAATTGGTTTTCTGGCCGTTAAAAACCGCCACACCCAAACAATAACAAAGCTCCGGAGAATCATTCTTCGGGGCTTTTTTTTTCATGATTCCTCCATCTATCGATTTCAGAAATGTTAGCTTCAGGAGTGTAATGGTTCGGAAACTTTATAGTAAACTTGATGCAGAAATGAGTATTATTGTATTGATTTAGATCCTAACTTCTTAATTTTTTAATTTCAATATGTAAGCATAACATGGAGAGACAAATTTATGAGACTTCAACTAAATAAAATTATTGCTATTGCATTTGTTCTACTTGTATTTAATTCCTGCTCCAGAAACTATACAATTAAAGGTGACTGGGAAGCGATAGAATCCGATGGAACGTATGCAGAATTGTATTTTTCAGGTGACAAGATGCAAATTCATCATGAAGTTGGAGGAACCTTGCAATTTCAGACCTATCGGATTGAAAACGACTCTTTAATAACCTCCATTTTGAAATATAAAATGAACTGGATAAATGCCGATTCGTTAAATCTAATTTCTCCTTCATTTTCGCTTAAGTTGAAGAGGATCAAAACAGGAGTTAAGTTGAGTGAATGTGACAACGAAAATGACGAGGATGCGTACATTCAAAGTTTTTATAAAAGAATGAATAAGCAAAAGGGATTAGATTCAATTCCGGTTGGGGGAACTAATTCCAATCAAAAAATCGAAGAAGAAGCGATTGAAATTGGGAAAAAGAATTAGAAGAACGTAAACAAGGATTCCATCTTTCAAAAAGAGATTGAGTCTGCGATTGTGATAGGGAGGAATACTCTTTCGATTATTATGAAGCCTTTTGTATGGATTAAATGGAGCCTGTGAATTGCAAAATAGGAATCAAACACAAAGTAATGAAATCGAAAGAAAAGTTAATGAAATCAATTCCGGTATTAAGATCTGTAATTAATTGTTGCATATTTTGCTTTGTAACGGTTTTCTTAATCAACATTCATACTAGCAGCTGTCAAGCTCAAACAAAAGATACTTTGTATATTCTTTTTGAGAGCGATAAGCCTAACATGATGATAATGAAGGAAAAAGATGATTGTCATTACGCATTCTGGATTAGCAAATATTATTATTTAGGTTTTCAACCGAAGGGAACAATTACAAATTCGAAATGTCAAACTATTGAGATGGAAATGAAAGATATTAACTGGATTCGAGACTTAACTAAATCAAAATACTCTATGATAATGAAATGTCCCAATATCTTCATTGTAGAAAGAATAAATAAGGACTCACTAAAATTTACGCCCGTTGAGGTTTTTGAGGCTATCGAATAAGACAATATCGCAACAATACAAAAGCTCCGGAGATTTATTCTTCGGGGCTTTTTTTATGCAGTAAGCTGCCTGCTCATTCCTGAAATTGCATTGAATTGTACTTCAAACGATTGATTTTTCAGGCAGTAATCCTGATTTTTTAGCTACCTGATACCCAAAATCATACGAATTTCAGGAGAAAACGAATTGTTTATCAGCAATTGCCTGTTCATATCTTTTACGTTTTAATTTTTAATGTACAGTAGTACAGTGTAATAGATTGCGTTTTGAACAATTTGCTGTTGATTAGTTCTTTTGCGAATACCCGAAACATGAACCTGCAATTTGTATATTCGCATTAGTCTATCTAAAATCCATTTTATGCCATACAGGAGGTTACCAAATACAGATCTGGCGAGGCTTCGCGCTATTGAAGCCGGACTCGAACTTGGGAAAAGAACAGCTGTGAAGCAATTGGCTTTTAGCCAGCAAACACTTGAAAAGATCCAACTATTTTATCCGAATTTTCTTGGGGCAATCCGCCAGTTAAATATCTCGAAACAGAACCAGTTCGACCGTTCAAAAGAGTACGGAGAAATTTTCAGGAAAGCAAAACTGTATTTGTCGCATTTTCTTCAGGTGGTGAATTTTGCCATTGCACGCGAGGAAATGAAACCTGAAGTAATTGAATTTTACGGGTTACAGGTTAATTCAAGGGCAACACCTCCTCTTAATCTCGAAGCTCATGTTATGACTTGGGGCGAGCGCATCATCGAAGGCGAACAAAAGCGGGTAATGAAAGGCGGAAGTCCGATTTACAGCCCTTCAATTGCACTGGTTAAAGTTCATTACGAAGAGTTTAAAGAAGCATACCGGCATCAGAAGATGCTCCAGAATAACACCAACAGAGCTTCTGTTCGGGTTGCAGAACTTCGCGAACAAGCCGATGAGCTAATTCAGACGATGTGGAACGAAGTGGAGAATTCGCTGATTCATCTTTCCGATGATGAAAAAAGGGAAAAAGCACAACACTACGGAATAGTTTACGTTTATCGTGCTACGGAACAGAAGAAAATGGAAATTGAAAAACTTCAGCAAAGTATTGTTTTTTCGTAATACAAATCAATCAATTCGTGGTGCCTGTGAGTCAATTTGATTCATGGGCATTTTTGTTTTTACAGAACCGTTCCGATAGATCAAAAACAACAGTAAGCCGGTGGTAACAAGGCTCAACAAAACAAGTGGAAACTGCTCCGTTCCGGTACCCCATTCTTCAACATCCTTCGATATTGTTCCTTTATCGATCAGGTAATAACCCACCACGCCCATTGTATTGTTTGCAAAATGGGCAAGAATCGGAACCCACATCGTTCCCGACCAAACAAGCAAATAGCCAAACATGGCACCGAGTGCCATTCGCGGAAGGAAACCATAAAACTGCATGTGCATGGCGCTGAATAAAAATGCGGTGATCCAGATTCCCCAATGGTAATTTTTGCTCCAATTGGTAAAAATGCGCTGAATAACACCCCGAAACATCAGTTCTTCGCCCAATGCCGGAAGTATGGCAATCATGAAAATATTGAAAAGCAGGCCGGAAATATTTTCAACTTTCATAAACTTTTTGACCATCACTTCAGCAGCATCTTCCATGGTGCGCATCCAGTTTTCGATTCCTGAAAGTGATTCCGGGAATTTCATCTGACTGTTGATTTCACCCATAAAATTGATCAGCGGAATGAGCATTAATACAGCCAGAACTGAATATAAATAGGAGGGAAGCGAGGTTGTTTTGTTGAGAAGTAAATATTCGTTGATGTTTCCATGGTACAACCATGCAAGCACAATTGGCGGAACTACAAATAATCCGATCGATTGCACCACCTGAAAATATTTCAGGAAAGCAAGTCCTTCCGGCGTGTTCATTCCTGAAACAGACATTCCATTCATCAGGGTATCCAGTCCGAAGAAAGGAATGGGCACAATCATCGCCAGAATCATAAAAACCAGCAACGACGCCACCATTATAAATGCTGAAAACATCAGTTGTGAAAAGGGTTTCATTCCCCGAAATGCAGTAAAAGCCATACTGTAATTTTTTGTTCAGGAGCAAAGATAAGTTTCCGCAGATAGAAATGAAAGAAATTTTGAAAAGAGCAAATTTTCTATGGCAATTTAGAACCAAGATTTGTCATTCATTCATCAGTTCTTCCATTTCCCCGAGATGCAACTCGAAATGTGGCAAATAACCTTCTATATTCTGGTGCAGTGAGATGAGTTCTGTTTCGCTGCTCTGCCATTGGTTGCCGAGCTTTTCCTGATCAACATTCCGGATAACATGCACCAAATGCAGGTTGATGTATTTCCAAAGACTGACCAGATTTTGCCAGTCTTCGTGCTGAAAATCCTGAATGGCAATCCACCGGTCGTTGTTGCCGTTGGTGGCATAATTGGGATAAGTACAAGGATTCTCGCGGTATTGCAAATGAATAATCCGGTGCGTATTGTTCGAAGCAGAATCGACCAGATGACCCAGAATTTGCCTGATGCTTCGGTTCTGACTGTTCTTCCTTGCACTGATTATTTCTTCGGAAAGTAGCAATATACGCGGTTCCCATACTTTCAATAAATCAAGAATGGTTTGACAGGACGTTTCGAATGTATTCATGGTGATGTGTTTTTGTTTGTTATCTGACAGCTTTTGTTGTGTCTTTTTTGAATTCGTGTCCACAGTCGAAACAATGATGTACTTTTCTCATTTTAAATGGATAAACCATCATGAGAAAAGAAACAATCATTGAAAATATAAGCATAGTGCTCAATCCAAATTTTTGTTTTATCGATCCACCGAAAGCAACATTGGCCGAATTACATTTTGGACACCTGATTTTTATTTTCTCTTTTTCACTTTCAGGCGCCGATTCCTGAATCCTGTTTTCTGATTCAAGAATTGCCGAAATGCGATAAATATCTTTCTCAAAAGCATTCAGTTTAACCCCGCCAACTGCCGAACTGTACATTGCGTTCAGGGTGACCATATTTTCGTCCGAAAGGAAACATTCTATACCGTAGGAATCAAGCAATCCTTTTACAATGTGGGCATTGATCGGATCTGTAAAAGTTTCGTAAACTACAATTTTGTCGTCATTCATCAGTCGTGAAATTAGTTGGTCTTGGAATTGTGTGTGCCGGTTTTTAAACCATTTATCCAAAGTTATGTCTTTTAATTATATAAATTTACTTGTAATTGAAAATAATTTTGCTGCCCAAATTTGCCTTTTTTGGATAATGGAATTAAATTGTATTTTTGCGGTGAGCTTTCACGTGAAAGTCGTGTACTTGGTAACCACGTAAAAAACAAGAAATGAAAAAAGAAGTATCTGTACTATTTATGTTTGCGGGCATTTTATTTGCCACCTGTTTGTTGATTTCCAACATCCTTGCCACCAAAATTTTATTGATTGGACCATGGGCCGCACCGGCTGGTGTGCTGATTTTTCCGATTGCCTACATCCTGAACGATGTGATTACCGAAGTTTGGGGCTTTAAAAAAGCGCGGTTGATTATCTGGACCGGTTTTGCCGTGAATATTCTGGCGGTGTTGTTTTTCACAATGGGAATCGCAATTCCCGGCGCCCCTTTCTGGCAAAATCAGGAAGCGTTTTCAACAGTTTTGGGCAATACACCGAGAATTGTGGTGGCCAGTTTGAGCGCCTATTTAATTGGGTCGTTCCTGAATGCATTTGTAATGAGCCGCATGAAAGTTGCTACCAAAGGCAAAGGTTTCTCCGGAAGGGCAATCCTCTCAACGTTGGTTGGCGAAAGCGCCGATTCGGTCATTTTTATCAGCATTGCTTTTGCCGGAATTTTTCCACTTGGCGTGTTGATCACAATGATTTTCACCCAGGCAATGCTGAAAACAGTATACGAAATTCTGATACTTCCCGTCACAATTTGGGTCGTTGGTTTTGTGAAACGCGTTGAAGGAGTGGATACGTTTGACGAAGGTTTGACTTATAATTTATTTAAAGTGAAAGAAATTTAGGGCTGAAGCCCAGATAGCGCTTTGATCTTCATACCCGTTCACTGAAGTGAACGGCAAAGGATATGGCGCATTGAATAAGAGCTGAGTGTTCGACTGAGTTCACGCCGAAGTCTATCATTTGCCGTCCCATTTATGGGACGGATTTGTAATAAGAAACAAAAACCGTCCGCAAGAAATGTTCTTCAAAACAATAATATCCTTTCGGACGGAATTGGAATTGCCTTTTTAATAAAAAAATAAGAAACATCGAATAAGAAACAAGAAACATCAAAGTTCCTGTTCCTTGTTCGATATTTCACATACTGAAACAAATGAAAACAAAAGCGCTGGTTGTATTTTCCGGAGGGCAGGACTCAACCACCTGTTTATTCTGGGCTTTGAGAGAATTTGATGAGGTGGAAACCCTTTGCTTCGACTACGGACAGCGTCACCGCATTGAGTTGGAAGCAGCACGCTCGATTGCCGAAAATGCCGGTGTGCCTTTCACGTTGCTGAACCTGGATTTGCTGAAACAAATCACCCACAATTCGCTGACCGATCAGGCGATGGAAGTGGATGAAAACAAACCTGAAAATCAACCACCCAACACCCTGGTTGAAGGGCGGAACATGTTGTTCCTGACTTTTGCAGCCATTTTCGCCAAGGGAAGGAACATTTCGAATCTGGTTACCGGAGTTGGCCAAGCCGATTACAGCGGTTATCCCGATTGCCGCGACGAGTTTATCCGTTCGCTCAATCAAACGCTGAACCTGTCAATGGACTACAATTTTACCATCCACACTCCGCTGATGTGGAAATCGAAGCAGGATATTTGGGCTTTGTCTGACGAACTGGGCGTATTCGATCTGGTGCGTACCCGAACTGTAACCTGCTACAACGGAATTGTCGGTGCGGGCTGTGGTCATTGTCCGGCTTGCCAGTTGCGAAGAAATGGATTGGAAGAATACTTGAAAGCCCCCTAAATCCCCCGCAGGGGGACTTTAAACCCACCAGTCATCACGTAAGCGTTACGCACTTTTATCTTGGAATTTGAAACTTAAAACTTTGAACTGTACTATGAGCGACTTAAAAAATCTCGGAAACGAAAGCAAATACCTGTTTGAATATTCTTCGGAAATGCTTGAAAGCTTTGACAACAAGCATCCGGAAAACGATACGATGGTGAAATTCAACTGTCCGGAGTTTACCAGTTTGTGCCCCATAACCGGACAGCCCGATTTTGCGACCATTTACCTGAGCTACATTCCCGATCAGAAACTGGTTGAAAGCAAAAGTTTGAAACTGTACCTGTTTAGTTTCCGCAACCATGGCGCGTTTCACGAAGATTGTATGAACATCATCATGAAAGACCTGATTGCCCTGATGGAGCCGAAATACATCGAAGTCTGGGGAAAATTCCTACCACGCGGCGGCCTCAGCATTGATCCGTATTGCAACCACGGAAAACCCGGCACCAAATACGAACAAATGGCCGAATACCGTATGATGAACCACGATTTGTATCCGGAGAAGGTGGATAATCGGTAGGTTATTTTCAGTAAAATAAATCGGTGTTTTGAATTGCTTTCTATTCCTGACCCGATGCAAATTCCTGGTCAAGATGATCGAGCTTCACTTCATCGGTTTCTCCAAACCATTTGTGAAGGTGTTCGCGGGCGTTCTTTTTAATTTCAGGAGTAACTTTTGTTGCCATTTGGCGGAGTATCAGTAACAGAACGCCCACATCATCAGTAAATCCGATTAAAGGGGCAAAGTCGGGAATAAAGTCGATGGGCAAAATGAAGTAGCCAAGTGCCGCAGAAATAATTAATTTGGTTTTGAGCGAAACATCTTCCGACTTCATCATATATTGCAGCAGCAGTGCCGGATAAACAGCTTTCATTCCGGCGGATTTTGCAGTTCTCCGGAGTTTTTCCCACAAGGTGGATTCGGTATAATGTTTCCTGTATTTTCCTGATTTTGTCTCATCAGAAAACAGCTTCCATGCATTTGCCCCAATCTCTATGGTTCGTAGTTTTTTCATTTTCCTTTTGGCTATTTCAGACTGATATTTGAATAATCGACCCGAACTTCTCCGTACAATTCTTCTATCAGATCCAACGTTTCCATAACCGATTCAATTGTTTCTGCCTGTAACAGCCGGATGCGGTGCTCGCGGAAATTGGGTAATGTGGGAAAATATTTGGCGAAATGCCGGCGCATCATCAAAATGCCGCTGCGAACATTGTCTTTCCATTCAATCGACATGTTGAGCTGATCGCGGACATTCTGCACCACATCTGAAACTGTTGGCGGTGGAAGCAGTTCGCCCGTTTTTAGATAGTGTTTCACTTCTCCGAAAATCCAGGGGCGGCCAATTGCACCCCGGCCAATCATCAGTCCATCCACTCCGGTTTGATCAAGAAATGCCCTGGCTTTTTCCGGTCCGTTGATGTCGCCGTTTCCTATGATTGGAATTGTCATGCGGGGATTGTTCTTCACAGCTCCAATCAGCGTCCAGTCGGCCTCGCCGGTGTACAACTGGCTGCGTGTGCGGCCGTGAATGGCAAGTGCAGCCACTCCGGCATCCTGCAATCGCTCTGCGACTCCAACAATGATTTTGTTGTTTTCGTCCCAGCCCAAACGGGTTTTTGCCGTAACCGGTACTTTCACTGCTTTCACAATGGCTTCGGTCATTCGCTGCATTTTTTCAGGATCGAGCAACATGCCTGCACCTGCACCATGGCGTATAATTTTCTTCATCGGACAGCCATAATTGATGTCGATAAAATCGGGTTGACATTCTTCAGCGACTTTAGCTGCCCCAACCATCGAATCAATATCGTGTCCGTAAATCTGGATAGCCACCGGACGATCGAAATTGAATAGCGTCATTTTTTGCTTTGTTTTATCAACGTCGCGGATCAGGGCTTCCGACGAAACAAATTCGGTGTACATCACATCGGCACCGTATTTTTTACACATGTACCGAAATGATTTATACGTCACATCTTCCATTGGCGCCAAAAACAGCGGCATCTCCCCCAAATCTATAGTTCCGATCTTCACAATCTATATTTTTATAACTTTACGCAACGTGAACAACCTGTTATTTGTATTGCTGAAACAAAGTGCAATGATATGAAACTTCTGACTGCAATGAAATATTTACTTATTTTTTCTCTTTTTGCCGGAATGGGGTGCAAAGAAACCATTCTTGAACAAACATTTACGGTTGGTGAGGAATCTACTTTTCGCGTCAATCAAATTTACACTTCATCCGATGGACAATATACTTTTCAGATTAATGAAATAAATGATTCGCGGTGTCCTGAAGGGGTGGTTTGTTTTTGGTCAGGCGAAGTTGCGATAAACTGCGAGTGGATTGTAAATAAAAACAGGACGATTGTAGAACTTCATTCGGTTTTAAAAGACCAGCAAAAGGAACCTGGCGGCTTTTCCATTCAAATTGTAGATGTAAAACCGTATCCCAAATTCGGCACTATAAACGAACCCAAAGATTTGGTGATTACTTTGCTGATTTCGAAGAAATTGGGTACTGCCAATTTTTAAAAGCAAGTGAGCGAATGACATGAAGTCACCCGCTCACTAAAATCAATGTTTTTGATACGGCAGTTTATTTCTTTTCGAAACGTTTGCCAACCGTGTCCCAGTTTACCACATTCCAGAAATTGTCAACATATTCAGCCCTTAGATTCTGATACTTCAGGTAATAGGCATGTTCCCAAACGTCGATGCACAAAAGCGGAGTTCCTTTTTTATCGGCAACATCCATCAATGGATTGTCCTGATTGGGCGTTGATGAAACGAAAAGTTTACCATCTTTCCCAAGAACCAGCCATGCCCATCCGCTACCGAATTGTTTTTTTGCTGCACCGGCAAACTCTTCCTTGAATTTGTCCATCGACCCGAAATCTTTTTCGATGGCCGCTTTTAATTTGGCCGAAGGAGTCGTTTTTGTGGGTGACATATTTTCCCAAAAAAGCATATGATTGAAATAACCACCACCATTGTTCCGGACTGCTGCTGGCTGTTTGCTTATTTCAGCAAAAAGGCTCACAATATCGAGGTTTGCAGCAGGAGTTTCCTTGATGGCAGCCAGAAAATTGGTGTAATATGCTTTGTGGTGTTTGCTGTAATGAATTTCCATCGTTTTCGCATCAATGGTTGGTTCGAGTGCATTGTAGGCATACGGAAGCTCAGGGAAAACACTGTCAATGGCTTTTACAACCGGAGTTGGTTTGTTTACTGCGTAGCCACATGATGTCGAAATAACCAATGCCAATCCGACGAGGGCAATAAAAAATGTTTGTTTCATGTCATTAAATTTTAAAATATCAAAACTGTTTACTGTTTAATTGTAAGCTGATAAACAGTCGGCAAGTTCGTTTTGTTTAAAATAAAAGACATTCCGCGAAACAAAAAATGTCATTGTTTTGGTTTAGTTGCCCAACTCGAACATGCTGGCCATGTCGCTTTTCGACAAAGTTTTAAAAGCTACCATTGATTCGGTTTTGGTGATTCCTTCCACTTTGGTTACTTTTTCGGTGATCAGCTCAGCCAGATCGTCGGCATGTGGAAGCCGGATGACAGCCACCAAATCGAACCTGCCGCTTACTGAATAAACTTCTGTAATCCCTGGCAGACTGACCAGTTGCTCGCCTACTGAATTGATTTTCGTACGTTCGGCGTTGATAAGTATTATTGCGTTGATCATGATTATTTTTCCTCCTGAATTAAATGTTGAAATTGCAGGATAAAGTTAAGATTTATCAACTAAAAGAAGGTAATAAATAGTGAACATCAATTAATTTACCATTGATGTTGAATAAAACTCTGATTATAAATTGCCGTTGACTTTAGTCAACGGGTTGTTGGTAAAAGTGACCATTGGCTTTAGCCACAATTTTTTAGGCTAAAGCCAATAGGTCTTTTTGTCTCATAATCCGTCAGCTAAAGCAGACGGCAATTAATAGCTTCTGATCACAAAAGAATATCGAATTTGGAAATTATCTGATTACTTTTTTCATTACTCCACCTTCACCCTAATTCCTTCCGAATGTGCTGCAAATTCTGGCGCATACATGCATTGAACCGATGTAATTCCGTTAGAGAATTCACCCTTTTGGGTGGCAACCAGCTTGTATTCGAACACATAAGTTCCTTTTGGCAGCCATGATATAAAGAAGTTGGTCGAAGCATCGAGGGTTGATTCGTAATAACCCAATCCATCTTGCCAACGGTATCCTGAAAGTACATTGACAGGTTCGAAAGCTGATGCCCGCATGTCTTTCAGATGAATGTATTCCATGTCACGGTCTGACCGAAGTTCAACGCGAACCACAATTTTGTCGCCAACTTTTATTGAAGAATTTTCCGTAATTGGTTCAATCACCGGTCCGGTTGGCGTATTTACTTCGCGGAATAATTTTTTGTTCAGGCTGAGTGGAGTTTGTGCCGGTGTGATTTTATCCAGCTGTTCGAAATACTGCCAGTACATGGCGCCCCATGCAACTGTCGGATTTGGATTGTTAACGGTTACTTTTCCCATTTCAGGCTGAATGGCTGAAGCTTCCCAACTGGTTTTGAAATAGCCTGTTCCGGCTTCTGGTTTTAGTTCATCCTGTTTGTACGGATCAACTTTTTCGTTACCCACGGTGATTTCAACCTGTTTGTCGGAAGCAAGCAGTGAAGTTCCGCGCAATAACAATGCATAAACCGCTTCAGTAGTGGCTTTGGTGGTTTTCCAATCCTGAGTCTGTTTTTGTTTCAGTAACCAGATTTTCATTTTCTCCACCGATTTCTGATCATTGCTTACTTCGTCGAAAGCCTCGATCAAAAGTGCCTGTGTTTCTATCGGCGCCTGATGCCATAACCAGCCACGCTGCTCGTTTCGCCAGTACATTCCCAATTCCTCATTGTGCAGGGCGGTTTCCTTCAGCGATCGCATAATCAACGTAGCTGTTTTTTCTTCGCCAAAACGGTTCAGGTACAAGGCCATCATCGCTTTCATGTAGTTATTTTGCGACTTCCAGTATTTAACCGACTGGGCTTTGTAGTAGTCAAGCATCTCGCTGTGATCCTTGCCAATCGGGAATTCGGTATTGAAATAAGTCCGGGCATACAAATATTGGATATCACCATATCCCAGATGATTGTTTTTCAGGTAATCTTTGTCCTCTTTTTTGATTTTTTCAAAATCAATTTTCAAAGTTTCATCAAGATAGTCAATAGCTTTTTTCAGCATCCCTTTGATTTCGTTGTTTTCAAGCGGATTTAAAACCTTCAGGGCGTATAAATGACCAATGCCGGTTACAATGTGCTGGGTAATGTAACGGCTTTCGGGCATTCCGGCGAACCATGGCCAGCCGCCATTTGGATTCTGCATGTCGCGCAGTTTTTTCATGGCCGAAGATTGTTCCGAAGCCATCCGGTTCAGGTCGAAAAGCAAACCGATGCGCTGCTTGCGTTCACTTTCGCTGATTGCCTGGCGCACCCATGGACTTTCCTGAAGTAACACCGATTTCAACTCCTCGTTTTTTTCAAGGTTCGACTTCAGCGCATCCGGAGAAATATTTTTCCAGGTTTCGAACACGCTTTTAATTTTCGGATCGCTGTTGGCAATGTGCGTTGCCAGGCTGTTAGCGTAATATCTGCTGAAAAGCTGTTCGGCGCAATCGTACGGATATTCCATCAGGTAAGGCAATGCCTGCACGGCATACCAGGCCGGGTTCGAAGTATATTCGAGCGTAAGCCTGTAATTTCGCAGCGTTGAGCCAGCCTTTCCGGAATTGATGAGTTTATCGAAGTTGAATTTCTTTTGCTGCATTCCGTTCACCGGCAAAGGCATCGATTCGGTGACCAGCATCCGGTTGGTCAATACGGGAATTGCTGCTTCTTCGCCATCGCTGAAAGTGCCTGAACTGGCAGTTATGCGATAAACGACCGCTTGCAAACCTTCAGGAATGATGATTTTCCAGCTTATCGGTGAACTGATTCCTTTATTTACGATGAACGGAATACTTGCCTGTTTCAAGCCCAACAGGTTGTCGATTGGTTTCATGGTCAGCGCGTCGAAGAAATGCAATTCGGCTGTACCCAAAAGAGCGCGGTCGCTGATGTTCGAGATTTTTGCAGCGAATTCCATGGTATCGCCTTCGCGCATAAAACGGGGTGCATTGGTGAAAATCATCAGGTCTTTTTGTGTCACCAGTGTTTTCTCGATCTGTCCGTATTTCAAGTCTTTGGTATGTGCCAAACCCATTATTTTCCAGCGGGTAAGGGCTTCCGGAGCTTTAAATTTGATGACAATTTCACCGTTTTCATTGGTAGCCAGTTGCGGAAAGAAAAAGGCGGTTTCGTTCATATTTTTGCGGATCTGGATGGTCTGCGGTGCTGCAGGTTTTTGAACCGGTGTGCTTTCTGCAATCGACACTTCTTCTAAGGAAGATGCACTTTCCTTCATTCTCCCATATCCAATTGTTACAGCATCGGAAATTTCTAACTGATCTTCGACCACACTAACTCCCCTGATCATTATACTCCCACTCTTCATCATTCTTACCATTCCTCCTGAATATCCATAGTCAAATCCAAACCAGTTCAACTGGTCGTACTCACGTGATACCGGCTGGAAAAGCATTTCAGGATAATTAAACTGGTCGCCGGTTTTGATTCCGAAACATTGATTGTCGGTCCATGGCCGTGCTCCGTAGTAGGAGTTGAAAATGTTGAGCGACCAGTCGTGCGGAACAAATGCGTCGAGCGAAGCATCGTACATTCCGGCAAGCATTTCGGCAACGGCTTTTTCGCCCTTGCTGTCGCGCAGGGTAATCTGCCATTCTTCTTCCTGTCCGGGCAGTATCTTGTTCCGGAAAGTCGCGAATTGGATGTCCAGTTTTTTATTGGTGTACGGAACGGTGATTGCCCTGCTTTCCATGAAAGAACGGTTGTTTTTCACCATCGCTAGATTGATGGAGAAATTGCCCCGGTATTCTTCTTTTACGGGAATACTAATTAGCTTCTGCTCCTTGTTTAGGATGAGAATTGTACGGCTTATAATCTTGTCCTTCAGGACAATTTCATAAATAATGTTAGCTTTTTTAAGTGGTGTGGAAATTAGAAACTGAGCATTCTGCCCCGGTTCGGCAGTTGGAGTTAACAGGGTAAATGTAAAAGGCGAAACGGTTTCGGTTTTGACAGATTTCGGCTGAAATGCGTTGAAATATTTTTGATAGACAACCTCTTCTCCGAAAGCATCCTTTGACTTAATTTCAATCACATACACGCCTGGTTGTATGCCGTTTTCAGGCCTGAAAAGCGAATCGGCCGGTGTACTGAAGCTGGCTGAAAATACTGTACTCTCTTTTGCCCAGGTGGTTACATCGTCTTCGTCGTTATAGACTTCGCCCGGAAATTCCTTTTCAAATTCCTTTTTTGTCATCGTGAATTTATCCGGATGTTGCCATTTGCGGGAATACAGCACCTGATTCGGTTTCCGGAGTTTTGAGATGGTAATGTTTCCTGAAGCGGCTTCTTTCTCGCCGTTCAAATTGGTTGTGGAAAGTGAAAACTGAAAGCCCTTTTCAAGGTTGATATCATCTGCCAAATCTGTTTTTATCAGGAGTGCCTGGTATCCAACAGAAACAGCCGTTTCGGCGCTGTGGCTTTCACCGTTGACGTCGGCTACATCGGCATAAACGGTATAGGAAAATACCGGATTGCTTTTGCGGTCAAGCGAAAGATCGGGAATTGCCTTGAAGGTAACTGAAAATGATCCATCGTTTCCGGTCACTGCTTCCCCATTGGTAATTTCCATTTCCGCTGATCTTGGCATCCCGCGCCAGTTCCACCAATAGTAAGGGAAATGAGTCCGACGAACCACCCTGTAATTCACTTTGGCATCGGAAACCGTACTTCCGGCGTAAGCCATTGCTTTTCCTTTGGCAGTGACCATTTCGCCCAGTTTGTACGATCCTTTTACGGGTTCAAATGTGACTTCAAATTTGGGTCGTTTGTATTCTTCAACGCGAATCGAAACGCCACCTGATTGGCAATTAATATTCATCGTTCCGGTTAATGCTCCTTGTGGTGCAGTGAAACTTCCGGCGAAAGAACCAAATTCATTGGTCGTAAGATTTAGCTTCGAAACTACCTGACCGTTTGCATCAGTGAAAGTAACTTCGGTTTTGAACCGCGTTTTTATCTTTACTTCTTCCCCTTTTCGTTCCAGTACAATTCCCTTGAAATAGATCGTTTGTCCCGGACGGTAAATGGCACGATCGGTAAAAAATTGTGTCTGAACAAAGGTCTGTAGCTCACCCTCCTGATGAAAATAAGATGAAAAATAGCTTTCTGTAATCAGCTGATCGTTTTTGGATTTGAAGACCAGGTAATATTGATTGAACTTTCGATCATCGCTTCTGGGAGGGATACTTACTATTCCTGATCGATCGCTGACATAGATATCGCCTTCCTTGCTATCGAATTTGCGGGCATTTGAATTATAGTCACGGTAAAATGGCTGGACTTTTACACCTGAAAGCGGTAAACCCGAATCGCGGTGTAACACCACAATTTCGTTGTTCCCTTCGCTGTCGTTTCGGCTGATAGAACTGATATTGCTTGCCCAGAAACTGTTTGCTGTTACCATGGCAGATTTGGATGGAAATGTGGGATCGCTGCTTGCCAGAAGTACATAAAACCCTCTTGACATGGCGGGTAGTTTTATTTCGGCGGAATGATTCCGGTAATCTCCATCATCGGGAAGCGCCTGTTCCCAGCTTGTTTCTGGTTTTATAGTACGATATTTTTCGAGACGGATTTCAGCATCTTTCTGCAGATGTTCACGTTCAGTTTCGGGATCTGTTTTCAGGAGGCGGAAGTAAATTTTGGAGACATTTTGATAGTTCACCAGTGCCAGCGAAGGTTTCCCTATGATGGTGATATAACTCGTTGTGATGGACAAGGACGGTTGTTTGATACTTTCGATCAGCGAACGGCAATTTGCAGCGCCAAAACTATCCGGAAAACGTTTTATCGCTGCCTGACAAATTTCAAAAGCTTGTTTTTTATCCCATTTATTTTTTTCTGAAACGACCTGATTGGATGTTGATCCACCTTTAAAAGGAATCACTTCCTGCTCATTGTCGTTGTTCAGTTGAACTGCAATCTGCCAGGAAACTTCGGTGGATGAGGGATGATTAATGTATTTATTTTCCAACAGATACAAAGCGGCAAGGTAAAGGCTGTCTTTTTCAGGCAGCGTACTTTTCGAATGAACGAAAGAAAGCCGCTCCAAATCAACATCAATCAAGGCAGTAGGATCTTTGTCGTTCAGATGAAGATTAACGACTTCCTGGTAAAGTTTCAATGCCTGAAATTCAAACGAAAAAGCATCCGGAGAAATGATTTTTAATGTTGAAAATTGGGTGGAAGTTCCAAAGAAATCATCGCTGTCCATTAAAAAAGTAATTGCCGGTTTTGTCAGCCCGGCTTCTGACGATGAATAAAAGTCGATTGCCCGGTGCGCCAGAAAATCAAATAAAGTGGGCCTGAATTTCTCCGAATCCTCTTGTTTGATCAGTATTTCGGAGTACGAGCTTAAGTCGGTATTTTTGAGCAAATCTTTATCCGACAGCGATGCTGCATAGTTCTCCATGCAGGCAGATACGATTTTTTTCAAATCCCATGTTTTGATGTCTCCCGGCAGAAAATTAGCAGTTTCGCTTCGCTCGTGTATCTGCCAGCGGTTGTTCTGGTAATAGCGCCAGTAAAGTTCGGCCACCATTGAATGTAGTATTTGCTTCATCGGAGCTTTTGCCGATTGAACTTCAAGTTGAGTCCGTCCGATGCTGTTTTCAAGATAATCTTCCTGAAAATCGGCTTCCAGTTTCATTCGGTACAACGATGCTTTTACAAACTGATCGGCCTGGTTGGAGGCTTTTGTTTGATCATAGATGCGATTCACGATATCGAGCGCACTTTGCGACTGTCCAAGGTTGGAAAGTGAGTCAACCTGCTGCCATTCCTTCGTAAAAGGGTTTTGCGACATGGAACTGATACTCAGTAAAAGGAAGGTGATGCTGAAAATTGTTTTCATATTGTTTGCTTGAAGTAAACCGATTGCGAAATTAGCAATAAAATTGGCCTGAAGGTGAAATTCAGACTTGGCTGAATATCAATTATGATGCCATGAAACCAATAAATTCAGGTTAAAACCACATTGGGGCGCATAGAAAAATAAACTATGTGTGATTATTTTTTCAGTCACAGCCAATACCCAGACTTCTTGGAGCGACGAATCCGTTCGACAAAAATAAATTTGGAAATAGTTGTCTGAATAGTTAACTTCGTCCCATGACTTTTGAGAGACAAATAATCGCCTATAAACACTATTTTCTCGACTTTTACGAGGTACAGACGGACATTGTCCAAGCAAAAATTGAATGGACTTTAAATTTTATCCGAGTGACCCGACAAGTCCCGGAAAAGTATTTTAGGCATTTGGAAGGTACAAAAGGACTTTATGAGGTAAGAGTTGAGGTTGGGAATAATATCTATCGAATCTTTTCCTTCTTTGACAAAGGAAATATAGTGGTTCTTGGAAACGCTTTCCAAAAGAAAACTCAGAAGACACCGAAAAAAGAATTGGAAAAGGCACTAAAAATAATGGAGGAATATCAAGATGAATACAAAAAGTAATATCACAACATTAGACCAAATTCTCGACAAAAAGTATGGTAAAAAAGGACAACCCAAACGTGAAGAATGGGAACAACAGTTTGAGTCATTCAGGCTTGGTGTTTTGCTCGAAGAAGCAAGGTTGAAACTTGGCATGACACAAGAAGAGCTTGCTGAAAAATGTGGGACAAACAAATCATACATTTCAAGAATTGAAAATAATGCATCCGACATCCGACTGTCTACATTAATGAAAATTATTCAACAAGGGCTTGGCGGACAATTAAAATTGACACTTCAACTATAAGTGCTTAATGGCTGTCAATTTCCTCAATCATGTAAATGGAATGTTCGACGGTGGGTAAAATCTCTTTGCAATATTCGGTTACAGCCTTTACACTTCCGGGCAGGCAGTAAATCAATGTCTTTCCTGAAACTCCGGCAATTCCCCGACTTAAAAGTGCAGCTGGTTTTTCCATGCCGTATTTTACACGGATCAGTTCCATGATTCCCGGGATTTCCTTTTCAAGCAAAGGACGAACGGTTTCAGGAGTGAAATCCCTTGGTCCGATTCCGGTTCCGCCTGTAGTGAAAACAACATCAACCTGTTGCGAGATGGCAGATTTAATCAGTTGCGTAAGTTGTTCCTGATCATCCGGAATCAGATGATTGGTGAATTCGGTTGGGCGGTTGATTCCTGAAAGAAATGTTTCGGCCAGAAGTTTGATTTGCGGACCGCTTTTATCGGCATATTCCCCGGCACTGGCGCGGTCGCTTAGGGTGATGATGTGGATGTTGATCACTTTCCGGAGATAGTCTAGTTTGTCACCAGCTTTCAAATTTCCACTTCTGACAACACGGGCAAAAATTCCTTCCTTGGGCATCACACAATTGCCAATTTCGCGGAAAATGGAACAATTGTCGCCGTGACATTTTTTACCAATTTGGGTGACTTCCAGCTCAATTTCTTCATTCATGAACCGGTCGAGCGGTTTGCATTCGTGCAGCAAAAGTCCTTCCGTGGTAATGTTTTCGGCAAATTCGCCGAATTTGATTTTCCGGCCAGCTTCTTCCTCAAACTTTGAAATACTTTCGGTTGCCAGCAAACTTACCTGCCGGTGCCATCTTCCTGAATGAGCATCACCTACGACACCAATTTCAGTAAGTTCAATGGATTCGACCGGTTTTTTTATCGTTCCTTTTTTTATTGAGGTGTTGACCGAGAGTATTTTGATATTCATGGTTGTTATTTTTTTGTTTTGCTGATAAGTCTAATGTCTTCCATCACCATTTCCTTGTCGACGGCTTTGCACATGTCGTAAACGGTTAGCAGCGCTACGTTCACTCCGGTGAGCGCTTCCATTTCAACACCAGTTTTGCCGAAACAAAGCGTTGTACATTCGGCCAAAACACCGTTTTCCTGAAGGGTACATTTTACGTCAATCTTCCAGAGCTGCAGTGGATGACAAAGCGGAATCAATTCGCCGGTTCTTTTGGCTCCCTGAATTCCTGCAATTTCGGCAACTGTCAAAACATCACCTTTTTTCATCTGGTTCTGGCGGATCAATTCAATGGTTTCGGACTGAAGCCGGATAAAACCTCTGGCCACGGCTTCTCGCTCCTGATCAGGCTTCTGGCTGACATCCACCATTTTAGCCTTTCCTTTTTCGTCGGTATGGGTTAGTTTATTCATTGTTGTAATAATTTCAAGTTTGTCATTTTTTGTCATTGAGTCATTCATGGTCATTGATTATAGTCAGACGCGCAGCAATTGACAATTAATGACGTGAAAAAAATGACCATTAATGACCGAAGGTTTCTGATCATTGCGACTGTTAACTGACCACTTCGTTCACCCTCCAATGTTGTAGAACTCGCCCGATTGGTTATAAGTTCCGCTTCGGGGTTTGTTGTCAATTGTCAGGTTCAAGGCTTCCTCGTGACCAAGTTTGCGGATATTGTATGCCAAATCGCTGAAAAGGCAGGGTTTGATGTCGCCGTTTGCCAGCAACCGAACGCGGTTACATTTGCTGCAGTTTCCACCTTCGCCACCTTCGACAGTCGAAAACTCTCCGGTTTTCAAGTTCATCTGGTGAATAAATCGAAGGCTTAGTCCACGGTTCTCGCAAAACTGTTTCAATTTTTGGGTTTCATCATCAGGTTCTCCAAGCAAAACACAATTGATTTTAATTGGTTCCAGCCCGGCATTACGCGCTGCATCTATTCCTTCCAGGACCTTTGTCAACTCACCGTTTCTGGTGATCTGGCAAAATTTGTCAGGATTTACCGTGTCGAGGCTGATGTTGATTCGGTTCAGCCCTGCTTTTTTCAGATCGACAGCATGTTCCGAAAGTAAAATTCCATTGGTGGTCATCGATAAGTCTTCGAGTCCGTCAATTGCTGCGAGCATTGCAACCAGTTCAACGATATTTTTCCGGACCAAAGGTTCACCACCTGTCAGCCGGACTTTGGTAATTCCGTTGGCAACAGCCATCCGGGTAAAATCCGCGATTTCCTCGAAACTCAGAATGTCGGCATGATCGAGCAGACGAATGCCTTCTTCCGGCATACAGTAGGTACAGCGCAGGTTGCAGCGGTCGGTCACCGAGATGCGCAGATAGTTTATCTTTCGTTTATAACGGTCGAACATCTACAATTTCTCCTTTTTTCAATGTTGTTTTCCCAGCGGGAATTGAAATGTATCCGAATGCCTGATGATAGGCGTGAATATGCGCAGACCCGTGATAGGCAACCATCTGAACTTCATTTTGATCGTTTATCTGAACCGGCAAACATTCCTCCCTGTCCGTTTTTTTTCTGTTGAAATCCTGACACATGGCCATTGGCAACCGATATTCCGGTTGCTGGTAATTCATCAGTTTCAGGAGAAATGGTTTGGCAAAAACTTCGAATTGAATGAATGACGAAACCGGGTTTCCGGGCAGTCCGATAATGTATTTGTTTCGTTTTGATGCAAAAGTGGTGTGTTGTCCGGGTTTGATGCTGATTTTACTGAAATGAATTTCGAAGCCCAATTCCTGAATAATTTTGGGCACAAAATCGAAATCGCCAACAGAAACACCTCCCGAAAGGATGGTCACGTCGTTTTCTTCCAACGATTTTTGGATGATTTGGCTGGTCAGATTTTCATCGTCGGGAACAATTCCGTAGTAATTAACCGGAAATCCATTTGTTTTTGCCTGCGCAAAAAGCTGGGGGCCGTTCGAATTGCGTATTTGAGATGTTTTTGGATTTTCTTCCGGATTAACCAATTCGGAACCTGTTGAAATAATTCCCACCACCGGATTTTTATAAACAAGAGGAGAAACGCATCCGACAGAAGCCAGCATCGCAATGTGCTGCGGTTTCAGAAGAGTTCCTGAACTTAAAACCAGATCGCCTTCTTTTAGGTCTTCACCTTTCAGGCAAATGTTTGAATTGGTTTTTGTCCCTGTAAAACGAATAATTCCCGAAGCAATTTCTTCAGAATATTCCACCATAAAAACAGTGTCAGCTCCTTCGGGAACCTGGGCTCCGGTCATGATTTTGCTGCATTCACCTGCACCAATTGCTTTCGTGGGTGCTTTTCCTGCCGGAATAATTTCGAGAACCGAAAGTTCCTGATTTAAATCTCCACGGCGGCAGGCATAACCGTCCATGGCCGATTTGTTGAAAGGCGGCATGTCGGCATCTGCAAAAACATCCTGTGCCAGAATACGGTTTGTTGAATGCATATAATCAACCTGTTCGATTCCCATCGAAAGAGCCTTCGATAAAGCAATTTCAATGGCTTGTTCAAGCGTTATCATCTTGTTTTGTTTTCCATGCTTGATCGAAAGTGAACGAGGCAGGATCGACACTGAATTGTCCGCTGTCGGAAAAAACAACAATATCAGCCAGTTCCTGCATTTTAAGAGCAGCGGGTTTGATGTCTTCGTATTCTTTCTGAATAAAAAGATAAAGTTCCGGAACTATGAATTTTCGCAAAGCTGCTGATTCGATGACAATTGGCTGTTCCGGAGAAATATGGCCGGTTACAATGCCGAAAGCTTCTTCCAGATGATCATCAGTCGTTTGAACATAGAAAACCTTTTCGGCTCCCGACTGAAGAAACAGCGAGCTGTCTTTGCCGAAATTGGGATCGGTTTCCTGAAAAATGCGGTAATTGTCTGTAATGGCGATAGGGACCAACCCGCCGGTTGGTTCATGAAAATGCGGGGTGATTTTGATCGCTGCTATTTTTTGACCAGCATTTTGAGCAATTATCCGGCGAATCAAACTTGTTTTACCAACGTTTTGTCCGGATCCTGAAACCAAAAGAATATTTTTTGATTTTTGAACCATGCGAATTTATTTTAAATTTTATAAGGAAAAAAACATGTGCTGACAAGCCGTTGGGCGGACAGATGCTGCTCCTTTCCAAAATCATCCTGCAACTGCAGGAATCGGGAGGCTGGAGTGTTTCCACTTACAGCCCAACGGTTTCAGAAGCTTATGCGGGGCACTTAGCCTCTAAAACTCGGAGTTTTAATACGTATGCAAATATAGAAATAACTTAATGAGTTTCGGGTTACAAATTCAAGTTCAAACAATAATCGGGAACTTGCAACCTAAGATTTGAACTTTTTTACTTTTTATAAAAGTTCATTTGCTGCATATAGTCCCATGTTCGGTAGGGAATAAAATGTCGGACATCTTTGCCTTCCTTAATTGAGTTTCGGATGAAGGTTGACGAGATTTCCATGAGCGGCGCATTGGCAACCTGAACACGTGGATATTTTTTGGCACTTTCAGGATTAAAACCATGCCGCGGATAAACGATGATGTCGTAATTTGCCAGCAGCACATCAGCATTTTTCCATTTGTGAATGTTCTCCAGATTGTCGGTTCCCATCAGGATAAAAAACTGGTGTGTCGGATATTTTTCGCTTAAATAAGCCAGCGTGTCGATGGTGTACGATGGTTTGGGCAGATTAAATTCGACCTTGGAAGCGCGGAACCGGAGGTCGTCTCCAATGGCACGGTTCACTAATTCCAGTCGCTGATAATCGTCCAGCAGAGTTTTTTTCTTCTTCAGGGGATTTTGCGGACTCACCACAAACCAAAGCTGGTCGATTTCGGTGTATTCGACCATAAAGTTGGCAATGGCCATGTGTCCGACGTGTATCGGGTTGAATGAGCCAAAGTAGAGTCCGGTTTTGATCATGATTTTGGTTTCAAATTTCAGTTTTACATTGAATATCAGCTTCTGGCAGCTTGCGGCTGGCAACTGGCAAGAAATTCACGAATGCACTTTTCCGCTTCATCGAACGCGATTTCCAAATGTTCGTTGATGATGATCAAGTCGAACTGACTGGCAAAAGTCAATTCGTATTCGGCTTTGGCAATCCGGTTTTCAATTACTTCAGGCGAATCAGTTGATCTTGAAATCAGCCTGTTGCGTAATTCTTCCACCGAAGGTGGCTGAACAAACACGGCCAAAGCTTCATCGCCGTAATACTTTTTAATGTTGCATCCGCCAACCACATCGACATCGAAAATGACATTTTTCCCGTTGTTACGGATTCGTTCAACTTCCGATTTCAGCGTTCCGTAATAGGTTCCGGCATAAACTTCTTCCCATTCCAGAAATTCGTTGTTCTCAATTTTGTTCCTGAATTCTTCCGGAGTAAGGAAGTAATAATCTTTCCCGTTGGTTTCGGTGTGCCGCATTCCGCGACTGGTGGCCGATATGGAGAATTCAAGATTTAAATCTTTGTCGAGCAAATGGCGAACAATGGTTGTTTTGCCTGCTCCGGAAGGCGCTGAAAATATGATGAGTTTTCCTGGGTTCATGTGTTTAATTTATTCTAATTCTATTTTTTCCTGATTCGATAGACCGAAGAATAATCGAATAAATTTTCAGGGCAATGTCATAAAGTTCTTTGCTTTCTTTCATCGTTGGTTTCCCAGTTGAAAGCAACCCGATTTCTCCGGGATATCGTGAACTTGTGTACACATTATCCAGCATTTCAAGTTCTGTTTCATCAATCATTGAAATCAGGAAAGATTCGGTCAACGCATACAATCGTGTCAGGTTATGAATGCGCGACATCCTAATTCCTTTTTCTTCGATCAGGGCTTTGAACGCTTTTTCGACCGCCTGTTGTGAGTGAAAAGCAACCACATTGGTTACAAATTCATCACTCAGATTATTCTCACAACTGCGTAAATCTGTTTGGGCAAATTCAAGCCATTGCCTGGTGCTTGCTTTCATATAAAACGATTCCTTTAGTGAGAATTTCCTTTGAAAAACTGGTGTTTGCAAGTTTAAACTGTTCAAACATTGGTATAGTAAACACCATCAAATCAATGGGTATCTGTTTGGCAACAGGGCGTGTGAATTTGGCAACTTTTAGGTATAAATCCTGTTTTTCTTTAAAAGTGACCGGCATACTTTGGTCGTTCAGAACAACAAATACATCCAAATCGCTGTCCGGGTCAGGTGTGCCATAGGCATATGATCCAAATAATAAAACCAGATAAGGATCAATTTTGCTTAAATTGACTTTAAGTTCCTGTACATATTTGTTTTCAGATACCATAAAATAGAGCTTTTACAATACGTTCAAAACCTGTTCTTTAATTTTTTCCAGATTGTCTTTCATTTGTACAACAATGCGTTGCAGGTTACTTTCGTTGGCTTTCGATCCGAGTGTATTGATTTCGCGGCCAATTTCCTGTGCAATAAAACCCAGTTTTCTTCCTGAAGGTTCTGATTCATCCATCATGGTTTCGGTGAAATAGCTGCAATGGTTGGCCAAACGTACTTTTTCCTCGTTAATGTCGAGTTTTTCCATGTAGTAAATCAACTCCTGTTCGAAGCGGTTTTTGTCAACATTGCCATTCAGTTGCAGCGCATCCAGACTGTCAGTTATCTTGGCTTTCACATTTTCCATCCGCTGATTTTCGTATGGCTCAACCTGTTTCAGCAAATCGAGAATGTTGGCAATATTGGCCACAATGTCGGTTTTAAGTGCCAGCCCTTCCTGATCGCGAAAACGATTGAGTTCTTCAAGCGTTCTGATCAGGTTTTCGCGAACTACCAGCCATTCCGATTCGTCGAGTTCGTCGTACACCATTTTGACTGTTTCGGGCAAACGCAAAATGCTCTCCATGATGTTTCCATTCACTTCGAGCCCCAGTTCCTGATAAACATCACTGAGTTGGCGGTAATAATCCTTGACAATTGCAGCATTGATTCTGGAAGTACTTTCAGTACCCAGATTATCGAGATAAAGTGCAAAATCAACTTTTCCGCGGGTGAGCATTTCGGACATCAGCCGGCGGATTTCAATGTCTTTTTCGCGGTACATCGCCGGAATCCGGGTATTGATATCGAGTTGTTTGCTGTTGAGTGACTTAATTTCGAGGGTGATTTTTTTATTTCCTACTTCGAATTCGGTTTTCCCAAATCCTGTCATCGATCTGATCATTTGTGATATTTTTTAGTGTGCTAAAGATAAGGCAAAAAGGTAGAAGTAAAAAGGTAAAGGTCAAACGAGTCTGTTTTCCGGTTTTCGGTTTCCCTTTTCCGATTTTCGTTTAAGCAATTACACCCGACCCAATCAATTCGTCGCCTTCGTACCAGGCAGCAAACTGGCCGGAAGTAATGCCACGTTGTTCCTCATCAAACAAAATATAAAGACCATCTTCGCGCTGGTACATGATTGCTTTTTCAAGTGGCTGGCGGTAACGAATCCGAAGGTCGTATCTCCGGCTTTCGCCTGTATTCATAATTAAATCAGGTCTTATCCAGTGGATTTCTTCCTTTGGAATAAAAAGGCCCGGTCGGTATAATCCCGGATGTTCTGTACCTTCGCCAACATACAAAATATTGCGGTTTACATCGGTCCCCAATACAAAAAGTGGCTCCTGATGGCCACCAATGTTTAGCCCTTTTCGTTGTCCCACGGTGTAATAATGCGCGCCGCGATGTTCGCCGATTACCGCTCCGTTCCAAGGTTTATAGGGAAAAGCAGAACAAAGTTTCCGGAAGTTTTCCTCCGTTTTTTCGATAACCTTTTTCTTAGCGATAAATTCAGCCGCAATTTCAATCACATTGCCGGTTTTTGGTTCCAGTTGCTGCTGAAGGAAGGTGGGCAGATCTACTTTACCAACAAAGCAAATGCCTTGTGAATCTTTTCGTTCGGCACTCGGAAGGTTCGCATGTCGGGCAATTTCGCGTACTTCAGGTTTTTCCAGATGCCCGATTGGAAAGATGGCTTTCGATAACTGATACTGGTTCAACTGACACAGAAAGTAGCTTTGATCTTTGTTGTCGTCTTTTCCGGCGAGCAATTGATGAATGGTCTGTCCATCTTTCTCAAATTCCGCTTTCCGGCAATAGTGACCGGTTGCAACAAAGTCGGCATTGTATTTCAGGCATTCTTCAAGAAAAATATCGAATTTAATTTCCCGGTTGCAGAGTACATCGGGATTGGGCGTGCGGCCTTTGCTGTATTCGGCGAACATGTAATCGACCACGCGCTTTTTGTAATCAACGCTGAGGTCAACAATATGGAATGGAATTTCAAGTTTTTTTGCCACCATTTCAGCAATCATGGCATCGTCTTCCCATGTACAGCGGGATGTAATGGTTCCGGTACGGTCGTGCCAGTTCACCATGAACAAAGCCACGACATCATATCCCTGTTGTTTAAGCAAATACGCTGCAACACTCGAATCAACACCTCCGGAAAGTCCTATCACCACACGTTTCATTGGATGCTCTTGTTTCAAATTCAAAGTTTGCTTCATTGGTTCGAATGGCGATTTAAACTTATGGGTTCAGCCCAAGTTTTTGCAGGCAGATGATTTTTGTACTGAATAACAATTGGGTTGGCAAAAGTATGGAAAACGCAGAACTATTCCAAAGCTTAGTTTAGATCAGTTCGTCCTGATTAATATCGCCGACGTCAATGATTTTTTTCAGGATGGCGTACATGGTCATTCCTGAAGCCGATTTAATGCCTGTTTTTTCCGAGATATTTTTGCGGTGGGAAATCACTGTGTGCGTGCTCACGAACAAATGATCGGCGATTTCCTTGTTTGAATAGCCTTTGGTGATGAGTTGCAGAACTTCTATTTCACGTTTTGTAAGCTCGGTGTCGGTATCCTTTGTATTATTTGTAAGGAAGGAATTCAGAATTTCATTCACCTTGTAGCAAATCAGCGACGGGGCATCGAAAAGGTTAATCGTCTGATTTGAATGGGCTGAATTTGTATCAAGTTGGAGTTTTAGAAACTGAACAGTTCCTGCAGAAGAAAGGATTTGCCGGATAAATGTGCCACTTTTTTCAAATTCGTCGGCAGTGGCTATTACCAGAATATTTCCGTTTAACTGAGGATAATCAATGATCTCGTCGCCGCGGTGAAGTACAATAACTTCGCCCGCCAGGCAGCCTTTCAGTATTTCGGTAAGTCCTGCCAATACAATGTCAGAAGCACTGATTACCACGATGGATCTGTTTGGGTTGCTATTCATGGCTTTCCAGTAGCTTTTCGAGTTGTTTTACCTTTGGAAGTAAAATATGATCTTCGATGCGCGAATGGTTTTTCAGGTCTTTTTCGAACATGAATAAGTTTGCCAGAAATGAATTTCCGCGATTTTGATCGTAGTTGGGTGGTAAGTATTTGATGATGATGTTTTTAAGGTCATCCATTTTGTCGTCCATCTGCGAATGTTCTTTTTCGAAACTGGTGATCGAAAAATCCGGGTATTTTTTTGTAAACTGATTCCTGATCGTTGGATTTGTGATGACCGCATTCAATTCAAGTATGTATGGAAACATCTCGCGTTCCTCGAAATTGATGTGAATTACGAATTCCTCTTTGAATTTTGCATAGAACTTCCGGACCAGGCCATTGTCGGTGCTTTCGTCGGGACTGGCCGAAAGGAAAAGCTCAATCAGCCGGTCGTTTTCCGGAATCAGGTAATCAATGTAATAACGGTGTGTTTTTACGAGATATTCAATCACCATTGAAACCGGAAAGTCGAGCAGTCGTTTTTCAGGAAAATAGGCTTCGTAATGAAATACATTGATTGTTTCGACGAAAAAATTGAGATCAATCCCTTTTTCCGCACAAATATTTCTGATTGAATTGTCGCCAAAACCCAATTGGATACCAAGTCGGTTGATAACCGGCAACAATGAATGATCTTTTAGAATGACCGATGCGAGTTTGCTGTTTTCGTTAAACAATTCCATACCCCGAAAAATTAATTGAATGATATTTAGATGACAATATTTCTGTTGGAAAGTTCACTGGAAATGAGAAACCCCAAAGTGTGGTGAGGTTCTTAATCGATTAACTCTTTTATTGCTTCAAAAATGCTTTTTGCACTTTCGAATAATGCCTGCGCATCTCGCCGGGTTGGTTTACCTGAAGCAAGCATTCCAATATCACTTGGGTAACGCGAACTGGTATAAACGCTATCCAAAGCCATCAACTCCCTGATTTCAATCGGATTCTTTAAGAAAACTTCAACTACTTGATACAATCTGACTAAATTGTGAATACGCGGAATGTCTAAATTTTTTTCCTCAATTAGTGCTTTAAAGCATTTCTCCACAACCTGTTGGGAGTGAAAAGCAACAATTGCGCTTAGAAATTCATCTTCAAGAATTAATTCACAGTTGATCAAGTCGGCTTTTGCAAAATCAAGCCACTGCTGGGTGCTTTGTTTCATAAATCACTATTCCTTTGCTTAAAACTTCTTTGGAAAATGAGCTACCCGTTTCAACGAATTGTTTAAACATTGGCAATGTATAAACTATCAGATCAACAGGTACTTGCTTTGAAATATTTAAAATGTGTTCGCTTACTGAAATGTATAAATTCGTTTTTTCCTGAAACGTTTGCGGTATAAATTCATCGTTCGTAACCACTAGTAAATCAATGTCACTGTCAATATGTGGGATGCCATAAGCATAAGATCCAAAGAGAAATACCCGGTATGGATTTAGCTCTTTCAATTTCTCTTTAAGTTGTTGTATATATGTATTATCAGTTTGCATGATTTATTTTTTTGCAAGATACAAAGTATTTTGCTTTACTGGAAATTTCAGTTCTGAAACTAAGAAAACCCCACTTTGGGTGAGGTTTTCGAATCTTTATTTGATCAGAATCAATAGCTTTTTGTTTACGGCCTTCTGCTCCAGAAACTCCTTTTGGGTTTCGGTTCAGGTTGGGCTGATGGATGATTGCTTGGTCTGGGCTCGCGGTTGCCGGAGGTTTCCCTCACTGCCTGCCCATTGTGTTCCCGCCTGATTGGTTTTCTTGCTGTTTTGGCAGGAGCTTTTTCAGGAGTAAAATCAGTCATGGCATACGGATGATCGTTTACTACCGGAATGTTTTGCGAAATTAATCGCTGTATATCGCGCAAAAACAGGATTTCGGTATTGTCGCAAAATGAAAGGGCGATACCGCTTTGTCCTGCACGGCCGGTGCGGCCAATACGGTGTATATATGTCTCCGGAATATTCGGGATTTCGTAATTGATCACGTGTGATAAATCGTCCACGTCAATTCCGCGGGCAGCAATATCGGTCGCAACCAATACACGTATTTTTCCACCTTTAAAGTCTGATAGGGCTTTCTGGCGCGCATTCTGCGATTTGTTACCATGTATAGCCTGTGCCTGATGTCCGTTTTTCTGAAGGAACTGAACGACTTTGTCGGCACCGTGTTTTGTTCTGGTGAAAACCAACGCAGATACAATTTCCTGATTTCTCAGAATGTGAAGCAGCAGACTGCGTTTGTCGGCATAATTCACCATGTACATTTGTTGCTCCACCTTTTCAGCAGTAGTTACTTCAGGAGTTACTTCAACTTTTATCGGATTTTTCAGGATCGTAGCCGAAAGTTTTACAATGTCGGTTGGCATGGTTGCCGAGAAAAACAGTGACTGACGTTCTCTGGGCAATTCGGCAATGATGCGTTTTACATCATGTATAAAACCCATGTCGAGCATCCGGTCGGCTTCATCGAGCACAAATAATTCAATACTCCGTAAATCGACGTATCCCTGATTCATCAAATCGAGCAGACGGCCAGGAGTGGCAATCAGAATATCGATTCCCTGGCGCAAAGCGTCGGTTTGAGGTCGTTCGCCCACACCACCATAAATTACAGCATGTTTCAGTCCGGCATATCGTCCGTAAGCTCCAAAACTTTCGCCAATCTGTATGGCCAGCTCGCGTGTTGGGGTTACTATCAGGCACTTAATTTTACGTTTCCCTTTAGCAGGAATGTGCGTATCGTAAAGTATCTGGATGATCGGAATGGCAAAAGCTGCCGTTTTTCCGGTTCCTGTTTGTGCACAACCAAGTAAATCTTTTCGCTGAAGTATAATGGGTATTGCTTGTTCCTGAATGGGGGTTGGTTTTGTGTAACCTTCTGTTTTTAAAGCCCTCAGGATGGGCTCAATTAAATCTAAATTTTCAAATGACATTTTATTTATTTGGAAAGACCACGTTTTCTTAAAATCGTTCGGTGGCCTTTGTGTTATGGTCGCAAATTTAGTCAATAATCCGACAACCAGCCTGTATTCAGAATTAATTGTGGTTTTTGACTGGAAAATAAGACGTTACGGTAAGGTTAAAAACAAATCCGAACAACATACAAATGCTAATTGTTAATTCTGAATCTTATTAAACATCAAAAATTCATCATCATGAAAAAAACGATCTTAGTTATGGTAATTGCCTTGTTTTTTGTTTTTGAAACAAAGGCACAAGATTATAATACCGGTATTGGACTTCGCGGAGGTGCCTGGAGTGGCTTGACAGTAAAGCATTTTCTGAATGAAAAAGCGGCCATCGAAGGGCTTTTTGACTCACGATGGCATGGATTCAACATCACCGGATTGTATGAAATACACAGTCAGGCGTTCAATGTAAACCGTTTGAATTGGTTTTACGGTGCAGGCGCACATCTTTCTTTTTATGACAGCAAATACAAAAAGTGGGGTGAAAATACTGGCAGTTATTCAGTAATTGGTCTTGATGGAATACTCGGACTTGAATACAACTTCGAGGAAATTCCTATTAATTTGAGTATTGACTGGAAACCTACAATTAACCTGTTTGGATACTCCGGATTCTGGGGTGACGGTGGCGCACTTTCTATCCGGTATATTTTTTAGAAAACTGATTTGTTAGTTGATAGTTTCCAAAAAGCGTGGTAGAAATATTGCGCTTTTTTAGCTGAAAATCAGTTGAAAAGCCTAAAATATTTTCAGAAAAGGACTGCTTTATTTCACCCTATTTGCTTAAATTTGATTAGAAGTTATATTGACATTCGATTCATTGTGATATTAACTTTCTGTGCGCCAAAGTCTTCTTCCACCTTTTGTATCAAAAGGACTAATTTATCAAAGAGTAAACCCGATTTATTAATTCAAATCCAAAACCGAAAAATTATGAAGACAAAAATTTACTTACTGACAGTATTAATGTGTTTTGCCATGGTTGTACCAGCCCAAAAGTACAAGTACATGATTTTTGAAAACTGGATGGGAAATAACTGGGAAATGACATACCGAAGTACCAACAACTACAATTCAAATGGCAATTTGACAGATGATTTCGATGAAGAGTGGAATGATGGAACCAATATTTGGGCGAAAGTTATAGTCAACACTCACACGTTAAATCCTGACGGGACAATAAAGGAAACCCTGACAGATGCTTGGAGTGATGAAAGTAATGAATGGGAAACAGCATCGAAAACACTTTATACATACAACGCATCGAAAGAAATACTAACAGAAACAAGTCAGATTTTTTGGGATACATGGATAGATTATTCCAAAGACACGTACACTTATGATTCTAATGGTAAATTGACAAGCATGGTAACTCAGACCATGGATCTGCTTTCAGGAATGGTATTGAAAAATTCCAGTCAAACTTTGTATTCTTATAATGATGACGGAACCGAAAAGCAAATTGTCAATCAGATATGGAATATTTTAAATCAATGGGAGGACGAGAGCCGCACTACCAACACCTACAATAATTCGAAACAACTGATTTCTGATTTGAGCGAAAATTGGGTGAACAATACCTGGGTGAACGATTCAAAATCTACAAATACTTACAATGCAAACGGTACATTAAAAGAAACGACAGAGGAGAAGTGGGAAGAGGGAAATTGGATTAAAAATGGAAAAGCTATTTATAGTTTCAATGCAAAAGGTGACATGGAAAGCATGGTGTCGCAGAGTTGGAATATAACTCTTAATCAATGGGAAAATGAAATGCGTATTCGTTTCGACTATACCACAGGCATTCAGCATGTTGATATGGCTGGCAATGACTCGAAAGTATATCCAAATCCATTTAATGATCAACTTATCATCGAGAACAGGGAACTATCGGATTATAGAATCGATGTTTTTAACTCAACAGGACAAATTGTTAGCACGTTTAAAACGAATAAATTGGTTACAAACCTGAACATGGGATCACTTAAAAAAGGAGTTTATTTTATGAAGATCAGATCGCCACAGAATGAACAAACAATTAAACTTCTAAAAGCAAATTAGTTAGCCGGAAGTGTAAAAAATCCTTCTTCAACCTGTCGGAGAAGGATTTTTTAATGCAATTATCAGCTGTTCATCCATCGACCACCATAATTTGAATAAATACTTTTCCGCAGCATTTGTCTGTGACATATTGAAAGCAGGCATTGGTGTGCATAAAAACTGGTCAACTAAATGCAGCACTTTTCTGTAACAATCCATAACTTTGCCTGACACATTCTACCAAATTCGGATTATTAAAATATTATACCATGCAATCACACGAAATTGATTACAAAATTATGGGTCACGATGTTCAGTTAGTGGAAATTGAACTCGACTCAGGAGAAACAGTAATCGCCGAAGCCGGCGCAATGCTTTATATGGAAGACGGGATAAGCTTCGAGTCGAAAATGGGCGATGGGTCGAATCCCCGAGCAGGATTTTTCGACAAGGTACTTTCCGCCGGTTCGCGGCTTATCACGGGAGAGTCGTTGTTCATTACCCATTTTACCAATCAGGGATGGGGCAAAAAGCATGTTGCTTTTTCGGCTCCATATCCCGGAACAATTATTCCGGTTCACCTGCCTCAATATCATGGCACCCTCATCGTTCAGAAAGACGCATTCCTTTGCGCTGCTTTGGGGACAAAAATTTCCATGCGTTTTAACCGTAAACTGGGTGCCGGATTTTTTGGAGGCGAAGGTTTCATACTTCAAACATTGCAGGGCGATGGAAAAGTATTTATCCATGCCGGTGGAACCGTAATTGAACGCCAGCTTAACAATGAAGTCCTGCGGGTTGATACCGGTTGCGTTGTGGCTTTTGAAGAATCCATTGATTTCGATATTCAGCAGGCCGGAGGTTTACGTTCCATGGTTTTTGGCGGCG
>JAIBEZ010000011.1 GCA_019459485.1 Prolixibacteraceae bacterium
GATACCGCTTTCCGGAGTGCCCGTTTGATTGTGGCCGATTTCCTGAAATTCAAACAAGGGCCAATCAAAAACCGCCTGATGATAAGCGTTCCATTGTTTGCAGTGGGTTACGGATTGACATTGGTCGATTTCGCGGTTATCTGGAGGTATTTCGCATGGTCGAACCAAACGCTGGCAATGATTGTATTGTGGGCCATCACCGTTTACCTGGCGCGCGAAAAGAAGTTTTATTGGATTACACTCATTCCGGCTTTGTTTATGACCACCGTAATCACCAGTTACCTGCTTTTTGCTCCTGAAGGATTCGGATTGCCGTACATGGTTTCGGTTTCAGCAGGAATAGCAATTGCTGCAGCAGCTGCAATCTGGTTTTTTGTAAAGTTGGGGAAAAGCAATGTTATTACTGAACCCGTTATTGTTCCTGATTAAAGTAAAAATAGGCTATACTTGTAACGCCAATTTATTACCCTAAAATCTAATTATACCGTTATGAATTCAAGACTAATCGCAATTAGAAAACTGGCCATTCTGAGCCTTTTTTGTTTGATCTTCAGCCCATATTCGTTTGGACAAAACGCCGATAAATTTTTTCCGGCGAAAGAGTTAACCACCGTCGGAGTTTATTATTATCCTGAACATTGGGACTCAACCCAGTGGGAGCGCGACTTTCAGAATATGGCCAAAATGGGTTTCGAATTTACCCACTTTGCAGAGTTTGCATGGGCTCAGCTTGAACCGGCAGAGGGTAAATACGATTTCAAATGGCTCGATCGCTCGTTGCAACTGGCCGCAAAGTACAATCTGAAAGTGATTTTGTGTACATCTACAGCAACTCCCCCGGTTTGGTTGGTTCGCAAACATCCTGAAGTGCTGGCTACCGGTGAAGATGGCAAACAGATGGATCATGGCGGACGGCAACATGCCACCTTTTCGAGCAATTATTACCGCTCGTATTCAATGAAAATGATTGAAGAACTGGGCAAACGTTACGGGAAAGACAAACGCGTAATTGGCTGGCAACTGGACAATGAGCCGCGCAAGTTTCTCGATTATGGCAAAGATGCCCCGCAACGTTTCCGCGACTGGGTAAAACAGAAATACAAAACCATCGATGCAGTTAACAAAGCCTGGGGAACCAACTTCTGGAGCGGAACTTACTCCGATTTTCAGGAAATAAACATTCCACTGCACAGTCAGTGGGGAATGAACCTGCACCAGCGGCTCGACCATTTGCGTTTTGCCGATGAGGAAACTGCAACATTCCTCGACGAACAAGCCCTTGTGCTCCGGAAATATACTTCGCCCGACCAGTACATCACTTCCAACTACATTCCGATGTACGATGTGGGTTACATTGGAATGAGCAAAGAGCTTGATTTTGAAACTTATACCCGCTACATGGTTTATGGCGGTGATCGTGGTATTGGCCCAAAAGGTTACCGGGTTGGCGAATATTCGCGCATTGCAATGGCCAACGATTTTTTCCGTCCGCTAAAAGGTACTTATGGAATAATGGAACTTCAGCCCGGACAGGTAAACTGGGGAAGCATCAACCCGCAACCGCTTCCGGGAGCGATGCGCCTGTGGTTGTGGCATGTATTTGCCGGCGGCAGCAAACTCACCTGCACCTACCGTTACCGTGCGCCACTTTACGGTTACGAGGCTTATCACTACGGAATTGTGGGTACCGATGGTGTGACTCCCACTCCGGGTGGATTGGAATTTAGCCAGTTTATTAAGGATATCAGCACACTTCGGAAAAATTACGATGCGAAGGCGCAACTGCCGAAACCATACCTTCAACGCAAAACCGGAATTTTATTCAATGCCGACAATGTGATGGGCATCAACCTGAACAAACAGACCACCGAATGGAATACTGAAAATCATTTTCTGAAATACTATAAAGCAGTGAAATCGTTTGGCGCTCCGGTTGATTTTGTGCGCGACACCGCTAATTTTTCCGATTATCCGGTTTTGTTGGTTCCTGCTTACCAGATGATTGATCAGCAAATGATTGACAAACTAACCCGTTATGCTGAAGATGGTGGGAATCTGGTAATGACTACCCGCACCGGACTTCAGGACAGGAACGGGCATTTGTGGGAAGCTAAATTTTCGCAGCCAATCTGGAAACTGATTGGGGCTGAGATTGATTCTTATGATTTGCTGATGCCGCATTCTCCTGATAAAATCAAGTTCAACAATCAGGAATATGCATGGACAAGCTGGGGCGATTTGCTGAAACCAAATCAGGGAACCGAAACATGGGCAACTTTCGAAGGCGATTTTTACGCCGGAACTTCTGCCATCGTTTCGCGCAAACTGGGTAAAGGAACTGTAACTTACGTTGGTGTTGATTCAAAATCGGGCGATCTGGAAAAGCAGGTTTTGACCAAATTGTACAAGCAACAAGGCATTCCGGTAGAAAGTTATCCGGAAGGCGTGATGGTTGAATACCGCGATGGATTTGGAATTGCCGTAAATTACTCCGACAAGGTTTACGAAATGAACCTTCCGGCCAATGCCGAAATCGTGATCGGAACCAAAGCGATGAAAACCGCTGATGTGCTGGTCTGGAAAGCGAAATAAGTGTTTAGTCAGGGTTTCACTTGGAGTGAAGCCCTGACTGAATTCATAGTCGATTTCTTCCTGAGTTTCACATTCTACAACAAACGTTTATAAATTATTCTTCGCAAATTGCTTTTAATTTATTGAGAGCTTTGGGCCATGTTTCGATAAAGTAGGACATAAATTCCTGATTTGAATCCAAATCAACACCCAGCAAAGTACTTCCGTTATTTTCGGTAAACGTATAGTTTTCAGTACATCCGAGCCAACCTTCGATGTCAGGGCCAGTGGTGATTTCCTGGCCATTTTGTACAATGCCGAGATATTCGATGCTCAGAAACTGATTCGGAATGTTCTCTTTAATCCTGCCGATCATCCCACCCTCGTTTCCGTCCTCATCATATCCGATGAATACAATTTTGGCTCCCTTTTCCCATGAACCTGCAAAATGAGATGTCGGATTGAATTCCGCGGTCCATTCCCTGTAATGTTTGTCGTCAATCATTGTGCTAAAAACCTTTTCAATATTGGCATTGATGCTTATTTCAAAGTGCAGCGTTTCCATTTTCCCCGAAGTTTCAACATACCGTTTGAAATTGTTCACGATCGATTGCCAGCCCGATTGTTGTAATTCCAAGGAGTTTTCCTGTTCCGCTTCAAAGGATTCTGTAACTGTTGTTTTGTCGCCATCGGCAGCAAACGAAATCTGTACCCTTCTGTCATCTTCCAGGGTGTATTCAATTTGCCGGAGGGGATCTACTTTACTGTACACGCCTATAAAATCGAAACCCATGCTGCCATCTTTGGCTTCCATACGCGACAGGAATTTTCCACCAGCGCGTAAATCGTTTTCCGCTTTGGGCGTGTGCCAGTCGTCGGATGCATTGTTCCAATGGACAATGTGCTTCGGATCTGTCCAAAATTCCCATACTTTTTCAACCGGAGCATTTATTTCAGCTCCAACGGTAATTGCTGTTTTTTCAAGAGTTGCCATAATAAGAATGTTTATTGGTTATTGCTGATACTAATTCTCAGGGAATGAAGCATTGTTTAACATTGAGTTGTACCTTAAGAAATGGCAATTAACTCAATGAATTCAAGGATTCAGTTTACCCCGGCAAACTGTAAATAAGGTAAGATGACTTTTTGGGTTTTTATTTGTGCCTCGTTTGACGATCTGTCAAAAGCATCAGAATTTAATAACAAATCAATTCCTGAAATTGTTGTTCCGGAAAAGTGTAAGTTATATGTGACTGTCTATTTACATACCTAATTGGTATTTAAATCAGTCACTTGTTGTCATTTCAAGGCAACTTAATGACTGCCAAATGACAATCGAATGACTTTTATGACATTGGGTAAATTTACGGATATCCATAGGTTTTAAAACCGAACCAAAATTAGACCGGCTCACGAGAAAATGATATCCACTTTGTCGCCTTTTTGCTCCAGCTTAAATGATCCATTCAAATGAATACTGCATTTTTTTTTTGAAAGGTATCTAATCGGGTTTGTTTTCTTTGGTTTCGGATTTCGGTTTAAACCAACTCTTCGGGTTCATGTATGCTTTGTATTTGGTAAAAAGTTCCTTTCCCAGAAGTATTCCGCCAACCCAAAATGCAACTTCGCCAATTACAAAAAGTATGGTTGACAGGGTGATTTTTACACTGTTTTCAAGCGCAAGAAAAGGCACAACAGGAATGGACAGAAACGCAATTACGCATACTATGAGCAGGACTATTCCGAGTTTAAATTTCCATGTTTTTTGCATAAAATTTAGGATTGTCGTTGTTTCTATTTGACATTGAACAGTTGAAATTCGATCAGGTTTCCTTCTGTGTCGTAATTTTCCAAATTTCGCATTTTTGTTGTCCTGAAATTCACCTTCACAGCCCACTGAACCAACTTAAAATTTTGATGAAATCATTCATTTTTCAGTTGTCCGTTTTCGTCGTAAATATAGTTGTCAATCGTTTGGTTTACCTGCGGCTTTTACGCTCAGCTATTTCTTTTCTGATGATTTGATTGATATCAGTTTTTGCATTTTTTAAAACATAAATGCTGGTGCCTTTTTCCCGTGCAAACTCATTGGTTATTTCACCAACATGTTCAACTGTTTCGAACATAGGGCGTTCTCTGGCTCGCTCCGGATCATCGTCACTCGCTTCCTGAATTAATATCACATTCCTGATTTCTTTGTCGATCCGGAACCAGTTAATGTAATCGGCATTCATTGAAACAGCGCCAATATTTTTGATTTTCGAATAATAATTGATGGCTCCGGCCTGCCCGTAATTGTCGCAAAGCAGCAACGTATGTTCTTTGTCCGGAATGGAGGCCATCGCCAGATCAACTTTTTGAGCGAGTTCCTTCCAGCCCTGCATGTCAGCAAAATCCTGCGGCAAATCATGATCTTTGCCATCTTCCCAGCGCAGCAATCCAAAGTCTTTATACTTCTGAGGGTATTGCCTGATTTCTTGCGGTGTTCGGTTTGGAAATGCGATTTGCAACAAAGGAAAGAACATCAAAATCGGAATCGCAAGGATTACCGGTCGCAGGTATTTTATTCGTTTGCCAGATAGAAGTTGTTCAAGGTAAACGGCTCCAAATGCGATGAAAATAGGGTAGAGGCCAATGGCGTAATATCCTTTTGCCTTGAGATAGACAAATAATCCGAGAATGAACAGGAACGACCATCCAAAGATTCTGTATTTCCGGAATGGCTGGTAAAAAATGAAAGCTACAAATGCGGCCAGAATTACAAACAATGATCCCACAAAATACAACAGCTGATCTTTCAGAAAATCGTACCGGTTGACATTCACCAACTGAGTACGAACCAGTTCGTCGAGATGTTTGAAAACTGGTAGTTCATTCTGAAATTGCCAGATCAGGTTTGGCAATACCAGCAAAAAGGCAAGCGCCATGGCGTAATAAAACTGCTTGTTTCTTAAAATAGCGCGGTGTTCGGTAATTAGAATTGCAGGGAAAAGTCCGATCAAAAGAAATACAATGTTGTATTTGTTCAGGAAACCAAAAGCAAAGGTAATTCCGGCGAACCACAACCATTTGCTGTTTTCTGAATGGATGTATTTAATGATTGTAAAGAAAAGCAGCGTCCATGCCAGAATATCGGGTGAATTGGGCTGATACAGCATATTGACGCGAATTAATGAAGAAAACACCACCGAAACGGTGCCCAAAAGAAGGGCAAACCAGCCACCTTTCAATTCATCAATGGCTTTCCATACTATCAGCAATGTTAATGCACCGAACAGCGCCGGAAAAAACTTTACCCAAAACACACCATTTCCCAGTTGCAGGATGATCCACGAAATCCATGATGTGAACGGAGGAACCGAAGTATATCCCCAGGCCAAATGATGTGCCTGATCTAAATGCAGAAATTCGTCGCGATGCAGCTCGTAAACCGGATCAATTAAAACATACTGCAATACAAATTTGAGTAGGATAAACCCAAGCAGGACAAGGTTTCGGTTCTTCATGTGTTTCCGGTTTTTGTTTTCTGGCCGCTAAATTTACTGTTTTCCTGAAAATAAGGTTCCATGATTAGGTCAACATCCGAATTTTATCGGTTACCGAACCGCGTTCTGTAATCCGGATAATCCGGAGTGCAATTGTTGAGCCTATCCGTTATTTTGTGTAATACAACCCGGCATCAGGACCGAGTGGAATTCCCAGCAAGATCCAAATAATCAGCAATATCGTCCAAACGATAAAGAATGCGATTGAATAGGGCATCATGGTGGCTATCAATGTTCCGATTCCCGATTTGTTGTCATATTTTTGGTAATAAACAATGATAAGGGCGAAAAAGCTCATCATCGGCGAGATTACATTGGTTACACTGTCGCCTATTCTGAAAACTGCCTGCGAAAGTTCGGGCGAATAACCCAAAAGCATAAACATTGGAATGAAAACCGGGCCCATAATGGCCCATTTTGCTGACGCGCTTCCCATAAACATGTTGATGATTCCTGAGAATACCACAAACAGTAGGACAAGTGGTATCAGTCCCATTTCAGTACTCTGAAGAAATGCTGCTCCTTTAATGGCGATTAAAATTCCGAGGTTGCTCCATTTGAACCATGCTACAAACTGGGCTGCAAAAAATACCAAAACCAGAAATGAAACAAGGCTTTTAAAGCTGGTATTCATGCCATTGATTACATCTTCGTGCTTTTTGAAAGTACCGGCAATGTAACCATAAATGATACCCGAAACGCTGGCAACTATGAACAGAACCGCAATAAAACCTTTCAGAAGCGGTGAATGCAACACGGCATTGTCGGCACCCCTGAAAAATCCGTGGTCGGGTATTAATCCGGCGGCAAATATGATTGTCCAGATTAACATTGAGAACAAAACCCATTTAAGTCCTTTTTTTTCAGCAGGTAAAAGCGGAACGATGGCTTCCTGTTCAACAGTTCCTGTATATTTTCCCAGTCGGGGTTCCACCCAGGCTTTTGTTACCCATGTTCCGGCAAAGGCTATGACAAAGGTGGATGCTGCCATGAAATAGTAATTGGCAGTAGGCATCACATAATATTCAGGGTCGATTATTCGTGCTGCTTCCGTAGATAAACCTGCCAGTAAAGGGTCGATTGTACCAATCAGCAAATTGGCGCTGAATCCGCCGCTTACACCGGCAAATGCTGCCGACATACCTGCAATTGGATGCCGCCCCAATGAATGAAATATTATCCCTGCCATGGGAATGATGAGGATATAACCCAAATCAGAAGCCGTATTGGAGAGAATTCCGGCAAAAACGATCATAAAAGTTACCGAGTTTTTGGGCGCTTTTTGCAGTAGGGCATTGATGGCCGATTTTATCAATCCGCTGCTTTCGGCGACTCCAATTCCCAGCAATGCCACCATTACAATTCCCAGCGGTGCAAAGCCGGTATAGTTGTTTACCATTTCAAGGATTATCCGGTGAAGACCTTCTTTCGAAATAAGGTTAACAGCGCTTACTGTTTCGCCGGTTGCAGGATTTATGCCTCCCCATTGCAAGTAATATCCTATTGCCGAAAACGCAAGTGTGATCAAAGCGAATATGCCAAACAGGGCGGCAGGGTGGGGCAGGGCGTTTCCACCTTTTTCCACAGCATTAAAGAAGCGGGTACTTACTCTATTGAAGAATTCTTTTGCCATATACGATTCAGTTTTATTATTCTTTGGCTCTGGCTAACTTGTAAATATCAGTTCTTCTGTCCCGAAGATTCCGGGCACTGCCAAATTGATTGAGTTCTCTGAGCAAATCAATGTCAACATCAGAAATCAGGATCATTTCGGTATTTGGTGTTGCTTCCGCTTTAATACCATTCGTTGGGAATGAAAAGTCGCAAGGTGTAAAAACCATTGATTGGGCAAACTGAATGTCCATGTTGTGAACTTTCGGCAAATTACCAACGCTTCCGGCAATGGCTACATAGCACTCGTTTTCGATGGCCCGGGCCTGCGAACAATGCCGTACCCTTGAATATCCATTTTGCGTATCGGTTAAAAATGGTACGAACAGAATATCCATTCCTTCATCGGCCAACAGCCTGCTTAGCTCCGGAAATTCAGAATCATAACAAATCAGGATGCCAATTTTCCCGCAATCGGTATCAAATGTTTTTACTTCTGTTCCGCCAACCATTCCCCAAACCTTGGCCTCATCGGGTGTGATATGAAGTTTTTCGTACCGTTCAACCGTTCCGTCCCTTTTGCATAGATAGCCAACATTGTAGAGCTTTCCGTCAACCAATTCGGGCATACTTCCGGCAATAATATTGATGTTGTACGAAATTGAAAATTCTGAAAATTTCCGGACGATACTTTCAGTATATTTTGACAATTCCCTGATCGCATCGGCTTCGCTTAAGTGATTGTAATCGGCCATTAGCGGCGCATTAAAAAACTCCGGAAACAATGCAAAATCTGCCCGGTAACCCGAAACAGTATCAATAAAAAACTCTGCCTGCTGCATTACATCATCCAAGCCTTTGTAGGGCCGCATCTGCCATTGAATGAGCCCGAGCCGCACTATTCTTTTTGTAGTTCTGGGTTTAAGACTTTTACTTTCATAATAGATGTTGTTCCACTCCAGCAACACCGCAAATTCGTTTGAGGCAGGATCGCCTTCCAGATATCCTTTTAAAACACGTGTAGGGTGAAAGTCATTCGAAATCTGAAAACTTAATACCTGATCGTGTAATTCTTTTCTTTTTACTTTTTCAATGTATTCCTTAGCAGAAAATTCACTGGCGTATTTGTGGAAATTGGGGATTCTTCCACCAAATACAATCCTTTCGAGGTTTAACTTCTCGCACAATTCTTTTCTGTAGTCGTACAATCTTCTGGCTAAACGAAGGCCCCTGAATTCAGGTTTGATAAACACATCGATGCCATACAAAACGTTGCCTTTGGCCGAATGTGTGTTAAACGTATAATTACCGGTTATTTGTTTGTACGTATGGTTATCCGAAAATTTTTCATACTCAACAATAATTGACAATGCACAGCCAGCTATCAGCCCGTTAATTTTAATAACAACCTGTCCTTCCTTAAATTTTTTTATCAATGCTTTGATTTGGTATTCTTCCCAATATGCATCGGGCATATTTCTGTACGACAATACCATGGCTGTTTTCAATTCCTGGTAATCATCAAGGGTTAAATAGCTGAGTTCTACGTTTTCTATATCTTCTGTTTTCATTCGAAAATAACGGTATTAATTAATTGATTATTAGGCGTTATCATAGCTTGTTCCGATCTATCGGGAGAACTCACACGCCAGAAAGCGGTCACTTTGAACACTCATTTTCTTTTTGTGTCGCCACGATGAAATAATTATCAGCGGCGTGTTCGTTTCATCGTCCTAAATTTAACACTCACGCAACAAATGTTTGCGTTCGAATTGAGCGGCAAAGGTAACCAAGTTCTTGGAATAAAGGGGGTGAACACCCTGTGCGGTGTGCCAAATAGAGGATATTGACAGGAGAGTTAACACAAACATTTGTACCAGCGGCATGGCAAAAATCCCTATATTTCGGAAAAATTTCAACTAATATAAAATGGAAACTATAAACATAGCCATATTGGGTTGCGGCACTGTTGGCGGAGGAGTTGCTCAAATTATTACAGAAATAAACAATGTGCTTTCGATGCGGGCCAAAACAAAAATTGTGCTCACGAAAATTGTTGAACTTTTTCCCGTTCAGGCATCAGAACGGTTTAATATTCCCCTCGGTTTGTTTTGTGGCGGCGGAAAAGATCTTTCAGGAAAAGAGGCCAACGAATATATTCAGGAGATTATTTCTTCGGAAGAGATTGATATATTGGTTGAAACAATAGGTGGCAAAAGC
This sequence comes from Prolixibacteraceae bacterium, assembly GCA_019459485.1. Lineage (GTDB taxonomy): Bacteria > Bacteroidota > Bacteroidia > Bacteroidales > Prolixibacteraceae > Aquipluma. The sequence continues at coordinate 9,948 of JAIBEZ010000011.1, forward strand.
GACTTTGTTTACAATCTTTGTATCGACATCCTCAACTCAGGAAAACATTTGGTTACTGCCAACAAAGCACTTTTGGCCGAACGTGGAAAAACAATTTTTGAAACTGCCGAAGCAAAAAATGTAAAAATTGGTTTCGAAGCTGCTGTTTGCGGAGCAATCCCCGTTATTAAAACCATTCAGGAAGGATTTACCGGCGATAAAGTACTTTCCGTTTCAGGAATAATGAACGGAACCAGCAACTATATCCTGACACAAATGCAGAATGAAAAACAGGAATTCGCCGATGCTTTGAAACTGGCTCAGGAATGCGGTTATGCCGAAGCCGATCCGCAACTTGATATCAATGGCGGAGATGCCGGACATAAATTGATCCTGCTGATTAAATTGGCATACGGGGTGGATGTGTCGAAAGATGACCTTTCAATTTCAGGAATTGAAAATATTACTAAAGAAGACATCGACTTTGCCAGCGAAATTGATGCAAAAATTAAACTGATTTGTTACGCCAAAAAAGTGAATGGTGATATTTATGCTACAGTGCGTCCCATGCTGGTAAAAAAGGGCAATTTTCTGGCCGCGGTTGAAGGTGCTACCAATGCAGTTCGCATTAATAACAAATATTCAGGGGTTCATTTTTTGGTGGGCAAGGGCGCAGGTTCAACCGAAACCGCAATGTCGATTGTTTCCGATATTGTTTTTATTGCCCGTTATGGCGACAAAATACAGAATGTTCCGGCAAAACAGGAGCGCAATTTTGCCGATGCCAGGCAGTTCGTATTTCCTTATTTGATCACTTTCCAAACAGGAAATATCCCGGGAACGACCGGGTTTATTACAACCGCAATTGGCAAACAGGAAATTAACATCGAAACCGTAAGCCACAACCGTCACGCAGGCGAAAAAGCCATGTTCTCGATAGCCACCATGCCCTGCACGCTAGGGCAGATTGAAAAAGCCATAGAAGAAATCAGGAGCGAAAAACCCGGAATGTTATTGAGCGAACCGAAGATTATGCCTATTTTATATTGAGAATGGGTAGCGTTTTATTACAAAAAACAAGGCGATCGTTGAAAAATGATCGCCTTGTTTATTTTTAGTGACTTTAGTCTGTTTCTATTTCGAAATTTCAAATGTATTTCTAACCCGAACATATTTCCTTTTAACCTTTGCGTCAAGTTCTACCTGTTCCTTTTTTTCAATGTTTGGAAAATCCTTTTCAATAAACTCCAATTTAAAATCATCAGGCAGATTTTCTGCAAGAGTTGGATTATCAATTAAATGATTGACAAAATCGAACGTTAGTCCAATGTTTCTCTCAACAGTTTCCTTATTTGTCATAGCTTATCGTTTTTTCGTCTTTTTAATAAACCGTTCCTTGTACCATTCCCACCGATCTTTCAAATCCTGTTCTGCATATTTAGATGCACTTTTCAAGTTGTCAATGGCAATCTCTTGTTTTTCTTTGTCTCCATTAGGCATTAAAACGTCCCGGTGAAAAAATCCATGTGCGCAATCGTATCGAACAATTGGAATCCATCTCTCACTCAAGAATGCTTCGTATTGATAAACCACATCAATCAGCTCGCCTTTATCAATTTTAAACCGAACACGCAGTCGATCATGTCCAAATTTATCAAGAATCGATAAAAACTCAATTTCTTTCATGGTAGATGGAATAAATTGTGCTGGACAAAGTTAGCAAAAATCCTTATTTAGAGAACCCGAGTTTAAAGGTTGAAATTTTATTACAAAAAACAAGGCGATCGTTGAAAGATGATCGCCTTGTTTTAGTTGCAATTTATTTAAATCTCATCATCAATGACTTACTACAAGTTGTCCTGTGAATTGATTTTCTCCGTCTTTAGCGACAATAAAATAGGTTCCATTTGGGAGTTTATTAAACGATAGCGAAAAAGTTGGTCCGTTTTTAGATTCCTTTTTGATTAGCTTTCCAAGCCTGTCGTAAACACTTACTTCCATTTTATTTTTCGAATCAGAACCCTTTAAGGTAATGGTTGCCTTGTCGTTGGTTGGATTGGGAACAATGATTAACTGTTGTGTTCCATCTGTAATGTCAACGGCTGGTTGTGTCCTGGATGTTTTGGACGGAGCTGACATTGTCATAAGTTTCTGCTTGCTGGTTCTGTTGGGAGGTAGTTTGAAATTAATGGGCATTTCGTAAGCCACATCTACCGTTTCGCCATTCTGTTTGCCGGGAGTCCATTTGGGCATCGATTCTATAATTCGCAGTCCTTCCTTGTCCAATGATGGATCCACACCACGGTGTAATCGTACATTTTTAACACTTCCGGTTTTGTCAATAACAAATTTTACGGTAATCTGTCCCTGTATCCCATTTTCAAGGGCAATGGTCGGATATTTCAGGGTAGAATAAACGAAGGTTTTCAAAGCTTCAACTCCACCGGGGAATTGGGGCATTTCTTCTACCATAGTAAAAACCTCTCGCGTTTTCTTCATGTTGATTTCCAGAACCCCGTTTTTGCCATTCTCTCCGTATTTGGTCGTTGCCGATTCGTTTTTCAGCACGTTGATGGATTCAATTTCGTTGGGATTAATGTCGTCCATTTTCAAATGAGGAGAAATAACACCATCTCTTACGATTAACGGCTCGTTCCCTTTGGCAGTCCCAAGCCGAATGCCCGATTTAAGCAGATTGTCAGGTGTCGTTCCGTAGCCAACCACCGTAACGTCGCTGTTGGCGCTAGTTGTTTTTTTCGATTCGATTAACACTACCCCGTTTTTTCCCTTCTCTCCATACATTTTGGTAGCTGATTCGTTTTTCAGAACCGAAATTGACTCGATTTTTTCAGGAGAAATACCGGAGAGTTCCTGATAACTGATTTCTTTTCCATCCAAAATATAAAGGGGCTGGTTGCTATTTACAGCGGAGAACTTTATTTTTTGAGGTTCTTTTATAATAAAACCTTCGCCTTCCTTCATTTCCGTTTCTTTTGCTGAAAATTCCATTATCGGAGAAGCATTTTTTGTTTTTATTAAAATCACCCCATTCTTCCCTTTTTCCCCGTATTTTTCAGCAGAAGCTTTGTCTTTCAGAACATCAATGCTCGCGATTTTATCCGGATCAATTTTCTCCATTTCAGCTTTTGTCGATTCTTTTCCATCGATAATAACCATAACATTATCTGATATTTCTGAAGGTTTAGAAGCCGAAATTTCATTTCCCATTGCCTCAATGGCGAAAGTCATTGGTTTCATTGTAATCACAATTTCTTTTTCGAAAGTGGGTTGTACCTTTTGGTTTTCAAATCCGACATACGAAATTACAATGGGCGAATCATCGGTTACTTTGAGCATGAAATTGCCATTGTCATCGGTAATGGTTCCGATCGTTTTTCCGGCAATGATAACTGATGCGCTTTTCAATGGTTTCCCACTTTCATCAATAACTTTCCCTTTGATTGTTTTTTCGTTTTGAATCACATTTGTTGCAAGCTCCTCGGCCTGAATAAACTTGTATTCAGGAGCAGCAAAAGCATAAAAAACTCCCGCTATGAGCGGCAAAATCAATAATAGTTTTAGTTTTCTGATTGGTGAACTTATGGTCTGTTTCATCATGTTAAATCGTTTTTTGTTGAGTGAATAATTGAACGAATTGGCCAGTGAAATCACCGGTCCGCCGAACATTTGGTTCAGCAAAGCCGCACGGTAAATCGCCGGATTGGAGCTGCGCTGCAGCGCCCGCTCGTCGGCCAGGTATTCATGGTTTTGCCTGATCAGATGGCCGTAAAGCCAAACGGCAGGATTAAACCACTGCACCGTGCGAAGGATTTCAAACAGCAGTAAATCAATCCAGTGCTGTTGCCTGATGTGCTCCAGTTCGTGGTTCACAATTTCATTCGTTTCGATTTCGTCGATTGAAGGATTGACAAAAACGAACGAGAAGAATGAAAACGAAGCGGAGTATTCAGCAGTACGGATCAATTTTGCCGAACTAAAATGTTGTGTTTCTGACTTTCGGATAATGCGAAAAACAGGAAGTGTTTGTCGTAGAATTCTGAATGTCAGGTAAATAATTCCTGAAATGTATAAAGACAATAGCAACACATTTTGCAATGGAAACGGTTCGCTCACTTCCGCGATTCCCTGAATCTGAGGTTCGAAAACTTCAGGAGTAGGAACAACAGGCAAAACTACAGTGTAATGCCACGTGAAAAATGGGAAAATGATGGAGATCAAAATCCCGGAAACAAGGTAGATGCGGTTCAAAACAAAGAACCGCTCGTTCCGGAGAAACAGTGCGTAAACCAAAGCAAAACCAGTCAGCCAAACCGACGATTTAATCAGATAAGTTGCCAATGCTTCCATGTTGTTGGTTTTAGTCTTTCGACAGTTCTTTCCGGGTTTCTTCCATCAATTGTTCCAAATCCTGAATGGTCAGGTCTTTTTCGCGGGCAAAGAACGAAGCCATTGCCGGAAACGAGTTATTGAAGTAGCTTTTCATCAATCCGAAAAGCTGCGTTTTCGAATATTCCTCTTTGGTAACCAAAGGATAATAAACATGTACGTTTCCGTAGGTGCGGTGCGCAACAATTTCTTTCTTTTCAAGAATACGCAGTACGGTTGAAACTGTATTGCGCACGGGTTTTGGCTCGTCGAAGCGGTCGCGGATGTCTTTGACCAGTCCTTCGCCCATTTCCCACAAATGTTGCATTACCTGTTCTTCAGCTTTTGTCAGTTGCATAATTGTCGTTTTATTTTGTCAATCCTTCGCGACAAATATATGACTATAAAATTAGTCATGCAAATATTTTTTCAAAAATATGACTATATTTTTAGTCATATTTTTGAAATTAGCTTTAATGAAGATTATTTATTGCGGCGCATACAGTTTGAATATTTCAAACATCATTGTTGGATGCGCCTTTTCCTGCTGTTCAGCAAAATCCCCGGGTTCCGTTTCTCTGCACCCGGGGTTATTCAGATTTGACTCCTCCGGAGTCTTGGTAACGATGCAATTGGCTTTTTCTCATTTTCTCATTTTCTCACCTTCGCCGGACTTCGGTCTTCAGACTTCCGCCTCTTCTTCTCACTTCCCTTTTCGCCAATACTGCATCGGATTTACCTGCGAATACAGTCCTTTGTTTACGAATTTAACATCGGCAATGGAGTAAAACGCGTTGGGATTGTAGGTTCGGATAATATCAACCACGTGAGGTAACTCGGTTCGTTTTACGATGGAATATATAATTGAAACATCTTCAACGGCACCGTGGGCTTCCTGATGCGTGATTCCGTAACCGTCGGATTTGAGTTTTTCAATCAGTTTGTGCGCATCCACGCGGGTAATAATCTGAAGCTGAATGATACCCATTGCCAGCTTTTCTTCGATGATCATTCCGATGTAATTTCCGGTGGCAAAGCCTGCCCCGTAAGCCACATAACAAACCCAATTGTCGAGGTTCTGCATTATTTTACTGATTGCAAGCAGCCAGATGAGTACTTCAAAAAATCCCAGAATCGGAGCAATCATTTTTTGCCCTTTGGCAACCATCACAATGCGAATGGTTCCGATGCTCACGTCGGTTATACGGGCAAGAAAAATAAGTAAAGGAAGAATTACGTAAGTAAATATATCACCATCGAACAGTGATTTCAGTTCATTCATAGTGAGTTGCGTAAATTAATTGTATTATTATTCCAGCTATAAGACTGTTGAACTGCTAAAAGTATCGCCTTGGTTGATATCGCCAGTCTGGATGCCCCTCGTTAGCCAGCTTTTGCGTTGTGCCGAAGTTCCGTGAGTAAAAGAATCGGGCACAACCCGACCCTGAGTTTTCATTTGGATCCGGTCGTCACCAACAGCCACTGCCGCATTTAACGCTTCCTCCAGATCACCTTTTTCCATCATACTTTTCATTTTTTCAGCATGGTGAATCCAAACACCAGCCAAAAAATCGGCCTGAAGTTCCAGCCGGACAGTTGCATCGTTGACATTTTCATCTCTTCCCGAAGCTCTCACCCGATCCATTTTCGCCATGGTGCCCAACAGGTTCTGAACATGGTGCCCAACCTCATGAGCAATAATATAGGCGATTGCAAAATCACCTTCAGCGCCTAGCTGACGCTGAAGTGTTTCCAGATAATCCAGATCGATGTAAACTTTTTGATCGCCGGGGCAATAAAAGGGACCCGTTGCCGACTCGGCATAACCGCAGGCAGAGTTAATTGCACTGCGAAACAGAACCAGCCTTGGTTCACTGTAGCTGCCTCCCATTTCCTGAAAAAGTTTGTTCCAGACATCTTCGGTATCGGCCAGAACCACCGACACAAATTCAGTCATTTCCGCTTCTTCAGCTGAAATAGCAACATTTTCAGTGGTTTCCTGTTGTGTGTTTTCAGAAAGATTCAGTACCGACATCGGATCGCCACCCAGAATATAAATAACGAAAGCCATTATTAAGGTTCCGATTATTCCACCTTTGAAGCCAATTCCCCGACGTCCGCTACTTCCTCTTAAATCGTCAATATTTGAACTTTGTCTTCTTCCCTTGAATAACATATTGTTGAGATTTGGAGTGTTTGATTTTAAACCAAAGCCTAAATGTAGTTATTTTTAGAATTCAGAAGTAAAATGAAACTTAATCTCCTTAAACTCATTTTGAGCCATGTCGAGGATAAACTGCGAATCGGCCATAAACACATCGCGGCCACGTTTATCGGTAGCCATTTTCTGGTGCTTGCGGTTCTTGAATTCGATCAATGCTTTTGGGTTGTCGCTCTGAATCCAGCAGGCTTTGTACATGGATAGCGGCTCGAACCGGCATTTTGCATTGTACTCGTGTTCCAGCCTGTACTGAATAACCTCAAACTGAAGTTGTCCGACTGTTCCGATGATTTTTCGGCCATTGAACTGGCTGGTAAACAGCTGTGCCACACCTTCGTCCATCAACTGATCGACTCCTTTGTTGAGTTGCTTGGTTTTCATCGGGTCAGCATTTTCAACGAATTTGAACAATTCAGGAGAAAAACTTGGCAAACCTTTGAAATGGATGTCTTCGCCTTCGCTGATAGTGTCGCCAATGATGAACGATCCGTTGTCGGGAAACCCAACAATATCGCCGGGAAAAGCTTCTTCGATGATTTCTTTTTGCGAAGCCATGAATGCTGTCGGGCTTGAAATTCGGAAGGTTTTTCCGGTGCGGACCTGTTTGTACATGCTGTTCCGCTCAAATTTTCCGGAGCAAACTTTTACGAATGCAATGCGGCTGCGGTGATTTGGGTCGATGTTGGCGTGAATTTTAAACACGAATCCGCTGAATTTATCGTCTTCAGGATTGACCAAACGTTCTTCGGTTTGCACCGGACGCGGCCACGGAGCAATTTTTACAAAGGCATCCAATAATTCCTGAACGCCAAAGTTGTACAACGCGCTTCCGAAAAATACGGGAGCCAGATGTCCTGCAAGATATTCGTCGTGATCGAACGGAGGATAAACGCCGTAAACCAGTTCGAGATCGTCGCGCAGTTTTTGGGCATCGCCAAAGATGTGTTTTTCGAGATCCGGACTGTTAATGTCTGAAAAGGAGATACCTTTTTCAATGTCCTGAATGGAAGCCTTGAACAGGTTCAGACTTTTGTTGTATATGTTGTAAACGCCTTTGAACTCGGGGCCGTTGTTAATCGGCCAGCTTAAAGGATTGATGCTGATTTGCAGTTGTCTTTCAATATCGTCGAGCAATTCAAATGTATCCTGAGTTGGGCGGTCGAGTTTGTTGATGAAAACAATGACCGGCGTATTGCGCATCCGGCAAACATTCATCAGCTTTTCGGTTTGCGGTTCAACGCCTTTTGCAGCGTCAATCACAATAATTACGCTGTCAACTGCAGTCAGTGTGCGGAAAGTATCTTCCTGAAAATCCTGGTGACCGGGAGTATCCAGAATATTCACCTTGTAGCCGTCGTATTCGAAGCCCATTACCGAAGTAGCTACCGAAATACCGCGCTGACGTTCTATTTCCATAAAGTCGGAAGTGGCTCCCTTCTTGATTTTATTGCTTTTAACGGCGCCGGCAACGTGGATGGCGCCTCCAAACAACAATAGTTTTTCGGTCAGGGTTGTTTTTCCTGCATCGGGGTGACTCACAATGGCAAAGGTTCTTCTTCTGCGTATTTCTGTCTGATTACTCATTGATCCAATTTTTTTGAAGCTGCAAAAGTAGAATATTATCTGACACGAATTGAAGGACTGAAGGATTGATTGAGTGAATGGTTAAAATGGGGTGATGGTGGTCATTGGGGCAAGTGGTTGTAATTGTTGTTATTGTTGTCTGTGGTTGTCATGCAATTGGCATTAATTGTTATAAAATGATGCGAAGCTAATGACTATTAATGACGTGAAACTATTGACAATAAATGAACATATCGGTAAAATACTGAAAATTGTGACTGATCACTGATCACTTTGTTTTTTGCAACCTAACAGATGATTTGATGGCTTTTGAAATGGCTTCCCAGTATTTCAAGTGAAATTCGCGTCCTTCTTCTGAAATGATTTCGAAGTATGATTTTGAAGCGTCGTCAGGTGCAAATTTTAGCTTTTTGCCTTCTTTGTATAGTGCAGGAACTTCAGGATGAAACTGAACGGCAAATACATTCGGGTACAGGCGGTGCTGAATGCCTTCAATGACTTGTCCGTCCATGGAAGTTGCGGTAACAATCAGGTCTTTGCCAAGTTCATCAATCGACTGATGGTGACTGCTAAAAACCACCGGCGCTACCTTCTTGTCAGCTTTTACCTTTTTCAGGAAAAACGGATGAGCTGTGTAAAGAATTGGATGAAAATTAATTCCCATTAATAACGTGTCTTTGCTGATTTCATGCCAGTAATTGCGGTGCAACTGGTCTTTTTTTAGTTTCAGCGTTTCTTCGACATTCGACTTTTTATAGGTTTGAGCCGGAATATCCTGAGTCAAAGTTCCGCCGGAAGCAACATTCATACTTTGCAAACCGAGGCAAAATCCGGTTACGAAATAGCCGGGTTTATCGTTCAGAAAGGGAATAAACGATGCATTTTGTTTTCCGCCCAACAGGTGAAACAGAAAACTCAGTTCAAACAAATGCCGGTTTGGATCGGTGACTACCGAGTAAAGATTCTTTTGTCCGTATAGTTCGGGTTGGATATCGGGTCCGCCAAAAAAGAAAATCCCCACCGAATGATCGAACAGATTTTTAAAGGTTTTGGTCCATTCATTTTGTGTGTAAATATTCGCAGGACTTTCTTCTCCGTCAAATTTTTGTAAATGAAAAAGGCTCATTTCAGGTTTTTTGATCAATGCAATTGACTGGTTGTAATCGTAACTTTCGGCTGCAGAATAAACGCCAACAAATTCTACATCCGAAAGATTCAGTATTTTGTTGTTCAGCATAAAATGAATCGTTTGGATATTTTGAACGGTTGGATGTGCAAGCAGCACATACGTTTTATTTTGCTTTAACTCAGTTTCCAGAAAATTCTGGGCAAAACCTATATTGAGTGAAATTGCTAAAACGAGCGTAATAACGAATCTTCCGAAGTTTTTCATAGAAAGGATGTTTGCTAAAAGTTATAATTTTTAGGTGAATTTACCGTTTTTCAACCGAAGAGCGAAAAAAGTAGTGATGTTTGTTTTATTTGCTATTTTTAGAACCTCGAATTTCAGACCCAAAAAAATCGATTATGTCGTTTAAATTATTCTTTGCCAGCACATTCGGATTGATTAAATCAACCGCAAAAATTGAAACAGATCACGAGTCCTTACTTGCTGATTACCGTTTGTTCTGTGAGTTTGAAAAGTCAGCCGGTCATAAAGAATATCACGAGCTCGAAGTTTTGGTCACTTCGCCCACTTTTAAGCAGGAAAAAAAAGAACTTCAGCACCTTTCAATGAAAGGCAGCAAGGAAGAAGCACAACTAGCTGAACTCAAAAAGCTCGAAAGAAACCGTCGCCTTCAAAAGTTTTATACCACCCTGAAATCGGATGAATTAAAAAGATTTGATAAAATATCGAATTCTGAATTAAAAGCAAAATACAAAGAGTTAAAAGCAGCGGTTGACAAACATTCGCTGGCTGCTCTCAAGAAAAAGGACAAACATTCGGAAGAATATGCCTTATATGTTGAATTTCAGAAGATTAATGGCTCTGATGAGATCACCTTCTTTAAAAATTTCAGAAAATCGTCGGCCTATATTAATTATGAATTGATGATCGATTCACCGGAACGGAAACGATTTGAAGAACTTCAGAAAATAGCCGGTTCAAGTGAGTTTAAGGCAAGGGTTGCTTACCTTGAAGACAAGCAAAAATGGGAAAAGACTGATGATGCGTCAAAGGAAAAACGCTTTGCTGAATTACAGAAATTGCCGCAAGTAGTTAATTTTCTGAAATATAAACATTCTACCGCTTTTGATTTTTTCAAAAAATGGAAGTTGGTTTTTGAAGATCGTTTTGGAACAGGCAAACTTGACAATCAAAAATGGATGACCCAGTCGCATTGGGCAAATGAGTCATTGGAGCAGAATTTTTCGCAGGTTGGCGATTTACATGCATTTACCGATGGCAAAAATGTTTCGGTTGATGGGAAATCTTTAAAAATAGAAGTACGCAAAGAAAAGGCAAAGGGGATGCAATGGAGGATTCCGTTCGGATTTGTTGAGCAGGAATTTGAATACACTTCGGGAATTGTTTCGACTGCAGGAGTAGATTGGTGGAAACATGGAATTTTGGAGGCAAAAGTGAAATATGCGCCTTCTCAGAATTTGGTTGATGCCGTTTATTTATTGGGCGAGGAAACTTCGCCACAGATAAATCTGGTTGAGATGGGTGCAAAAAACAGAGTTGGATTGCTTTCAAAATCAGCAGAAGGAATTCAGGCTGAGTGTGAAAGTATTTCAGGACTAAAAACTGGCGAATTCTATATTTTCAGGCTTGAATGGTCGGCACATTCGTTGGTTTGGTCAATCAATGGCCGCGAAATGTTGACACTGAGCCAAAATGTACCGGCATTTAAAATGCATCTGAACGCCGCATCAATTGTGGTTGCCGAACCGGTAAGCAATTTGCCGCACCGCTTCGAAATCGGCTGGGTTCGTTTTTATCAACACCATTAGAATATGAACTGGACGGATGGATTTTTAGGTGCAATCACTGTTTGCGACCGCGAAGGCATAGTGGTTTACATGAATGATTTGTCGAAGAAGCAATTTGCAAAAGACGGTGGTGATAGCCTTGTTGGGAAAAGCCTGATAGACTGCCATCCGGAACCTGCCCGAAGCTTCCTGATGAGAATGCTTGCTGATCCGATTCCCAATTCATACACCATTGAAAAAAGAGGTATCCGGAAAATGATCCATCAAACGCCTTGGATGGAAGGCGGTGAATTTAAAGGAGTGATTGAAATTTCGTTCGAAATACCGATGGAAATGCCGCATTACAAAAGGGGTTGAATTACCTTAAAATTTAAACTCAAAATGCAGAAATGTGGTTTAACCAAGATAGAAAAACCCGTACAATCGTTTTGATTATACGGGTTTAATTTTTACTGAAGGTGCCCGGAACAAGACTCGAACTTGCACAACCTTGCGATCACTAGTCCCTGAAACTAGCGTGTCTATATTCTGGTCTATGGGCTTATTTAAAGGCACTTGCAGCGGTTTAATCCCCTGTAATTAGCCTCTGTTAACTACGATTCAAAGTCTCCATATACGGCTGAAAAAGGTGGTTTTCATGGAAATGTTTCCACAATGTTTCCACTAATGGTAATCAAATTTTACTTGACTAATCCGCAGAAAGAGAGTAAGTTGCGGATCGTGTTTGTACTAGGTCGCTTGCAGCAGTTTAAAGCGACTACGGAGTTTATGGTTAACCCGAAGTACTGGGATTCAAAAAACCAGCGAGCCAAGAAGTCAATGATTGGTTTTGAGGCCTTGAATCAATCGCTTGAAGAGTTGAAAATGACGGTGTTTAAGTTCGTTCGTGAACTCCAATTGAAAGAAACACTCGATTGGGTTCAGGTGAAACAGCATCTCAAAAATTACCTGAATCCTAACCAAGCAGAACCGTCCAAGGCCGACGATTTAAAGCCATGTGATCGCCCCTTGGTTTCGGTGATCAATGTATTCCTTGCTGCACGAACAGCCGAATACAAGCCTGAAACGGCCCGGAAATACAAAGTACTGGAAGCAGTATTGCTTGAATTCCAGAAGTTCAGAAAACAGGAAATTCAGCTGTCAGACGTATCATTTCCCCTGATGGAAGAATTCAGGCTGTACCTGTTGAATGAGCGTAACAACCGCAATGACACCATTTACAAGATGCTTGCAGCGTTAAAGTGTATGATTCGTTGGATGAATCAGAATGATTATTTGATTGATCCTCGAAGCCTGGAACTACGGCAAAAGGTGAGGGTAAAACATGACATTGTAACACTCTCTGAACAGGAGTTACAGCAGATTGAAAACGCTGAACTGAATTCATTTCAAGTACCTATCCGTGATTGCTTCTTGTTTCAGGTTTACACAGGACAGCGATTTTCGGACATGCAGCAGCTTTCACCCGACCAGATCAGCGGGACTGTATGGCAATTTCAATCCATCAAAACTGAAAAGGATATGCGCATCCCGATGGTTGGATGGTGTAGCAAGGCAAAGGTAATTGGTGAGAAGTATGGTTTTTCATTCCCAAAGTACACGCAGCAGTATTTTAACCGTGAGATAACTAAGATTTGCAGAACAGCAAAGATCACGGAGCCGGTGAAGCTTACCCGTTATCAAGGTAGTTCATTGATACAAATGCAGAAACCAAAATGTGATTGGGTGTCCAGTCATACAGCCAGAAGAACCTGTGTCAGTTTGTTGCTTGCAAAGGGTGTTCCTCCAACTGTGGTCATGAAGCTGACTGGACATTCCAGTATGCAAACCATGATGCGGTATGAACGAACAACAAATGAAGCTTTAATAAACTCATTACTAGCAGTATAGTATGTTTTATTAGTGCGGTTCATTAGTCAGTTTGCTTAATAGTAATTGACCGGTGAGTTGCACTGTTTGCTTTTCGCACCCGACATATTTTCAGACTACCACCGATTTGAAGCAGGTCACCAAGCCTGTATTAATAACTAAAAATCGGCGTGGTACAGGCCAAAATAAAGACCCAAGACCATGGGCGAACATAATGTTTACAAACGAAACAGACTGCTTTAAACTGGCGGAAATCGAGGTTATTTACAGCACCAAAGTAAAGCCATCGGATAGATTGAAAGTCGTAACGTCTTCAGATGCTGCGGAGGTTTTTCGAAGTGCCTGGAAACAATCGCTGGAACACAAGGAGAGCTTTTATGCCTTATATCTGAACCGGAACAACAAGGTATTGGGCATTCACAAAATCTCCGAGGGTGGGCTCAGTGGCACAGTAGTCGATGTTCGCTGCGTGTATCAAGTGGCTTTAAAGGCAAACGCTTGCAGCATAATCGTTGCACATAATCATCCTTCAGGAAATCTTGTGCCCAGCGAAGCGGATAAATCAATCACTCAGAAGATAAAGGAAGCAGGGAGGTTCCTTGACATACCGCTTTTGGATCATCTGATCATGGTTCCGGGCGATGGCTACATGAGTTTCGCTGATGAAGGGCTGATATGAGGTTCCACGTTCCCTGGTTTCTTAAATGCTGTATAATCAGTAATTCGGGGAACCGGGAACTTAATTTAATCTCTCCCTCTATCACGAGCATGAAACTCGAAGGGTATTTCCTGTGCCGGATATTTATAATTAGGAAATGAAGATGGAATATCTTTGTTAATAATAAATCTTCCTTTCCCTGAATATACTGCTCCAACAAGCGAGACTTCATCCCAAATCAATGTAATATCGACGTTCGTAACAGGGCCGCCCCCTCCTCCGGTTAATTTGCTTTCGAAGATGTCAAGCTCACTTATTTTAATTGACCCTTGTTTGAAAAAATCTGCCTTGTCTATCGGATTCATTTTCATAACAAAAGTATAGTCGGGTTCATTATGGTCGTGCTTCGAATTAATGTACTTAATTGCAAATGCACTTTGGTTACAGGGAGGGCCGATGTTGTAAAACGACGATTCAATGCTAACGTAGGTATATTCGTACATTATATCCCAAAACTGTATGTTACAACTCGATTTAAGACTGTGGGCCGCTATTTCAGTAGGTCGGCACCAGTTCATCGGATACTTATAATTTGAGTCATCAGTTTTTTTGCATCCAACTCCCAATAGGATGGTCAAAATGATAAATGTTGCAATTGATCGAATTGTTTTCATATTCAAGAAGTTGCTAAAAGCTTTATATAGTTTAAGATGCAAATTACACAACAAGGGTTGCGTGTAGCTACGTAAAATTTACCCCACCGCTTCTGCTTCGTACAAATGCTCCTGAAACCCGATGAAGGTTTTTCTGATGGAAGGAATATCGCCCAGAGCGTGTTTGGCATCGGCAATGGCTTTGTATTTCAGTTCCAGTAGCTTCGGGAGTTTAGCGTCGTCGAGTTCTTCAAATCCGGTTTTAACGTACTGCTCCAAAACGAAGTTCAGGAAATCCTGCTGAGCCGGGTTATAGCTTCCGAAGTGGACTTTTGCTTTTTCAGCACGTTCAAGGCGCGGAACCAATTCCCGATGATAAGCCACATAAGCAAGCACATCAAACAGGTCGCTATCTTCGCCGTGAACCATCTTTCGGAGGTCGTTTAACTGAACTCCTGTGTAACCCTTTTCGCCCAACTCTTCCAGAAGTCTTTTCCGGGTATCGGGCAAACTCCATATTTTGCGCAGTTCATTTTCGTTGCTGAACAGCGAGGGAAGTTCACCAAACAGGTTCTGGGTAAACTGCTGTGCTGAAATAGGTTTTCCGCTGGGGTCCCAAAACGAAGTTTTTACCATCGAATCCAGTTCGCGGGCTTTACCGTCAGATAATTTGACCTTGATCATGTACCGTGGTAGTCCTTCGCAAACGCATGGGAGGTTTCCACATTCAGGGCATGGCTCTGGTTCTGGTCTTTCGCAAACACATGGACGGTAGCCGCATACAGCACATGGTTCCGGCTGTGGTCGTGGTTCCGGTTGTTCAGGAGGTAATGGTGGACCGTCCCAAGTCGGATCGTTGAAATGCTTATGGGCTTTTACAAAGTCGTAGATCGTGAAATAATCCTTTCCATCGTAAAGCCTTGTACCACGCCCAACGATCTGTTTAAACTCCACCATCGAATTAATCGTCCGAAGCAAAACAATGTTCCTGATTTCAGGAGCATCAACCCCGGTGCTTAGTTTTTCGGAAGTGGTCAATATGGTTGGAATGGTCTTTTCGTTGTCCTGAAAGTACTTCAAATATTGTTCGCCCAGCTTACCATCGTCGGCAGTTACACGGCAACAGTATTTCGGGCTTTTGCTTGTGGCTTGCTGGTTAATCAGATCGCGGATAGCAGCGGCGTGTATTTGGGTGGCGCAGAACACGAGCGTTTTATGGTTCTGGTTGATCATTCCCATGAACAGCTTTACCCGGTAGGCTTCGCGCTCCTTGATTTCGATGATGCGGTTGAACTCAGCTTCGGTATATTCGCGCCCTTCGTCAATCTCTCCGGTCTCCACCACATCGTCTGGTTCGTAGGTGTAATCGTCGATGGTGGTGCTGATTTCCTTCACTTTAAACGGTGATAAAAACCCGTCGTTGATTCCTTCTTTCAGCGAATAAACGTACACAGGCTCACCAAAATAGGCGTAGGTGTCGCCGTTGATGTCGCGCTTGGGAGTTGCGGTTAAACCCAACTGAACGGCTGGTTTGAAATAATCCATGATCGCGCGCCAGGTGCTTTCGTCCTTTGCCCCTCCACGGTGGCACTCGTCAATAATAATGAAATCGAAGAAGTCAGAAGGGTATTCGCCGAAGTATGGTGTATCGCCCGGGCCGCTCATAAACGTCTGGAAGATGGTAAAAAAGATGCTTCCGTTCTTTGGAACTTTCCCTTTCTTCCGTATCTCGTCGGGCTTAATGCGAACCAATGCATCTTCTTCAAAAGCGTTGAAGGAGTTAAAAGCCTGATCAGCTAAAATATTCCGGTCAGCTAAAAACAGGATGCGGGGCGAACGTGCATTTTCCGGGTTAAAGTCGGGTTGGTGGGCTTGTCGAACCGTCCATTTGCTGTGAAACAGTTTCCATGCGATCTGAAAGGCGATTGCTGTTTTTCCTGTACCTGTCGCAAGGGTGAGCAAAATACGTGTATCGCCTTTTGCAACAGCTTCGAGCACTTTGGTTACAGCGTTATCCTGATAATAGCGCAACTGCCATGTGCCGCTTTTGTCCTCAAACGGAACAGCAAATAACCGCTCATTCCAGCTTGCATTCTCAGCTTCCTTGGCGGTAACCGGAGCCGGGAAGGTCAGATTCCAGAGCTCATCGGGGCTGGGATAGTGGTTTATGTCGCCCTCCAAACACATCTGCATATCAATTCCGTATATCTTCAGTCCGTTGGTGGCGTAGGTGAAACGAACATTCAGACGTTCAGCGTAATCCTTCGCCTGAGCGACGCCGCTGGTGTAGTAAAGGTCGCGGGCTTTGGCTTCTATTACTGCGAGGCTGCGGTTTTTGTAACGAAGCACGTAGTCGGCTTTCAGCGGTTTGCTGCGGCGACCCTGACCCAATAAACGACCCTGTGAAATAGGCCATTGCTTGCGTACCTGACTACCTTCAACCACACCCCAGCCAGCCGCTTTTAACGCCGGGTCGATGTATTCGTATTCGGTTTGTGCTTCGTTCATTTATCATTAATTTAATCTTATGCTTTAACTCACACGTATATCTTCCATTAAATCAATTCTATCAATCAAAAATGAAATCTTTAACCCCGTAATGTTGCTATTGTTGGAATATCGTTCTATAATTTCTTCAAAGATGCCACCACCCGTTGTTAAGGTTGAATTGTATAGGATTTTCTTTTTCCCATCTTCATCATTCCCATATAAACTTCTCCAAGCCCCATGGTTTATGTAGTTATTGAAAAAATAGACTAATTGCGCTTCAACAAATATATAAGTACGTAATTCATCATCGGACAAACTTTTTGGTATAAAAGACTCAAATCCATTTATTAATTCTTGAATATTAAGTTTTTGAACTCTTATTTGCTGATAGAAATTCAGATGTTGGACCTTAAAATAAATAAGAACAAGAAACAGTTCTGGAAATAAATAATTATTCGGATGGAAACTATTTAATGCAATCCGAGCATGTGCAAGAATCTTTTCTTGTTGTCGGAGTGTAAGCTTGTCATTTTTAAATAATTGAATTGACATATTTAAAAAATCCACTGGATCGTTTCTTAGTTCACCATGCTTCCACCTATCGCTTGATTTAAAGAATTTCCCAAAATCAAAGTACTCAAATAGGTATTTACAAAACATTTCTGTGCTTGGTTCAGGAATTGCATATTCAAGATCAATAAAACGGCGCAGGTACTCATCAGCGTTTAAGCTTTCGCTACCATATACACCGCGTACAGCATGTCCAAGTTGAACTTTATCGATAGAAAGCACAAATACAATTCCTGGCACACCAAAGAAATGCTTTACCTTTTCAAGTACATCCACGGCATAATCAGGTCGGCATCGATCAAGCTCATCAATAATAAAAACAATTGGTTTGTCTTCCGTAGATTTCTTTACAAACTCCTCCAATGAAGTTCTGAACTCTTTAAGTCCTTCTTTTTTTGAAGTATATTCCTGAATTTGTGTTTGTAGAAGTTCATTAGCGTTGTCTGCCATTCCTTCGAACAATTCTTTTAAAACTTCTTTATCAAGATATTTCGATGCAGCTGCTTTTAGTAATATTGGGATTGCACTTTTAGTTAAAATAGCACCCTTTGCTAGCACCTTTTTAAACAAGGATTTTGTTCCCCTTTCTTGAAGCGTGGATAATTCTGACATAAGAGCAGCTAAAGCACCATTCTCAAAATCATTTTCCCAGGCATTGAAGTACAGCGTTTTAAATCCTTGGTTATTCAGCTGTTGTTGCCACATCTTCACAAATGTGGTTTTTCCTGTACCCCATTCATTGTTTATGGCAAGCACAAATCCATCGGCATAACTACCAACCAACGAAGTTAAAATGTTCGCATACTGCTCACGACCTAACTTGCAATTCGCAAAAGGTCGCTCAGCATCAATGGGAATGTCATGATGTTTAAGTTTCATAGGGCTATTTCTTTTACAGTCGTTAATTCTCCACTAAACGCTTTCTGTAATATGCTTTTCTTCAACTCTTCCAGACTTTCAAGCCTCTTCTGGTAGTTCTCTTCCAACTGTTTGGTTTCTACGGAAAGAGCATCGAGTCTGAATACAATTTGCTTTTGATCCTTTATCGGAGGAACTGGTATTGGAATCCTGTTCAGCATAGCCTGATTTAACTTGGGTTGAGCCATTCCACTGACAAAAGGGTCTAACCTAATCGAGTTAAGGTAGTATTCCACAAATCTTTGGGTGGTTAAATCGTCAAACTTCAAAACATGAGCATGATTGTTTACCCAAATTTTTCCACTCACTGGAAAAGCAATGGGGTAAGTTCGAGCCAAAAGATTTGCTCCATCTTCCGAAACTAATAGCAAATCATCATCAAAAATATAATCGGCAACGTAATCAACTATTCCCGATGCTCCATAATAAGGATATTCCCCGGAACTCCTGACATTCTTTGTGATAGGAATTCGTTTACTATCAAGGTTTTCTGAAATCTGATTAAGTTTCTTTTCCACCCATCCCTCGCCCTTATTGGTAAAGATGCTGTTCAGTTCGCTTTGGAATAGCTCTTGGGCGTTTTGCAGGTTCTTTTCTGTATTGGCTTTGGCTTGGTCGATGGCCTCAAAAGCTTCGTCGAGAATGGCTACGATGCGATTTTCTTCGTTAAGAGGGGGTACAGGAATATCAAAATCTCGAAGGTATCCTAAGCCTACAAATCTTTGAGTAGTTCCTTTTGCTTCCTTATTCATTCGATCAATTACCTCAAAGGAATCCAAATAATACTTCAGGAACCAGCTATTACGGCCCTTTCGAACTTTAAATAAAGCCACATTCTTTATTGCAAAGTTTGAATCTTCTGTTACCACAACTGGATTTCCAATAGTCCCAATCATTGCAAATAAAACATCACCAGAATCAACTTTACTTCTTTTATTGATGTTGATAAAATCCGATTCTGATATGTAACGAATGTCATCCAAGGTGATTTTTCCGTCCTTTAGATTTTTGGATGTCACTAATGGAAACCCTGATTCATAGTATTTAGGCGAATCATGAGTGCCGTCACGAACATCATAAACTTCACCCAGCTTTTTTACCTCCCAACCTTTTCTCATGCGATCAACTCTTTGATGGTTAAGAGAATGTCATTGGTTTCAACATCCAGTTCCTGCATTTCGTCCAGAATGTCCTGTGGGCTGCGCAGTGGGGCTTCTTCCGGCATATTGGGGTTTTTAACCCCCAGATCGTAAGTATCGGTATTCAGTTCGGCTATTTTCAGGCCCCAGCTTCGTTCTGTTTCAGGCCGGGTCTTTTGTAGTTGAACAAATTCCTGCAAATCGTCGTCGTTCAACGGATTGCCTTTACCCATGTTGCGGCCCGGGTTCAGTTGGTAATACCAAACCTGTTTGGTGGGTTCGCCCTTCTGGAAGAACAGCACTACCGTTTTCACACCAGCCCCAAGGAACGTACCGCCTGGCATATCCAACACCGTGTGCAGGTTGCAGCTTTCGAGCAGGTGCTTGCGCAGGCTCACCGAAGCGTTATCCGAATTGCTCAGGAAGGTGTTTTTAATCACGATGGCTGCACGTCCACCGGCTTTGAGCGATTTAATAAAGTGTTGCAGAAACAGGAAAGCCGTTTCACCCGTCTTGATGTCGAAGTTCTGCTGCACTTCCGGGCGTTCCTTTCCACCAAATGGAGGATTCGCAAGGATAATGTGGTAGCGGTCTTTCTCCTGAATGTCGCGTATATTCTCGCCCAGCGTGTTCGTGTGGATGATGTTCGGGGCTTCAATGCCGTGCAAAATCATATTCATCACCCCGATGATGTAGGCCAGATTCTTCTTTTCTTTCCCGTAGAAGGTCTTTTCCTGAAGGGTTTTCAGGTTGTCGGTGGTTTTATCCATCCGCTGATACATGTATTCGTATGCCTCGCACAAGAAGCCAGCAGAGCCCACCGCACCGTCATACACTTTTTCACCCACTTTGGGGTCGGTAACCTGAATCATGGCCCTGATCAATGGTCGGGGCGTATAATATTGACCACCGTTGCGCCCTGCATTCCCCATGTTCTTGATCTTGGTTTCGTACAGGTGGCTCAATTCGTGCTTGTCTTTGGTCGAAAGGAAAGGAAGATCGTCAGCCAGTTCCAGAATCTCGCGCAGGTTGTATCCGCTCTGTATTTTGTTCTTCAGTTCGCTGAATATCTCACCTATCTTGTATTGCAGCGTTTGTGGATTGTCAGCCGAATGTTTAAAGCTTGCGAGGTACGGAAACAGTTTCAGGTCAACAAAACGAACCAGATCGGGTCCTGTCATTGCTTTGTGGTGGTCAACCTTTCCATCTTCAGTTTTCGGCATCGCCCACACTGGCCAACGGTATTCCTCGTCGATGATGTATTCGTATGTTTTACCCCGGAGAGCCGCTTCATCAGCCTTTTCCAGTTCCAATTCGTCGAGGTAGCGGAGGAACAGCACCCATGAGGTTTGCCCAATGTAATCAAGTTCGCTGTCAGCACCAGAATCCTTGTAAAGTATGTCGTCGATGTTCTTAAACGTCTGTTCAAACATGAGTATCGTAATATTTAGTTGTTGTGTAACCGATTTTCCGTGCAGTAATCGAGGGCATGGAAAATTAAATCCCAAATGTATAAATCTCGAACGACTTTCGGCAATTGTGCAGCGGTTATTTATCAGAATACAGTAAATCAGTGTTTGAGCAGTTCCACCCTGCCATATTCATATAACCGGGAACCATAACCGTATGTTAGGAACGTTTCTGAGCGGGAGCGCTTTGGGTAGCATTATGCCCATGATGTAGGGTTGGTTATTTCTTTTGCATGTAATATAATAGCTCGTCCAAGGGTTCAGAATATTGTCAGCACAAATAAAGCAAACTCAGATTTCAGAGCGTTAAAACTGATATTGTTTTGCTGAAAATTGATGGTCGTGTATGAAACACCCCGGCAGTTATAGTTTATCCCCCTATCAATTCACAGGGGAAAAGTCGATTTCAGTTTGGTGCCGGGCAGTACCATCGGAAAGTAAAATTAAATCAATTACCCATTCACAACATCAATAGTAAAAAGAAAAGCCCCACCTGTATGGGATGGAGCTTCTGTTCGGTAAGTCGGTTGTAGTGGCGCAATAATTGCAGAAAACCCCTATAAGAGAAAGAATAATGTAATTAATTGTACACTTCGGTTACTGTCATTCTGGTACTATTTACTGGTCTTCTGCTTTGGTATATGTTTAGAAGTGCAACAATACTGTCAGATAAAATAGCTTTGCCAATCACATACCCTCTTTCCATGTTACCAGTCTGTGGATTCTTTTCACGCTTCTTTTCAACAGTAAAGTAGAACGAGATGTCTGTAGCTTGTGGTTTTGAAAGCCCTTTCTGTGTGTATAATGGGTGTAGAATATTATGTATCTGACTATTCGAGTAAAACTCACCAACCGTAAATTGATTCTTCATACCTCGTCTCAAATCATCTTTTGCGGAGAAATAGTTCAGCTCCTGCTTAAGCTTCTTTTCCCCCCTTCTACTTGTTGTAATCATCTTTTCAGCGCCCAGCTTCTCGAATGCTTGCTTCAGCGTTGGATATTCCTGTTCGATTATTGCTAACGTTCTTTTATCCTTTTCAATCTGATCGTTATCTACTTCAGAGGTTAAAACCACATTATCAATCCGGGTTCTTACCGCAGCATATCTCACGGCTACTTCGCCAAGCGATTTCTTGCTCAGGTAGCTTAATGCCACATTGTCTTCACGGAAGAAATAGTCCTGTTCATAAACGATTGCATGTTGCTCGATGGTGTTGATCACCTTCATTCTACAATTAAACGTCGTGGTAATATAGTTTTGATAGTTTTTTAGTTTGATCGCGTCAAGATCCAATGATACCTTCAAATCTCCAGTTGTTTCGTCATGTTGCAGTAATCCATGTTCAAAGTCGGTGGAAAGCCTTTTTATCAATGTTATTCTTTCTGCCTCAGTCTCACACCTTCCATAAATCTCAATACAGTCTTTTGCTTCGGATATCTCCTTTTGCAGCTCATTCTCAAGCTCTTCTGGTGATTTTCCATAGGATGAAGTGTTGTAAATGAACAGGATAGTATTTTTCAGCTTGTTCCCAGGTGTCCTAATTCTACCTGCAATCTGGGGAAGACTAACGTTCATGTCAAGAAGCGTATTCTTGGAACTCACCCGGCTGACGACCACGGATAGGGCTGAATCTGAATAGAAATCCACTCCTTCGAACGCTTTGGAGGTAACAAAGGTGATCGGCTTATTGGGTGCGCTTGCATGCGTTATTTCAACTTCATCAGACTCAATGTCAAATGCTTTCGCAAGTATGTCCTTGTTACTACCCTGATCAGAAACAATTATTTTGCACTCATTGGGCTGTAGGTTACTGTTGCTTATTAACGTTGCAATGTCAGTAACGCTGTTGATGAAGAAGATCAATTCCTTTGCTTCAATCTGATTGCCTTCTCCATCTGCAACAGCCATCAAGCCTTCGATCCTGAATTCATTGATAAGCTTGTTTGCTGCGATTAATGGTGATTGCTGAATGCTGGAAATCACCTTCACGTCAACACCGCTTTCCCATTCATACTCGACGTAATTGTACTTCAACATTGCTTCAGGCGTAAATTCAGGAAGTAAAGGTGTCGCAGTAATAAACTGAGTATTCTCAAACTTATCGAACAGTGCGGTAAGCTGTTTTATTGCTTTTTCCCTGTAGGATAGGGCTGTCATAAGCATATGCGCTTCATCAACCGCTAAAACGTATTTGGTACCAGCATTCACCCTCTCAACACGGTTCAATGCGTTGTATAAATGTTCTGTTTGATCGTAAACAGCAATAAACTTTGGAACTGCAACTGTGGATGTGTATTCACGTACCTCGTTGTCTGTTGTTTCAGCCTTGTACCACAAAACTTTACCTGAATGCCTATCAGCAGTGGATTTACCATGGCATAGCTCATTGGTCGGGCAGGATAAAATCAAGGGCTGATTGTTCTCTAATAGGATTGTCGTAGCTCCACAACCTGTTAAACCTTTTGATATAAATGTATTGGGTTCAAACTCGCTCAGGAATGCTTCCACACCTCTGTCGTTATCATCTCCAAAAAATCTGTGCTTTGCCGGGACTGTAATCTTTTTGTAACTCTTAAAACTATTGTTCATTGTCATTCTTCATTAAAACTGTTTTCAACTCATTTAAACTATCTATTTTAAATAATATATTTCTAAATGCCTGAGATTGAGTCTTCCCATGAAGATTCTCGCACAATTGAAGCCAAGCCGACTTCGTTTCCGGGGTCACTCTGATGTGGATTCGTAAAGATTTGTTTTTCAACATGTCAATGAACTTTGTATTTGTAATTTCACTTAGTGAGCTCTTCCAAGTTTAGTTAGTTGAGCCAATAGATAAAAATATGATAGTTGATTTTTCTCACAATGGGTGCCAATTCTGAATATTTCTTTGAATGTAAAATGAAAATATTACTCAATACATTGGATTACTGTATTCTAAGTATGTTCAGCCAGTGAGGAGGGTACAGCAGATAATCCATAAAAAGGATATTGGGTATGTTATCAGTCGCGTAAGCTTCTGATTTCCGATATTGACCCAGACCCAGACCAATGTTTACCGGGTTGTTGCCATTGACTCCATCAGTCATAGGTGCTGCCAGTTTACCCAAAAGAATGCAGGGGAGCATAAAAACTCTCCTGTTATTCTCTTTTACTCTCGGATTTCTGGAATATCGAAAAACCATAAATCCGTTTGGACGAACCGCTTCGATGTAAGGTGCTGATCTACTGGTTCATAATAACTTTTCTAAAACACAAACTCCAAAGTGTCATTAGAAAAGCCCATTATGCCCAGTATTTCTTGGTCGTTGATGTTCGTGTTTCAATTAAGTTTGCTGTGATAAATTAATGTTTAACCCGGGAATGTTTCCATCATGTTTCCACTTTTGAAGTTGTCGTGGATGATAATAGTCGTAACTAGCTGATAATAAATAAAAAAGAGAGCTATTGCTAACTCTCTACGTGCCCGGAACAAGACTCGAACTTGCACAACCTTGCGATCACTAGTCCCTGAAACTAGCGTGTCTACCAATTTCACCATCCGGGCATTTGCTTTTCTTTTAAAGCGCTGCAAATATAAAAACATTTTACAATTTGAAGATTGTTTTGGCGCGCTATTTTGGATTATTTTTGATACAGATTTTGAATCTGCATTCATGGAAATTTAATCCGTCAGGTACGTTTATCGGCAGAATTCCGCAATTGGTCGTTTTTGTTGTGCTTCGGTGAGTATAAATGTTTCTTTTTGCCCGAACAATTAAATCCGGTTTGCTATGATTCAGAAGTATCTTGAAGATTATGCTGCGTTTTGGGAAAACAGCAAATCTGATCTCCCATTTATCACCAAAAAATTCAACCAGAACGAAAAACAATCGCGTGAAGAAATTCTTGATCAGTACATTCAGTCGGTAAAAGTCGTCAGAAATGGAAAGTTAACCCGGAAGAATTTCAATGAAAAGGACGAACAATTGTTCTTTGAAAATACACGAACCTTTTTCAGGGATGGGCTCGACTTCACCCAGATGCAACTTCAGGTAATGTTCTCAGACGAATTAACTGAGGTTACAAGGCAATTTGTAAGAAAGGCAAGACGGTTCGATCCAACATTGACATTTCACGATATTTTTCAGGCTTGCCGGAATATGTGGATTATGAATGGATTACAAATAGTATTGGGGCTACCGATCAGGCAAACCTCATCTATGTTTGCTTATAGTTTGTTGTACCCATATACTGACAATCTGATCGATAATCCTGCGATCAGCTCATCTGATAAGTTAATTTTCAGCAATAATTTTTATTTGCGTTTGAATGGTCAAAATCCAGAGCCGAACAATGATTCAGAAAGGACTATTTTTAGTTTGGTATCGATGATTGAAGATGAATATCCGCGATCAGATTATCCTGAAGTTTACCAGAGTTTACTTGCAATACATCAGGCTCAAACGCAAAGTATGTATTTAATTCATTCCGGTGATGCCCTTTCTGAAACCGAAATTCTAAAGATATGCATTGCAAAAGGTGGTGCATCGGTTTTGGCCGACGGTTATCTGGTTGCTGGCCGACTCAGTAATGATCAGGAGTATTTTCTGTTTGGATACGGTGCATATTTGCAGTTATTAGATGATATTCAGGATGTTGATGAAGATCATGCTGCCGGTTTGAAAACTGTTTTTTCAGGAATTAATCAATTGCTGGATACCAGGATAAATAAAACTTACTGGTTTGGAGAGCAGGTTATGAAAAGTCTGCCACTTTTTGGAGGTCAACATATTGATGTATTTCAATCGTTGATGCGAAAAAGTATGGATCTTTTTATCATCGAAGCTATCGCACAAAATTCTGATTATTACAGTAAAAAGTATGTGCTCGAAATGGAAAATCACTCTCCGTTCAGTTTTTCATTTATTCAGAAAAGAAAAGAAAAATTTGCTCCATATAACGGACTTTTGCTCACCGCCATTGAAGAATTCGCATTAAATGAATACACAAATGCCAATTAATACCTGTGTTGAGGCATTTATTTTTGTGTTATAAAAAATAAAGTGTTTGAAAGACAATTATTTTTTTGTTGTTTTGAGTTCTTAACTCGGAAACTAATACATAACCAATAAAATTACTCAACATGAAGAAGTTATCTCTATTTTTATTCATTCTGTTTGCCGCTTTTGCTACAAATGCTCAGGTCAATGTACTTTCGATTGACGTTGCCGGAGGGAAAACCCAGATCAATAAAAACATTTACGGTCAGTTTGCCGAACATCTTGGCCGTTGTATTTACGACGGAATTTGGGTAGGTAAAGATTCTCCCATCCCCAACGTTAACGGTTACCGCAAAGATATTATTGAAGCTCTTCAGGCATTGAAAGTTCCGGTACTTCGCTGGCCGGGAGGTTGTTTTGCCGATACTTATCATTGGAAAGACGGTGTTGGTCCACTGAACCAACGTCCAAAAATTAAAAATGTATTCTGGGGAGGAACAGTTGAAGACAACAGTTTTGGTACCAACGAATTTCTTGATCTTTGCGAATTACTGAAGTGTGATCCGTACATTTCAGCCAATGTTGGTTCAGGAACTGTGGTTGAGATGGTGGAATGGATCGAATACATGACTTCGGATGATGATGTTCCGATGGCCAACCTCCGCCGGAAAAATGGCCGCGATAAACCATGGGATGTGAAATTTCTTGGAATTGGCAACGAAAGCTGGGGTTGCGGTGGTGATATGACTCCTGAGTTTTATGCCGACCTGATGAGGCAGTTTTCCAATTATGCCAAAATGTATGGTGGCGATAAATTCGACCGTATCGGTTGCGGTTCAAACGGAAGCGATTTTAACTGGACCAAAGTACTGATGGAAAAAGGTCGTAACAACATGGATGGATTGTCGTTGCATTATTACACAATTGCTGGTGAAGGCTGGAACAACAAATCTGCAGCAACCGGTTTTGGCGAAGAATTGTATTTTTCAGGATTGAAAAAAGGTTTGTACATGGATGAATTGGTGAGTAAACATTCATCTATTATGGATCAGTACGACAGGGATAAACGCGTTGATTTATTGGTTGACGAATGGGGAATCTGGACTGATGTTGAACCCGGAACTATTCCCGGACATCTCTTCCAGCAGAATTCGATGCGCGATGCATTGATTGCTTCAAGTACGCTGGATATTCTGAACAAACATGCCGATCGTGTAAAGATGGCCAACATTGCACAGATTGTGAATGTATTACAGGCAATGATTTTAACCGAAGGAAACAAAATGGTGCTGACTCCAACTTATCATGTTTTCAAAATGTACAATGTGCATCAGGATGCAACTTTACTACCGTCGAGCCTGTTTTGCGAGCAGTACAAACTGGGAAACGACCAGATTCCTGCCATCAGCAGCTCTGCATCGGTTGATAAAAACGGTAAAATCCATGTTACTCTCAGCAACCTGAATCCAAACAAAGAGATAAAACTTGAGATCAATCTTTCCGGAAAAGGGTTTGCAAAAATCAATTCAGGAACAGTTTTAACTGCTGCCGCTTTCAATTCTGTCAATACTTTCGATAAGCCTGAAGATGTAAAGCCTGTTGCGTTTAAAAATGCAAAGAAGGTTTCCGACAGCAAGTTGGAAGTGAGCATACCTTCCAAATCAGTAGTTGTTTTAGAATTGGAGTAGTTAGTAAATTCTGAAAATATCCTTTGCCGTCTGGCTTTAACCGACGGATATAATTATTAAAAAAATGGCCGGATTGTGAAAGCAGTCCGGCCATTTTTATTTTAGCCCAGTCAATCTCATCAATCTCATCAATCTTCCTCAATCCTTTCAATCCCCAAAAATAATTTTCAAAACTCTCACTAAATCACTTAATTTTGAGGTCTCCAAAGAAGAACTTATTTTATGAATTCAGAAAAAGTGGTTATTGGTTTTTTAGGGGCTGGCGGAATAGCAAGGGCACATGCATTTGCGTTAAATTCGCTCAGGTATTTTTATCCTGAAGTTCCTGAAATTGTGTTTGAAGCCGTTTGTTCGGCCCGCAAGGAAAGCCGCGATGCTTTTGCAAAAAAAATCGGATTTAAAAAATCTCTTTCCATCGAAGAATTCAGGAGCAATACGGATATAAATACTGTGCTGATTTTAGGTCCCAACAAGGTTCATTTTGAGCATCTGAAACTGGCGCTTGAAATGCCTTCTGTCAAGCGGATTTACCTTGAAAAGCCGGTTTGTTCAAATCTGGAGGAAGAGCAGCAAATGGCCAAAATTGCGGTTGAATCAGGAAGAGTTATTCAGGTTGGACTTCAGTATTTGCAAACAGCTTCGGTGCGTGAAGCTTTGGCTTTCTGGCACTCCGGAAAACTCGGGAAACCGATTCATTTCGACCTGAAATATTATCACGGCGATTATTTGCAGCAAACATACCGCGACAAGCGTGTGACCCGCCTCACACCTGCACCCGATGGCGGGGCGATGGCCGATTTGGGATCGCACGGGATCAGTTTGCTAATGGCTTTTTTGGGCGAAAATCTGCAAATTACAAGCGCTTTTCAGGCCGGCCGTTTTGCCGATGTTCCCGAAGATTCAGATTTGTTCAGTTCACTTTCGCTGGTTCATCCTGAAAATTTTGCAGCAGGAACGATGTCGGCCAGCCGAATCAGTTCGGGTACCGGCGATCTGGTTTCGCTCGAAATTTATGCAGAAAAGGGAATGTTGCGGTATTCATCACATTCGGTTGATTATTTCGAATTTTATCTGGAAGAAACCGGACAGTGGACCCGGCAGGTTGTTGGAAGCAATTATTTGCCAATCAGCAGTTTCCCGTCAGGTCATGTTCCTCCGGGCTGGTTGCGTTCGATGATTCATGCGCATTATATCTTTTTGGGTGGCAACGATTTAAAAGCCTTTGTTCCTGAACTTAAACACGGATTGGCTGTTCAGCGAATAGTCCGGGAAACAGCTGGTTTCCTGAAGGCTTACCGGAATAATTATAAGTAAACCAGATTACACAAATTTGCTCAGATAATAAGTCTCTATAAATCTGTGAAATATGTAGTGAAAAAATGATTGTTATGTTTAGTTGAATTTTGAAGATTCACTTTAATTGAAAATAAAAAGAATTCCACAAAATTTCTCAGATTTAAAATCTGTGGTAATCTGAGAAATCTGTGGTGAAAAATAAATTCTTATGGAAAGAAGTAGCGGAATATTATTGCATATCAGCTCGTTGCCGGGCAGTGACGGAATTGGAAGCCTGGGTAAGGAAGCATTTTTGTTTGTCGATTTTCTGGCAAAAACAAAACAAAAGTTGTGGCAGATATTGCCGCTTTGCCCAACCGGTTATGGAAACTCTCCTTATCAATGCTATTCCGCATTTGCCGGCGATCCGCTGTTTATAGATATTCAGCAATTGGTAGCCGATCGTTTGATTTCAAAAGATTCGGTAACCGATCAGCATTTCAAAGTGAAAAAAGTAGAATTCGAAAAGGTAGAGGAATGGAAAATGTTCCTTTTTCACGAAGCGTTTGCCAGTTTTAAAAGGAACTTCGATCGCTACAAAGACGAATATGTTGCGTTTATGAGTCATAACTCCTGGTGGCTGGACGATTATGCACTGTTTCGTTCGCTAAAATCCAAATATGGCGAAACTGTTTGGAATACCTGGAAGAAAAAGCTTGTAATCCGCGATAAGCCGACACTTCAGGAGGCATTTCAGGAATTGCACGCCGAAATTGATTTTCATCGTTTCCTGCAATTCATTTTTTTCAGGCAGTGGTTTAAACTGAAAAACTATGCCAACTCGAAAGGCATTTCAATTATTGGCGATATTCCTTTGTATGTTTCGCTTGACAGTGCCGATGTTTGGGCCAATCAGGATATATTCCTGCTTGATTCAGATTCAAAACCAACCCAGGTTGGGGGCGTTCCACCCGATTATTTCAGCGAAACCGGCCAGTTGTGGGGAAATCCGGTGTTCGACTGGGAAAGGGTAGCCGAGCGCGATTTCGACTGGTGGCTGGCACGCATTCATTTTAACCTCCGGATGTTCGATCAGGTTCGGGTGGATCATTTTCGCGGATTGGAATCGTTCTGGGCAGTAGCTGCTGAAGCAAAAACGGCAGTAGTGGGAGAATGGCTTCCTGCAAAAGGCCATGAATTGTTCAGAAAATTAAAGGAAAAGTTCGGAAAATTAAATATTATCGCAGAAGATTTGGGTGTTATTACTCCTGAAGTTGAGAAATTACGGGATGATTTTGGACTGCCGGGAATGAAAATCCTGCAGTTCGCTTTTGGGTCGGATGCCGCGAATGAGAATTTACCGCACAACTACGACTCGAATTTTGTAGTTTACACCGGAACCCACGACAATGATACCACGCTGGGGTGGTTTAATTCTATCGAAAAGCCTGAACGCAAAATCCTCCGTAAATATTTGAAAGGTGATGGGAAAGAAATGGTTCGGCAAATGACAGAATATGCCTGGGCATCATCAGCAATGATGGCGCTGATTCCGATGCAGGATTTGTTGGGGCTGGACACTGAAGCCCGAATGAACACTCCGGGAACAGCAACTGGAAACTGGACCTGGCGCTTTGCCTGGCCTCAGGTACGTTCAAATCACCATCATTTTTTAAGGGAAATCACGAAGAAGTATAACCGGTAGGAGAATTCCTGAATTTATTTTATAAACTTTAGAAGCGCGTCCATAAACAGTTTTGGTTGTTCTGCGTGAAGCCAGTGTCCGGCATTCGGAATTTCAGTGATAATTGATTCAGGATAAATACGTTTGATGATTTTTTCGTCTTCAGGAAGTATATAATTCGATTTTGCTCCCTTGATAAACAGAACCGGATAATTAAAAATCGGTAATCTGTCTTCGAACCATCTTTCGTTCACTCCACTGATGATTTCATCAAGATTGTCATACAATGCTTTTACATTCAACCGCCATTCGAATTGATGGATTTCTTTGCTGCGGTGTACATTTTTCAATAGAAATTGAACGATCTGAGCACTGTCAATTTTCTGAAGAAGATAAATTTCAACTTCTTTTCTCGATTCAATTTTTCTGAAATCGATTTCGATCATGGCCTGCAGTATGTTCTTGTGCAGGAAATACTGGCTTTCGTCGTTCAGTAAAAAATAGTTTTTGGGAGCAATGTCAACAATGATCAGTTTTTCAATTCGTTCAGGATAATCGGCCGCAAAACACATGGCAGTTTTCCCGCCCATGCTGTGCCCCATCACAATGGCTTTTTCAATTTTATGCTCATCGAAAAATTCTGCCAGATCATTTTTTAAGGCTTCGTAGCTGTGCTCATCCGAATTGGGTGAACGGCCATGATTGCGTTGGTCGATCATATAAACTTTGAACAGAGCGCTTAATTTTTTGCCCACAGTCAGCCAGTTGTCCGACGATCCGTACAATCCATGAACAATAACAATTGGAAAGCCTTCGCCTTCTTCTCTGAAAAAGAGTTTCATCAGCGGCTATTTCAGGCAGGAAAGATATTCCTGAATGGTGTTTCTCATACCCAAATAAAGTGCATCAGCAATTAATGCATGGCCGATGGAGACTTCGTCGAGAAAAGGTACATGATCCTGAAAAAAGCGAAGGTTCTTCAGGCTTAAATCGTGACCTGCATTGATTCCCAAACCGAGCTCGTGGGCAAGTTTAGCTGATTCGGTGAAAGGTGCAACCGCTTTGATCGGATCAACCGGATACATTTTTGCAAATGGTTCGGTATAAAGTTCAATCCGGTCGGTTCCGGTTTCTTTGGCGCCTTTGATCATTGCCATATCCGGATCGACAAAAATAGAGGTTCGGATACCTTCGGCCTTGAAGCGGGCAATTACTTCTTTCAGGAATGAAAGGTGTTGAATGGTATCCCATCCATGATCGGAAGTGAGCTGATCGTGGGCGTCGGGTACCAGCGTCACCTGATCAGCCTTTACCTCAATTACCATTTGAATAAAATCTTCGCCCGGATAGCCTTCAATATTTAACTCAGTGGTAATATAAGGTTTAATGTCAAAAACATCTTGCTTTCGGATATGCCGCTCATCTGGTCTTGGGTGAACAGTAATTCCTTGTGCACCAAAATTTTGACAATTAATTGCGGCTTCCAGGACACTCGGTGTGGTTCCGCCCCTTGAATTTCTTAATGTTGCTATTTTGTTTATATTTACGCTAAGTCTGGTCATGATCTGAATTTTATGGGTGCAAGGTACGATTTTTGATTCGATTGGCTGATAATGAAAACTTAAAAAGATGATAGCACAAAACCTCCTTTCTGAAGTAGTCCCTTCGTTGAGGCTTACTGACAGCGGTCAGAAAGCACTCAACTGGATGGAGATATTCAGGATTTCGCATTTGGCGGTGGTCGATGGGAAAGAACTGATCGGTTTGATCTCGGATAAGATTATATACGATTTAAACATCACAGATAAACCGGTTGGTGATTATGTAGAGCATTTACTTTCGCCGCATGTTCACACCAATCAGCATATATATGAAGTTTTTTCTGCCATTTCGGTACTAAAATTAAGTGCTGTACCGGTACTCGACCTTCATCATGAGTATTGTGGAGTAATTACTGTTTTTGACCTGGCTCAGAAGTTTACTGATTTGGTTGCAGTTCGTGAACCTGGTGGAGTTATCGTGTTGGAATTGAATTCGATCGATTATTCATTGTCGCAAATTGCACAGATAGTTGAAGGCAATGATGCAAAGATTCTGAGTTTTTATGTCAATCAGGAAGAGGATTCGAAAATGATGGACATCACACTGAAAATAAATGTCGTTGATTTGTCGTCAATAATTCAGACATTTGTGCGGTACGATTACAATATTAAAGCGGTTTATATGGATGAGTCAATCATACAAGACTTATACGACGACCGGTACGATCAACTGATAAAATTTATGAATATCTGATTCAAGACAAATAATCTATCCATCAACTCTATTATTTCCAATGAAGATAGCACTTTACGGCCTTACCGTTAATCCTGATTTTGTTGATGAATTTGCCAGACTTCTGGACTTGTTGAAAGAGAAACAAGTTGAATATTTCGTTTACCGGCCCTTTCTGGAATACATGCAACAGGATTGTTGCCTGAAACCTGAAATTGCCGGGGTATTTGAAAGCGGCGAAGATTTACCTGATAATGTGTCATATATTTTCAGCCTTGGTGGAGATGGAACCTTGCTGAAATCATTTATGGTGGCGCAAAAAAGTTCAATCCCATTGGTGGGAATCAATTCAGGCCGCCTTGGATTTCTTTCAGATATTTCGCGTATTGAAATAGGACAGGCGCTGGATGACATTATCTCAGGAAATGTAATTATTGACGAACGGACTGTGTTGGAATTGGAAATTGCGCACAACGACCATTCTGATTTTCATTATGCATTGAATGAAATCACGGTGACCAAACTTGATTCATCATCTATGATCAGTATTAACACCTTTGTAAACGATGAATACCTGAATACCTATTGGGCCGATGGTTTGATTATTGCAACTCCCACCGGATCAACAGCCTATTCGCTCAGTGTTGGAGGCCCGATTCTTTCTCCCGATTCGCGGAATTTTGTAATTAGTCCGATAGCTGCCCATCACCTGACCGTTCGTCCAATTGTTGTGCCCGACCATCATTCCATTACTTTGCAGGTTGAAGGCCGCGGTCTTCATTTCCTTACTTCGGTTGACTCCCAATCAGAACCAATTTACTTTTCGGTTATGTTGAAAATTCGCAAGGCTTCCTTTAATGTCAAGACTGTCAGATTAAAAGACCACAGTTTCTTCTCAACTTTAAGGAATAAACTGATGTGGGGTGTTGACAAACGAAATTAATTTCAGACCAAGCTTAACAATTTTTAACCTCTATTTGGGTTTTATAGTATGCATCAGGCATGGATATATAAGAATTGTATTACTTTTGTAGCACTTGAAAGGTGTTATGTTCAGAATATAAATGATAGAGCCTGAATGATTTACAGAGTTTAAAACCCTTTCAAAATTGTATTTCAATGAAGCAATTATTAATGGTTTTTTTGATAGGATTAATGGTTTCTGAAGCGCATGGGCAACAAAGCGTTGATATTGGTTTTTTCGGAGGATCAGGCACTTATTTCGGTGATATGACGAAAACGGAATGGCAAAAGTCAATCAGTCCGGCTTATGGAGCATTTGTGCGATTTAATTTTAACCCAAGATATGGTATGCGCTTTAATGTTTTAAACAGCAATATAGGCGCTGTCGGAGAATTCGATTCACAAATTTGGAATACTACTGTTCCGGGATACACATACACGGGTTTTAATAAAAATGTACTTGATATTTCACTTCAGTTTGAATTCAATTATTTCAAATACATTGTCGGCGATAAGGCAACTCCTTATTCAACCTATGTTTTTGGTGGAGTAGGAATGCAGTCTTATAGTTATGACCTTCAGTATATAGGTCAGTCAGGTTCTGAAATTACCCCAACTATTCCTTTCGGTTTAGGTTTTAAGTTTAATCTGAGCAGACGCATTGGATTGGGAATTGAAGCAGGCATGAGGAAAAGCTTCTCCGACAAGTTGGATGACCTTGATGATCCTTTAAGTTTTGATATTCCTGATGGCGATGTGGTTACTCAGGTAAAATATACAGACCAATATCATAACAACGATTGGACTGCTTATTTGGGGGTTCATCTGGTTTATAAATTGATATACGGAAACAAGGAATGGACTTTGAGAACACCAAAGCAAAATACTTTGGATTGGGGTATTGAAAATAATTCGAAGAACAGAAAATAATTAAAGTGAATTTAGAACCGGATTAAATTGGTCCGGTGTCAAAATAGTTTAAACGGATACAATGTTTAAAGACAAACTGATAAAAGAAAGAATACCAAAGCATGTTGCCATCATTATGGATGGGAATGGCAGATGGGCCGCCCAGTTTGGAAATGAGCGCAGCTTTGGCCACGAGCATGGGGTGGAGGCTGTCCGATCGGTTGTTGAAGGAGCTGGAGAAATCGGAATCGATTTTCTAACCCTTTATGCTTTTTCAACCGAAAACTGGTCGCGTCCGAAAGAAGAAGTGGATGCCTTGATGGGGCTTTTGGTACAGGCTATTTCGGATGAAACCGATGAGTTGAAAAAAAGCAATGTTCGGCTTCAGGTTATTGGCGACGTAAAAAGCCTTCCGGACAATGTTCAGGAAAAACTGGCATGGTCGATTGATAAATTAAGTGGCAGCACTGGTTTAACACTGGTTTTGGCCCTTAGCTACAGTTCGAAATGGGAAATAGTTGAAGCCGTTAAACGAATTGCCGAACAGGTAAAACTGGGTAAACTGGAACCTTCAGAGATTGATTACGATTTGATGAATTGTTATTTGAATACTTCTGAAATGCCTGATCCTGAATTGCTCATTCGCACGAGTGGCGAATGCCGCATCAGTAATTTCTTATTGTGGCAAATTGCCTATGCCGAATTATATTTTACACCCAAATTGTGGCCCGATTTTCGGAAAGAAGATTTATTTGAGGCCATTTTTGACTTTCAGAACAGAGAAAGAAGGTTTGGAAAAACAAGTCAACAATCAGTAAGCTAATCCAATAACGTATAGAATGCAAAGCGTAAAACTGTTTATTATATTGCTGTTAATCAGCGCGAAAGTCTTTTCTCAGGAAGCCGACAGCACCTATTTCTCCATCGATTATTCAAGTCCTAAAAATTACTCCATCGCAGGTTTGGAAGTTCAGGGAATTCGTTATCTGGATACCCAGGTACTCATTCAGATTTCAGGTCTGAGTTTGGGTGATAAAATATTGATTCCGGGCGATGAAATTACCAATTCGATTAAAAAACTTTGGAATCACGGATTGTTTTCTGACGTAAAAATTACTGCTGATAAAATTATTGGCGACAGCATTTGGTTGAGGATCAATTTGCAGGAACGTCCGAGATTGGCCGAAGTTAATTTCAGTGGCGTAACAAAATCGGAAAAAGATGATATTACAGAAAAGGTATTGTTGCTGAAGGGCAGTCAGGTTACCGATAATCAGGTGAATTCTGCCAGTAAAACCATCAAGAATATCTTTCTCGAAAAAGGGTTTTTAAATACCGAAGTCAACATTATTCAGCGTGATGATACCGCTCAGAGTAACAGTGTTATTCTCGATATCATGGTTGATAAAAAGGAAAAGGTTAAAATCAGTGAAATTGTTTATCACGGAAATGACAACCTGAAGCCGATGATCCTGGATAAATCGATGAAAAAAACCAAA
Organism: Prolixibacteraceae bacterium; assembly: GCA_019459485.1. GTDB lineage: Bacteria > Bacteroidota > Bacteroidia > Bacteroidales > Prolixibacteraceae > Aquipluma. Next base: position 46,093 of record JAIBEZ010000011.1, read on the forward strand.
TCAAAAAAGCTCATGAATTTTTTCAGTTCGAAGAAATTTTTAGCTGAAAAGTATTCGGAAGATAAAATTAGCCTGATTAAAAAATACAATGAAAAAGGTTACCGCGATGCCACCATTGTAAAAGATTCGATTACCAAGCTGGAAGATGACCTGGTTCGGCTGGATATTTGGATTGATGAAGGCAATAAATACTATTTCCGCGATATCAAATGGGTTGGAAATACAGTTTATCCTGCGGATTATCTGACACAAGTTCTGGGGATCAAAAAAGGCGATGTGTTCGATCAGAAATTACTGGACAAACGAACCCGCGATGATGAGGATGCAGTAAGCAATGTCTATCTCGATCATGGTTATTTATTCTTTAACCTTTCGCCGATGGAGACACGGGTTGAGGCCGATTCTATCGACCTTGAAATGAGAATTCAGGAAGGCAGGCAGGCAACCATCGATAAAATTATTATTTCAGGAAATACAAAAACAAACGAACACGTTGCTCGCCGCGAATTACGCACATTGCCAGGCGATCTGTTCAGCAAATCTGATATTATCCGTACTGTGAGGGAATTGTCGCAATTGGGCCACTTCGACCCCGAAGCAATCAATCCTGATGTGCGGCCACATCCTGAAAATGGTACCGTAGATATCAATTACGAACTCGTTGAGAAAGCGAATGACCAGATTGAACTTTCCGGAGGTTGGGGCGCTAAAATGTTTGTTGGAACAGTTGGTTTGAAATTTTCCAATTTCTCGGTACGCAATATCCTGAATAAAGAAGCATGGAGGCCTTTGCCAACCGGTGATGGACAAACACTAAGCATCAGGGCTCAAACAAGTGGTAAATTTTACAAATCATACAGCCTTACATTTACCGAACCATGGTTGGGCGGTAAAAAACCAAACTCTTTTACACTTTCATTGTCGCATTCGAAAGTAAATTATTCGGCCAATAACTCATACAGCAGCATGTACAACGATCCGTACAGTGGTTACGGTGGTGGATATGGAGGAGGTTATGGCGGTGGATATTCTCCTTACGGTTATGGTGGTGGCTACGGTGGCTATGGTGGTTATGGCTATGGCGGATACACTGGTTACGACTATGGAAGCAGTTACACTTACGATAACCAGGCAGAGGAAGACGATCAGATACAGATAACTTCTGCAGCAGCATTGGGTTACGGTTACCGCTTGTCATGGCCTGATGATTATTTTACCATGTACCACGAACTGTCGTTTCAACATTACGAACTGCAAAATATGGCAGGATATTACTATTTCCTGAATGATGGAAACAGCAGCGGCAACGGAGGATTTAACAACTTCAGTTTTAAAACTGCCTTTGGTCGAAACTCTTTGGATAATCCATTATATACACGTAGTGGATCAAGTTTTTCCCTTTCGCTTCAGTTAACTCCGCCATATTCGTTAATCAATGGTGTTGACTACAGCGATCCAACCCTTTCAAATCAGGAACGTTACCAATGGATTGAATACCACAAATGGATGTTCAAGGGCGATTGGTATTCTCCGATTTCGAAAAACAGGAATTTGGTTGTTCATACCAAATTTGAATATGGATTTTTGGGTTATTACGATGTCAACCGAAAATCTCCGTTCGAAGGTTTCCGTGTTGGAGGTTCAGGAATGTCGGGATACAATTTATACGGAAGTGATATTGTTTCACTTCGCGGGTACAAGGATTACAGTTTGAGTACTGGCTACGGATCGAACATCTATAACAAACTTTCAATGGAACTCAGATATCCTGTGATCCTCAAGCCATCTTCAACCATCTATGTACTTGGTTTCCTTGAAGCCGGTAATGCATGGAATAATTTCAGCGATTACAATCCGTTTAAACTTCATCGTTCGGCTGGTGCAGGTGTTCGTATCTTCCTGCCAATGTTTGGTTTAATGGGAATCGACTGGGGATATGGATTTGATGAGGTTTCTGGTCAAAGCGACGCTGCCGGAAGTCAGTTCCATTTTGTAATCGGACAACAATTTTAGTCATTTTTGATTTGGTCTGGTATTTGATTAAACCACGCTTGAAACAATTTAAAACATACCATCATGAGGAAACTGTTTATTATTACTGGAATTTTGTTGCTTGGGGCAGCAACAACGTTTGCACAGAAATTTGGGTACGTCGATACGGAGTATATTCTTGAAAACATTCCTTCATACAATGCAGCTCAGGAGCAACTTGATCAGCTTTCGGCTCAATATCAAAAGGAACTTGAGTCGATGCACGCAGAGGTTGAACAGATGTACAAGGATTTTCAATCGGAGAGTGTTTTGCTTTCGGACGAGATGAAAAGAAAACGTGAAGATGTAATCATTACCAAAGAAAAGGAATACAAAGAATTGCAGCGTAAATATTTTGGAAGAGAAGGCGATTTGTTTAAAAAGCGTCAGGGTTTGATAAAGCCTATTCAGGATGATGTTTTCAATGCAATTCAGGAAATATCCAATGAAGGAAATTATGCCGTTATCTTTGATAAAGCAAACGGAATTACCCTTATCTATACCAATCCAAAATTTGATCTTTCCGATCAGGTTTTGGCAAAACTTGGTTATAAAAATTAATATTATAAATTTGTCACAAAAAAATTTAAACTAGAAAGTATGAAAAGTGTTTTGAAAATTTGTGTTTTAGGAATATTGTTGTTTTCAGCAAGTTTTGCCAATGCTCAGACGCCAAAATTTGGTCATGTTGACTTACAGGCTTTGATTGAAGTAATGCCTGAAAGAGCTACTGCAGAAAGCCAATTTGTGGCTTACCAAAAGGAATTGGAAGATGCTTTGGGCATGATGCAGAAAGAGTTCCAGGCAAAATATTTAGAATTTGCTACAAAAAGAGATTCTTTATCGGAAACAGTGCGCAAGATGAAAGAAGAGGATTTGGGAGCAATGAACGAACGGATCCAGACATATCAGCAAAGTGCACAACAGCAATTACAGGCAAAACAGGGCGAATTGTTAAAACCGGTGTTTGAAAAAGCTGACAAGGCTGTAAAAGAAGTTGGCGCTGAAAAAGGACTTATCTACGTTTTTGACATGAGTTCAAGAACAATTCTTTACAACTCGAAAGAAAGCCTTGATTTAATGCCTCTGGTAAAAACAAAATTAGGTATCAAGTAGATATTGTTATTATTAATGTATATGAAAGCCATCTTTTTAAGGTGGCTTTTTTTATTTTTGTTGAAACGAACATGCCACTGGAAATTATATCAAAGGTGGCGGCGCAATAAGTTTATGAAAATTAATGTTCAAATTGGATGCTTTCTGGCGTGTGAGTTCCATGAGAACGTTTAATAATCAATAAATTTATACCCATATTTTCGAATGAAATTCAAATTCAAATGACAGACAAGTTTCAACCCATCGGAGTATTCGATTCAGGTTATGGCGGATTGACCATCCTGAAGGAATTTATTCAGGATATGCCAAACTACGATTTCGTTTATTTGGGCGATAATGCGCGGGCTCCTTACGGTTCTCGATCGTTTGAAGTTGTTTACGAATATACCTTGCAGGCAGTGCAGAAACTCTTTGAGATGGGCTGCCCGTTGGTTATTTTGGCTTGCAATACCGCTTCTGCAAAAGCATTGCGTACCATTCAGCAAAACGACCTTCCCCGGTTATTTCCCGACAGAAGGGTTTTGGGAGTAATCCGTCCGGCAGTTGAATCGATAGGCGATTATACAAGCAACGGTCATGTTGGAATTCTGGGAACTGTTGGAACCGTACTTTCCGACTCATATCCGATTGAACTCGAAAAATGGGCTGGCGGAAAGGTGTTTAAAACCACCCAGGAAGCTTGTCCTATCTGGGTTCCTTTGGTCGAGAATAATGAACTTGATTCATCTGGTACTGACTATTTTGTTGAGAAGAATATCCGCAATTTGATGAATTCCGATCCAGAAATTGATGCTATCATTTTAGGTTGTACACATTATCCTTTACTAATGCCGGCAATTAAAAAATTTGTTCCTGAAGGGATTCATATTCTTGAACAAGGGAAAGTGGTTAGCGCTAAATTGATGGAGTATTTATTTCGTCATCCTGAGATGGACCGGAGATGCTCGAAATCCGGAAATGTGAAGTATTTCTCAACAGAGAACACAGAAGTTTTTGAAAAGAATGCAACTACATTTATTGGAAAAGTCATTAAAGGGGAAAAAATTATCCTGAAATAATTCTTTAGGGATTTTCATCCTATCAGGTTTCCCTTTTCCTGAATGTCAAACAACTTTGAGCGAAATTTACTGATTAATTTTCCTAGTTTTGTGTACCTATAAATCGATTAAAATTAATTTACCATGATGAAAAAAATATCTGTTTTCCTGTTATTTGTATTAATGACAGGTATTGCTGTTCAGGCACAACAACCGGAACGCCCCGGGCAACAACCCCCTCCTGAAACCGGAGAGAAATTTAAAGTCGGAATGGCTGGTTATACTTTTGTAAAGTTTGATCTTGACAAAACATTGGAGACCTTGCAAAAGGCTGATGTACATTATCTCTGTATCAAAGATTTCCATTTGCCATTTAAAAGTACCGACGCTGAAATTGACGATTTTCATGCCAAATTATAAGTAAAAGGCTTGACCGGTTATGCCGTGGGGCCAATCTATATGAAAACAGAAGCAGAAATAGACAATGCTTTCGAGTATGCCAAACGGGTTGGTGTGAAACTCATCGTTGGCGTGCCGAACGTAGAACTTCTTCCTTATGTAGATAAAAAAGTTAAAGAATATGGTTACAATTATGCCATTCACCTTCACGGGCCGGATATAAAACTATACCCTGATGCTGAGGATGTCTGGAACCATGTGAAGGACCTTGATCCGCGCATTGGCATGTGTCTCGACATTGGTCATGATACCAGAAATGGCAAAGATCCTGTGAAAGACCTGAAGAAATACATCTCCCGTGTTTTCGACATTCATATTAAAGATGTCACCGGAACAACCAAACTTGGTTATTCGCTGGAAATTGGTCGGGGAGTTATCGACTTTCCCGCATTTGTGAAAATGCTGAGAAAAGTTAAATATACCGGTGTTTGCAGCCTCGAACACGAAAAAGATATGACCGATCCGTTTATGGGAATTGCTGAATCAATCGGATATTTCAGGGGTGTAATTGCCACTACAAAAAAATAAAACTTTCTCATTATTAGAAAGATAGTCAAACAACAAAAAAGCCGTTACTTCTGAAAAGTGACGGCTTTTTTGTTACCTGCTACGACATCAACAAACGTAAAATTTGTTAATAATTCCAAACGCGTAATCTTTTTTATCAGCATTCCATTTAATTGTAATGGCATTTTAAAGTGCTTTTATTCAGATTGTTATTATCCATATGAATTCGTTTGAAATGGAATTTTAAAATTAAATGTTTAACGTTTACTCTAAAAGATTAAACATTAATAAATCAATTGCTGTTTTCATTTAGAACTTTAAAACTAAATACGATGGCAAATTTTACAACAACAATGAAAAACCTTCTGACCAATTTTCAGAAAGTATTAGCAGCAACCTTAAGCATAGTTTTATTCAGTGCTTTCTCTGTTGCTGGAAAAACCACCGTGGTTGATATTGTAGTGAACAGCGAAAACCACACAACTCTTGAAGCAGCTGTAATTGCTGCCGGTTTGGCCGAAACCCTGTCGGGTGATGGCCCGTTTACGGTGTTCGCACCAACCGATGCCGCATTTGCCGCATTGCCTGCCGGAGCAGTTGAAGCACTTTTAGCAGATCCTTCCGGAGCATTGACTGATATTTTAAAATACCATGTGGTTGCAGGAAAAGTAATGTCTTCCGATTTGAGTAACTCACAAGTGGTAACTACTCTTTCAGGAAAATTAGTTACAGTTTCAATAAATGCCAATGGCGTATTTATCAATCAATCAAAGGTAATTGTTGCTGATATTGAAACCGACAACGGTGTAGTACATGTGCTCGACGTGGTTTTGGTTCCATTAACACCTACCAGCTCAGTTGAAATTTCAGAGGGAGAACAAATTTTCAGGATATATCCAAACCCAGCCTCATCCAATTTAACAATTGATCTTGATGAGAATTTTGATTTAGATTCGAAGTTGACCGTCAGTATTGTCAGATTGGACGGAAGAATTGTGGTTGATATTCCGGCAAACGACTCCAGGTTGTCATACAATGTCGGGAATTTATCGCCCGGGATGTACCTTGTAAGTGTAACGAAAAACGGTCGTAAACAAACTGAAAAGTTAATCGTTAAATAGAGCTATGACACATGTGTCTGCAAAAAGCCGCCGCTTAATAGAAGTGGTGGCTTTTTGTGCTTTAATACGGTCGGAAAATTTTGTATGTGATCTGAAGTTGACTTTAATTGCAGGTGATTGCGATCTTCATTTTTTGCGATTGTACAGAATATGTTCATTATCTAATACAAAATAAAAACGACTGCCACCATTGGGTTTGGAATCGAATTTCAGTTCGCCTCCGAGTAAATTCACAAGTCCTTTACTAATTGCTAAACCCAATCCGAAACCTTTATTTCCAATTACAGGATTATTGCCTTTGAAGAATGGCCTGAAAATCATTTCTTTGTTTTCATCTTCAATTCCGCTGCCTGAATCTTCTACAAAGAATTCAATTCCTGAAGCAAGTTCCCTGTATCCAAAACGTACAAAACCAGCTTTTGTAAAGAAAAAGGAATTGTTAATTAAGTTTTGCAGTATTTTGGTAAGAATTTGCGGATCGGTAAACAATTCAAAGTTATTTTCATTCCCTTTTATCAGTAGGGTTTCGACCTGATTTCGCATTAATCTTAGTTCCGATTTCTGAAGTTCAATGCAAAAGTTTTCGAGCATTGAATTTAAAAGGAAACTGCTTTTTGTGATCAAAAACTGATTTTCCTGTATTTTGGATATATCCATTATATCATTGATCAGCTTAAGCAACTCATTCCCATTGTTTATAATGTGTTTTGCATATGTTTGCTTGTTCTCATTGCTGTACGATTCGTCAACCATCAGTTCGCAAAAGCCCATAATTCCGTTTAAAGGAGTCCTGATTTCGTGCGACATGTTTGATAGAAATGCTGATTTTAAACGGTCTGACTCTTCAGCTTTTTCCTTGGCCTTTATTAAATCAGCTGCGATTTTATTTTTCTTGTTTATTTCATTTCTGACTAAAAGGAACAATAAAAAAGCGGTTACACTTACATAAAACCATCCTTTGTAGGTTTGAATTACGGTGATCGAATTGCTCGTTCCTGCTAATTTTAGGATAAACTGATCGGAAAAAAGAATCCACAGAAAACCGGTAATAAAGTATATTAGCGTTATTTTTATGGCGATTCTGTTTTTCATAGGAAGATTTTACAAACTAAACAAAACAGTTATTGTATTAGTTTGCTAAGGTATGGGATTAATTCATTGTTTTTTCATCATTGACCTGAGCAATTATTAAGAATATTAAACCACAATTAAATATATGAGCACCGCAAAAGAAACAGGCGATAAAAGGGAAAAATACATTGTTACCAATCATGGAATTTTGTTTCATTCTGAATTAAATACCACGCTGCTAAACTCCGATAAGTCTGTTTATGAGGTGATTCGTATTATTGACGGTATTGCGCTTTTTTTGGAAGATCATTATTCCAGGTTAGTTTCTTCGGTTCAAATGAGCGGTTTCCATTTTGAAATGGATTTTGCTGAATTCAGGCATAAAATTATGGAGCTGGCGATACTTAACCAACTTGAAAATGGTAATGTGAAATTTGTTCTTGCTGAATCTGGGAAAGAGAACCATTGGTCATTTTCGTTTATTTCGCATAGCTATCCTGGCGCGGATGATTACGAAAAGGGTGTTAATACCGAACTTCTTTTTGCTGAACGGGAAAACCCGAACGCCAAGGTTGTACAGAACACTGTCCGTAAAAAAGCAAATCAATTAATTGCAGATCAAAACCTTTATGAAGTTTTACTGGTAAATCGGGATGGATTGATTACCGAAGGAAGCCGTTCGAATGTGTTTTTTGTGAAGGGAAACCGGTTTTTTACCGCTCCGGCTCATCAGGTGCTGGTGGGCGTTACACGACAAAAAGTTTTGGAATGCCTGACAGAATTGGCTTTTCCAATCATCGAAGAGGCTGTTTTTGCATCAGAAATAAATAAATATGATGCAGTTTTTTTAACTGGTACTTCGCCAAAAGTTTTGCCAGTGAATTGCATCGGTGTGTTTCCTTTTCAGATAGGGAATTTATATGTTGAGAAGTTGATGTTTAAGTACAATTCAATGATTGAAACCTATGTCAGTTCACATCGGATATGAACTACAGGCTGGCTTTCATTCATTGACTACCGTCATGCCTGCTCTTAGTCTAATCCGGCGAAGTTTACTGTCGGTTCGTACTTCCAGTTTTTCTTCTTCAGTAAAAGGTGTTTGGAAATAAACATTGTAAGCGGCAGGATAAGGAAGGAGTAATTTTTGTTTGGCTGCCGGTGGAAGCACTATTCCCATGACATCGCAGTAGCCAGCTTCTTTCCATACAACATCTGTGACCATATTAACAAACAACGTATCGGTTGATTCGTTGGTGACTGAAATCCTTTTAAAAGCTCGTTCACTCTCGACCGGTTCAAAATCAAAGTTTAATACACCGGCAAGTACAAACAATGTCATATTCATACATCCTTCGCCAATGTTTTTACCTACCCTGTTTGACTTCATATCCTTTTGGCGTCCGATGCTTGTGGGATCAGTCAGGTAGCGGGTGTTGGTGCAGCCACCAAATAGAATGATGGCTGTCAACACCAATAATATTAATTTCTTCGGTAACATTAAATTTGCGAGTAGTCGGTTGGTACAAGAAATTTTTTGCGGACTTTGCTCACTGTGTCGGCATAAATTGCTTTGCCCGACATTGATTTCCATTCCGGACTTTCCCCGAATTTCTTCCAGTTTGCTTCCCTTTGCTCCATATCGGTAAACCAAAGCATGTACATTAGAGCTGGCATGAGCCTGCCTGCCAGTATTTTACCGAAAAATACAGGATGAAGTCCTACTTTTTCAAACAAAGGCAATTCCTCGTCATTGAACATGGCCATTTTTCTTCGTGCGGCATCTTCGTTGTAACTTTCGTAGGTGCGGAGTTCAAGTAAACCCCTGTTTTTCTCCGGAAATTTCAACTTCGGAATTCCGTCAAAAGCTTCCATTAAATAGGTTTCGTAGCGCTCGAAAACCAGTTTTGTGGCTGGTAATTCAAAGTAGGATTTGCCTGCTGCCATGTAATTTTTGTCGGTAGTGAGTTCTTTTTGAAGTTTAAAATATACCTCAACTGACGGATAGACAAACAGGGTATAAACCTTTGGCGGATCTTCCTTGTCGAGTTCTTCGAAAGCTCCGAGTTTGATGCCGTACTTACTGAAAAGTGGCATTAACGCTTCAGTAAAATAAGATTTCAAGGTATTTTTTGCTCCACCACCGGTAAGTTGATAAACCCTGAATTCATAAAACTCGTTGTCTTGTGCCGGAAGGTTATTTGCACTTAGTGAACTACCCGTTACAGTGACTGCTGCCATTGCGGCTGTACCTTTTAAAAAATTTCGTCGTTTCATGGTTGATGCTGATTTAAGTTTGTCGAAATTAACCATTTTTCAGGAAAAGGAACATGGTAAATGAAATAATTAAGCATAAAAAAACTCCGAAGTAAAATTACTCCGGAGTTTTTGATGTGTTGGTCACGACGGAAATTTGGGTGTGTCATGACCATATTTTGATTGGTCTTTATTCTGCTGGAGCATAATCCATTGAGGCCATTCTTTTATAACCGTTGTATCTCCATTTCGCATTTGCTTCGGCAGCCGTGAAAAGTTCATCAGCTACTTCAGGGAATGCTTTTTTGAGTGAGCTGTAACGCGCCTCGCCCATCAGGAACGATTGGAATTTCGTCCAGTCCGGAGCATTTGAGTCCAGAACGAATGGGTTCTTTCCTTCTGCTTCGAGCATCGGATTGTGGCGGTATAAGCTCCAGTATCCACATTCAACGGCCAGTTTTTCTTCGTTCTGTGTACGCCCCATCGATTGTTTCAATCCGTGGCTGATACATGGCGAATAGGCGATGATCAGTGATGGTCCCGGATAAGCTTCGGCTTCGCGGATAACCTTCAGGTATTGAGCCTGATTGGCGCCCATCGAAACTTGTGCAACATATACATATCCGTAAGACATGGCCATAACACCAAGGTCTTTTTTGCGGATGCGTTTTCCTGAAGCAGCGAATTTAGCTACAGCGCCAACCGGAGTTGATTTCGATGCCTGACCGCCTGTATTTGAGTAAACTTCGGTATCCATTACCAAAACATTTACATCAGCGCCTGAAGCCAAAACATGGTCCAAACCACCGTAGCCAATATCATAAGCCCAACCGTCTCCACCGAAGATCCATTGCGATTTTTTAACCAGGTATTGTTTCAATCCCATGATTTCTTTCGCATAAACAGCATCACTTCCGGCCAATAACTCGCGAACTTTTGCTGAAACTTCTTCAGTCGTTTCGCTGTTCAATTTGTTTTCAATCCAGGCAGCGAAAGCTTCTTTTTCGGCATCAGTTGCACCATCGGCGATCGCATTTTTCATGATCATCTCAATGCGGTCGCGTTGTGCGGCAACACCTTCAGCCATACCAAATCCATATTCAGCATTGTCTTCAAACAAAGAGTTAGCCCAGGCAATACCTTTGTCGCTTTCTTTGTGTTTGCAATATGGAGTTGAAGGAGCTGAACCGCCATAGATTGAAGAACAACCTGTGGCATTTGAAACCATCATGCGTTCGCCATATAATTGCGAAATCAGTTTGATGTATGGAGTTTCACCACAACCGGCGCAAGCTCCTGAGAACTCGAACAATGGCTGAGCAAACTGTGAGTTTTTAACCGATTTATTCTTTTCAACAACTTTTTCCTTGTACGATACTTTTGAATCGAAATGGTTCCAACGTGAAATTTCAGCTTCCTGGGTTCCAAGTGGTTTCATTTCCAGAGCTTTGGTTTTCGATGGACAAACATCGGCACAGTTACCGCAACCTGTACAATCCAAAACACTTACCTGAATGCGGAAATTCAAATTCGGGAATTGTTTGTTTGGCACTGCCTGGAGTGATTTTGTTCCATCAGGCAGAGTAGCCATTTCGTCAGCATTGATCAGGAACGGACGGATTGCAGCGTGAGGACAAACGTACGCACACTGGTTACACTGGATACAGTTTTCTGCCTGCCATTCAGGAACGTTTACGGCAATACCACGTTTTTCGAAAGCAGCTGTTCCCGATTGGAATGTGCCGTCTTCAGCACCAAGGAATGTACTTACCGGAAGATCGTCGCCTTTCTGCGCGTTGATTACATCTACAATATTCTTAATGTAGGCCGGACGTTCATTGTCGTCTGACTCTGCACTGATTACAATTTTTTTCCACTCAGCGGGTACGTCAATTTTTACTACATTATTTCCGCCGGCTTCAACAGCAGCGTAGTTCATGTTGATTACTTTTTCGCCCATCTTGCCATACGATTTTACGATGGCTTTTTTCATTTCGTAAACAGCAGTTTCGAATGGAATTACTTCAGTAATCTTAAAGAAAGCCGATTGCATGATCGTATTGGTACGATTTCCCAAACCAATTTCTTCGCCCAGTTTGGTACCGTTGATGATGTAAAATTTGATATCGTTTTCGGCCATGTATTTTTTCATGCCGTCAGGAAGTCTTTTTACAGTTTCATCCTCGTCCCAAATCGAGTTCAACAGGAATGAACCGCCTTTTTTCAAACCTTTCAATACATCGTAAAGATGAAGGTATGCCGGAACGTGGCAGGCCACAAAGTCAGGAGTATTTACCAGGTAAGGTGAACGGATTGGCACATTACCAAAACGAAGGTGAGACGAAGTAAATCCGCCTGATTTTTTTGAATCGTAGGCAAAATAAGCCTGGCAGTATTTATCGGTTGCTTCACCAATGATTTTGATGGAGTTTTTGTTGGCGCCAACAGTACCATCAGAGCCCAAGCCGTAGAATTTAGCTTCGTAAGTTCCGGCAGGAGCAACGTTTACTTCTTCTTTTAAAGGAAGCGATTTGAAAGTAACATCGTCAACAATACCGATGGTGAATTGATTTTTAGGTTCGTTCAGTTCAAGGTTTTCGAAAACTGAAAGTATCTGGGCAGGAGTGGTGTCTTTTGAACCCAATCCGAAACGTCCGCCAACAATAAGAGGAGCATTTTCTGTTCCGTAAAGAACTTCGCAAACATCAAGGTACAAAGGTTCTCCGTTTGCTCCGGGTTCTTTGCTTCTGTCGAGAACTGCAATGCGTTTTACAGATTTTGGCAATACATTCAGGAAATATTTGGTTGAGAATGGACGATATAAATGTACAACCAGCAAACCAACTTTTTTGCCCTGAGCATTCAGGTAGTCAACTGTTTCGCGGATTGTCTCGGTAACCGAACCCATTGCGATGATGATGTTTTCAGCATCTTCAGCACCATAATAAGTGAATGGATGATATTCGCGTCCGGTAATTTTTTTGATTTCCTGCATGTAATCTTCAACGATATCCGGAACTGCATCATAAAAACGGTTCGCAGCTTCTTTTGCCTGGAAGAAAATGTCAGGATTCTGAGCGGTACCTTTTGTTACAGGGTGTTCAGGATTTAAAGCACGATCTCTGAATTCCTGAATCAGGTTCATGTCAATCAGCGGACGCATGTCTTCTTTGTCGATTACTTCGATTTTCTGAATTTCGTGTGAAGTACGGAATCCGTCAAAAAATGACATGAAAGGAACGCGTGATTTTAAAGTTGCCAGGTGAGAAACACCGGCAAGGTCCATTTCTTCCTGCACCGATCCGGCAGCCAACATGGCAAAACCAGTTTGGCGTGCTGAGTAAACGTCGCCGTGGTCACCGAAAATCGACAATGCATGACCAGCCAAAGCACGGGCACTGATATGAAAAACGCATGGAAGTAACTCTCCTGCAATTTTGTACATGTTTGGGATCATCAGCAACAAACCCTGTGAAGCAGTGTAAGTCGTAGTTAATGCACCCGACTGCAATGCACCGTGAACTGCACCGGCAGCTCCACCTTCGCTCTGCATTTCGGCCAAACGCACCGGACGGCCAAACAAATTGGTTTTTCCGTTTGCTGCCCACTCGTCAACATATTCGGCCATGGTTGATGATGGCGTAATTGGGTAGATACAAGCTACCTCACTAAACATGTAACTAATATGCGCTGCGGCATAGTTTCCGTCACATGTAATGAACTTTTTTTTATTTGCCATTTTTGTAATGTTTAAATTATTTTGATTTAATTTTTCAATCTTTTTCAACTTTTCAATCTTTTCTAATATAAAAACCCGAACAGCCAAAGCGGGATAATTCTTCCTGAACCAAGTTCAATCATATCTGCGGCTGCAAACGATTCGTCATCAATAGGAACAGTATATTTGTTTCCCACTGAAAAATGGAATTCGTCGTCAACTTTAAAGTCAGCCTTCCCGGAGCTTTTTACCTGATGCTGATATCCCAATTGGTTATAAAAGAATGTTTGTCTTAAAGTATTGTTGCTGATATTGGCCGGGTCAATAGCATACATCAGATTTGTGTTATGCAGATAAACCAAATCCGGTTTTTTAATCTCGTCCTCATTGCCGTTCGAGAACAAAAGGTTAATGATCCGCGCATTTTTTAGATATCGAAGGTAATTCATGATGGTTGCCCGCGACGTTTGTACATCGGCGCTAAGCTTGCTCACGTTGGGTGAAAAAGGTGCCTGGCTGGCGATGATCTGTAATAACTTCCGCAGTTTTGGGAGGTATTGCAAATCAATCTGATTGAGGTAAGTCACATCAATTTCCAATGCCAGATTAATGTGTTTTAAAAGCGTTTCGTTGTAAAAGCCTTTGTTGTCGAGGAAATACGGATAGAACCCATCTTTCAGATAGTCATTTAAAAAAGCCAGTGGTTTTATCTCTGTGGTAATTTCCTGTGCTATTTTTACATGATCGGTCAGGATTTCCTGAAAAGTGTATCTTCTGAAATTCAGGTTCGACTGGTAATTCAGGTATTCGCGAAATGAAAGGCCTTCGAGATGATAAATTTTGGCAATATTTTGCAAGTCATTGTTTCCTTCGATAACGCGAAGTACCGGTGATGCTGAAAAGATGATTTGTAGTTCCGGGAAATTATCGTAGCAGGTTTTTAATTCTGAAGCCCAATCCGGGTATTTATGTATTTGGTCGAGAATCAGTGTTTTGCCGCCTGTTTTGTAGAATTCGTCAGCAAACGAAATGATTTTCCTTTTGGTAAAGTAAAAATTGTTGAGGTTGACATACAGGCAGGTTTTGTCGTTCAGAAATTTTTCTTTCACAATATCAATCAGGAAAGCTGTTTTTCCCACGCCCCGAAATCCTTTGATCCCGATAATCCTTTGGTTCCAGTCTATTTCATTCAGAAGTTCTCTTCTGATTGTTAAACGGGATTGCTCCTGTAGAATGTTGTGAATGTTTACCAGATTTTGCATTTTCAAAACTTAATACTACAAAAGTAATCTTTCAAAATTACCAATTGCTATCCAGAGATATCAAAATAGGTTGAAAAGTGTAATTTAGAATTGTTAAAAATAAGGAATCATTGTAATGTGGAAATTTGGATGTTTATGGTTAAATCTTTACTTTGGTCAAAATTATTGAACAATGATTATTGCGCATTTTTAATTTTCCGACAAATTAATTTAGAATGAAAAAAGGACAGATATCCAATATTTTACGTCAGCTTGGACTAATTTATTTGACCGATTGGATCAGATATTATTTGGAGCGTTTCAAAAACCGTAAAATAAACAGAACATTCAGAAAGAATAACCCTCAGGTAAAACTTCCGCCTGATTACCTCATATATGAATCATTTCAAATAAACTATCAGAAGTATTATACCGAAAGTATTGATACTGCAAAATGGGTTGCCAATCATTTCAGGAAACATACTGAACTGAAAGACAAAAAGATATTGGATTGGGGATGTGGTCCCGGACGCATCATCCGGCATCTTCCTGTTGTTATTGGAAATGGTTGCGAATATTTTGGAACCGATTACAATGCAAAAACAATTGATTGGTGTACCGAAAATCTCCCCGGCATCAGTTTTAATAAAAACTCCTTAAATGCCAGTTTACCGTATGCAGATGATTTTTTTGATATGATTTATGGCATTTCCATTTTCACCCATTTGTCGGAACAGTTGCA
The DNA here is from genome assembly GCA_019459485.1 of Prolixibacteraceae bacterium. Taxonomy (GTDB): domain Bacteria; phylum Bacteroidota; class Bacteroidia; order Bacteroidales; family Prolixibacteraceae; genus Aquipluma. Next base: position 61,389 of record JAIBEZ010000011.1, read on the forward strand.
CCACGACTGGTACAATGAGTTGTTTCGGATTCTAAAACCAGGTGGAATTATGTTTCTGACAACACAGGGAAATAATTTCAAGGTTAAATTAACCGAGTCGGAGCTCGTACACTTCAATAACGGAGAATTGGTAATTCGCGGAAAAGTTAAAGAAGGGCACCGAACTTATTCTGCTTTTCATCCAACTGGTTTTATGGAAAAACTTTTCGGCAATGTTGATATTTTGGAATACATTGAAACCAAGCCGGCAAAGGGAGAAGGTTGGCTTCCCCAGGATATCTGGATGATAAAGAAAAGGTAAATTTGATACTTTTGTGGAGTTAAAAATGTTCCATGACAAATAAAAAGCCCGAATTATTGGCTCCCGTTGGAAATGCCGAATCGTTTTATGCCGCCTTAAACGGAGGTGCTGATGCTGTTTTTATGGGACTTGAGGAGTTTAACGCACGCGGAAGGGCCAGCAACTTTACCCGACCAATGCTTCAGCTTGCGGTTAGTAAAGCGCATGAAAAAGATGTCAAAGTTTACATTACCCTCAATACGCTGATAAAGAACAAGGAAGTTGATCAACTGATCGATGTCTTGTCATTTCTGAATTCGCTGCGAGTTGATGCGGTTATCATTCAGGATTGGGGCGTTTATTTTATTGCACGAAAGTTTTTCCCAAAATTGGTTCTTCACGCAAGCACCCAAATGGGCAACCACAATTCGGTGGGCGTAAATTTCGCGGCTTCGAAGGGAATCGTGCGTACTGTTCTGGCACGCGAATTAACAATGCCTGAACTTGAAAAGATTGCAAAGGAAAGCAAGGCCGAACTCGAATTGTTTGTGCATGGCGCTTTGTGTTATTCTTTCTCCGGAATGTGCCTTTTTAGCAGTTATGCCGGTGGACAGGGCGCGAACCGGGGATTGTGCAAACAAAGTTGCCGCCGTTTGTATCAGGACGGGGAGGAGCAGCACGCGCTTTTTAGCCTGAAGGACAATCAGCAGCTCAGTAACCTGCAAAAAATTGTGGATATCGGAATTCATTCGTTGAAAATTGAAGGCCGGATGAAATCTGCCGATTATGTATTTCAGGTTTGCAAAGCATATCGGATTGCGTTGGACAATCCTGAAAAAATTGCGCAAGCTGCCGAAATGCTTGAATCTGATACAGGGCGTGAAAAAACCTCCTACTTTTTGGGTGGCGATATCAGCGACGGAATTACAGATGATCCTTCAACCGGAAAACTGATCGGGAAAATTGATGAAGTGACAAAAAATACAATTTCATTTCAAAGCAGCTTACCGCTTGGCGATGGTTATCGTTTGCGCATCAGAACTAAAAATGAGGATGATCAGTTGTACGTGAAAGTGGAGAATTTTAAACTGGTCGGAAATCTTTACCATATACCAACTGATTTGGCCGGAAAAATCAAAAAGGGCGATGATGTGTTGTTGGTCAGGCTGAAGACTCAAAGTTTTTCGTCACGGTTAGGAAATGTGAATACTTTGCCTGAATTGAAAAAGCAATTTGTAAACAAGAATGAGATTAGGAGTAGCATCAACTTTTCGGGAAAACCACAACAATCAATGCTGCTGGTTCGTGTCGGTAGCCCGGAGTGGATTGCAAAACTTCGTTTCGAAGATTACGATGCAGTAATTCTTTCGTATAAAAAATCCGATTGGGAAAACTTTGATCCGAATGTCACTTTACTTCAGACGAACCGCCAAAAAATTCGCATCGAATTTCCCAAGTTTATTTCTGAAAATAACCTTGAATTTTACCGGAATCTGGCTGAAAGATTGGCCGCTTCAGGATTTAACCAGTTTTTCATTAGTCATTTGTCACAGAAATTGCTGCTTCCAAAAGGTGTGAAAGTTAGTTGCAACGAGAATGTGTATGTATTGAACGATGCGGCTGCAAAGGCTTTAAACGATGAACAAATCAGTGATTTTATTTATCCGCAGGAAAATGATCTGGAAAATTTGTTGTCGATGAAAAACCGGCAGGGGATTGTTCCGCTGTATTTTTATCCGGAGTTGTTTTATTCGCGCATGCCGGTCAAGTCGCATCAGGAATCAAAAATGTTTGCCGACGAGAACAACAAAAAATTCAGGATTGCAGTTAAGGATGGAATTACGATTGTTTACCCTACCATTCCGGTTGCTTTGTTTCATTACCGCAATCAGTTGGAGATAAGTGGTTTCAACCGGTTTCTGATTGATTATTCAGGAGAAATAATTACAGCAAATGTGGTAAAGCGAATTCTGAAGAAGTTCATTAATTCCGAGTCTGTTCAGCCGTCCACAAGTTTTAACTTTAAGCTGGGACTAAAATAGTCGCAGTGTTCAGTCTCAGTTGGCAGTATGCCTTTCTGAACACTGAACACTGTGACTGAATATTTTATCCGTCATTCATTGAAATCAGGAATTCTTCAATCGAATCGGTTCTCATGATTCTTGTTTTTAGGAATTCCATTGCTTCATTCGAGTTCATATCGCCAAGGAAATTTCGCAAGATATAGATTTTATCGAGTACACTTTTCGTCATCAATAAATCTTCACGGCGGGTGCTCGATGCATTGATATCGACAGCAGGGAAAATACGTTTGTTCGACAATTTCCGGTCGAGCTGTAATTCCATGTTACCGGTACCTTTAAATTCTTCGAAGATCACTTCGTCCATCTTAGAACCGGTTTCGGTCAAAGCAGTTGAAAGAATTGTGAGTGAGCCCCCTTCTTCGATGTTACGGGCTGCTCCAAAGAAACGTTTTGGTTTGTGCAGCGCATTCGCATCAACACCACCCGAAAGTACTTTTCCTGAAGCCGGCGAAACTGTATTGTAAGCACGGGCCAAACGGGTAATTGAATCAAGCAGGATTACCACATCATGTCCGCATTCAACAAGGCGTTTTGCTTTTTCGAGAACCATGTTTGCTACCCGTACGTGACGTTCAGCAGGTTCGTCAAAAGTTGACGAAATAACTTCCGCGTTTACGTGGCGGGCCATGTCAGTAACCTCTTCCGGACGCTCATCAATCAGCAGAACCATCATGTAAACTTCAGGATGATTGGCTGCAATTGCATTGGCTATTTCTTTGAGTAGCATTGTTTTACCGGTTTTAGGCTGCGCTACAATTAATCCGCGCTGTCCTTTACCAATCGGAGTGAAGAGATCAATAATTCTGGTAGAAATGTTATCGTGACCGTTGCCGGTAATATTGAATTTTTCGTTTGGAAACAAAGGAGTCAAGTGCTCGAAAGGCACACGGTCGCGGATGTAATCCGGTGTTCTTCCGTTGATTTCGATTACTTTAATTAATGGGAAATATTTTTCGCCCTCTTTTGGCGGACGGATTGTTCCGGTAACTGTATCGCCGGTCTTTAGCCCAAAAAGTTTAATTTGCGATTGTGAAACATAAATGTCATCAGGCGAGTTCAGGTAGTTGAAATCTGATGAACGCAGGAATCCGTAGCCATCGACCATAATTTCAAGAACACCAGTGTTGCTGATGATTCCATCAAATTCATAAGGTTTTTCCTGATTCTGTTGATGTTTTGGCTGTTTCGGGCCTTGATTTTCGCGGTTTTCCCATTTCGGGTTATTCTCAAAGTTCTTTTTCTTATTCAGCTGCTCATTCTTTTTGTCGTCCGCATTTTCCTGCGTTACTTCATCCTGAATCACAACTTCCTGCTCGTTCTCCTGATTTTGAGCAACAACTTTTTGTTCTTCAAATGGTTCAGGAACTGAGTTTTCAGGTTCATTTTCAGCTACATCGTCTGGAAAAATAATTTCCTGTCTAACTTTTTGCGGTTGATTTTGATTTTTGTTTTGATTCGGATTTTGATTGGGGTTTTGATTTGGGTTCGGTTTATGTTTTTGACCCGGATTTTGTCCCTGATTAGATGATCCGGCTTTAATGTGCTCTGTGCGAGGCCTTTTTTTAATTTGAAATTCTCTTTTGCCTTCTTTTTTCTGCTCGTTGGCTGCTGGAACAGATGGAGTTTCAGTCTCAACCTTCTTTTCTTGTTTTGTTTCCGGGGCTTCAGTTCGTTTTTCTTCTTTTCTAAATCCGAATAATTTATTTAGAACCGAAGTTTCTTCGCGTTTTGGTTGATTTAAATCGCGTGGTGATTTAAATTTTCTTTCTTCAGGTTTCTTTTCTGAAGCTTTTATTGCCTGAATGTCAAGTATCTTGTAGATTAGATCTTGTTTTTTATACGATTCAATTTTTTTAATATCAAGCTCTTTTGCAATATCTTTTAAGTCAGGTAGAAGTTTTCTGCTTAATTCAATAATATCATACATAATTTTTGATTGATTTGTTAATATCCAAAAGATCAAGTAATTGCAAGAAAAAAGTTTTGGAATTGATAATTTGGATAATCAGTACTTGTTCGAAATTTTTTGCAAGTATAGTGAAATCCTTATAACTTGACAAGTAAATGGTGATTTATTCAGTTTTGGAGGCTAATTGTGCTCCGCTAAATCGGATTATGATTCAGTTTCCAGTTTCACGATACAATTAAATTTACCATTCGACGGTCAAAACGAACCATTCGCAGGGAAATTCGTACAGTTCATGAAATTTCATTTATAAAATTATTCCAGTAAATCAATTGTTATTACTTTCGGCACTGAGAAATGTCATTTTTTAATCCAAAAAGTGATAACGATTACTTTAGCGTAATTAAACTTTCTTATTTGCTAAGATGTTTTAAAACAATAATTGAATTCAAAATGAGACAGCTTAAAATTGCCAAACAAGTTACGAACAGGGAATCATTGTCGCTTGATAAATACCTGCATGAGATTGGACGTGTTGATTTGATTTGTGCTGAGGAAGAAGTTGAATTGGCAAAACGAATCAAAAAAGGTGATAAAGATGCGCTGGAAAGAATGATAACAGCAAACCTGAGATTTGTTGTTTCGGTTGCAAAACAATACCAAAACCAGGGACTTAGCTTGCCTGATCTGATTAATGAAGGAAACCTGGGATTGATCAAAGCCGCCCAGCGTTATGATGAAACCCGTGGATTTAAATTTATTTCATACGGTGTTTGGTGGATTCGTCAGGCTATTCTTCAGGCGTTGGCCGAACAGGCAAGAATTGTGCGGTTGCCATTGAATAAGATCGGCTCAATCACACGAATCAACAGGACATTCAATAAACTTGAGCAGGAATATCAGCGTGAACCAACTTCTGATGAAGTAGCTTTCTTACTTGAAACTTCCAGCCAAGTTATTGAGGACGCAATGAAAGTGTCGTCGCATCATGTTTCAATGGATGCCCCGATTTTTGATGATGAAGGAAATAGTTTGTACGATGTAATTTTAAATGAAGATTCTCCCAGTCCTGATCAGGGATTAATGAAATCCTCACTTAGTAATGAAATTGACCGTACATTGTCAACTTTGGGCGAGCGCGAAGCCGATATAATCCGTTATTTCTTTGGTTTATGCGGACATCGTCAACATACACTTGAAGAAATTAGCGATGAATTTGGACTTACCAGGGAGCGGGTGCGTCAGATAAAGGAGAAGACCATCAAAAAAATGAGAAACCATTACCGAAACAGACTGCTAAAATCATATTTGTAATATAGGTAAAGCTGCATCGTGCAGCTTTTTTTTGATTGTAATTTTTATCGAAGAGATAAAATCTTACTTTTGAAACAAAATATACCCTCCATGAAACTTGTTGCACCTTCAATTCTGGCCGCTAATTTCAACCATCTTGGTGATGAAATTGAGATGATAAATAACAGTGAAGCTGATTTTGTTCACTGTGATATTATGGATGGTGTTTTTGTTTCGAATATTTCCTACGGCCTGCCAATCGTTCAACATGTTCACCAGATCTCGCGAAAACCATTGGATGTGCACCTGATGATTGTTAATCCAGACAGATACATCAATGAATTTTACAGAGCTGGGGCGGCAATAATAACGGTACATTACGAAGCATGTACTCATTTGCACCGCACTGTTCAGCAAATAAAAGATCTTGGAATTCAGGCCAGCGTTTGTCTGAATCCCCATTCACCGGTGGCTTTGCTCAGCGATATAATTGAAGATTTGGACATGGTTCTGCTCATGTCGGTTAATCCGGGATTTGGCGGGCAGAAATTCATTGAAAATACATACCGAAAGATTGCACAGTTGAAAGACCTCATTATACAACGCAATTCAAAAGCTATGATTGAAATTGACGGCGGGGTTAATTTCGAGGTGGGAGAGAAACTCTACAATGCCGGGGCTGATGTTTTGGTGGCCGGAAGTTTTGTTTTTGGTTCCGAAAATCCAATTGAAACGATTGCTGCGCTGAAACGATTATGAGTAAAAGCTGTACTGATCGTTCTTATTAAATTTGGGTTTGTTTGCCACATGCAGTTCCTTTAATGAACAACCAGTTGAACATCCTCCGCATTTTGATGCTTTTTTCTTCGTTAAATTGAAAAACTGAAGAATCCGGAAAACCAGAACTCCGAAAGCTGCTGTAATAATTATATATGCGATAATATCCTGAACCATAACTGTAATTTTAAATATTTGGCTGAAAATCAGCTTCTATGTCAATAAGGTTGCAATATTAAACACCAGAAATGAGATAATCCACGCTACCGCAGTAGTATATACAACTGTGAATATTGCCCATTTCAACTTTCCTGATTCATTCTTAATTGTAGCTATAACACCGATGCAGGGGAAATAGATCAATACAAAAGCCAAAAAAGAAAGTGCAACCGGAGTAGAAAATACCAATTCGCCCTTTCTATCTCCCGAAATAAACCTTTCCTGCTGAAGTTTACTACTCAACCCAACCTCATTGGTTTCATCAACCTGATACAAAACTCCCATTGTGCTTACAATTATTTCTTTTGCAGGTAGGCCCGCCAACAGGCTGATACTCATTTTCCAATCGAAACCCAGGGGATCCATTACCGGTTGAACAAAATGACCAATCTGGCCAAGGTAACTGTTTTGTAACCGATGGCTTTTTTGATCAAAATCTGCCTGAATACTCACTGAATCTGTTTGCATAACTGGTGAAATCTCCGCTGTATGCTCTCTTGGAAAATATCCCAATGCCCAAATTATAACTACTCCTATAAGTATTACCCCACCAATTTTTTGAAGGTACTGTTGTGTTTTATCCCACATGTGTACAACAATGTTTTTCGCTGTGGGAAGACGATAGGGCGGAAGTTCCAATACAAAAGGTGTTTCTTTATTTCTGAAAATGGTTTTATTCAGCAATTGTGCTGTTAGGAAAGCAATTACTATTCCGGCGAAATAAATACTGCTCAATACCAAACCTGGGTGTTGCGGAAAAAAGGCCGTAATAAAAAGCACATAAACCGGAAGCCGCGCACTGCATGACATGAATGGAATAATAAGCATGGTGAGCAAACGATCGCCGGGACTCCGTAAAGTACGTGTTGCCATTATTGCTGGTACATTGCATCCAAAACCCATTACCATTGGGATAAACGACCGGCCATGCAATCCGAACCGGTGCATAATTTTGTCCATGATGAATGCAGCCCTGGCCATGTAGCCTGTGTCTTCCATAAATGAAATAAAAAGAAACAGGATCAGAATATTCGGCAGAAAAACAAGCACGCTGCCTGTTCCGTCAATAATTCCGTTTATCAGCAAATCCCTGAGCATTCCGTCGGGCATCATATTCGAAACAGTACTGCTTATCAAAGCTACCAGGTTTTCGATCCAGCCCATCGGATAGGCACCCAGTTTAAATGTTGAATAAAACGCAATGGAAATCAGTAGTATAAATATAGGAAACCCCAAAAAAGGATGAGTCAGGATATTATCAATTTTTTCAGAAGGGTTGATAATGCGCTTTTCTTTTTGTTTGAATGTTTCTTTCAGCGCTCCGGAAATAAACCCATATTTCGCATCGGTTATAACTGTTTCACTGTCTTCGTTGTACAATCGTTCAATCCGTCGGATTTCGTTCTGAGCGGTGTTTTTTATTTCAATATAGTTGGGATACGACTCCAATGAAAGGTCGGTCTGTTTGTCCCGCTCAAGAAGCTTGATGGCCAGGAACCTGGAGGAAATTTTGTCTGTAATCGGTTTGTCCAGCTTGATCTTGGTTCTCAGTTTCAGAATTGAATCTTCGAGTTCAGTGCCATAATTGATGTGGATATGGCGCATGATTGGATCCAGATCTTCATACACTTCAACGATTTTATGCAGAAGTTCAGTAATTCCTGTTCCCTTGGAACTTACAGTAGGTATGATCGGTATTCCCATTAATTTGCCAAGGCTCTGATAATCGAACTTTACCTTGCTTTTTAACAGCTCATCGTACATGTTCAAAGCAATAATTACTTTGATGTCCATGTCAATCAGTTGGGTTGTCAGGAAAAGATTTCGTTCCAGATTGGACGAATCGATCACATTGATCACAATATCAGGAGTTTCATTCATGATGAAGTTCCTGACATAAATTTCTTCGGGCGAATAGGCTGTCAGCGAGTAGGTGCCGGGTAAGTCGAAAATATTAAAGTTATACCCGTTTTGAGTGAAAGTAGCTTTTTTTGCGCCAACAGTTACTCCGCTGTAATTTCCAACATGCTCTTTTGATCCGGAGAGAAAATTAAATAAGGTTGTTTTGCCGCAATTTGGATTTCCAACCAACGCAATATTAATTGTTGTTTCTTTTTCTTTTGCCGATACTTTGAGGTTCTCAAGGTCAATTACCCCTTCATAGTTCTGTGTAAATTGTGGCAATACATCAGATTGACTTACCACTTCAATCAAATTGGCTTCAGTGCGGCGGAGGGTAATATTGTAGTCAAGTATCTTGTACTCAATGGGTCCGTTGAATGGGGCGTTTTTTATTACGGTCACTTCTTTCCCTTTTACAAATCCCATTTCGGTAATCCTTTTGCGAAAAGAACCATGCCCAAGAACTTTTGTAATAATAACAGTCTCTTTATTTTTTACTTCAGAAAGTCTCACAATAACCGTTTCAGATACTAAGCTAATTTAAACCAAATAAGAATAACGCTGTAAAGATATCCAAGTTTTTACAAATTGCTGAAAAAAAAGCGTTTTGTTGATAAATCAAATTTGATTAAATTACATTTGTTGAACCTGAAAACAATTTTATGGAAGACGATAACATTTATAAGAGAATACAGGAAGCAATTTCATCTTTACCTGAAAATTTCAGTGTTTTGGAAGAACAGATTGATATTGAGCTGCAGATGGAGTATTTTAATTATGGACGAGACCTGAAAACTAATTTTTCGTCCGAAACAATACTTCAGCATCAGGCCGATTTGTTTGATCCTGATGTCCCATTGGATGAAAAGAAGAATTTATTGGTTTTGCTTGCCTCGCAGGAAAAAGTGGAAGCTTTCAGGACAATTGAAAAATATTCAAAAAATCCGGATCCTGAATTGCGGGCATGGGGCATACTGGCGCTTCAGGAAAGTCGTATGGTAATTCAAAGCTCACTGATGGACGAACAGCAGGTATATATATCGACTGGTTTAGGTGGAAAGGGGCAGAAATTAAGGTATTTTGTGGTACTGATCGGTCGTGAGAATGATGTCGAATATTCTCCGATACAACAAAAGCTGTTAAAGACAGAACTTGAATTCGCCGTTACAAAAAATGATGGTGAGCTCGAAGAAATGAAATTTGAAGGAAATCTGGCTGTTGCAGTAATGCTGCTTCCTGTAAAATCAGACTTGCAGGGTTTGTTTATCAATGTTATAAATGAATGTAATCAGTTTGGCGATTTTGTTCGTCAGGACATTATTATTACAAATGTAAAAAGAATGAATATTGATGAGATCAAACATTTTATAAACCGGAAACAATGAAAATTAAGTTATGAAAGACAAATTAATAAATGTAGCTATTCAGGTTTTACCAAGATCTGCAAAAATAGGAACGTATGAATTGGTGGATAGAGCGATTGAAGTAATACAAAAATCAGGATTGAAATACCAGGTTTGTCCGTTTGAAACGGTTATAGAAGGCCACTATGATGAGATAATGACCCTGCTGAAAGAGGTGCATGAAGTGGTTTATTCGTGCGGCGCTGAAGAAATGATTACAAATGTTAAAATACAAACTCGTTATAATCAGGATGTTCTTATTGAAGACAAGATGACCAAGTACGAATAAGCAAAAAAACTGTTTGCGACAGGTTGTTTTTGTTCCGATAAGTTTTATCTTTGCATCGCTTTTAGAATGGCCCCGTAGCTTAATGGATAGAGCATCTGACTACGGATCAGAAGGTTGCAGGTTCGACTCTTGCCGGGGTCACTAATAATGAGAGAGTTACAAATGTTAAATTTGTAACTCTTTTTTATTTGCACACAATTTGTGTAAACTTCGGTCAAATTTGCTCCGAAACCGGTGGTCAATTTCACCGTTTTTTCCAGATTAAACCTTAAATCAAAAGAATGAAAAGATTTCCTTTTCATTCATACACCCGGCCGTTGCCCATCTTGGCGGTTTGTGGCGTCCAGAAGTTGATACCCCAACGCTATAGCCGGATATGTGTTGCCGCTTGAGAGTTTAAACTCCGAGTCGGAGCCCATCAACGTGTTGACGTAATCAACAGGTGATGAATTTTGGGCAAAAGAATGAATTGAAAAACAAAGCATTAAGCTGAGAAGTATAGTCTTCATTTTTTATTGGTTTAGATGAATTATTAAAATCAAAAATAATAGTAAGTCTGTAAATGGTCAGACAACTTCACTGATACTTATGCAAATAAACGGTTTTAAATTTTAGTCAGAACCCGACGGAGGTACATCATTCATAGAACTGCCCCAGCTAAAGTTGGCTTTTGGGCCCATTTCAACTGTCAGCTTGCCACCATTGGCAAGGTCTTCGTGGCTAAACCAGGGTTTGTTCCAGGGTTTTCCATTTAGGGTTGCCGACTGAATGTATTTATTTTCGGCAGAAGAATTACGGGCTTCAATTTCAAACACTTTTCCGTTTTCCAGGTGAATCTTCACATTTTCGAAAACCGGACTTCCAATGTTGTACACCGGCATTCCGGGAGTTACCGGATAAAATCCCATATACGAAAATACTACAAACGAAGTCATTCCACCGCCATCCTCGTCACCCGGCACGCCCATCAAATCGTTGCGGAACCACTGATCAAGTAAAGTACGGATGCGTTTCTGGGTTTTCCAGGGCTGACCGACATAATTGTACAAATACGGAATGTGCAGCGATGGTTCGTTGGCCATTGAAAATTGACCAACATTTCCGGTATGATCGGGCAATTGGGCATAAAATGAATATTTTCCTTTTCCGAGTGGTTGCGAAAACATCGCATCCAGATTGCCGGTGAATTTTTCGTGTCCTCCCATCAGACTGATCAGATCAGCCACATTGTGCTGCACGTCCCAACGATAAATCCATGCATTGTTTTCACCGTAATATTCACGTGCACCCATCCCTCCGGAAAACACGTAATCGAAAGGCTCAATAAATTTACCATCACTGTCTTTCGGGTGAAAGAATCCGGTTTTTGAATTGAACAGATTGCGGTAATTGAAAGAACTTTTTAGGAAAAAATTATAATCGTCGGTTTTGCCCAACTCTTTGGCAATTTGCGACAGGCACCACTCATCGTACGAAGTTCCGAGCGTTACAGCTACCGGTTGCCGTTTCTCGAATGAATGAACTTCAGGAATAGTTTCCTTTTCACCGTCTTTCAAGGCCGGAATGTAACCATGGTCTTTGTAGAACTGATCCAGCTTTCCGGCAGGTTTGCCCGACCAGGGAGCCAGCGTTTTTTCGGTAATGGCGCCTTTGCAAGCGAGATAAGCTTTCTCAAGGTCGAAACCGCGAAGGCCTTTCCGATATGCATCAATCACTGAAGCCACGCCGTGATTGGAGTTCATACGCCGGCTGTCTCCTGTAATTTCAGGGAAAGTTGGCCACCAGTTGTGCTCCATTTGGCCAGCCATCTCCACAAACGAATGCAGTATATTCTCTTCTTTCTTCGGATCGATCAGTACACGCAACGGATGGTGTGCACGGTACGAATCCCAAATCCAGTCATCGGTAAAAAAAGGTATTCCGTTGTCATTGTGAACCGTTCCGTCGAATGCGCTGAAATACCGGCCATCTTCTGAAATGCAGACTGGACGCTCGAATGTCCGGTAAAGCGAGGTGTAAAAAATCGTTCGTTCATCCCCGGTTCCTCCTTCAACCTCAATTTTACCCAAGGCTTCATTCCAGATTTTACGCGCATCGTCATGCAATGATTTCAAATCGCGGCCGCGGACTTCCCGATCGTAGTTTTTCCTGGCCTGATCTTCACTGATGAATGAAATTCCGTATCGCAAACGAAGTGTTTTTGCCCCTTTCCCAAAATTTAATACCACGCAGGCATTTCTTCCTGAACTTTCTTTTCCGCTTGTTAAAACATTGTCTTTTAGTATCGAAATGCTTTCCGGGGTTTGTTCCGGCTTCAGGTAAAGGTAAACGCGTGTTTTATTTTCGATGGACTGAAATCCTGAAACCGCTTCTCCATCCCACTTCATGCCTCCATTGCGGGAGTTCAGAATCAGATAACCCGGGCTATTCCGGGTGAAATTTATCTCGTACATGGCAGATTGGTGAGATAGGGCAAAACGAACTTCTGTTTGTTGTTCGTCAAGATAAACTGAATAGGAATAAGGAGTAATTTTTTCCTGATCGTAACTGTACGGAACCACTGGCCGGATGTCGTTTTCGTCGCCCTGAAACGGACTCAGATTGAAAGCCGAACTCCCGCGGTGACTGGTCACCACCAAAGGCAGACCTTTCAGTAAATCACCGGTAAAGTCATCCCTTTCAGGATAAACACGTAAAAAACTGTTGGGTAAATGAATGGTTGGAAAGGTCGGCACCAGCAAATGGCTGATATTTCCGATGTATGGATTAACGTAATCGACCGGTTGCCTTTGTGCAGAAAGCTCAAAAGACAATCCAAAAAACGTAAATGCAAATATGATCGTCCGGAAAAAAGGTCTTGTTTTCATTGTTGTTGAGTTAATTTGATTTACTCCAGGTTTCAAACATCGTAATGGCCTGATACAATACACCGGCTTCGCCTCTGAAAGTTCCGGAGCCTCGTGGCTTGTTGTCAATTGAATACCATTCGTAAAAGCCATCGTTGTCTTTTACCCTCTTTACCATGGGTTGAACCTGTTCGTATGCTTCCTGAACAAAACCGTTTTTTATAAGTTCCTGAATCATGCGGCCTCCAAACCAGGTCCAGTCTCCTCCATTTTGATAACTGTAAACCGGATTCATAATTTTATTGGCAAAATATCCTTCAGGATAAGGAGGATAAAGCGTGAGCCCAATGGATGCGGCCCCGGCCTGTTTAACCCGGCTGATCATTTCATCGAGCGAAATTTTGATTTCGTCTTTACTCAGCAAACCTGCCTCAATGGCAATCGCCGTTCCTCCGAAATAGTAAATTTGGTTTTCATCAAAATCGTCCGGGAACGGAGATCCTTTTTCCAAATAGATGTGAGGAATGAATTTTTTATTCTGAACGTCCCAAAGGTGTTTCCGGCTGTTTTCGGCGATGTCGTTTCTTACTTTTCCCCATTTCTCTTTTGTCTCCGGAAGGATTTCAATCATATTGTTCAGGGCCACAATAAACATGGCGTTGTCGTAAATATCAATGGCCGGATGGGTATTTGCATCCAAATCGACACCCCAGCCATGTTCGGGCTGCACATCGCCCCAGTCGGCAGTTGTTGCGCCAATAATTAATCCATATTGCTGATTGTACCGGTGATTCATTAAAAAATCCATGGCGTCCGTCAGGCGCGCAGCCACGGTTTTATCTCCAATTTGTTCATTCAAAATGGAACTGTCACCCGTTATTTTAATGTATTTGTACACCGCCTGAACCAACGACGATTCCTGATCGGTTTCTACAGTATTTTTATGTCCGGCATAACGCGGTTCAATCTCCGAATACGAAAAATCTGTTTCTCCTTTGCCAATTTTTTCAGCAGGTGTAAAACCATCAATAATGTTTCCGTCATCGCCCTGCATCCTGAAAAAAACCAACAGATTTTCTTTCAGTTCCTCCTTAGGATAAACCTGTCCGGCCAGTTCGATAAAGGTATTGTAGTCGCGGATCCACACTTCGCGGTAGCCATCGCCAGCGTTAAAACCGGTTTTAATTATTTCAAGCGCCTTTTGTTTAGTAAAAGCGAAATATTCGTCATTCATGATTTTAGCTGCCAATTCCTTGTCTGCTTTATTTTTTACCGGGGCAGAACAGCCAAAAGTAAATGCCAGTAAAAGACAAATAGATAATTTCCGTTTCATGTTTATTCAGATTATTGGTTTATTTCTCTGTACTCATTGATGGTGGTGCATTAATTATTCCCCAATTTGTGTTAGGCAGTGCACCCATTTCGAAAACAAGTGTGCCTCCATCGGTCAGCTTTTTACGGTCGATCCAGCAATCTTCCACTTTCCCATTGTTGAATGATGCTGACTGGACATAGCTGTTTTCTTTCAAATTGTTTTTGGTTTCAATCACCAGTTCTTTTCCTGAATAATATTTCGGATCAAGTTTAATCGTTACTTTATCAAACAGCGGACTTCCAAACTGGAAGGTTGGATTCACTGCGGAATGACCCTGAACATCGAAGATTCCCAAGGCAGCCATCACAAACCAGGCACCCAGTTGCCCCTGATCTTCGTCCTGACCAACGCCATAACCACGCAGCGGTTCTGTTCCGTAAAACTCATTGCAGATGGCACGTGTCCATTTTTGGGTTTGCCACGGCTGACCGCTGTAATTAAAAAGCCATGAATCGTGTAAACAAGGCTGATTCCCGTGGTTGTATAGTTTTTCGATTCCGGAGAAACTATGGATTTCATCTGATCCGCCGCCAAATTGACTTTTTTCAGCAGTGATAAACATCTCGTCCAACCGCCGGTTAAATTCATCTTTTCCCATCAAACTGATAAGTCCTTCCACATCGTGCGGAACATACCAGGTGTATTGAAAAGCGTTTCCTTCCTGAAAACCGTCCCAGGCCTTCATCGGATCGAAATTCTTAATGAAAGTGCCATCTTCATTTTTGGGACGGATGTATTTTGTTTCAGGATCAAAAATATTCCGGTAATAAGTAGCCTGTTTCATCAGCTTTGCGTAATCGTCCTCGTGACCGAGCGCTTTGGCCATTTGAGCAACAGCATACGAACTGAATGTGTATTCCAGCGTGTGCGAAGTTCCGAAATTGAAAACCCAACCATTTGATATCACAGTGTCTTTATAAGGGACATAGCCACTTTTCACAAAATAATTCAGGTCGTATTTCCCGTTTCCAAGATCCCGGCCATGATATTCCAACTCATTCTTTCGGGCAGCTTCGTAGCCGGTTTCGACTTCAAAATCACGGATTCCCGAGTTATAGGCAGCGGCAATGAGCAATCCCTGAAAATTAGTTTGTACGCCATTGGTGTAAACTCCGGCAGCCTGCCCATCGTGCAACCAACCGCGATTTTTGTAGAAATCGATGTTCGACTGAACGTATTCACTTAAATAATCGGGATAAGCCAAAGCCCACAGCTGACTTAGATTCCAGAACCCGCCCCAGATGCCGTCGGTGTTGTAATGATGGTATTTGGGAACTCCCTTTTCATCGAGTGGAATTTGTCCGATACCGTTGTCAACCATAGGATACTGTCCGTTTACATCGTTGGAGATTCCGCGTCCCAGAAGGGCGTGATACAATCCGGTATAGAATTTTACCTTGTTTAAACTGTCCTCATCTTCCACAACAATCCTCCCAAGTTTTTCTTTCCAGGCTTCTTTTGCTGAAGTTCTGACTTTATCAAACGTTTTCCCATTTGATTCGGCCAACAGGTTTTTTCTTGCATTTTCAATGGATGTATAACTCAATCCGGTGGCGATTTCCAGCACCTCCTCTTTATTCATCTCAAAATTCAGGAATAAGCCATTGCCAATACCTTTTGTTTCCGAAACGCCGGGTTGAGCAATGGAATCAACAAATGCTCCGGTTTCGATGGGCTGTTTGTTCATTCTCGCAACGAAATACATTTTCACCCGTTTTCCGGGATCGCTAAATTTTGCGTATTCCGGATAGGTTTCAATGTAGCCTTCCACTTCATTTTCGTTCACCACTTCGGCAAACGCATCGGTTACATCGCTGCTTTCGCCCTGTTTATGGCCAATGTCGATAATCAGGCGCGCTTGTTTGGTTTCAGGAAAAGTATATCGGTGAAAGCCTACCCGTTCGGTAGCAGTCAACTCCGCTTTAATGCCATAGTCTTCCAGAATTACCGAATAGTAACCGGGTTCAGCGTGTTCTCTTTCTTTATCGAATCGCGAGCGGTAACCTTTGTCCGGATTTTCGAGCGTACCCGGAACTGTTTTCAATTCGCCAACAGTTGGCATAAATACGAGTCCCCCAATCTGGAATTCATGAAAATGTCCAAATCCTTCAATCGATGTATGCCTGTCGTCGTATCCGCAAGGGCCCCAACTCCCCATACTTCCGTAGGCATTGGTGTGAGGCGCCAACTTGGCCATTCCGAACGGCAGCGAGGCCGGCGTGTAAAAGAACCAGCGACCATGAACAGATCCGATCTGCGGATCGACCCAGGCGGTGGCTTCAAAAGTTTTTTTTACGGGAGAACTGCATGCAGCCAAAAGTATTAGAAGGATGAATGACAATGTGTTTATTGATTTGTTTTTTCGATTTGTGCTCATAGGTTATTTAGTTTGGACATCATTAAAGTTGTCTGGATTATTATTCATCATTATCTGTAAATTCTACTTTCCTTTATTAATGCCCCATTCCTTGTTAGGTTCAGGCCCCATTTCGAGCACCAAAGAACCACCTTTTAACAACTCACTTGCAGGAAAAAAGAATGATTGCAATGGCTGACCATTTAGCGTGGCATTTTGCACAAATTTATTCAATCGTGATGCATTTTTAGCTTCAATAATAAACTTTTCACCACGGGCAAAACGTTGCCCAAGGTCGATTTCGACTTTTGGGTACAAAGGACTGGCAATTTCATACACAGGATCAACCCGGCAACCGCCATCGGTTTGAAACAATCCAAGTGAGGCCATAATGAACCAGGCACTCATTTGGCCCTGATCTTCATCACCCAAATAGGCATTGGCCAGACCGTAACCGTAATAGCGGTCAACAATGGCGCGGCTCCATTTTTGGGTTAACCATGGGCGATCGACCCAATTAAAGAGAAATGCGAAATGCATCGACTGCTGATTTCCCTGAATGACAGGGTAATCCCAGTATTGATCGTTTGGAGCATTGAACCGGAGTTTGTTGCTTTCCTCAAAACCCCAGTCGAGCCGCTCGATAAAACGGTCTTTCCCAATCATTTCGGCCAGTGCAGGAACATCCTGCGGAACAAAGAAAGTGAGTTGCCAGGCATTCCCTTCAACATAGTGATGGTTTGCCCCCGATTTGTAGGCATCAAAATCAGGCGCCCATTTTCCGTCTGAGGTTTTCAGCCGGGCATAACCAGTCTCAGGATCAATTACATTCCGCCAGTATTCCCCACGCTTTTTAAATTCCTGATGGTCTGCTTCTTTTCCCAGAGCTTTGGCAAACTGACTGACAGTCCAGTCGTCGTAACTATATTCCAGCGAATTGGAAAACCGGCCTTTGTCCATCGGAACAAAATGATACTTCAGGTAAGGAACTAAATCACGGTTTCCGGCAAAACCGCCGCCTACTTTTTGGCCCGGTGTAGTCTGCATCTTTTTAACAGCCTCAAAAGCTTTTTCAACATTAAAATCGCGTATTCCCATTTGGTAGGCTCCCACAATCAGCGGGATTTCGTGTTCGGCGACCATTACCGGAATATATTCCATCCCGGCAGGTCCTTTCGCCAGCCAACCGCCCGCATCGTACATGGCCAGCTGCGAATTCACCCAGCGGTTGCTCCATTCAGGCGTAACCAGATTCCAGAATTGGTTGAGATTCCAGAAGGTATTCCAGAATGCGTCACAACCCAGCGCCGGAGAATTTGGATCAGGAAGTTGCCTGATTTTCTCGTCGGCATCCACCCATTTTCCATCCACATCGCTGAAAATATTGCGGCTGCACAAAGCACGGTACATATTGGAGTAAAAACGCATCTTTTCGCGGCGGTCGTTACTGGATATTTTAACGCGCCCGAACAAATCGTTCCAGGTATTGAGATTGTTTTGTCTCACTGATTCAAAATTCCATCCGAATAGATTGGTTACCTCTGTTTCCAGATTCAGTGCAGCATTTTCTATACTGACATAAGATATCCCTGTTCGAACCTGAACTACTGTATTTTCATGGGTGTCAAATTCGGCAAAAGCGCCTGCATCTTTACAGTTCTTCAACTGAAGAATTTCGGTATTATCCTGAATTCCATTTTCTGACCAAACTCCAAAGTTTTTGATGGGCTGATCGAATTCAATCACAAAATGAACTATGTATTCCTGTGATACTCCGCCAGACCATGTGTTGGGCGAGAGTTGCTTGCTGAATCCTTCAACACGGTAATCATTCACCTTTTTAATCTGCACTTCCTCTAATTGGTAGACATATTCGGCAGGGTTCTGCAAATCTATCAGCACGCGCGATCCTTCTTTGTCTTTTGGAAATGTGTATCGCTGAAAGCTGCATCGGGTGGTTGCAGTTAGTTCGGCGGTGATTTCGTAATCAGTCAGCTCAGCTTTGTAATAACCTATCGGAGCTTCTTCTGTTTCTTTGTTTAATCGTGACCGGTAACCTTCGTCCGGTTTCTTCTCATCGCCGACCTGAGTCTCTAATTTTCCGTTGGTCGGCATCATCGAAAGTCCTGCCATGGTCCATTCGTGGATGTGGCTAAAACCACCGATGGTTTCGAAAATAGGATCGTAACCTGCCTGCCAGCCTCCGTTTTGATTGTCGGGACTGAGTTTTACCATGCTGAAAGGCATCCACGGGCCGGGTGCAATCATCCAGCGGGAATGAGCAGTACCCATCATGGTGTCGGCATAATCTGCCGGAGTGATTATTTTTTGAGGATTTCGTTCTATTTTCCCCGATTGTAATTCATTTCCGTCAATCCTGATTTCGTATTTGCTTTTTGTAGAGGTTTCAACAGCAGGCATTGGAGCTTCAAAAATATACCGCCCAGTTTCAATTGTTTCCGAGAATATTTCATTTCCGTCCAGCAGTATGTTTAATTTCGGTTTACCCGAAAGGTGTTCAATGTCAATTAATAGCGGTTGTATTTTTCCTGAAGGTGTTTCAATTTCATAATTGGCAGCCTGCACACTTCTCAGAAAAACTTCCGTATTGTCCGTCAACCTGGCATTTCCGGGACCTTCCAGTCGTACCTGATCAAACATCACCCACGATCCCTGGATGGTTGTCAATGTAATCTCATTGCCGCCTACTTTTATAAGTTTGTTGTCAATCGGAATTTCAATCAAAAACTCTTTTCCTAACGAGGTACTGTCATCAATTGAATTTTTCCCGGAACCTTCCGGCAATTCATATTTCCAGTGTTTCCCATTAATGACAATTTTGAAAACAGGAGGATTTTTGGAGTTATTATCCAACAGATCGACAATTAATTTCCATTCACCGTTTTTGGGCAACTTTTCAATCCCGAATAGAATATTGATGCTGTGCGAGCGCCATCCAGCGGTTGACCAGGTTCCTCCCCACTCATCCGATGGCCCGGGCAAAACGTAAGGAAAATCGCTTTTTATTTCAGACTGACCAACCAGAAAAAAACGGTCTTCCCAACCAAAATCTTTTTCCAGAAAACGTTTGTACTCATTTGGAGCAAGCGAAAACTCAGCAGAACTATTATCTGCATTGCCGATTTGCCAAAGAATTTTATTTTCGGATTTGCACGATTGCAATGAAATGAATCCTGCCAGTAAGAAAAATGCAACAATAGGTTTCATATTAATTCCGCGAATGAAATGATTGCAAAATAAAAAAGGAAGGCCATATTAAAAACATTTTGGTTTAACTTAATGCTTCTAATACAGCCTTCCAGAGGTTGTTTAATTTAGGTTAATATCCCGTATTTTGAACGAGTTTCGGATTTCTTTGCATTTCGTCATTAGGAAACGGAAGAAGAAGGTTCTTTGCAGCGAAAGTTTTACCCCATGGATTTTGAGCTCCAACAAATGGAACAAAGGTAAACACGTTATTCACTGCCGTTGGATACATCCTTGTCCGGGTTATATCATTCCAGATTTTATTTTCGAAAATCAACTCCCGAAGTTTTTCAGTCCATACTTCCTTTATAAACTGATCTTTTGACAAACCTGAAAGTTCAGTTACAATTTGAGCTTTGGTTTTATTCATAGAAGCACGGGATTTAATTGTTGCCAGATAATCAACTGCTTCGGTATTGACACCGCTTGCCTGCGCAATAGCCTCAGCAGCTATCAGGTACATCTCAGCCAAACGATAATGAACCTGGTCTTTTTGCGATTTATTGGTTGTATAAAGCGCTTCCGGTTCGAACCAAAAATAAGGTGTAACATCAACAAAGTTGACCGTTTCGCCCATTCTGGCTCCTTTTGTGAAAGTATATTTCGTATGGAAGTACTGCTTTTCCTGTGCGCGAAGGTCATTGGCATTGTCGTAAGCTGCCAGAATTTGTGTTACAGGACGATATGCATTACAGGCTATGCTGTAAGTGAATTCTCCCCAGGTTGCCGCTTCGTTCGGGAAGCAGTATGTTGGCCGCCATCCTCCATTCGAAATAGTTGCATCATATTCAATCACATAGAGATACTCGTTTTGATTGTCGGATGTACGGAGCACATTGTAAGCACTTTGTTCAGGAGTAGCGCCATTCTGAATTAATGCATAATTTGCATTGTTTATCAATGATTTAGCAGCGGTAGCTGCATCTGCATATTTATTAGCATTTAACGGAAATCCGCTCATGTTGAGATATACATCAGCCAGTAACGCCGATGCACTGCCTTTGGTAACGCGGAAATTGTTTTTGGCCATTTGTGTATCGGCCATACCTCCTTGTTCGACAGCAAATTTTAAATCTTCAACAATGAAATTATAAATTGCTTCCTCTGTGCTTTTTTCTACATACAGATTTTCCAGTGATTCATATGGGTCAGTGATAAGTGGCACTCCACCGAACAATTTAACCAAATGAAAGTAGTTTAAAGCGCGAAAGAATCTGGCTTCAGCAATCAATCTGCTTACATCAGTAGCAGTCAACCCAGGTGTTGTTGGTATGTATTTTATCGCATTGTTGGCGCGACCAATTGCTACATAACAATTCTGCCAAACCGATAGCAGATTGCCATTGTTTACCACGGGGTCAATGGCTAGATTCTGGGCGTCCTGTACAAATTTCTCCTGCCCCTTGTATTGGTTATCAAATAAGCCGGAAATATAGCCGCCATACATAACCGTTGGCCCCATGTATGCTGATCCCGCATTGTAAAAGGAAGGAAAACCGGTTCTGTATAGGTTGTTTACCGCGCTTATTGCATCGGCGGGTGTTAAATAAAACTGATCAACACTGATTTGCGACCGGGGCTCTTCTTTCAGAAACTCATCGCAGGAGTTTAACCCCAACAATGAAATAGACAGGAGGCTGTAGTATAATATTTTTTTCATTTTATTTTCTTTTTAAATTATTACTAGAAGCTGAGGTTTACACCAAACGTGAAAGTTCTTGGTTTTGGATACTGATAAAAGAAAATATTCTGTCCAAACTGATCATTATTTGAAACAGCTTCAGGATCATATCCAAGAAAATCTTTCGAATTAATAAGAAATGCATTGCTTACGCTTGCATATGCTCTGAATTTTTTAAATCCGGTTCTTCCAAGAATCTTGTTATCAAAGGTGTAGCCCAACTGCAATAAATTGCCGCGGATATAGGAACCATCACACACCCAGTGTGAGTCAGCCTGACTATCCTGACCACTGTAATTTTGCTGTCTGATCTGCTGAACCATTGTGTTTTGGTTTGATTCAGTCCATCCGTCGTAAAGAATTGTTGAGAATCCATTGGCAATACCGCTTCGGTCTTCCATCGAGTGAAAATAGAGTTGCCAGGTATCTACACCATAAACGAATTGAATATCGGCGGTAAAATCCCAGTTTTTGTATGTGAAAGAATTTATAAAACTACCTGTCCAATCTGGTAACCCTTTACCCAGTATTTCGCGCGTAGTTGAACGTTTTGCCTGTCCGGGAACAGCTCCCACCTTAGCAGCTTCGGCTGCCTCGCTTGTACCCCATACGCCCAATCTTCTATAGCCGTAGAATGAACTTAATGATTCACCTACCCGAAGGATAACATTACCACCTACGAAACCAGGACTGGTAAGGATATCTTCATTATTGGCCCCCAATTTCTCGATCCGGTTGGTATTAAAGTTAACATTGAAGGTAGTTTGCCATGTGAAATCTGATTTTTTAACATTTTCAGTCGTCAGTAAAATATCCAATCCCTGATTTGAAACTTCGCCAATATTGTCGGTTACAGAACTAAAACCAGTGGTATAGGGAATCGGGCGGGCCAAAAGTAAATCAGAAGTAAGTTTGTAATAATAATCAAGGTCGAGAGAAACCCGGTTGTTCAATACTGAAAGATTTAATCCAATATCAAATTGGTCGGTTTTTTCCCATTGGAGATCGGGATTTGCCAAACGTGCCACATTTGTACTTGCACCACGGCCATTGTTCAGCAATACAGTACCCGATGAAATAGTTGCCAGCGTACTGTAAATACCAATTTCCGAACTACCTGTTCGTCCGTAACTGGTATGTAATTTAAGGGTATTCAACCATTTTGTGTCTTTCAGGAAATCCTCATTTGAAACAATCCAGCCAAGAGCAGCTGACGGGAAAAAGCCGTAGTGATTGTTCATACCGAAACGGGAAGATCCATCAACGCGAGCTGTTACTGTAGCCAGGTATTTATCGTTGTAAGTATAACTTCCGCGTAAGAAGTAGGAGTTCATTGCCCAACGGCTCCAGTCAGAACCGGGAGCAGATGGAGTTGTACCTGCGCCAAGGTTATTGTATCCAAAGAAATTGGTGGCAAAACCACTAACATCACCAGTATTTGATGTTGCTGCTGTTAATTGCGACCATGACAAACCTGCCAAAGCATTAATCCGGTGTTTATTGATTGCCTTATTGTAGGTTAAGAAAGTTTCTTCCTGCCAGTAATAGCTGTCGTATGTTGAGATATTGGCTCTTCCGTTTGGAGACGAAATATTAATAAGGTCGTTCGGGGCGAAGTTTTTGTCTTTGTTCTGGTTTGCATCCAGTCCAATTTGTGTTTTAAGGTCCAAACCTTCAGCAATATGGAATGTTAATGACGCATTACCGAAAATTTTGGTCTTAAAGCGGTTCATTTTTCTGGTTGTCAACTCATGAACCGGATTGGTCATTGCTTCAACACCTAAATTAAGTTTGTTTCCGGTAAACTGCGAGTTTGCCCAACTTCCGTCAGGAAACTTAACAGGAAAAATAGGAGGCATTTCCCACATTGTACGTCGTGCAACCTGGCCTCCACCGGTTTCATCCAAATCGTTGGCCCAAATATGGTTGACCATCAAATTCACACCTGTTGATAACCATGGCTTTGGTTTAGCATCATAGGTTAATTTCGCATTTAAACGTTTCATAAAACTATTCAGCATAATTCCCTGCTGATCTGTGTAGTTAATAAACGCTCCTACCGAAGACTCTTTAGACTGTTGCTGAATGCTGAATTGGTGATTCTGCGAAATTACATCTCTTGTAGCTTCATCCTGCCAATCGGTATCGTACAATGGTCTTCCCTGCGCATCGAAAAGGCGCTGATCTGACCGGTTAACAACCGTACCTACATATTTTACGCTTTGTGCATATTTAGAAAAATTGGCGAACCCAATATCTTCCATTCTCATGAATTCCTCTGCGTTCATAAGGTCAACTTTCTTTGCCATTGTTCCAAGACTGATCCAGCCATTGTATGAAACGGTGGTTCCTTCGCCTTCACCGGTGCCTCTTTTTGTGGTGACAAGGATTACACCGTTTGCTCCACGCGCACCATAAATAGCTGCTGCTGAAGCGTCTTTCAATACTTCAATACGCTCAATGTCATTCGGATTCATGAATTGAAAATCGGACATTTGAACCCCATCCACCACATACAATGGATTGGAGTTAGTATTGATCGAGTTAATTCCCCGGATAATTACACGCGTATTTCCAGAAGGATTCCCTGAATTGGTAAAGATGTTTACGCCGGAAACTTTTCCTTTTAAACCTTGAAGCGCATTGAAAGAAGAAGATCTTAAAATCTGATCAGCAGTGGCCACACCAACAGATCCGGCAACGTCTGATTTGCGCTGAACACCGTATCCAACGGCCACAACTTCCTCAATTCCAATTCTGTCTTCTTCCAAAATTACTTTTATTGATGTTTGATTTCCAACCGGAATCTCCTGAAATTTCATACCAACAAAAGAAAACTGCAAAATCGCATTTCCCGGAAGATTAGAAATTGAATAATTACCATTGGCATCGGTAATCGTTCCGTTGGTTGTACCTTTTACAACAACAGACACACCGGGCAATGAAGCTCCTGAAGCGTCGGTTACTACTCCGGTAACGGTTTTAGTCTGCTGTTGCTCATTGATCGACAAAAAACTGTTTTGATTGAGTTTGTTGGTCAAAACAATTTGACGGTCAACAATTGTATAAACAACATCTGTTTCCTTGAACAGTTTGTTGAGTATATCTTCGATCATTTGGTTTTTAAAGTTAGCTGAAACCGTTCGATCGACATTTACCAATTTGCTGTTGTAGAGAAAGAAGAATTCACTGTTGTCTTCAATCTTGTCGAGCACTTCTTTTACCGCCGCATCCTTGAGATGAAGTGATATTCGGGTACTCTGAGAGTAAGTCCCAGTAGCCATCAATTGACTGATGGCAATAAATAAAAGAACCATTGTTAACTTCATAGTCATCCAGATTTTTCGGAGATGGGCATTTTTTGTGCACCTCCGCATTAAACGGAACATTTTTTCCATAACTTTGAAATGATTTTAGTTAATTACTATTTATCACGGATACCCTTCTACTAAAAGGATAACCGCATTTTTTGCCGGGGTTGGTGCTGCAAACATCTTCCCCGGTATTTTTTATACTTTCTTTTTCTTCATAAGGTAAACTTTTTGTTTGGAATATTCGCCGTTTGGCAACATCATGTTGTCAATCATCTGATAATCGATGGGCGCTGAAATTTTCAATAAATTCAATACCTGTGTAAGATTTTCGTTCCTGAATGTAGCTTTGTAGGCATAGTTTTTAATTTCAGGATCGTTAATTACAATCTCAACATTGAACCAACGGCTTAACCGCCTGACAACATCTTCCATTTTATCGTCGCGAAAAATAAGGTTACCATCGCGCCATGCGATATATTTGTCAACCTCAACCTCTTCTGCCAGCACCTGTTGATTTTTATCCAGGTAAACAACTCTTTGGCCGGGATTCAGGGTGCCAAACACTTTCTTTACCTGATCAATTTCGGAAGATAAACTAACCTTCCCTTCTACAAGTACAACTTCTGCCTGTTTTTCGTCATCATAGCTCACCACGTTGAACGATGTGCCTAAAACTTCGATATTGAGATCTTTGGCTTTTACGAGAAAAGGTTGATTTTCATTTTTCGTCACCTCGAAAAATGCTTCTCCGCTTAATTTCACCTCCCGCAAGTCGCCCGTAAAGAGATTTGGAAATTGAAGTGATGAACCTGAATTCAGCCAAACTTTAGTACCGTCGGCAAGTTCAAACTGGGTTACCATTCCCTGTCTTGAAGAGATGGTTTGCATCACCACATGTGCTTCCTGCTGATTTTTTAATGAAATGTTTCGTATGGAAATATATCCTGAATAGATTAGCAAAGGAAGCAGCAGAATTGCAGCGACCCTCTGTATTGGTATCCACCACTTTGTAGTTTTCT
Organism: Prolixibacteraceae bacterium; assembly: GCA_019459485.1. Taxonomy (GTDB): domain Bacteria; phylum Bacteroidota; class Bacteroidia; order Bacteroidales; family Prolixibacteraceae; genus Aquipluma. The sequence goes on from JAIBEZ010000011.1 coordinate 87,400, forward strand.
GATTTATAATTGGACTGATTTTTTTTAAGGCTTCGAAAGAGTTGAACTGTTCCATTTCACTCAAAAGCGGTATTGCTTCCCATGCTTTCAGGCTCTCCTGAAATATAATTTCGTTCTCCGGTGATTCCGATCTCCATTCATCAATCATCGCCCGGTCTTTATCCTGAAGGTCACCTGATAAATACCCTGGCAACAGCTCTTCAATTTCACTACATCCACGCTCCATTTTCCTATTCTGTATATGTGAACAATCCGATTAATTTTCCTCTTCAGTAATAAGACGACTATAATCTATTTCACACATATACGAAAATTGCTTTTTTACCAGATCAACAAAACGAGTATCCAAAATGGGAGGAATTCTGCCAATTCTTTTCTGAGAATTTTAAGGGAGTTTGATACCTGTAACTCAACCGTACGTTTGGAAAGATTCAATTTTTCAGCTATCTCCTGATTTGACAAACCATTCAGACGGCTTAATTCGAAAATCTCCCGACAACGGGGAGGTAATTTCGCCAAACTCGTTTGAATAGCCTGACGAAGTTCGGATTCAGCAAAGAATTGTTCGGTTGAATCGTCTTCATTTACTGTTGAATAGAGCAGAAAAGTACGGTACTTTTCTATGATCTTATGATGTTTTTGATAGTCGAGGCAGCGATTTTTAATTGCAGTAAAGAGATACGATTTCAACGACGACTTGATTTTTAAGCGGGGAGCTTCCACCCATAGATAGACAAAAAAATCCTGTACCAGATCCTCAACAGAACTGCGGTTGCCGATATATTGCATTGAAAAAGCACAAAGAGATGAGTAATAATAGTTGAAAACGTAATCAAAAACTACTTTATCATTTCGTTCAAGTCCTTCTATAATGATGAGATCTTTCAAGTCGATTTCGTTGGTTGCCCACAAAACTAAGAATAATCGAACTTAAAATCTACACCAGGGCAATTTTTGGAAGACCCAACACGAACCTGAATAATTGATATTTTCAAATTTATCTTCAAGATATATTCTGCTTTTAATTCTTTTGAGATATATCTCCTGTTTATGAATCTCAGTTTTGATGAAAACATTTCGCCATAAACCTTTTCCCATGGCCTTCACGATTTGGTTGAAAGCGTTGCACCTGCATTATGGCGGATCAATGATCCGTTGACATCAGTTAGTTGCCTATATAGTAGCGATAGCTAGTGTCGCTGTAAAGAATGAAAATAAAATGAGTTCACCTTCATTGTGGTGGTTCGTTAGCGGATAATTCAAACTATTCGTGCCTTCAACTGTTGTAAATTCTCAAACAACCTGACAGAAACAGGTTCGCTTAATCATACAGGTTGATAACAATTTTATAACAAAACCATTGAATAATATACCTTTATCCGTTCTGGAACTGGCAACAGTTGTTGAAGGAGGAAATTTGAGCAGTGCTATTGCAGGCACAGTTGAAGTCGCTAAACACGCTGAATCTTTGGGATACAAACGTATCTGGATGGCAGAGCATCACAACATGGAATTTGTCGCAAGTTCTGCAACGGCTGTGTTGATAGGTCAGGTTGCGTCTAAAACGAATAACATACGTGTAGGATCTGGAGGGATCATGCTTCCGAATCATAGTCCATTGGTAATTGCGGAACAATTCGGAACATTGGAGACAATTTATCCGGGCCGGATTGATCTTGGTTTGGGCAGAGCACCAGGAACCGACCAGTTTACAGCGATGGCATTGAGGCGTAATAACATGAATTCAGTCCATGATTTTCCTAACGATGTAAAGCAATTACAGACTTATTTCAGTAAGGAAAACAGTTCTTCGAAGGTCCGTGCATTCCCGGGCGAAGGGTTAGACATACCTCTTTGGATATTGGGATCAAGTACCGATAGTGCATACCTGGCAGCACAAATGGGATTGCCATACGCATTTGCCGCTCACTTTGCTCCCGCACAATTCAGGATGGCGATAGATATTTACCGCAATAATTTCAGACCATCCAAACAGTTAAACCAGCCGTATGTAATGGCATGTGTCAATGTGATTGCGGCTGAAACGAATGAAGAAGCCGAATTTCTGGCTACCAGTCTTATCAGGTTATTTCTTGGCCTGATTACCAATACAAGAATGGCCATTCAGCCGCCGGGAGAACTGCCGGAAAGTTATAATGTGCCGGAAGTGTATTCAGCCCTAAATAGCATGATGGCTTGCACCTTTACAGGCAGTCGGGATACATTACGCAAAAAACTTTCGAATTTTATCGCTGATACAGGAATTAATGAACTGATGGTTTCCAGTAACATGTATGATAGTAAAGCAAAACTAAAATCGTTTTCAATTCTTCATGATGCAATGAATACTTAATTGTTCAGAACTTCATAACTATTTGGAAACAAAACTATTGTCGATGGTCTGTAAGTAAACAAATCATCACTGGAAACTAAAAAATCCACCCTATTGTATTAATGCTCGCTTCCAGTCGATTTTCCAGTTCATCGTCAGGCCAGGGAAGAAGTCAATGCCGGTTTGTGCTTCAAACTGATTCATTGTAATGAAAAACTGATTCAGCCTTTTTGAGGAATAAGCATTAGGCAATATTAGCCCTCGTAACCGTAAATAGCTTCGAGCAGGTTATTGTCTATTCTCTAACCTGACCTTCCAGTTTACTCCATATCCATAAAGTCATTAATTACTGGAGAATAATTGATTACAGTGTCAGTGGCTGATTTTACTACCATTGTGTTGTACAGTCAGCCTCCAATTTTTTTCACCATTTCTATAAGTGGTAGATACAGTTCAAGACCCTTGAAGCAGAATTCAACAAAATGACCATGATTGGACACATAACAGTCCCTAAATGCACATTATACTTTAGCAAATGTAAATTACTACTCATACTTTTGATGATTCAATAAGCAAATATTGTAATATTGAAACCTAAACCTACATAAAATGAAAATAAAAGGACCTAAACCATTGATGTTGATTGTAGTTTTTTATCTTTTTCAGTTTTATTCTGAATGCTCAGGAATTGTGCGATAAGCAATCCGGCGAAATAAGGCTAAAAATTTCTTCCGAAACACTTCAAAGTAACGAGGTGGTCATCAAAGTTGAAAATGGTGAATAAATAAGTGAGAATAAACTAAAATAAACTCTATAATATGATCAGATTTATTTTGCTTGGAATCTTCTTTTCCATCTTCTTTAGTTGTGTACAGGTAAAATCTCCGGAACCTATTGGCCCGGTTCCGTCAGAAAATCAATTGCGTTGGCAGGAGATGGAGCACTACGCCTTTATCCATTTCTCATTAAATACCTACACCGACCAGTCGTGGGGTTTTGGGAACGAAGATATGAACCTGTTCAATCCCGATAGCCTGGACGCGCGCCAATGGGCCCGAATATGCAAAGAAGCGGGCATGAAAGGCATCATCATCACAGCCAAGCACCATTGTGGATTCTGCCTGTGGCCCACAGAAACAACTGAGTATTCGGTTAAAAATGCCCCGTGGAAAGACGGGAAGGGCGATGTATTGCGCGAAATGGCCGATGCCTGCAAAGAGTATGGGCTGAAACTGGGCATTTATGTTTCGCCTTGGGACCGAAACCACCCCGACTACGGCAAGCCTGAATACATCAACGTTTTCCGAAATCAAATAAAAGAAGTTCTGAGCAACTACGGCGATGTATTCGAAATCTGGTTCGATGGCGCCAACGGGGGTGATGGCTACTATGGTGGCGCCAACGAAACCCGCAAGATTGATCGTACCACATACTACGACTGGCAGCCAACCTACAAAATGATTCGCGAATTGCAACCCAACATTGTGATTTGGAACGATGGCGGCGACCGTGCCGATTTACGCTGGGTTGGAACCGAAGATGGCTATGTTGGAGAAACCAACTGGAGTTTGTTGAATGCCACAGGAGATGTCCCTTGGAATATGTTGCATTACGGTGTTGAAGACGGTGATTCATGGGTGCCTGCCGAAGTAAATACATCCATCCGTCCGGAGTGGTTTTATCATCCAGGTGAAGACGACAAAGTGAAATCGGTGCCCAAGTTGATGGACACCTACTACAACTCCATAGGGCACAATGCAACCCTTCTCCTGAATTTCCCCATCATGCCAAATGGGTTGATCCATCCAACCGATGAAAAAATGGCGCTTGAATTTGGCCAAGCTGTGAAGGAATCGTTTGCTGTCAACTTAGCAGAAAACGCAAAGGTTGAAGCGTCGAATGTTCGGGGTAACGCGAAAGGATTTGGGGCAGATAAAGCAATAGACAGCGATATAGATTCGTATTGGGCGACTGACGATGGTGTGACAACAGCATCGTTAACAATCGATTTTGGCAAGTCAACTTTGTTCAACCGTTTCATGGCTCAGGAATACATCCGTTTGGGGCAGCGAGTGAAAGCATTCACTCTGGAAGCCCTTGTTGATGGTGACTGGAAAGAGGTGGCCAAAGCAACCACTATCGGTTATAAACGTATCCTGCGTTTCCCGAGTGTTGAGGCCACGAAGATCCGCTTCAATATTACCGGTTCGAAAAGTTGCCCGGTCATTTCCAATATTGGGATTTTTAATGCGCCGGTATTCCTGAACGCTCCATCCATTGGCAGAAATCAATCCGGTGAAGTAACCATAAGCACCAATGATATTGGCCCGATTTTTTACTACACGCTTGATGGGACCGAACCAACTCCTGAATCAACACGGTACACTGGGCCTTTTTTGGCCGATGGAAAAGTGGAAGTGAAGGCCATTGCTCACGATCCTGCATCAGGCAAAAGTAGCCCGGTGAGCCACGAAAGCTTTGATATTTCTAAAAGGGACTGGAAAATAGTCGGGATAAGTGATGAAAATGCCGGTAAAATTCTGGACGGAAACCCATCTAGTGTTTGGCATCAAAGAAGCGACAAAATGCCAATTGATTTGGTTGTCGATTTAGGGGCAACTTATAATGTTTCCGGCTTTAAATATTTGCCCGATCAGGGTCGGTGGAGTTCCGGCATCATTACAATTTACGAGTTTTATGTATCTGGCGACAATGAAAGATGGAAACTGGTAAGCGAAGGTGAATTTTCGAACATTAAAAATAATCCTGTATGGCAAATCAAGAATTTTTCGCCGGTAGATGTCCGCTATGTTAAGTTGCGAGCTTTGAAAAACACCTCGAACGATGATGTGGCAGGCTATGCCGAAATAGATGTAATTACACAATAATTGACAGCGAGGAAGTGGCAAAAAATAATCTCCTGTTGGCATTATCGAAATCAAAAAATATAAAAAATGAAACTATTAAAATCCAAACATCCAGTCGTGGTGATCGCCTTATTTGCATGTTTGTTATTGTCCACAAGTGTCTGGGCCGAATTACCGACGGCACAACAGATTGCCGCCAAACTGAAAATAGGGTGGAATCTGGGAAACAAGCTTGAAGCTACCTGGGTGCCCCGTAGCTCCTTTAGCACTACAACACAGACAACCATAGATTCGGTGAAAGCTGCCGGGTTTAATACAGTCAGACTTCCTGTCGCATGGTTCTACCATTCCGACACTATTACAAGTAAAATTGATGCAGCATGGCTGGCCCATGTGAAAAAGGTAGTGGACTATTGCATAAAAGACAGCCTGTACGTTATCATAAATGCTCACTGGGATACTGGCTGGCTGGAAAATAGGGTGAACGCTGCCAATAAAGACATCGTAAACACGAGACAACAAAAATATTGGACACAAATTGCCAATTATTTCAAGGATTACGGTGAACACCTGCTTTTTGCCGGAGCCAATGAACCAAATGCGCATGATGCTGCCGGCATGTCGATATTAATGTCCTATCACCAAACCTTTATCGATGCAGTTCGTGCTACAGGAGGGAATAACAGTTCGCGAACCCTCGTTATTCAGGGGCCATCAACTGATATAAGCAATACAGATAAATATATGAACACTTTGCCTAGAGACCAGATTGAAAATCGTTTAATGGAGGAAGTACATTATTACACACCCTGGAACTTCTGTGGTTTAAATGAAGATGCAAGCTGGGGGAAAATGTTCTATTACTGGGGAAAAGGTAATCATTCTACAACCGATGTTACCCGGAATTCCACCTGGGGCGAAGAAAGTGAGATGGACAGATTATTAAACCTTATGAAGACCAAATTCATTGACAGGGGAATTCCTGTTATTCTCGGAGAATATGGAGCATTCAGAAGAAAACTAAACGCTCCTTCCGATCAGGCACTTCACAATGCTTCAATAGAATATTATTACAGGTATTTTATGAAATCTGCAACGAATAAAGGATTCATAACTTATTGCTGGGATACTGGCGGAATGTTCAACTTTACCACAGGAAAGGTAATTGATAGAGCTTTACTAAATGCGATCATGCAGGGAGCCAAAGATGCGACAACGAATGCAAGTACCACTGGTTTGAATAATTCTGTAATCAAATTATATCCCAATCCATTTACATCAACGATTAACCTTACAGTTGATAATCCTGATAAGATAATGAGCATTTCAATCTTCGATATGATGGGCAGACAGGTTGAATTTATTGGGCATTCAGCAATAAATAGCCCGTTGGCTTTAGGTTCTTCCCTGAACCCCAGTATGTATATTATAAAGGTTTATGGAGCCGATTGGACTAAATCCTTCAAAGTGGTTAAGCATTAATGACAATCGAATGACTTTTATGACATTGAGTAATTCCGGAGTTATGGAGATGCAGCCCGGGCCTGTCAACTGGGGTGGCTACAATCCACTTCTTCTTCCCGGCACGGTATGATTATGGTTTTACCAATCTTTTGCAGCAGGCGGTAAACTGGCTTGTTCGTATCGCTTTCGCCAGATTTTATACAGCTCCGAGCAATATCATTCCCGAATAATTCAAACCGATGGTGTAACACCGTCAGAAGATCTGTTTGTTTACGCTATTACTGGATTCTGGCGGATGTAAAATGTTGCTGTTTTCAATGATAATTTGTTTTTAAAAATAAGTATCCCAAACTTCGCCGGCAAACAGTTTTCCAAATTTCGAAACAGCGCTCAGCGACTCTTTTGTGCTTTCTGCATTGATGGCCTTCATGGTACGAAGTTGCTTGACGAAATCGCCAATTGCTATTTTCAGCATACCTTTCCCTTTTACAGGGCTTTGATCGTCAAGTCCTTCATAAACAGTTATAAACAGGGTAGTGGTGTCGCTCCACATATCGAAACCTTTGTGGTCTTTTATTTCTTTGTATCCGAAGAAATAGAAGCTCGCTCCTTCATAGGTGATTAGCTTCATTCCGTATTTCATCAGTTTTACGATCCCTTCAGCATCTTCTTTTACAAAGAGATTGAACACACCATCAATGGCAGTAATCGGATACTTCGACAGGGCAGGACAATTCACCGTTCCAATCAATTCAGCCTGGTGATTGATATCCTTATCAAAGGCTTCCACATCCTGCGATTGAATGGTCAATGTAAAGTCGAACGGCGATTTGTTTTTTTTTCCTTCGGTGTATGCTTTTTTGAAATCCGATTTTTCATTCAGGGAAATAAAACCACGCATGGTTTCTGTAAATGAAACTCCTGCTTCGTTATCTTTTAGTGGTGATTTTGTCACGGATCGAAAATCATAGCTCAGTGTTTTCTGATTGGTTTCAACGATGAGTTTGCTATTGCGCTCGGCCAACGCAGAGATGGTCAACAGTGGATTGGTTCCCAACGGACGCGGAATGATGGCGCCATCCATTACAAATAAGCCTTCATGAAGATCGTTTCCGGCGGAATTGCTGTAAACCTGACCAACATGATTGGTCACGCTGGTAGCAGCATCGTCGCCCATCACGCAACCTCCCAGCGGATGAACAGTTACCATATCGTAATCCAGTTGCTTGTTCCATTGCGGATTTGGCATATATGTTCCGCCCAGGGCTTTGGTGGCTTCCTGAAGTTTTCCGTTTACTTTCATGAAAATTGCCTGTTTGCCCACATCAGGCCAGCTAATTTCAAGGCGGTCGTTGTCCAGATACATCGAGCCGTTTCCATCATCATGAGTCATTACCAAATATACCTGCGTGTGATTTAATGCGCCGTGATAAGCGCCTTTCAATAAGCTTACTCCTTCGCGTTTTTTTTCTTCAACCCAATCCTGATGGCCGTCATCTGAATCTTTGCCCAATAACCTCGAGAGCGATATAAATGCAGTGGACAGTAATGGTGCGACAGGCGCCGGAATGCTTCCTTCTTCCAGTGTCATTCCTTCATCGAGTATTTCTTTGTTGCGCATGTCGATGATGGAAGTAATGCACGGACCAACAGGCTCTTTGTCCTCGTCGTTGTATCGTTTTCCTAATCCGATGCCATTCATTTTTACATCGTTGTTATAGCCAAATCCAAGCACATCTCCATTTCCGGTGAACTTTTTCCCCAGCAACGCCGAAACTTTCAGGCCTTTTTCACGCGAGCGCAACAGTATTTCAGCACTGCCCAGCGCACCAGCCGATAAAATCACATTGTCGGCAGAAATACAAAGTGGCGGCGCATCAAATTTTTCGCGTCCAACATTGTACAGGTCGAAGTAAATCAGCCATTTGTTGTCCTTGCGTTCGAGGTATTTCACGCCGGTTTCACAGAAAATTTCAGCGCCATGATTCACTGCATCGGGCAGATAATTCATGATCAGTGTGTTTTTTGCATGATGGTTGCATCCGGTCACACAATCGCCGCAGTTGTTGCATTTGTTTTGTTCAACGCCTACATGGTTTGGCTGGTTGTCGTATTCGAAATTTACATTGATATCGAGGTATCTGAAATTTTCGTTCATTGCTGCCGCGGAAGTTTTCATTCCCCTGGTTTTAGCCAATTCAGGATAACCCGACTGACCTTCAGGATAAGGAGTTGGTTTTAACATCTTTCGTGCCTGGTCAAATCCGTCTTTCAAGGTTTGTATTTCGTTCCGGATAGCCGACGGCCAACGCACATCTTCAAATACGCGCGGTTCAGGCTCAATGGAAACATTGGCGTTTACGTTGGAAGTGCCGCCAAGTCCGCATCCTTTGAACACAGTCATTTCTTTGCCCATGTAAAACTCGTACAATCCTGTTTTGTTACCGATTTGTTTTTTGTCGGTATTCACCTGCATTTCCCGGGCAGCATCGTCCAAATCCCAGGGATATTCGCCCGGACGGAATTCCTTGCCTTTTTCAAGAAGGCAAACTTGCAGTCCGGCCCGTGAAAGGCGCGATGCAGCAATGCTTCCGCCATATCCGGAACCTACGATGACAAATTGATAGTGCGATTTTAATGTGGTAATGGGCTTTGATAATCGTTTCATGTTAGGTATTTTTAATAATTATTGGAGGTTCAATTAAATGACATTCAGGAAATTTCCCTTCAAATTTCAGGGAATCACCTTCTCCGGATTGCTTCCAGCTGGTTGTAACGCGATCAACCCCAACCGGATAAATGATGAGCTGATCTTTGGTAATGTGCAGGCGCAGAAAATTTTTGTAATGCTGATGGGCCAGCGAGGAAAATCCTTCGTCCAGATGTACATTCAGGACATAAACACCAAACCATAAACAGATGCCGAAAATGAAACCGCCCACAATTCCTCCGGTCAATGCAGCCGCAAGAGTGGTGGAAATGACGAAAAGCATTTGTTGGCCTTCGGGAAAGAAAGGGTGAAGAAATACTGCAAAAACGCTGAGCCAAAACATCAGGTTGAACCATTGAATTATGCCATGTGGCAGTCCGAGAAATAAATTTAAACGTTTGATTCGTTTGGTATCGGTAAATGTCATGCACCCAAAAATCAAAACAAAACTGATTAAGATGAAAAGCGGGTTGTTAATCAGGGTTTTAAAAATGATGGCAAAAGATTGACCTAAATCGGTTGTATTCGCCAACTGTTTTAAAAATGATCCTTTTATATCATAATAGGTGGTGCCTTGCAGAATCCAGGTTAACATCAATTCCACAAATGAAAGGAAAAGTACAAACTCTTTATTGAACCATGGAAATGCGAAGTTCAGGAATGACAGTTTCCACGAATCACTTTTTGAGGGGAAAGCCGCTTTCAATTCAGGATCTTTTTTCGGGGTGCTTTTTTCGAACGAAAAATCTGTTTTTGCCATTTTGGTCAATTTTTCGGGCAAAAAATGTGTGGGATGCAGAAAGGCACCTCCACCACCAGCGGTAATCAGTTGATTTACATACCCTTCTTTTTCCAATTCGTAACGCGAATAATGATGCAAATCTCCGGTAATCGTGGCAACCAGTTTAAATTTCTTGCCAATCAGTTGATAGGCATCGTCGGTGATGTAAAGAGTTTCGAAGTATTTCAGGCGTTTGTACGATTCGTCTTCCCGGTACAACTCATGGTAAACCCATGCCGGCTCGGCGGTGCAGAGAATGACTTTGTCACCGTCTTTCATTTTATCGATGGCAATCTTCTGAAAATACTCCTTTTGCGGCTGGTCGATATCAGAGTTCAGTTGTACATCGATTCCGAATATCCAGTAATTGTATGGCAGTTCAATGGCAAAATAGCTTCGTTCCTGTACTGTTTGCCAATTGCCAATCTGCCGTTTCTGGCAAAAGAGACTGATAAAATTGCCCAATCCATCGTACCAATCGTGATTGCCCGGGATGGCAAACATTTTTGGATGGTTGTTTTTATCGGTTTTGTCGATACAGGGGTTTGCTGTGCCAAACGGAATTTTGAAACGATTATCGTATTCCTTCATTTCCGGGGTAGGATACACCTGATCACCTCCAAATATGATTAAATCTCCAGGTTTGGTTATAATCCCATCTTTGTATAAATCAATGTTTTTGCCTTGATTTTTAGGTTCGTAATTTTTCTTTAAAGCGAGTTTTAAGTTTTTTTCTGAAACCAGTTTTGCAATCGAATAGGTTGAATTGAACCCGTCGCCCGTATCGGAAACGTAATCAATCCAAAGTTCAGTTTCATCGCCAAAACTGATGGCTTTTGCCTGTGGTTTCAAGGCGGCCTGTATCTCACGCTTATCGGCAAAATGACCAAACTGGCCCGAAATTACAGATCTCAGCCCTGTGGCTGCCAACTGCTTGGTGTCGTACCAGTTGACCATCTTTGGCTGAATGTATTTTTTTGAAGTCGCCATTTTTCTATTGTTGTTCAATGAATATCCATAATATTGCCCAATGTCATAAAAGTCATTCAATTGTCATTTTGTAGTCATTAAGTTGCCAGGAAATGACAACCGAATGACAATAAATGACCACGACTGACTGACACAAAATGCCAAATAAGTATGCAAACGGACAGTCATATTTGTTTATAAACTTCGCCCAGAATCCTGAACTTTTCTCTCCATTTACCCAGCAAACCGCTGCTGCTGTTGACATGAATGAAAGGGACGTTTTTAATCCGAATCCATGCGTTTTGCTTTAATATTGCTGAAATTGGCGTTGGCAAATTTTTACTGCTAATGGTGCAGCGGGCTTTTTTAAATTCCATGCCCAGCAATAAATCATACTGACTGTTCAAATCGAGCTTGCATTGCAGATGCTGGATTTGATCTTCAAAAACGAAATCACATTCTAGCGTTAAAATCTGTTCGGTCTGATTGATCATCACTTGATTGTTGTAAGTTGAAATCCGGTTTTCACTGTTTTCAAACGAAACGGATGCAAATGCGCGCAAAACCAATTCCCGGTGGACACTTCTGAAATTGAAATTAATGTTCAGCGAAAAATCGGTCTGTTTGTTTTTCCAGTCAATCATTCCTGAAAACAATGACCTGAAAACCAGTACAGCTCCGGGTTCATTCATCATCGAAGCTTTGTAATCGGGCGCAACTCCCAGTTCAGTTTTTCGTTGCAGATAACTTTTCGCATCGGCATAACCACGGTTGATCAGTTCGTCAGCATTGATTTTATTGAACATTAGATCAGGATCAAGCGGCAATGGGAATTCGGGTTTAATGACGTGAAGAATCGTTTTTTCAGCCGAAGGTTTTTCACTGTTAAGTTTTTCTATTTGTTCCAGTTCCAGCAGCAAACCACCATTGGCGCTAATTTCAATCATGTGCACATACTGATTAAATGTGCCGTTTAAAAATTCGTGCGAGTTTCCAATTGCCCAAACCAACCATATTTCTTTCACGTTTCGTTTCAGAGCTTCTGTGATATTGGCATCTTTAATCCACACAGCATCGGTGTACCAGTCGCCGTGAATTTCAATTGCCGGCATAAAAATGGGCAGCGACATTCCTGCCACCAAATGCTGAAGGGTTACATTCCGGTTGGAGAAAACCTCAACTGTTTTCTTCGAAAAATTGCACACATTAAAAGTGGCATCAATCGAGGTGTTGGCGTTCATTTTAGCCACATCAATTCCCAATGTGGGATATACTTTGTTGATCATTCCATCGGCATCGCCAAAGGCGGCAAATGTTTTTTTCGAGAAATAGCTCTTAAATGGCAGCAGCGACGAAAAATGCAGCACATTTACTTTTCGCCAGCGGGTGCCCATATCTTTGGCTTCAATTCCGGAGCTTAACATAGCCGTATTAAAAATTCCTCCTGAAGTGCCATCAAAATGACTGAAGCTCAAACCTTCTTCTTCCAGCGCCTTAATAACACCTGCCTGATAGGCTAGTCGTGCGCCGCCTCCAGCCAGAATCAGCGAGCGTTTGATTCCGGCAGCATTAACTTCAGCAATAATATTTTCAGGCGATGACATTTTGAATAACCAGTTTTCGTGAATAAAAAATAATGACCACTACACCCACCAATTCAAAAGCAAGGAAAAAAAGCATCATCCCACTTGGGATTCCGTCCATTACTATCGACATTATTCTTGCAAGAACTCCGGCACTCATGATGAAAATGAAAAGCCGGTTGAATTCCTTTTTGCTGAAAATGCTTTTCACAAACAAGATGGCGAAAACGCCGAATCCAAGTTCAATGGCTCTCAAAAACCGATACTGACTCAATAGATTGATGCGTTGAAAGTCGGTTAAAGTGTTTGTTTCCAAATTAAATAACAGCCGGTAATCAAATTCAGGATAAATAAACGCTCCCCAGAAACCGGCAACAATTACCAGTCCGATGTAGGAATAATAGAAAAAGTAATTAGCCAGCCGCATCGATTTTGAGTGTTTTTAAATAATAGAAAAACAGGAGTGCCGAGAATAAATCGAATACGGCTACTCCGGCTGCAAGCAGAATAAATGTTCCATTAAAAACGCCGATAAAAACGGCCACCGAAGCGCCTAATTTTTGTAAGCCCGACCAAATTACCACGACCCGGCTATTGTCTTCGTGGTACAATGCGTGAATCATCATTGCGCCAAACAAAAACATGAACATGCCGATGGTTGCAAACAATTGTTTGGAGGTCGTGTTAATTTCGGCACCAACAAAATTCAGCACAAAGACTGGAGCTATTGCCTGCATCGCGCCAGAAAACAAGGTGGCAACCGAAATCAGCAAAATTATGAGCCGGATATATTTTTTCATCTGTTACGGTTTACGCGCTTTGGCAATGAAATAATACATGGTGATGCCCCACATTACAGCAAGAATATAAAACCTCACATCATTGTAAAACATCCAGTCTTTCAATAATTCCTGAAGTACAGCCTGATCGGTTACACCAGCCTTAAATTGGTCGTTGATATCTTCTATAAACTTTTGCTGCGTCACCACCGGAACGAGCAGGCCGGGAATCCACGCCAGCGGAATCCAGCGGAATCTGGTTTTCCATTCTGTAATCAACATGATTACCAAAGCAACTGCCATAATCGGAATGGAAATAAAGAAAAACTTCGTGGCCGTATCGGTTTGGGGAATAATCGCATCGTAATAATTGCTTACATTCAGCTTGGTCGGGTAGTTCGGGAAAAAGAAAAAGTGAAGTGTCCAGAACATTCCAAGGTAAATGGACGAGCAAAAAAAGATGTACGCATTATTGATGTCGAGGAGGGTCTGTTTTAGATTCATGACGAGGTAGTTTTAGATTTTGAATTTTTCGTAATCGGTAATCGATGGCGCTTCCAGCCAATCTTCGTTGAGTCCCAGATTAAACACACTTTCAAATCCTTCAGGAGTGACTTTTTCGGGCTTATTTTCATAGGTCATAAACCAACATTCAAAATGATCGTCCAGGATGCCGGTGGTTTCAGGCATGTACATCGTGAAAAATGGTTTGCTTTCAATTTGCAGGTCTTTTAAGAATTTGGTTCGGGGATGGTCGCCAATAAACAACCGGCCGGTAGCACTTTTCCCCAGCCTGATTCCGGCTTTCGATTTAAAATGAATGTACGAGGCCATCAGCATATTCCGGAAATGACTGTAGTTGATTGCGCTGAGGTTGATCGGGAAGTTGGTCTTTTGCGGTTTGTCAATTTCGATCCGGAAAGCAAACTGCCCGTCTTTTTCGTACTGCGAACTAACCTGACTGTCGGTGATGATGAAATCGAGGTTGGCTTTGTGTTTCGGCATTCCCCATATTCCTTTCCCACCTTTAACCGATACTTCGGAGCTTACCGGCAGATCCAGAATGAACTGACCGGTTTTGTAGGTTTTCATCATCATTGCCGGAAGCATTGGCGGAGCTGGTTTTCTGCCGCGGGTTACTGCCAACGCAATGCTGTATTCAATGTATTTGCCAATGGTGGTAACCCGATAATCAATTACTGTAACCATAAAAACAGCTTTGCCAAAGGCCTTTACCGGATGCAACTCATTTCCGGGTAAGATGGCTTTGGCTTTCTCGTAATCACATAAAAACCCAGCCATTATCGCGGGCGATTGGGTGGCGCCTACCGGTAGTTTAAAAGTGATTCCATCAACCATCGAATACCGGCCTTCGTAATCTTTTATTCGTTCGGATACTGACATAATTTATAGCTGTTTTTAAATGGTAGTAATTTTCAGCAATGGATAACTCATTCTTTATTAGTTCAATAATTTTGATTCAATTATTGACAGTTCGAATTACTCTGAAGTTGTCGGGTCGATAATTGTTGATACCGGGCTGACCGAATTTGCAGGAAATCCACCTTGTATGGCATGTTCACGAACCATTTCTTCGTTTGGTGCTATATAAACACAATAGATTTTGTCGGTCGTCACAAAACTATTTACCCACTGAATTTGCGGCCCCATTTTAGAGAGTACACCACATGAAACTTGTGAAATGGCCTTCAATTGTTCGGCAGATAATTTACCTGCACCGGGAATTTCCCTTTCAATTACATACTTTGGCATAATTTTAATTTTTTTGTCTCCAACTCTTCTGGCTTTTCGGAAATACGCCCCGTTTTTTTTAGTGGTCTCTGGTTTCCACTTTTCATTCGCGTTATCAAATATTTTGTGAACTATAGAAATTGAAGCTGTAGTTTGTCATAAATTCAATTCATCAATCATCACAGGAAAAATATCTTTGTGTGCGTTCTTCCCCAGAAAAATATCCAAATGACTATACGTGTCATACACATGCAATTTGTGAAATCCAGGTTTCAGGGCATTGAAATATTCATAGGAATTCACCTGACTTTCACTCCTGAAACATTTGTTGAGCTTTCCGGCGAAAAAAGCAAAACGTGCATCGGTTGCAGGAATTCTTTCAGCATAGTGTCTGGCTCCATTTACCGAAACCAATGAACCGTTATGTACACCTTTCCGGATGTGCCTGAAAAAATGTACCGGCACCGGACCAAATTCATTTCTGATCCAGTCCATCGTTTCATCGCTGAGGTTTTCCAGCTCCCACAATGCCGGAAATCCTGCGCCGTAAGTAAAACTTACAAATTTTCCGACGTTGGTATCTTTTTCAAAATGGGTGGCAAGTACCAAAGCCCTGAAAAACTTCGAACGAAAATCCGGAGCTTCGTCGCCCCAGCGCGGATTGAGGTAATCGGTGATCATACCGGCAATTTCCAGAACAACATCCAGCTTAACCCGCGACCACAAAGGCACTACCGGATGGAGTGAAACGGCATTGGTGACAATTGTTTTAACCTGAGGAATCAAGCCTTCGACAGCAGAAATCATAAAACTGGTGGAACCCTGGCAATGAATAATGGCTTTGCAGGATGCTGAACCATTTACTTCGCAAACCTTTTGAATGGCAGCCGGGTGGTCGTTTTTTGCCACCACATCCAGGTCCCATTTATTGGGCCGGAACTCGGTGCTGGCGCGCCAGTTTTCGAGAAATACATCGTAACCAGCCTCGGCAAGCATATCCAGCAAATTAACTTCGTTCGGCGGATTGAAAATATTGGCCCGAACGCCTGCACCATGCACCAGCATAACCGGTCCGCGATGTTTTGAATGACCGTGTTTTAAACGCCAAAGGTTGCATTCGAATCCATCGAAGGCTTTAAAAGGAATAATATCGAATGTATGGTTTGGCATATTCTATTGGCAGTTTATTGTTTATACATACTGAACTGTCTAAAATTACGTAAGCAGTTGACATTTGTCAATAGCACAAACGTGTCATTTTGCAAGAAAAAAGCCCAATAAGGTTTTAAAATCTTATTGGGCTTGTATTAGTATGCCAAGAGTAAGTGCAACTTACTTAACTTTTACAGAACGACAGCCAATCATGAATGTTAGAATGCTGACCTTCACCGTTTGTGAGTTTTAATTCTACTGTCAGATAAACAGTGTAAGCACATTTTTTCAAGGAACTAACAGGAAACAAAGCTGGATTATGCAATTCAGTCGCCGTACCAAATGTTTCGGGGACTGAACTTACCGGTGTTACATTTTGAATAGAAAATGGTCCGTCAGGTCCGTACAAAGTCAAGCTAACTGCTCCCATATTTGGATTAGCTGCAGTATAATTAAAATGCAGTGCATTGGTTATAGGAGTACAACCTGTGCCTCCGCCACCTCCGATTAATTCCTGAATATCAACACAAGCTACTCCCATTTCACTTGAAACCTGTGGCATCCATGATCCAAATTGCGGTACATTTTGATATACTGTATTGAACATTGCAATCGGATTGGAAACACCGGCAATTATTTCAGAGAGCGGATTGCCTGCCTCGCGTTTGATCATCCGGATTTTGAAGAATCTGTTTCCCTGAAGCGGAGCTATGGTAGTTGTGGATTGACCTTGTACCAACCCAGCCATATTTACAGTGGCACCATTTAGAACAGTTGTATTCAGGCTTAATAATTCGCCGTTTATATTTGGCGAAAAATTTGATGCCTGCGGAACAGCTATCCATCCAGCTGCATCCACCCCTCCGCTTACATTGCCGACTTTATAAGGTATAATTGAGATTGGATTCAGTGGATCACCGGTCAGAGTAAAAAATGTACCAATTTCAGCTTCGCACATTTGAGGGGCCATAACTTTTTTCCATGAACCTATTTCAACACCGGCAGGGCCGGATGTTTCAATGGTTTCAAAACTGTATTCCATTGCTGTGCCGTTCAGTTTCTGACTTAAGTTGCCACGCAGTTTTATGCAGCTGTAAAATGCCTGTCCGGCAGGAGTTTTTCCTGTAGCCAACGCAATTACATTTGGATTGCCACTTGCAACTACTTCGTTGATAAAGTGGTTGCCATTGTTTCCGATTTTTGTGAATGAAGCAGGAATGCCGGGATCGGGAACTACAATTTCTTTCAGACATAAATTTACACACAGGCAGTAACCAACATTTTTTCTCCGGTCAGAAGCCGTTTCACCCTGAATGCCAACGCCATTGTATTCATATTTAAAATAAACATCAGGGCCACTCTTAAATGTTGGAGGGAATCCCTTATCAGTTTCGATGTTAATCAACGGAGATAAAAATGTTTTCTTGAAATCGGCCGAAGTATAATCAATCCTGAAATGTCCGCTTGAATCGGTGACAGCACTTCCCAGATTGTCATCAGAAATGAAATCTGCATCCATTGCTGTTACTTTTACATTAGAGATAGGCGTTTTTGTTCCGCAAACAAACATGTGCCCGCAAATTACCCATGCGTCAAAATAATTCCCTCTTATGTAACACCACCATTTATCGGTGATACAATAGTTCCATTGGAAATGGTAGCTTTCCTCCTGCCTGTCAATCCTCCATTGCGGGAAAATACTAGTTAGATGAAATTGCAGAAGTTCTTTACGCGGAGGTTTCGGAGGGCCTCCTGGTACAGTTCCGCAGGTAAAATCAATATCAAAAGCTGTTTGACTGTACTTTTCATTCAATACAAATTCATAATTGCCTTTTGAATCGGTTTTGGAAGTTGCTATCAGCAGATCTTTTCTGGCTGCGGCTTCTTCCTTGGTTACGAGGCGAAACGTGTCTTTTGTATCGGCAACAACATGGCTAACAACATTCTCTTTTTGCCAGGGCAGGTAGAGAAGTACTTCCATTCCGGAAAGCGGTTCGTTACAATCGTCACATAGAGAACCGCAAAGATTCCCTCTTAATATAAAATTCATAATCGTATGGTTTTATGGTTTAAAATGTCCTGTATCAATCCATTCATTTTTTAGCAGCGACCACCAGTCAATGGCAAGGCCTTTGAGTACATATTCGTAAGGCAGCCAGCCATAGCCATTGTCACCCCACCCGGTTCCCCAGGAGTTTCGGATAAGCAGTGCGCCAGTTGTTTCGGCACCGCCAACATTTGTATTTTTGATTTTCATTTTGTCGTCGTAGCCTGCTGCAACGATGGCATGTCCGCCTTCAATCTTATCGCCTTTGGTCGGGTAGGGGATTTTACCCTCATTGCTGCCGGCCTGTGCTATGGAGCTGTACACTGAAAACCCGAACATAGAAGGAAGTCCGGCGGCAAGGTTTGTTTTGATGCGGTTCAGTAATTCAGCCCGGGTTGTTCCTGAAGGGTCGAGCCGGTAGTAGCTCATGGGCTGATAGTTCTGGGCAAAGGCATAGCAAAATGCAGTTGGTTCCTTGTCGAATTTTGAAACTTCGTAAGGCCAGTATTCTTCGGGCGGAACACCAAAAAGCACTAATGCGCCCATGGTGGTCCTCAGAAATGCACCGGTGTCACCAGTCTCGTGCATAAGGTTTCGGGTAGCTTTGTATAAGAACAAACGCGAAGCATCAACGTGTTTTCCAAATGCGCGGCGTTCAAAATACTCGACCAGCCCAACACCGGCATTTGCAGTACATGAGCCGATTGAGCCCTGATCTTCGATGGGTGGAAACCAACTGCGCAGAGAAACCGATTTAGGAATTGTGGCTTTTGCGGTAACTGATGCACCTGTTTTTGAAAGCATTTCCTTTATCGAATCATTTTGTCCGAGTCCTTTCAGGCGGGTTGATACATTTTCCTGATCAACGGTGAGATCCCTGAAATCAGGAAAATCCGGCAGCCAGCCCATTGTTAGTCTTCTGCGAATAAATTCACTCATTGCAACCTCCTTTGTTAAAATTAATAAGTATAGACCATCTTTGTTAATTGTAATTTATGAAAGTTAAAGAGAAGTTTCAAAAATGTCAATAGCACGAACGTGTCATTTTACAGCGATGGGTACCGCATGATCTGAACAATAACAATGGAAGGTTGTTGGAAATTTATCGTTTTGGATTGAAAAATGGAGTGCGCGAATTTTTGAGAACCGTAGAATTGTAGTCCTCTTTAAACACATCAGGTGTTTTTAAATAGTGCTGAAAATAAGAATGATATGTGGGAGTAAAAACAGGATTTAACTTCTGCGTTTGCGGTATAAATAAAAGAAATAAACGAATATTACAGCAAGCGCGAGAATCCAGGCTCCCCAGCCAATGCCCCAACCCCAAGAGTAATCGTTCATCATTTTTTTAGTTTTTAGTTATTGAATTTTAGTTTTTGAGATTTTGATTTCCTGATGTAAAGTTGAAACTATTTGTTATGAGAATCGTTACATAAATCTGATCGAAATTTACATGATTCACACATTTAAAACTTAATAATATGGGCCTGAAAGATCTTTTTAAAAGCCTGGCAAGTTCGCCAACAGTTTTGCCTTATCTCCTGCACATTCCCAATGGTAATACAGATGATCCTGAAGGGTTGGCCGGAGAATTTGAACCTCAGCAGCATTATTTTACAGTAAGGGTGAACGAAATGTTTCTTTCAGAAAAGCGCAGGTGGATGAAGGAAATTGAGCCAATGGTTGTTTGCCTGACCAGCTATGTTTACGGTGAGCAGGAAATTGACAATCCATTCATTGTTGGCCGTAGTCTCATCGAGTCAAAAATGCAGAATGTCCCTGATGGAATGGTATTCCACGATACGCGTGTGGCAGGTATCCATCCGTTTTCCGGTGGCAGGTTAATTGTCAGCATTGCATTGTGCCAATCTGTGACAAAAGATTATTTGTCGGATTCGCTTGAATTTATTGAAAAAGTTTCAGGCGTTTTCAATGAGAATATTACCTCTTTGATAGGTAGTTACACGAAAATAGCCAATGTTGTAATTGATGGGATCGATAAATTGTTCGACTCAAATGCGGTAACACCGCTTTTTGGCTTCAGAAAAGAATTTGATCAGGATGCAAACGATCAATTTTCTCCGGGTTATTATGTAATGATAGATAAATCGGATAAAAAATGGAATGCAGCCAATTTCTTCGTGAAAGAAAACAGGCTCTACTATGGCGATAATGTGGATTCAGCGAAAGAATTCAGGCACGACGAATATGTATTGTTCAGTATTACACGTTCCGATGAAAGGGGCGACACAACTTTATTGCCGGTTTATCAGTCCTACAAAAAAATACTGGATGTTTTAAAGGTAAATGAAGTGAGCCAGGACACGAAAGATAAGGTGAAAGACATGTTGCGGGTGCTGAACATTGAAATGCAGCAAAGCCCCGACCTTACAGAACCTCACGCAAAAAAACTCATACAGAAATACATTGATGATGTGGGCAAATTGATCGAACCTAAATTTAACTGGGGAGTAAAGTCAGCCGTGAAGAATGATTTCTGGAGCGATATGGACGCGAAGATCATGAATATTTAGCCTAAACAAACGAACATGGCAAATTACATCAATATAAAGATCAACATCGAACAGGGCGGAATCTGTTTTACCAAAGATGAACTTCCTGCTCCACGTTCACCCTTTCAGATTGACGACGATGATACCAAGGCCAATAATATCAGGGTAGAACTGGGCATTGCGAAGGTTTTCCACAAGGTGCTCAATCTGATCAAAACCGAACGTGAATTGTTTCAGAAAGAAGATTTTGAGCTGCTGGGCGAAATGCTGTCGAAGATAATGTTTGGCCGCATCAACAACAACGATGATATCAGGAATTTTATAATGAAGATCGTCGAACAGTCGCTTGAAATAAATAACAGTTCGAGCAAAACAATCTGCCGGATATATCTGGAGTTCGATCAGAAATCGGGTGTGGCCATGTTGCCCTGGGAATACATTCTTTACAAAACCCGCAGCCTTGACGTTCCCCGATCAATTTATCTTTCGGCCAATCTCAAAAGTCGTTTTCACCTGATGCGAAGGGTAAAAGATAACAATTATGAACGTCCATTTTCCGAACGGCTATTCGTTATCGTGCTGGTCAATGTTGCCGGAAATGGAGATGTTGAACCTCCGATTGACAGCCGGACAGGCGAACTGAAAACAATAGAAAAAACCTTTAAAACATTGCAGGATAAGTTTTTTGACAAATTGGTTGTTGAATATATTGAATCAACTCCATTTAATAAAATAAAGCAGGAGGTCGAGGAAATCTACAAAAGATGGGAAATTGAATATCAGCAAAAACCAAGCTATGCAATACATTATCTTGGGCATTCGATGCTGGACGAGCAGGTCGGAAAATTGGTCGCACTTTCTGCGGAAACCGGGAAGCCCGACTGGGTGGAGGATAAAAAATTTGCGGCCATTTTTAATGAGGAGAAATTAAATATCGAACAACCTTGCATGGTTTGTTTTCAGTCGTGCGACAGCGCCAAAATCGGAAGTTTCAACGATATCTTGCGCGGAGTTGCCATTGAGTTTACCAAGATCAATATTCCGGCGGTAATAGGAATGCAAAATGAGATAAATACTGCTTATTCCTGCGCATTTTTCGACCGGTTTTACGAGAGTATTCTGAATGAAAAGGATGTGGCAGAGGCAGTTACAGCCGGAAGGGATTATCTCGGCAGGGAATACAACAATGATACAGACGCCTACATTAATAACTCATTTGGGAGCCCTGTGCTTTTTATAACCACCAAAGAACCAATCCAGATTATTCAGGCAGCCGCTGCACCTGTAAAAATGGTTAAAAGCGAAGAATTTAAACCCGAAATGAACATGAATATCAGGAATTCGGTCATGATGGACAGGATTAGCAGCAATTCAAACATGAATGATAATAGAACCGCATCCATTTACATGCCTGATAATGATGACAGTTTATACCGCTCTGTAAAAACAGTGCACTCAGATCTTAACCCGGTCTCTGCGGCGCAACCGATAATTGATCCAAGAGATACTTCGTCGCCAAATGTTCAACCTAAAAATTCTGATGAATGATTACCAAACAGGATATTGCAGCTATTTTTTCAGCCGCTTATGCAAGCGCTTCCCTGCGCAGCGATTGTGATATGCGCATGGTCGCCGATTTGTTTGAAACCGTCAGGTCGCAACTTGATTTCTCTGATCCTTATGAAACCTGGGATTATATCGTTACCGACCGCCTGAAATATGACAATGAACTTTCGGTTGAATTGCTTTCGGAGGTAAGGGACAGCTATTTTAATTTCTTCTTCGGCAAGTTGTTGTCGCATTTGGATTCGATGTATTTGACCGAACCTGAAGCCGCGATTTTATTTTGGGAAGAGGCTTGCGCTGAGGCAGCCATCTATTGCAGGGAAGATGCGCTTTACATGTTGTGTTTGCAGCAGCAAAAGCGGGGAATAAAAAGCAAAATGCTTGACCAAAACTTAAAACTTGCGAAACTGATACAGGAAAGCCGCTGGGTCGATACGGTTCCGTTTTATGAAGATATTGCATCAAATGATAAATTCCCCAAAAAAATACGTGCTTTTGCTGAAATAGTAATTTTCCAGATCATCATTTATCAATACCTGGAATTTTCGAAAGCGCCAAAACACATCGAAAATGCAGAAGCTTTATTGCCCGGACATTTCCTGATTACAAGAAGCTGGGCTGAATATTACCTGAAAATCGGGGAGACTGAAAAGTCACGCGATTATATACTGCGGGTAATGTCCATAAAGCCAAGTGATTATACGGCTTTAAATCTTCTCGGCGATTCATTTATGGCTGAAAATAAACCTGAAAGTGCAGAGTCGTGGTACAATGATGCATCGCAGAAAAATATCCTGCAAACAGATTCATACCGAAGATTGCTCATCCTTTTCGGAATAAAAACTTGGTTCGCCGATAAATGGCCGCGGATAGAGGAATTGGTGCAGTTAATTGGGAAAAGGCCGAAATACGGGAATTACAATCAGCTTGTTGAAAAAGGACTTGCTGAAGCTGATTGCTTTAAGGACCTGCAATTGTACCATGCTTTCCGGGTTATTGCTGATGCCTTTATTGGCAATGATGCGCCGGAAAAAGCGGAGGAATGGTATCTGAAAGCGCAATTACTTCATCCTGAAATAGCAACAGCGTATATTGATCTGGCATATCTAAAACTTCACCTCAACCAGCATAAGCAGGCAAAAGCATTGCTTTTACAGGCAAAAGAAGTTGACAAGGAAAATTTCGAGGTGTATTGGGCCCTGGCATACTATTACCAACTTCAGGAACAAAAAGAAGAAGCGCTTGAATGTTATGAAAAATGCTTTGGGTTGCGGCCTCATTGGGAAGATATGATCAATAATTTTATCGGAAATCTTTATTATTCGCTCAAGGAATACGATCAGGCAATTGCCTTTTACCGGAAAGCGGTTGACATCAACGATCAATATCCGGTTTTCGCCGGAAATCTTGGAGGAGCCTATCAGATTTTGGCGGATCAATTGTTTGGTAGTAAGGATTATACGGCTGCTGAAAAGATGTATATTGAAGCTGCCAAAGCCGACAATGATGCCAACAGGTGGAATACCCTGGGAAATTTCTATTATGACATGAAGCGCTGGAACGACGCAATCGACAATTACAAGAAAGCAATGGAAATCAGACAGGATCCTGTTTTTCTCGAAAACTGCGGGCTGGCTTACGAACGGAACGGGAATTTTAAGGAAGCTGAAAAATACTATCAGGAAGCGCTTGAAGTTGATCCCGAATCGGCAAAGTTGTTTAACCGGTTGGGCGTTTTTTATCACGACCAGACTGACTATGAAAAATCCATTGGCTGTTACCTGAAAGCGCTTGAACGTGAGCCTCAAAATCTACTTTACCTTGAGAACCTTGCGCTCGCTTATTCAATGAAAAATGATTACGACGCAGCGATTGAAACCTATGAGAAATTTTTACAGATAAGTTCGGCCAACGCAAAGATTTTGAATGCGATGGGGGTTATTTATTACAATCAGGAGCAATACGGATCGGCCATTGAAATGTACCGCAAAGCCCTTGAAATCGACAAGGATAATTTCTTGTACACTAAAAATCTTGGATTGGCTTATCGCGTTTCAGGATCTGCTGACGAAGCAATTGAAACTTATAAAAAGGCACTTGAAATCAATGATTCAGATTACATCGTATGGAACGAACTTGGTGTTTTGAGTTACAACGGGTATGACAATGAGAATGCTATAACATATTATCAGAAAGCGATTGAACTCAAACCTGATGATCCTGTATTGTACTCAAATCTTGCAATGGTATTCAACACACAGGGTAAAACCGATGAAGCATTGAACATTATGGACAATTATCAGGTGTCGGAAGCAGTGAAAACCGAAGTGAATTTATTGTTGAAGGATTCTCTCACATACTAATGCCGGTCAACTGCTTGCAGTTGCTTTCCTGAAACGCACCAGTTGACGGTTTGCTTCGTCCCACAAACTCAGATTTAGAGCCTTGAAAGTTGAAAATAAAGTTACAGGTTTCACCGTCCTGAATAAATCGTTCTCGTTGTGGCATTTCTGAAGGTTATAATTCGGAATTCGAGGGCTTAAGTGATGCAAATGGTGAAAGCCGATATTTCCGGTAAACCACTGCAAAACAGCCGGTAATTTAAGGAACGAACTGCCTTCTATGGCCGCTGTTTTATAATCCCAGTTGATGTCCCTGTTCCACGAAACATCTTCGAACTGGTGCTGAACGTAAAACAACCAGAGCCCTGCCACATGCGAAATCAGCAATACTGGTATCTGGATTAAAAGGTAAGCTTTCAGGCCGATCAGCAAACTCATTCCGGTAGCGATTATTATTACCACAATGTTTGTGAAATATACGTTCAGGCGTGCTTTCCGGTCCATCGTTTTTTTTGAAAACCGGTTTTGCACCAGGATCATAAACAACGGCCCGATTGTAAACATCAGGAACGGGTTACGGAATCCACGGTAAAGAAGGCGTTTCCATTTCGATGAATTTCGGTATTCTTCCACTGTCATGGTCCATACATCCCCAAATCCGCGTTTGTCAAGATTGACGGTTGTTGCGTGGTGTTCAAAATGCTGGTTGTGCCACTTGTTGTATGGAGTAAACGAGAGTATGCCAAAGGCCATTCCAACGATATTGTTAGCCCGCTTCGACTTGAAAAAAGATCCGTGTCCGCAATCGTGGAAAATGATGAATAACCGGATCAAAAAACCGCTGGCAACAATGGCCAGTAAAAGAGTTATCCAATACGAAACCTGTAAACTCAGGATCATTAAATACCACAAGCCTAAATATGGAAAGAGTGTATTGATGATTTGCCAGAGGCTTTTAAGTAAATCGGGTTGATTGTATTTCATGATCACTTTTTGCCATGACCGGTCGGTTGCCGGTTGATTTTTCACTGTTGATTCCATTGCTTCAAATTAAAATTTGGGCAAAGGTAGGCGGCGTTTGCACGCTTTAAAAAAACAAGGGATCAACGGTGTAAATAAGTGGCTGAATGAAGGTCAGGGTGGCCGGTGTCAATGTGCGGGGGCGATTGGTATTCGCCCCCGTACAGCTTAAATGGCTTCTTTAAGCTTCAGCAAATATTGTCGCGAAACCGGAATTTGCTCCTGATAATTCTTAATTGTCAACCAGTGATTGTTAAATTGCCTGTTGAGCTTTTCAATGTAATGAATATTGACGATACAAATCCGGTGGCACCGAATAAAATTGGGGAAAGGTTTCACCTGGTGTTCAATATTTCTAAGGGTGTTACGCATCAGCTTTTTCCTGAAATGCTCACCTTCCTTATATACAATTTCAACGTAATTATCGGCCGATTTTATAAATGCAACATCGGCAACATGAAGCGATAAATTTTCGGCGCTGTTATCAGAAATAAATTCGATGGACTGGTTCAGGTAACCCACTTCGTATTTTACGACCTGCTTGCCAATGATCTCTTTTTCTATCAGGAGCAATTCGTTTTGTTGCCTCAATTCTTTTATATCATCAAAAATCCCTAAAACGATTGGTGGGACGAGACAGATCAAAACAACTTTCGACATTACAAAAAAGGAGATCTCAACCAATCCCACATACCGCAGGTAGAATGCAAAAGCGACTGAACTCAATGCCATGATAATGAATCCGCCAAGGTAGGAAGGAAAAAACGGCACGCTGCTTTGGTTGTATGACTGCATTATCCGGAGCGAAACTGCACGAACCAAAACCAGAAACAATAAAACGATTCCTCCTAATCCGGCAACAACTAATAACCTGTTATTGAAATCAAATCTTTCGAGTGGAAATGGCTGAAAAAAGAGGATAAAAAGAAATACACCAAAACTGATACTTAGGAAAAGCTTTTTGTCTTCTTTTAATAGTTTTAATATTTGATCGGTTTTTTTGTTCATAATTTCGCTTCATCTAATAAACTCTTCCCTGAAACACCCTCGTTCTGCAAATGTTTGTGAGGTTTACGTTATTTGGTAAATATATGTTTGACTATTTTTGCTGAAATCTTATCGTCCTTCTTACAGTATGTTTGCTAATTTTGTAAGCGCTATACTAAAACTAACTGAAGATTGACAATGAAGTTTTTCCTATTGGCTTTTTGCCTGACTTTCCCTTTTTTATTTTCGACAGCTCAACCATTCCGTATCAATGAAGTCATGAGTTCCAACGGAGGGGCGTTGACCGACAGCGATGGCGAAACTTCCGATTGGATCGAATTTTTTAATGCAGGTACTACTTCCGTCAACCTGAAAGATTTTGGTTTATCGGATAAAAAAGATCAGCCGTTTCTGTGGCTTTTCCCCGACTTTACAGTTAATCCGGGCGAATATCTGATTGTTTTTGCTTCGGATAAAGACCGCCGTGAATTGCCGGTAAACTGGAACACAATTGTATCTCAGGGTGATGATTGGAAATACCTGGTTCCGACAACAGAGCCGACAAGCAATTGGCGATTGGCCGGTTTCGCTGATACTAGCTGGAAAACCGGTAAAAGTGGTTTTGGGCAGGGCGATAACGACGATGCAACGGTGCTGGCAGTTCCAAGATCTATCTTTCTGCGAAAAAAAATAAACATCACCAATGCGGCGTCTGTAAGGCAACTGGTGTTGCACATGGATTACGATGATGGTTTTGTTGCTTACCTGAACGGAGTGGAAATTGCCCGTGAACAAATGTTGGGAAAAGGTGCGTTGCCACGATTCGACGAAACCGCCTCTGGTCAGCACGAGGCGTTGATGTATCAAAATCAGTTACCCGAAAAGTTCATGATCAGCAATTTTGCAGGTGTTCTGAAATCCGGAGAAAATATACTTGCCATTCAGGTACACAATGTGAATACCACTTCTTCCGATTTGTCGGCTATTCCGTTTTTGTCGGTTGAAACCATCGAAAAACCTGCAAATCCGCGGGTTGTTGAACTTTTAAACCTCGGAAAAAATGAACTTCATACCAATTTCAAGATAAGCGCTGACGGAGAATCTCTTTACCTGACAAATCCTTCGGGCACTTTGGCCGATAGTGTCAGGATTGGCGCTTTACAAACGAATTATTCTTATGGCCGTACTTTAAACGATCCAACCGTTTGGGCGGCTTTCGACACATCCACGCCGGGTCTGGAAAATTCAGGAGATGGGGTTTCAGGAGAAGATCCGGGAAAACCGGTTTTCAGTTTGCCGGGCGGTATTTATTCAGACGCGATGAAAATCGTTTTGACTGCTCCCACAAAAAGTGACACGATTTATTACACGACCGATGGTTCCGTTCCAACCCGATCGTCATTGAAAGTTGTTCGCGAAATTGACATTACAGGCTCCAGAGTTGTCAGGGCACGGATTTTAAAAGCAGGCATGTTGCCGGGCGAAACAGTTACCAATTCGTACATTATTTACGGAAACAGAAAGATGCCGGTCGTTTCGATATCAATGAATCCTGCCGATTTGTGGGACTATAATACCGGAATTTATGTGGATGGTCCAAATATTCAGGTTAAAGAGCCACATTACGGGGCAAATTACTGGATGGATTGGGAAAAGGCTGCTCATTTTGAACTGATGGAGACGACCGGAAACAAGGTGATCGACGTGGATGCAGGTGTAAAGATTACTGGCAATTATTCGAGGATGAATGCTCAAAAGTCGATGGCTTTCTTTTGCCGCAAAGCTTACGGTTCGGATGAGATGAAATACAAGATTTTTCAGGAAAGGCCTTTTGACGAGTTTAAAAACCTAGTTCTTCGTAACTCCGGAAACGATTGGAACAACACGATGTTCCGCGATGGCTTGATGACCGGGCTCACACTCGGTTTGGATATTGACCAGCAGGCATTTCGCCCTGCAACCATTTTCCTGAATGCCGAATATTGGGGGATTCTGAACATGCGCGAAAAAGTGAACGAGCATTTTATTGCAGCCAATCACGATGTGGATGCGGATGAGGTGATATTGATGGAAAACAATGGTATAGCGATAAATGGCAGTCCCGATGATTGGTTGAACCTATATTCGTTTATTGGCAGTAATAATTTAAGCTTGCAGGCGAATTACGATCAGGTGGTTTCGAGAATTGAGCTTGGCAATTACATTGATTATACCGCCGCCCAGATTTTTTATGCAAATCACGACTGGCCCGGAAATAACATCAAATACTGGAAAGCCACTGCTCCCGAAAGCCGCTGGCGCTGGATCATGTTCGACACCGATTTTGGTATGGGCATCTGGAACAGGCCTGCCAGCCAAAACTCGATCGAAATGGTTACCGCTACAAATGGCACCGAGTGGCATAATTTGCCGTGGTCGACACTGATGTTGCGCAAGATGCTCGAAAATACAGGGTTCCGAAATCAGTTTGTAAACCGTTTTGCCGATTTGATGAATTCAACATTCTTGCCAGAGCGGGTAAACAAGGCCATTGATCAGAAAATGGACGACATCACTGACGAAATTGAGAGTCATTTGTACCGGTGGAACGGCGGATTAAGAAATGACTGGATTTGGAACGTTCAGATGATGAAAACTTTTGCAACCGACCGACCATATTATATGTTTACCCATCTTCAGCAGAAGTTCAAGTTTCAAATTCCTCAGCGAATTACAGTACTTGCTGATTCTTTGGCCGGTTCAGTTCAGTTAAATTCATTAAAGCTGACCAAATTCCCATGGAACGGCTCTTATTTTCAGGAGGTTCCGGTTACGCTTACAGCCATGCCAAAAGCCGGGTTCCGGTTTCTGAAATGGGAAGGTGTTACAAGTAACAGCAGTTCAGTTACCATTAGCCTCGCTCCAAAGGCTCAGATGAAAATAACGGCGGTATTCGAAAGCGATGGCAGTCATTACGAAAATATTGTGATCAACGAAATCAGCTTTAACAACAATGCAACTACTGATCCCGGCGACTGGATAGAACTGGTAAACAAAGGACAATTTGACATCGACATTTCAGGTTGGAAACTGACAGATTCGGATCCGGACCATCAATTTATTTTCGCCGCCAATACCATACTCAAAGCCAACGGATACCTGGTGATTGCCAACGATCTGGAAAAGTTTAAAGCTGTTTTCGGAAGCATTGTAAACCTGCACGAACCGTTTGCCTTTAATTTTGGATTGTCGAACACTGTCGATGCCGTTAAATTGTATTCAGGAACCGGCCAGCTGATTGATGAGGTAAACTATTGGAATTCCTATCCGTGGCAAACATACACTTTTGACGAACTTTGGTCGCTCGAACTTACGAACCCAACAAAGGACAATAACTCCGGAATAAACTGGTTACTGTCGGAGCGAAACGGAACTCCCGGATTACGCAATCCGTTTTACATTATTGATGCAATTGAAGATTTACATGTGGCGCAGAATGCAACTGAATTGTTGCAGAATTACCCGAACCCTTTCAGTGAAGGAACTTACATCGAATTTAAACTCGACCAGCCCGGGAAATACCAGGTTTCAATACTCGATGTGAATGGCCGCACGCTCCGTGTTTTGAGCGGCGACAATCCGTTTTCAACCGTTCATACCATTTATTGGGATGGCAACGACAACTCCGGAAAACCGGTTGCATCGGGCGTCTATTTTTACCGCCTCGAATCCAACGGCTTCAGCGAAATGAAACGAATGGTAAAGATGTAGGTTTTTATTCCTTTTGTGATTCCAATGCAAAAAACCATTATTTTCACTGTTCATTTCTAAATTAAACCAACTATGAAATTCATTTATCTTTTCTCATTGATCCTATTAATTCATTCAGGGATGGCACAGACAAAGCCAATTGGCATTTTTCAGTTCAACAAAGACATTGGCAAGCCGAAAATTGCCGGATCGGCCCAGTACGACCCGGCCAGTCAGGTTTATACGCTTAAAGGTGCCGGTTACAATATCTGGTTCGAAAGGGATGAACTGAATTATCTCTTCAATAAAATTTCAGGCGACTTTATCCTGACTGCCAATTTCGAATTTGTGGGTGAAGGCACCGATCTGCACCGCAAAATCGGTTGGATGATCAGGGCTTCGGAGGACGAAAATGCGCCCCATATAACCGCCACCCTACATGGCGATGGATTAACGGTACTTCAGTGGCGCGAATTAAAGGGCGCTTTTATGCGTGATCCGGAAGATGAGATTTTTTCACCCAAGTCAAATTACCAGATCATCCAGCTCGAAAGAAAAGGGAAGGAAATTACCATGCGGGCTGCCCATATCGGCGAACCGCTTCAGGTAATTGGTTCGCACGTTCTGGCAAGTTTGCCGGGCGAAGTGCTGGCCGGATTGTTCATTTGTTCGCACAACGAAACGGTGCTGGAAGAAGCCCGTGTCTGGAATGTCAGGATCGACCAACCGGTGGCTGATAATTACAATACCGATCAGGGATGGCTGGGTTGTCGTCTTGAAACCATGAATGTTTTTGACGGCAAACGCAAAGTGATTTATGAAAAACCCGGCAGGTTTGAAGCGCCCAACTGGATGCCCGATGGGAAGAAACTCCTTTTCAATATGGACGGATCGTTGTACAAGATTCCGGTGGAAGGTGGCGAAATTGAAAAACTGAATACCGGTTTTGCCGACCGGAACAACAACGATCATGGAATTTCTTTCGATGGAAAGTTGCTGGCGATAAGTCATCACCGGCAGGGAATGCCCGGCGGTGGTTCAACCGTTTATGTGCTTCCGCTTGAAGGTGGCACCCCGCAAATGGTTACGGAACATACTCCATCCTACTGGCACGGCTGGAATCCCAACAACAAGGAAGTGGCGTATGTGGCCCAGCGCGACGGAAAAGACATTTACAATATTTACAAGAATTCCATCAAGGGCGGTGCAGAAGTTGCGTTGACCGATAATAAAAAGGGTGAACATGTTGATGGCTGCGAATATTCGCCCGACGGCAAATGGATTTATTACAATGGCAGTCAGTCGGGAACAATGCAAATATGGCGTATGAAAACCGATGGTTCAGCAAAAGAACAGGTTACTTTTGACGAATACAACGACTGGTTTCCGCACATTTCTCCTGACGGAAAATGGATTGCATTTATCTCATTTCCTGCAGATATTCCGGTAAATGGGCACCCCTCCTACAAACGTGTCATGCTTCGGCTGATGCCTGCCAACGGAGGCGCGCCCAAAGTGATCGCTTATTTGTATGGTGGTCAGGGTACCATCAATGTTCCGTCGTGGTCGCCCGATAGCAAGTCAATTTCATTTGTAAGCAATTCCGGAGTGAAATAGCTCCTCAGTATAAAAAATATACAACCAATAAATGAATAGCCAATAAAATGAGAAGGTGCCTGGTTTTCAGCCCAGTATGGGCGAAATATTTGTAGCCCAGGGCAAACGACGAAGGAGTGTCGCCCTGGGTAAGTATGAACAAAAGAAAACCGTCCGCGCAAAATGATTTTCAAGGAATTAGCCTATTTCCGGACGGAATTGAAATAATGTAGTTTTCATTCAACCAAAAAAAATGTAACGATGAAAAGTATTGTATCAGCATTCCTTCTGGCCTTTGCCGGATTGACAATTTCAATAAATGCTCCGGCACAAACCGGCGTTGGGGCCAAATGTCCCAAAGGGGCAGTTTTGTATTTTGACGGAACTGCCGAAATGCTTCACAAAAACTGGGAATACTGGGAAGGTCCAAGGTTTTCGGCTGAAATGCCCATCAAATGGAAAGTTGTGGCTGATCCTGTTGTCGCAGGTTCTGCTGTAAGCAGCAACGATCCTGCCGCAGCGGGTGGTAAATACGGAGCCGCCGACATTGTCACAAAGCAAAAGTTCCGCGATTTCAGGCTGCATGTCGAGTTTCTTGTTGCGAACAAAGGTGGCAACAGCGGGGTATATCTTCAGAACAGGTACGAAATTCAGATTCTCGATGGCGATTCAACAGCACACGGTTTGGCAGCAGTCATCAACGACGCAGCAGCGCCTTATTCGGCCTACAACGGACCC
This sequence comes from Prolixibacteraceae bacterium, assembly GCA_019459485.1. Taxonomy (GTDB): domain Bacteria; phylum Bacteroidota; class Bacteroidia; order Bacteroidales; family Prolixibacteraceae; genus Aquipluma. The sequence goes on from JAIBEZ010000011.1 coordinate 120,327, forward strand.
GGAAAATGGAACGCCTACGACATTGTGTTCAGGGCGGCACGTTTTAAAGACGGAAAGCTGTTCGAAAACCCACTGGTCACCGTCTATTTTAACGGGATAAAGGTTCATAAAAACCAACGGATAAGTCAGGTTTGGGGTGGTCCGAATTCAGGGATTGACGGTGGAAACGATGGTGGGAAAGGAATTACCGATGCTCCGGGCGGTATCAAATTGCAGGCCGAAGGACATGAAGTGCTTTACCGCAATATCTGGGTAAAGGAAATCGACCTGAAAAAACCGGATACGGATGTGAAATTGTAAACATTTCGCTGGAAATCTTGTTTTTAAATTCTGAATATAAAACGACATACATTTTCTAATTTAAAGACTGTTTTATCTTTTTATTAGCAATCCGAATAAAAATGTCTGTTTTATTTTCATTTTAAAAAATAATGTTCATATTTGCAGCAAATTAATCAGAAAATGACACGATTTAATAACATTTCCCTTCTTGGTCTCATCGGTATTCTTCTAATTTGGATGCACGACTGAGAATGGTATGGGTAAAACTATAAAGAGCTTTTAAAGGCCATTCTCAAATCAGGGGATGGCCTTTTTTCTTTATAAACATAGAATATCCAATATTGAATGATCAATATTCAGGAAGAAAGTATAAATAAGGAATAAGAAACAAGAAATAAAAAAGTTAAAAAAGCTTCCTGCATTTGTCTGGTTAAAACAGCCAGTAGCTAGTAGCCGGAAGCCATTAGCCTGATTAGTAATAACAATACAAATATAGAATCAAATGAGCGACAGATTGTACATTTTTGACACGACTTTGCGCGACGGTGAGCAGGTCCCCGGTTGTCAGTTGAACACCGTCGAAAAGATTGAGGTAGCAAGAGCTTTGGAAGAATTGGGCGTCGATGTGATCGAAGCCGGATTCCCGATTTCGAGCCCTGGCGATTTCAATTCGGTAGTTGAAATATCAAAGGCGGTTACATGGCCAACCATTTGTGCCCTTACCCGCGCAGTTGAAAAAGACATTGATGTTGCTGCCGAAGCGCTCAAATTTGCAAAAAAAGGCCGTATCCACACCGGTATCGGAACTTCCTTTTATCACATTCACTACAAGCTGAACTCCAATCCGGATGAGATTATTGAACGTGCCATTGCAGCCGTAAAATATGCCAAAAAGTATGTGGAGGATGTTGAATTTTATGCTGAAGATGCCGGTCGTACCGAAAATGAATACCTTGCCCGCGTGGTTGAGGCGGTTATCAAAGCAGGTGCAACGGTGGTAAATATTCCGGACACAACCGGCTACACCATGCCGCACGAATTCGGTGCTAAAATCAAATACCTGATCAACAATGTGCCAAACGTTCACAAAGCCATTTTATCGACCCACTGCCACAACGACTTGGGAATGGCCACTGCCAACAGTATTGCCGGAATCATGAACGGTGCACGTCAGGTGGAGGTTACGATGAACGGAATTGGCGAACGCGCCGGAAATACCTCTTTGGAAGAAGTGGTGATGATCCTGAAAAGCCGCTATGCGATTTTGAACATTGACACGAACATCAACACCAAGAATATTTACAAAACAAGCCGTTTGGTTTCGAACCTGATGAACATGCCAGTTCAGCCAAACAAAGCCATTGTAGGCCGCAACGCTTTCGCACATTCCTCCGGAATTCACCAGGACGGCGTGTTGAAGAACCGCGAAAATTACGAAATCATGGATCCTGCTGATGTGGGCATCAACGAATCGAGCATTGTGCTGACTGCCCGCAGCGGACGTGCTGCATTGCGCCACCGTCTGGAATTAATGGGTTTCGAACTTGACAAGGAAAAACTGGACGAAGTCTATGAAAAATTTCTGAAACTGGCCGACAAGAAAAAAGACGTGAAAGACGACGACGTGGCTGCTTTATTAGGCGATGTAACCCAGAAGGAACGCCGTGTGAAACTTGATTTCCTTCAGGTGGTAACCGGGAAAGGTTTGGTGCCGATTGCCAATGTCCGCCTGAATATTGCCGGTGAAATTCTGGATGCCACCGCATCAGGAAACGGTCCGGTGGATGCAGCCCTGAAAGCAGTGAAGAAAATTATTCACCGCAAAGTGGTATTGGAAGAATTCCTGATTCAGGCAATTACCCATGGAAGCGATGATTTGGGAAAAGTACACATGCAAGTGAAATTTGAGGATAACATTTTTCACGGATTTGGTGCCAATACCGACATCATCACTGCATCGGTAGAAGCCTTCCTGGATGCAATAAACAAAATTCCGGGAGGAAACAGGGGCAAGAGCGAGTAGGAGGACAAGTCGCAGTCGCAGTTTTCAGTCGCAGAAAGGTGTAGGGTTAATCATGTATGATCAGCCTTTATCTAACAAACGAAAGCTGAAAAGCTCAATATCGAAGCGATCTATCCTTTGCCGTCAGCTTCAGCTGACGGACACGGTAACAACATAAAACCGTCCGCGAGATAAATTTGATCAAGGTTTATACTTTCTACGGACGGAATGGAAATGGCCTCCATAAATGAGGATATAAAATTTAAAATAATAATATCTGCAGCACCTGCTCTCCTCTCCTTTTGGAGAGGGGTTGGGGGTGAGGCTCTTAAAACAATACAATGAACGCAAAAACTTTATTCGACAAAATTTGGGATGCGCACGTGGTGAAAGAAGTGGAAGGCGGCCCAAGTGTTTTATACATCGACAGGCACCTTATACATGAGGTGACCAGTCCGGTTGCTTTTCTTGGACTCGAAACACGTGGATTGACAGTGCTTCGTCCGGAGAAAACGATTGCTACACCCGACCACAATGTTCCAACCATCGATCAGCATTTAAGCATTAAAGACGAATTGTCGCGCCATCAGGTAGAAATGCTGAAGAACAATTGCGCCAAATATGGCATCGTTCACCATGGTTTAGGTAGCGACGGTCACGGTGTGGTGCACATCATCGGGCCTGAAATGGGGATTACCCAACCTGGAATGACAATCGTTTGCGGCGACAGCCACACTTCAACACACGGCGCATTCGGTGCGATTGCATTTGGAATTGGTACCAGTGAAGTTGAAATGGTACTGGCCAGTCAGTGCATTATGCAGCCCAAACCAAAGAAAATGTTGATTTCAGTCAACGGCAAACTGAACAAAGGTGTAACTGCCAAAGACATTGCCCTGTATGTGATCGCACAGATTTCAACTTCCGGGGGAACCGGCCATTTTGTGGAGTTTGCAGGAACGGCCATCGAAAGTTTATCGATGGAAGGGCGCATGACACTTTGCAACATGAGCATTGAATGTGGCGCCCGTGGCGGAATGATTGCCCCCGACCAAACGACTTTCGACTATGTGAAAGGCCGTCAGTTTGCCCCGAAGGGCGAGGATTGGGACAAAGCGCTGGCTTACTGGAAAACCCTGAAATCGGATGCTGATGCGGTATTCGATGCTGAATATGTATATGATGCAGCCAACATTGAACCTATGATCACTTTCGGAACCAATCCGGGAATGGGAATGGGAATTTCGCAATACGTTCCCAACAGCGATAAACTGACGGGAAACGATAAACTTACCTACGAAAAATCACTGAAATACATGGGTTATACTGAAGGCGACAAAATGGTCGGCAAACAAATCGACTATGTTTTCGTTGGAAGTTGCACCAATGGCAGGATCGAAGATTTTCGCGCTTTTGCGGCATTTGTAAAAGGAAAGAAAAAAGCAGATAATGTGACTGCCTGGATTGTTCCCGGATCGCGTGCTGTTGAAAAACAAATTATTGCCGAAGGATTGGTCGAAATTCTGAATGAAGCAGGTTTTGAACTGCGTCAGCCAGGATGTTCAGCATGTCTGGCAATGAACGACGATAAAATTCCGGAAGGGAAATATTCAGTTTCAACCTCGAACCGCAACTTCGAAGGCCGTCAGGGACCCGGCGCCCGCACACTGCTCGCCAGTCCGCTAACCGCTGCCGCCGCTGCTGTAACAGGGAGGATTACTGACCCAAGAGAATTCCTTTAGGAATCTTGAATTATGAGTCTCGAATCTTGAATGAAAAATAGCTAGTAAGCTTTGTTTCTGTTTGCGATCATTCCAGATTCTAATATTCTAACATTCTAATATTCAAAACATGTCTGATTTGTCATTGTTTAAAGATCAACTAAAAAAGCGGACTAAGAAGTTTGCTCACGATTGTGTTAAGTTTTCTCTAAACCTTCCAAATGATCAACTTGGACGACATATCAGTGGTCAATTAATACGATGTTCAACTTCGGTTGCAGCAAATTATAGGGCAACTTGCATTGCACAAACTGTTCCGGTACTGATTAGCAAAATGAGTATCGCGATTGAAGAAGCTGATGAAAGTGAATTTTGGATTGAATTTGCCCTGGATGAAGGCTTGGCTCCATCTTCGAATGGTTCAGCATTAATGTTCGAAGCACATGAAATTACATCTATTTTAATAAAATCAAGAATGACATTACAAAACAATTCGCACAAATAAGCTGGTGCTCATAGTCATTCAAGATTCTAATATTCTAACATTCTAATATTTAAAAAATGGCCTACGATAAATTTACAACCCTTACATCGCCGGCAGTTCCGCTGCCAATCGAAAATATTGATACTGACCAGATTATTCCGGCCCGATTCCTGAAGGCTGTTGAACGCAAAGGTTTTGGCGATAACCTTTTTCGCGACTGGCGGTACGATAAAAGCAACCAGCCCATTGTCGATTTTCCGCTGAACAAGGCGAAATATTCAGGCAAAATACTGGTTGGAGGTAAAAACTTCGGAAGTGGTTCGAGCCGCGAACATGCTGCCTGGGCCATCTACGATTATGGTTTCCGTGTAGTGGTGTCGAGCTTTTTTGCCGATATTTTCCAGGGAAATGCACTGAACAACGGAATCCTTCCGGTAGTGGTTTCTCCCGAGTTTCTGGAAAAAATATTCGCTGCCATCGAAGCCGATAACAATTCACAATTCGAGGTTGACCTTCAGAACCAGAAATTTACCATCTGTGCAACAGGCGAGTCGGCTGATTTTACAATCAACCCATACAAAAAACATTGTCTTACTCACGGACTGGATGACATTGATTATTTGGTTAATATGAAAGAAGAGATTGCCGCGTTCGAAGCAAAATAACAGCCTCCCCAACCCCTCCGAAGGAGGGGCTTAAAAAGGCAAATTGTAAAATGAAGTCATTTCTCTCGAACACTGCTTTCTTAAGCCCCCTCCCTGTGGAAGGGGTTTGGGGGAGGCTTCTTTAAATTTTTTGATTATGACAGGAAAAGTAGTGGAAGTAAAAAGTCAGATGCTTAGTATAATGGATACTACGCTGAGGGATGGCGAACAAACCTCGGGAGTATCGTTCACCGATAAGGAGAAATTAGGTGTCGCAAGGATTCTTTTGGAAGATGTAAAAGTCGATCGTATCGAAATTGCATCGGCCAGGGTTTCGGATGGAGAATTCGCTGCTGCCAAAAGGGTAATGGAATGGGCCAAAGAAAAAGGACGTTTGCACCAGGTTGAAATACTTGGTTTTGTTGACGGAAAAATTTCACTCGACTGGATCAATTCTGCCGGTGGAAAAGTCCTCAACCTGCTTTGCAAAGGTTCATACAAACATGTAACCCAGCAATTGCGCAAAACACCGGAACAGCATATTGAGGACATCAAAAAATCGATCGCTTATGCCGATGAACTTGGAATCCGGGTGAATGTTTATCTGGAAGACTGGTCGAACGGAATGCGCAATTCGAAAGATTACGTGCACTTTATGGTTGGCGAACTGCTGAAACTAAACATCGACCGCATCATGTTGCCCGATACACTCGGTATTCTCGATCCGGATGAAACCTACGATTTCTGCAAGGAAATGATTGAAGCTTTTCCTGAAGGACGTTTTGATTTCCATGCCCACAACGACTACGATCTGGCTGTTGGAAACGTATATCATGCCATCAAGGCTGGTATCCGCTGTGTGCACACGACGGTGAACGGTCTGGGAGAACGTGCCGGAAATGCACCACTCTCGAGCGTGATTGCAACGGTGAAAGATCACCTGAAAATGGAAACTTTGGTCAATGAATCGATGCTGAATAAAGTCTCGCGGTTGGTCGAATCTTTCTCCGGAATACGCATTCCAACCAATAAGCCGCTCATCGGTGAATTTGTATTTACCCAATGCAGCGGGATCCATGCCGATGGCGACAGCAAAAACAACCTGTATTTCAACGATCTGCTTCCAGAACGCTTTGGACGAACCCGTGTTTATGCACTTGGCAAAACTTCAGGAAAGGCAAATATTAAGAACAACCTTGAAGAACTCGGAATTGAACTTGATCCGGCATCGTTAAAACTGGTTACCGATCGCATCATTGAATTGGGCGACCGCAAAGAAACGGTTACCATACAGGATCTTCCATATATTGTTGCCGATGTGCTGAACGAAGAAAATACGGCATCGAAAATCAAGCTGGTCAACTATTCTTTGTCGCATGCGATGGGCTTGAAGCCTACAGCAACAGTGAGTATTATTGTAAATGATAGTCAATTCGAAGCAACTGCTGCCGGTGATGGTCAGTACGACGCATTTATGAACGCCATCAAGTCGATTTACAAAGAGGTTGGCAAAACGCTTCCTAAGCTGGTCGATTATTCGGTTTCAATTCCTCCGGGCGGAAAAACCGATGCCTTGGTCGAAACGCTCATTACCTGGGAATTGGACCGCGAGTTTAAAACACGAGGACTCGACTCCGACCAGACTGCTGCCGCCATCAAAGCAACCTTCAGGATGCTGAATAATCTGGAAAACTAGGAGCGTTTCAAGTTCCAGGTTTCAAGTTTCAAGTTTCGCGTTGTTGGGTATTGTATATTGGTCATTCATTATTGGATATTTTTTTTAATTTTATGATTCCACAACCTACAAAATCAACTCCTGAAGCCATTCGTGAGAACTTCGACCACCAGGTTGAACGTTTTTCTAATATTGAAACCGGTCAGACCACCGCCATCGATTCGCCTTTGTGCATGGAATTGGTTGCAAGGTCGGCGGCTTTGCTCAATCCTGATGCCCGAAGGGTAATGGATTTAGGTTGTGGCGGCGGAAATTATGCGGTGAAAGTAACTTCGTTCCTTCCTGAAGTAGATTGCACCCTGATTGACCTAAGCGCCAACATGCTGGCGAAAGCAGAAGAACGCGTACTTGAAAATATTAGTGGAACCGTGACCGTCATTCAGGGCGATTACCGCGACATTGATTTGGGAGAAAACTGTTGCGATGTAATTACCGCCGGAACCACGCTCCACCATTTACGCGAAGATCAGGAATGGGAATCGGTTTTTGCGAAGGTTTTCAAAGCATTGAAGCCGGGTGGAACATTCTGGATCAACGACATTGTGATTGGCGAAACCGATGAAATTAACAGGATGATGCTTGACGGTTGGCTTAGCATTTTGCAAAAGCAAATTACTCCTGAAGAAATGGAAATGTACATGAAGCGTTATGAATCGGAAGACACTCCGCGAACTTTAAGCTATCAGCTCGATCTGATGAAACAGGTTGGATTTTCGGAAACAATGGTATTGCATAAACATTTTAACTTTGCCGCCTTCGGAGCCAGAAAAGAATTATAAATGATTAATATTGAATGATTAATCAAAACCCTGAAAGGGTTAAATATCAATAACCGTGGGCGAAACCCACGGCAAAAACAAGCGAATAAATAGGAACCCCGGAGGGGTTCAACTAACGGAGAAATTAAAAACCAAAAATATGAAGTTAAAATTAGCCATTCTTCCCGGCGACGGGATCGGACCTGAAATTATCGATCAGGCCATGAAAGTAGTAAAGGCGGTTGCCGCCAAATTTAACCACGAATTGGAATACGAATTCGCCTTGACTGGTGCGTGTGCCATCGATGAGTTAGGCGCTCCTTATCCCGATTCAACCCACGAATTGTGTATGCAGGCAGATGCCGTGTTGTTTGGCGCCATTGGCGATCCGAAATACGACAACAATCCGAAAGCAACTGTTCGTCCTGAACAAGGTTTGCTGCTTATGCGCAAAAAGCTTGGTTTGTATGCCAACATTCGTCCGGTAGTGACTTTTCCTTCTTTGCTGCACAAGTCACCGCTTCGCCGCGAACTGATTGAAGGTGCTGACTTTGTGGCTATCCGCGAACTAACAGGAGGTATCTATTTTGGCGAAAAAGGCCGTCTGGACAACGGAAACACCGCTTTTGACACTTGTACATACACGCGTGTTGAGGTAGAGCGTATCCTGAAACTAGGTTACGAATATGCCATGAAACGCAACAAAAAACTGACAGTTGTAGATAAAGCAAACGTGCTCGAAAGTTCACGCCTGTGGAGGGAAATTGCACAGGAAATGGCTCCTACTTATCCTGAAGTAACCACAGAATACATGTTCGTTGACAATGCCGCGATGCAGATTATTCAGTGGCCTAAAAACTTCGATGTGATGGTGACCGAAAATATGTTCGGCGATATCCTGACCGACGAAGCCTCAGTAATTACCGGATCTTTGGGATTGTCTCCATCGGCTTCCATCGGAATCCACACCTCTGTTTTCGAGCCAATTCACGGTTCGTATCCGCAGGCTGCCGGAAAAAATATTGCCAACCCTGTTGCAACGATTTTGTCGGCTGCAATGATGTTCGAATACGCGTTCGATCTTCAGGCTGAAGGCGCCATCATCCGCAAAGCAGTTGATGCTTCATTGGATGCCAAAGTCGTAACTGTTGACATTGCCGTTGATAAATCATACTCAACTTCGGAAGTTGGCGACTGGATTACTGATTGGATTGTGAGAAATTAGGATGTTGCGGTTTCTAACCGCAAAAATAATGGCGATTAAAAATCGCCACACCTGAGAAAAAGGCTCTTTGCGAAAAGCAGGGAGCCTTTTATAGAATTAATTTCTCCAGTTTCTCTTTTAGAGATACAAGGCTTCCGTTTATGATTTGCCAAACTTCTTCGGCATCAATTCCAAAATAATTGTGAGCAATGATATTGCGGAAACTTTTAACCTTTGTCCAGTTAATTTCTTCGCCAGTCGCTGAGATAAAATCATCCGATAGTTTTTCAACCATTTCACCAATAACGATAAAATTCATCATTGTTGCATCGAACGAAAGAGAGTTCTCGAAAAACTCATCGGCATTACTAAACTTGCCCGAATATAACTGAATCTTTTGGATTGAATCAAGCATATTCTGAATGCAGCTATAATCCCGATGTGAAACGTTAAGCATACTTTGCTTCGGATAAAATCTGGTTTCTGAAAATGGCTTTGATATACTTTTCCCTGCAAATATCAACTGGTAAATTGAATTTTGCCTGAATTTCTTCTCTGAGTTGTTGTTTGATTGAATTTAGATCAGGAGTATTGTCTTCAAATTCAACAATCAAATCAATGTCGCTCTTGTTGTTCTGTTCGCCTCTTGCAATAGAACCAAATACACCGATTTTCTTCAAATGGTAATCTTTTTCAAGACGTGATTTGTTTGAGGTGAGGTAAAGCAATATTTGATTCAATTCAATCATATTGTTGATTTTGGATCAAAGATACAAGTTTTCATGAAAATCAATTCACTTCATGCGTTCCGTCGGGAAGAAACCTGACAGTTGGCGGGACTTTCTTCTGATTGAACAAATCGTAGCTTTTTTTGAGGTCGGCCCACAAGCTGATTTTATCCTTGTTTTTGCTGTATCCGGTGGTAAGCCGGGCGTAAGTTTTATCGTCGAGCCTGGCCGGATAAATGGCAATGTTGATTTCTTTTTGACCTGCGTTGTAGGCTTCGATGCAATACACAAACAACTCCTTGATTTTGTCGTCGGCAATGGAGATGCAGCCCGATGATTCGCAGCCGCCATGAATGTAAATCAGGTTACCCAGACGTCCTTTTACACCCCGGATGCTGTCAGACGCATTCGGATAGTTGATCTTCATCGACAAATAATATTTGCTGTAAGGATTCAGTTCATTGATCCGATAAAACCCTTCCGGAACCTGTAAATCCTGGGAACGTCGTTTGGGCCCAATCTCGCCCGATATCTCACAAATGGGGAATTCCCTGACCAAAGCAAAAGCTGAGTCGCAAGTGTTTTTAGCCCAAACCTCAACCTTCTTTTCGGTTTTGAAAGCCCGCAGGTAAATCTGCAGACTATCACGCGAAATACCATGATCGGCAAGCGTTTTAATAACAATTTTTTCCTTCGAATGATAGGCTTCTCTGACACGCGTATAATTTAACTGTTTCTCGCGGAATGAAACCGGAGTAGTTTCTGGTTTCAGGAAAAATAGGAAAAAGAGGATGATCAAATACTTCATATGATTTTGAAAACTTCGGGCAAAAATAGTTTAAAACAGGTAAAATGCAGTTTGTGCCTGAATTTTTTGTTCAATGTTAAAACAAGAAACTTTTTAGCAACTGCTCCAATGACGAGAGTCATTGAATCATTTTACGCAAAAAGGTACAACGAGCTACCTAAAAGGTGCAACGTTGCACCTAAAAGATCCGTTGTTGCACCTTTTAGGTGGTAGGGGGTACCTGAAAGGTGCAACGTTGATGCAAAAAGATGCAACGTTGCACCAAAAAGGTTCAATGTTCCCTCTTTTAGGTGGTAGGGGGTACCTAAAAGATCCGATGTTGCACCTTTTAGGTGGTGGGGGGGACCTCTGAGGTGGTGGGGGGTACCTCTGAGGTGGTAGGAGGTACCTCTGAGGCACTCTAAAGACAAAAAAAAGACAGTCTAACTGACCGTCTTTTATGTTCCTTTTGAATGTTTATTCTATTTCTGCGGTGGATTTTCTGCGAAGCTAACCATCCAATTGATGCCGAACTGATCGGTAAACATCCCGAAGTAATCGCCCCAGAAAGTACTTGCCATTGGCATTGTAACCAATCCTCCGTCAGAAAGTCCGGTGAATAAACGATCAGCTGATTCCTTCGAATCGGTATTAATGGAGATGGAAAAGTTGTTTCCCTGTGCGAAGTTTGCAGCCCATTCTCCTCCGGTATCGCAGCCCATCAACGCGGTTTCCTGACTAATGGGTAAAGAAATGTGCATAATCCGGTCTTCTTCGTCGGGAGCTACCGGATGATTTTCATCGGCTGGCATGTCTTTGTATTTTCCTACATAAGGAAATTCTCCACCAAACACTGATTTGTAGAATTCGAATGCTTCAAGGCAATTGCCATTGAAAGTAAGATAAACGTTCACTGTCGTCATGGTTGAAGTTTTTAATGTTAATAAATGAGATAGTTAATAAGCTTAACATTAATGGATTCCTTTTGTTTTCAGATAAGGCTTGGAGATTTTTTCAAATGCAAGTGTCAATCCGACAGTCGCCAGAAAAATTGGAACAAACCAGAACCAATATTTCGAAAGCTCTTGCGTCTGGTAAATAGCAGTGGCAATGTTCCCAATTATCAGCCATTGGATGACATAAAATGCCGTGATATTTTTTCCCAACCACCGCAGAAAAACGATTGCCGGGAATTCGCTGAATTTCTGAACTACAAACCAGAGTAACAATACCCACAATACGTCAACGCCCAAGGTCCAAAGGAAAAACGGAAAAGTGTGATGATAATATTCGGAAAGGTTGATGGTAGTTTCGATGCCAAACCGGGAAAATAATGTGATCAGGATAAATAAGAGGGCAAGAAACGCTATCGAAACGACTTTCTTCTTTTGAATAAATTCACTGATCTGTGGCTCGGTCTTCTGAAATAAAAAACCAATCAGCGGATAAGTCAGCCAGGGGAAAAGCGGAAAGTACGACCAGGAATATTCACCGCCGATAAAAGGTAAAATGTAGTTCCGTTCGGTTACCATTACTATTTCATTGATATACGAGGTTGAGCCGCTGACAAACAGAATCAGTGCTAAAACGATCCATTGCTGTCCGAACTTGATGGTTTTCAGAACTGAAAGGACAATTATACTCAGGCCTGCCAGATAAAATATATCAACACCTAAAATATATTGAAGCGGGTCGAATTGCCAGTTTTCAAACCAAATCTTCAGAAGTAAATGAAAATTCAAGCCGACATTCAGGAAAATACCAAGTACAAAAATCAGGATTCCCCTGAGAATATTCTGAGCAGTACTTTTTTTGCTCATCGCCACGAAATAACCCATTACCATCATGAAAATGGGGACGCCAAAAGGTCCGCCGAGCAACAAAAGTATTTTCCCGAACAGACTTTCCCTTCCCGGATAATCAATGAAAGTTTCCAGAATGTGGACCGGAACAATCAGGAATACAGCAAATCCTTTCAGTAAATCGGGTAGGGGGAAGCGTTTCATTGCACCACAATCTTTTTCGAGATTGTTCTCTGATTATCGTACTCGATGTTATAAAGGTAAGTTCCCGCAGTCAGGTCGTTCACATTTATGGCAATGTGGTCGGAATGGCTGTCGATTGCGAAGTTTTTAATTTTACGTCCGCTGGTGTCATAGACATTCAGGCTGGCACTTTTTACATTTGCCGGAAGTTCATATTCCAAGCGGATTACTTCCGTTGCCGGATTAGGATATGCATTAAGGAGCACGTCCTGTTGCTTATCGGAAATGCTGGCCGAAATAACCGGAATGCCAGAAATGTTGTAAATATTGGTCCAGACTTTCTCCGGAGAGACAGAATAGTCAAAACAGTAGGCAAAGAGTTTGTATTCAGCATCTCCGGTTTTATTCACATATAGATATTGGGCTCCCTCAATTGGCTGAAGAACAGTCCCATTCTCAGTTATAACCTTCGCCCCGTAGATGTAATAATAGGATGTGGAAGTAGAAACGTACTTGTAGTAAGTGTATGTCAGTTCGATTTGTGAGTCAGCGTTAAACAGGTTTTCAGAAACAAATTTAATATCTGCCAGAAAGTATCCGTTGGGAACGGAACAGTTTATAGTCTTAAAAAGCGAATGATCCATGTTGTAAATCCTGCACTGACTGGCTGGAACATCCATCAGGTAATACTTGTACCCTTGAGTTTCGAGTTTTACAACTGTTGCGGAATAATTGTAGGTTTTTTGCAGGGTAATTTGCCCGTAACCCTCAGCAAATAAAAACATCAGGATTAAAATTGAGAGGATTTTTTTCATAGCGTATCGATTTATTTGAGTGCGATCATTTATTTATATCAAACAATTAGCAATGAGCTAAATCTTTGCCGTCCCGATAAATCGGGACGGTTGTAAGGAAGATGATACATCCTAGCTTTAGCCCCAAAGCCTGTGGCTAAAGCCAATGGTCTCATTCTATTTTTATCCGTCCGCTAAAGCAGACGGCAAAGGATATCGCTTATTTAATCAGCCCCAATCCTTCTTTGGCCGACTTATCACCAGGATTATAAAGATTTACCTTATTAAAAAGCACTTTTGCCTGATTGCTGTTACCCAGAAAATAGGAAGTCCAGCCAAGCATCAGTAATCCATCGTAGCCGAAAGGGTATAAATCGACTACTTTTTTGAAAAGTGTATTCGCTTTATTGTAATCCTTTCGTCCGTAATAAACCAACCCAAGACGGTACAATGCCACAGTGTTGTTTGGGCTGACTGCAAGAATTTCATCGTAGGTTTTAATCACTTCGTTCCATTTTCCAAGAGCAGCAAGGGGCAATATCAATCCAAAACGTGCTTCTTCGGAATAGGGTTTGAGCTTTTGCGCCCTACTGTAAAAAATGACAGATTCGTCGAACAGGCCTGCATTGTAGTTGAGCCAGCCCAGCCGCAGGTTCATTTCGTACGACGATTCATCGTACACTTTTTTCATGGCATCCATAGACGCGCTAAAATCGCTGTTCTTTTCAAAAACGTAACTTTTCGAAAATGCCGCTTCCAAAGCCGCCTGATTTGTCTGTGCAAATGCAGCATTTACGGCCAGAAAAAAAATAAAAGTTCCTATACCTTTTCTTAAAAGTTCCATGATATTCCGCCTGTTATTGTTTGTTTTAAATAATTATATTCCAATGCATTACTTTTGTATCCTCCGGTATAAACCTGGTACTTTTCGGTTACATTCTGATTGATATATCTGAAAACAAACTGGTATTTCTTACCAATTGGAAAATAAACACTTCCCATGATCTTTCGGTCCGACTTTCCGGGGAAATTGGAAATCACATATCCTGCCGATTCTACAAAGTTTTCCATATCGCCAAAAAGATACTGTGCGCTAACATGAGCCTTCCAAAGTGTCGCACCACCCGAAATTCCCATTGCATTCCATCCAAACCCATCAGTCCCTGATTTGAAATAAACTTTCGGCGTAATGTAAAGGTTTGTGTTCGATAGCGGGTAATACGTTAACCACGACGACACCTGGGCAAACTTCGAATCATTTATACTTCCGGCATTGACTTCCATTCCGGGAGAAAAATTACCAAAATCGGACCAAACAGCCGTCGAAAAAACAGCATCACTGTAGTTGGTCTTTTTAATGCTGTACGCCTTTGACGAATTGTTCGTTAACCGACCGGCATAAACATCGCCACTCCCGAAAATTAAATTAAGGGAGGGCGAAATGTTTAGCCTTTTCCCGATTATCCAAACCGGGCTGATATAATAATTGAATTGATTGATTCTGATCGGAGAATTGGTTTGACCGCCCCAATCTACCACGGCTTCGCGGTTTGCACCGATATAGGTCAGATTATGGTTCAGGGTGAAATTGGGAGCCACCCGGTGAGTAAGGTCAACCGAATGAAAACTGTAATTTTTCAGGAAATAGCCTTCGCCATAATCCTCGCCCAAATTAGCTTCAGTACTAAATGCCCGTGTTTTAAGGGTTTCAAAATCCTGATTAAAACTGTAGCCAGTTTCATAAGCAAATCGCGTCAAGCCAGTTTCTTCAAAGCCGATTTTCTTTTTCACGGCATCCGAAAAAAACGGTGCGTATTTAATTGCTTCCAATTTCCGGCCACTAAAAACCAGACTGTAATACACATATTCCTGAAGCCATTCGAACGATTTGTCGTTTGCATAAGCTTTTAAAAACCAGGGTACTGCATTCCTGTATTTTCCCAGATTGTACCAGGCAATTCCGGTGCGGGCCTGAAGGTAAAAAAAATCGATTCCCTGCTTTCTGGCTTCTTCGGAGAATTGTATCAACTCCGGCCATTTTTCTTCCAGAAAAAGCTGGTAGGATTGTTTGTCAACTTCAGCATAATTCAATTTTTCCTGTGCCGTTGCCACAGTTAAAAAAAACATGAAAAGACATGCTGTTATTATTCGTTTCGACATATCATCTGAATTTTTAAATCGTTAAAACGGATTTCAATTTCAAAAACTCCGTTTTCTTTTATCGTGATGGTGAAATCATATTTCCCGGCTTCACGTCCTGCAATTCTTTTGGTGATTTGCGACACCATTTTTACATCACCCGACGAAAGGATGTCGCCTGCTTTTTTGATTTCGAGCGAATAATCCACTTTCAGAAATAAATACATTGGCGCGATTAAATCCTGAAGAATCATTAACATTCCGCCAAACATCATATTCACGGGAACATGGTCACGGATAGTACTGTTGGGCAAAAAACCCAGTGGCACTTTGAAGAGCGTCAGGAAAAACCAGTAAAGCGGTGTCTCTTTTTTGCCGGTAAAATTGGTGAAATAGTGCAGGTTGCCATTGTTGTACAGGTAAGCCAGCGAACCGTCTTCCTCACTTTCGAGGTAAGTTGAATTGAAAACATCGGTATTTACTTTCCAGTTAAATTTTTCTTCTTTCAGAATTGCTCCGGTTTTTACCGATTCAATTTTAAATTCTCCGGAAATTTGCTGTCCCGGTATGAAATGCAGGACTTTGGCCAGCAACTCATTTTTTACCGGATTGGCTACCACCTGACCCTTTTGCGGAAAAGAGAACGTTTCGAAAGTATATTTATCACCTTTCAGTAAATAATGCCCAAGCGGATAATCGAGTGTTGGCGAGGCAATGTAGGGTGTTGGCTGAAACTGAAAATGCAGGTGCGGATAAGGTGACCGACCCGAGTTTCCGCATTTGCCCAGCAACTGTCCTTGTTTGATGTTGTCGCCTTCTTTTACTTCAACCGAATGGTATTTTAAATGGCTAAGTTTCGAGTAAATTTCTTCAGTGTGTTTCAGAATCACCGTGTTTCCCCAGTTATTTTTGGTGTCCACATCGCCGATAACATTATCCGGAATCGAATTGACCACTTCCACAACTGTTCCGTCAAACGGAGCGGTAATTGCCTTTCCGAAGCAGAAATAATCTTCCGGAAAATCACCGCTTCCCTTAAATTGGTTGCCATTTTTGTCGGTGATAATAAAGTCCCAGGCATTTCGCCATGCACCTTTGTGCGTGTGTTCGCCGTTGTGTCCCTGGCTCACTTCCCATTCGCCAAAAAACGGCAATGAAGCTGCTACCGGATACCTCGCCGGAAAACGTTTCAGGTTGCCCGATTGCAAATACAGGTTTTTCTCCGGATTCCCCAACTGAACGGGAGTCTCAAGCAAACTGCCTGGCCGTTTTTCCCGAAGTTTTAAGGCATACAGGAACATGAGCACCACCATGTTAAACGGCAGCGAATAGGGTGAAATTCGGAATAGCATGAAAAGTTGCTGGGTGCTGATGGTGATTAAAACAACCGATGGCAAAAGGACGATGATCCACGCGTAGCTTGTTCTCCCCGGAATTAAATAATATCCGCCAAGTGCAACAGCCGTTAGGATATAATTGAAGCCGATGAACGTGTAGCTCAATGAATTGAATTCGATGCCAACCAGAATATAAAACAGGTACGAAACCGCGTATCCAAGTATTGAAAGCACAAACGTGATGCGCGAATAAATCAGCAATCCGATAGAAATGATGATTCCGGCGAGCAGTCCGGTTTGAAAAAAGATGGCTCCAAGTGAATAAAAATAGATCCGGATAAAGGAAGAACTGACCAATGCTTCAAGCCAGTTGTACAAACCGACCATTGTGTGACCGCCCATTCCAAACAGTTCGTTGTAGGTGTAAATTCCCCGTTCGCTGATGTTTAGCGCGGTAAGCTGGCCGCCAGATAAACTTACAATCCATATTGTGACTAAAAAAGGGATGCTCAAAAATGGCAATCCGTATTTTCCGAGAACGCCCTGAAAAACAATCGTGAGAAAAAAACAGGTGGTGGCAGTAATGGCAATGAGCCCATAAAGTTCAATTGATGGCTGAAAAATCAGGCCAACTCCCAATCCAACCAGCAAACTGTTAAAGCCATAAAGTCCTGATTTCAGGAAATAGGCGTTGTACCCAAGGTAATGAGCCAGTAAATTGGCAATGGCAACGGCAATCAAACCACCGATTCCGGCACCGTAATCGAAGAAGCTGATGAATACCAAAAAGATAGCCAGCACTTTTGAAGTGGAGAAAAACACCTGCGAATAACTGTTCAGAACAGAAAACAGGATTTCCTTGCCAATTATATTCTTGGTTTTACTCATACTCTTTATACTATCTTTTATATATCCCATATCCAAATTACATTGATTGCCTTTTCTTTAAACCTTATTTTAAATGGCAACCTCAGTAGAAATCCATGCTAACGGCCTACAACCTTATTACCTTATTTGGGTTGTTGTATTCAACTTTCATAAATAAGGTAATAAGGTTTGGTTATATTGGTTATTTCCTTTCTACTGAGGTTTTTTCTTTAAAAATAAGGTTTTTAAAAACATTGTATTCGGGTTTTTGATTAATTCCTTTTTGGATTTAACTCGCTGTTTTTAAACGTTTCCAAGCTTTCCTTTTTCCTGATAATGTGTGTTTTCCCTTCCATATCAATTAATACCACGTTGGGGCGATAGGTAATAAATTGCATCGATTGTGTGATGTTGTAGGCTCCAACCCGTTCAATCACCAACTGCTCTCCTGTTTTAACCTGCGGAAATACAATGGCATCGCGGACTACATCGATATTCATACACAATGGCCCGTAAATGGTTGATTCCTCGGCATGTCCCAATTCCCGTGTTGGATAAACACCCAAATTATACCAGAAAGATGTAAACAACAAATTAACCCCGGCATCAATGACCATCGAACGCCTTCCATCGTTCAATCGTTTATTTGCTATAACTGTGGTCAGCAAATATCCTGCATCGTCGATTAAAGCGCGACCTGTTTCAAGGAAAAGTACCGGCAGATTTTCGTGCGGAATTTCCGAAGAAATCAGTGCATTTGAGATGGCTTCGGCGTATTCGTCGAACGATGGACAAGTTTCGGAACCGGGCATGTATGCGCCTTTCAATGTGTTTTTTGAAGCGAAGCCGCCACCCAGATCGATGTATTTTAGCCAATAATCAAATTTCCGGTGAATGGCCATGTAAAGATTGGCCAACTTGGATGCGGCAATGGCATAAGCCGATTGTGCCATGATGTAGGTGCCGATGTGGGTATGCAATCCAATCATTTCAAGGCTTTCGGCCAGCATAATCCGGTTAATGGCATTCCATGCGTCGCCATTTTCGTAATTAAAACCAAAGCGGTCCCAGATCGGATAGATTCCGGCATCCAGATTTACCCGGATAGCTACCCTGGCTTTTTTCTGCAATTTACGTGAAGTTTCAATCAGCAAATAAAGTTCGTCGAAATGGTCGATGTGAATACATGCATTGTTTTCGATGGCCATGATTAAATCTGCTTCCGATTTGTCGGGCCCGTTAAACAGAATTTGCGAACCGTTCACGCCATTCGAAAGGGCTTTTTCGAATTCGAAACCTGAAACGACTTCGGCCCATGAACCTTCGTCGTGGTAAATGCTGCAAACGGCATCGAGGTAATTGGTTTTATATGACCAGGCAAACTGAACTTTGGGATACCGGGTTTCAAATGCTCTTTTTGCCTCAGCATGAACTTCGCGAATGGTCTTTTCAGAAATCACAAAAAGCGGTGATCCGTATTGTTCCATTAAGGATGAAACTTTAATTCCATCGATTTCCGAAATTACTTTTTGCTTCACCGGCAGCCCGAATTTGCTTGGCATTCCGGCATTTATTTTACTGATGGTCGGCTTTTCATATTTTAATTTGTCCATGATTTGTTTCTGTTTTAAATTTCTCCGTTCATTGCAATTGTTTCAAATTTCTCCAGATCAACAATGATGTCATAAGAGTATCGTACAAACATTTTCCCAAAAGCGTAGGTTTCCATCGGTGCAACTTCCTGTCCCAATGCAAGTTTTACCAGCGCTTCAGGAATATTTTGCCCGGCACCAACAGCCAGATAAACCCATGCCGGAATACGCGGATTGATTTCGATGAGGTAGTATTCTCCTTTTACAGTTTTGATTAATTCGAGCTCCATTCCACCTTTCCACATGGTTTTACGGATGAGGCTCCGGGTAATTTCCAACATTTTATCGTCCGAAAGTGTGATTCCGCCCCAGGCTTTTCCTTTGTCGGTAATGTATTGTTTGCGCATCGGAACGGCAGCAATGGTGTTTCCCTGCCCATCGCCCAGCGCGATTACGTTCACCTCGGTGCCTTTCACAAATTCCTGAATAATAACCGGCAAGCCCCATTTTGAAGAAATCTTGTTGAATGCCTGTTTTACTTGTTCTTGATTATAAGCCATGTAAGCATCATAAAACTTTCCCTTCACCATCACCGGATATTCAAATTTCTCTTTGATTTCCGAAATCTGGTTCTGGCTGCCCAGGTTTAAGCTTGCCGGGACTTTTATGCCGTATTTTTCGCCGTACTCCGGAAGTTTGTCCTTGTCGCGTTCCTGAAATTGTTTCAAGGTTGGTAAAAAAGTATGGATTCCGCTTCGTAACAGCCGGTCTTCATTTTTCATAAACGAAAACAGTTCAGCGTCAAAATTGGGGATTAATACATCAATTGGTTCGCGCCGGTGGATTTCTTCAACCCGATCGATCAATTCGTCTGAACCTGTTGATGGATAAGGAATCTGGAATATTTTGTCGCACAAACCTTCCATATAAATACCAGGTTCGAGTGTTTCGTAAACCAGCCCGATAATCCGGAGATCGAATTCGGGAGATGCTTTTAACGACCGGATTACCGGAACGCCTGGCCCAGGATTGTCCGTGTTGTTAAGCCCGGTTACAGCAATTGTAAGTTTTAACTTCGACATGGTTGTGTGTTTATTTAAAATCGAGCGGATCTTCGGTAGTAGTTATCTGATGGTATTTGATCAGGGCGCAAAACTCGTAAAAGTCTTTTTCAAAGGTCAGGTCGTCCAGTTCATATTTTTCGAGAAATAGGCTTTTGATCGTGTCAAAATCATGGCCCTGGGCAATCAGTTTTGTAAGTTCAAGTCCGGTCGGATTTACATTAAACGAATCGCCTGTTTTCGAATTAAAAACAAATCCGTTGTCGCTAATTCTTACTTCGTCTGTTATCTTCATTGAGTTTTGTTTTGTATGAATCAAAAATACAACTATCAAAAATCCAGATGTTGCAAAATTTGGTAAATGATTTATATAATACGGTACAGCGAAGAAATCAATACAAATTATTGATTGGTTTCTTGTGGGCTGCGGGGTCTTTTTTGAAGTCGGAAAGTGAAATTCCGGTAATAATTTTGAATTGATTGGAAAGGTGGTGAGGGCTGCTGTAATCCATCATCCAGGCAATTTCGCTCAACGAAATTTTGTCTTCCATGGCCAGTTCTTTAACGCGCTCAATTTTTTGCAGGATGATGTATTTTTCGAGGGTAATGGGTTCGACTCTGGAGAATAGTTTCGAAAGCGTCTGGTAGCTTTTACCCATTTTTTCGACAAGGTATTCCGATTTCCGAACGATAGAATCCACATTGTTCATGTAATGGACGAGTTCGATGATTGTTTGCTTGATTTGCTCCACCAGTATTTCATCTTTATCGTTTATCAGTCCCATTCCTAATTCCTGCAAAACATCGTTTATTTGATTTTTGCTGATTTTTTCAGAATCGTAAATAACAGTAGCTTCTCCCAGTTTAACATCGAGTACAGTAACGCCCAGTTTTGTCAGGTCTTCTTTTACCACACGGATGCAACTGGAACACATCATATTCCTGATAAAGATTCGCTGGCTGGCATCGCTGTTTTGTTGCTCCATATTTAATAACTGACAAATGGGATGTTGACTACCTGAATAGCCAACACCCCAATATTTGTCTTAAAATTAAGTATTTAATTCCTGAAAGCCATTACAGCTTTATTTCCGTAGTTACATCACCAACAGTTTGTGTTGCCAGATTATCGCAATCACCATTTCCATAGTCTATCGTCTGTTTTTCTGCTCCATCAGAAGCAATTTCAATACTACCACTTATAGGGTAAAAATATCCGTTTTTGTAGATCAGTGGAGAGATGATGGTTAAGGTGTATTTTTTACCATCGAGGTTAACGCCTGAACCGGTGCCGGTTACCGAATATACATCATCGGCAAACAGGAAAGTAGAACCGCCGCCAATCAACTCACTCTGTTTTCTACATTCCCAGCTGATGAATGTTCCGTCGGGATAAGTCAAAGAAGCATCGGCTATCGTTTTGGCAAAAGTAAGATTGCCATTTTCGTTTAAGCCAGTATTCAGGATGGTTTTAACTCCTGTCATTTTATTGCTGTTAAAATAGTAATCTTCAAATGTTACTGTTTTTAATGAGCCTTCATTTTTCCAGAAGTTAGAAAGGCTGACATGGATTTTTCCCTTTTTAGTATTACCGCTGAACAGTGTGCAGGTTCCGTCAAGATAATCAACTGTCCATACCCGTGGGTAGAACGCACCGTCAGCATTTTTATCAACTGTTAAAGTAAAACACCTTGTCAGACTTGCCGATTTTAAATCAGACTCATCGGTACTTGTCAGCTCATCGTCAAAATCTGAAGCGAATGCAGTTACAATGGTTGCATAATTGGCAATGGTTGTTTTTGTTGTTCCCGAATCAGAAACTTCGTCGGACTTATTACACGAATTCAGACCAACAACAGCTAAAACTGCTGTAATAGCAAAAAGAAATACTTTGAAATTTTTCATCTTCACTGTTTTTTAATTGTTTTGATTGAGAACTACTTTTTTGTGCGGGCTTCGTAAGTGTCGCAAACGCCATTTTTATTGGCATCTACAAAGTTTTTGCCTTTACCTTGTCCTTGCCCTTTGCCAAGTCCATTGCCGGTGCAGGTTCCGGTTCCATTTCCTTTCCCTTTTTGTGCGGCTGACTTGCCTGTCCCGAAGTTATCGCAAACACCGTCTTTGTTGCTGTCAACAAAGGCAACTCCTTTGCCGGTTCCGTTGCAATTTCCATTTCCTCTTCCATTTCCACCACGTGGATTTTGTGCGCTTGCAAAAGTCGTTAATGCCACAATGGCCAATCCTGTTAAAAAAATCTGTGCTTTCATCGTTTTTGTTTTTAATTGTTTAATAATTTGTATTTCTGTATGCCACAATTTTAAAATCGACTTTTTTCCATTCCATTTCCTCTGCCTTTGCCGGAGCCGTTTCCTTTTCCCTGGCCATTTCCTTTACCCATTCCTTGTTTTTGGCCCTGATGATTTTGAATGCCCCCGTTGGTTTGAAACTGGAGAAACTGTTTTTGCTGATCGGCGCTCAAAACTGATGTTACCGTGTTCCTGTGATTTTCAGCCTGCTTTTCCATTTGTTTTTTGATCTCTTCTTTTTGAGTCTTTTCCGTTGCCGAACGTCTTTTTTCCTGAAGATCATTTATTGCAGTTTGATTTTGAGTTTCCATTGCGGTAATCCGCTGTTTCTGATACTCACTAAGTCCGGAAATTGAATTGATGCAGGTTTGCTGTGCCATCCCATTATTTTTGCCTTTCCCATCCGGATTGTTCCCCGAAATTGTAACTCCGGAAGTTAAAGTTAGGGCAATGAGTATCCCTGCAAACCGGTTTAAACGACTTGTTTTCATAATAAAATCTATAAATGATTGGTTATTGGTTACGCCATCGGCCTCGCTGATTTCCCGGTCGGGGAAGATTAATCTGAATCTCTTTGTCTAACATCGACTGAAATATTTCATGCAGTTTTGCTTGTTGTTCTTCAGTGCATATCTTTTTCATATTCAGGTAAAAAGTACTTGTTACCTGTTTGAGTTCGCGGTGATTTTCACCAATTTCGAGAGCTATTTGTGCAAGTTGTGTACTGTCCGGATTTTGGGATCCCAGTTCCTTGATCATATCTATGCGCAATTTGCTCAAATTCATTTCAATGCCTCTGGCGGTGCGGTTGAAAGTCCGGTTTATTTCCCTGAACTGATCAATTTGGGCAGTATCAAGATTCAATTCGTCCCTGAAAAATCGGGTGCGTTGTTCTCCCGGGATGTTCGTTTGTTCGTCCTGTTTAACTTGTGCAGATTTCAATTCGGTAATCCGGTGATAATAGAACGAACCGATGGTTGAAAGATTGGTAGCAACCAGGATGACAATGATCCAGATTAGTATTCGGCATTTGTTATTTGGCATCATAACTCGTTGAGTAAAAATGATTCAATAGGTTCATTTTCAAAGTCGTTCATTAATTGAATGGTGCTGGTCGGTTCCGGATTAATCATTCCTGAAGAAGCATTGCTGCCTAAACGAAGTCCACCATAAATTCCGGCAATCAGCATCACTGAAAAGAAAGCCGGTTGTGCGAATCGTACCCACAAACCTTGCTGTTTGAATTGTGGTCGTTCATCTAATCTGGCGCTTAATCGCGTATAAAAGAAAGGTGAAGCTTCAGGATTCTTTTCTTTTTCAATAATCTGCATCTCGTCTTTTAAGAAAACTAAAAAGCTGCGGCAGTCGGCACATTCTTCCAAATGTTTTTCAACGGCAGTCCTCTTTTCTTCCGACAATTCGTTGTCCAGGTAAAAAATCAGGTCTTTATGGATGCACTTGTGTTTCATTTTGTTGCTTTTAATGTAAGACACCATTCGTTTTAAAAACTTGCATTCAGACACACTTTTTTTTGTAACAATCTAAAAGTTGTTCCTGAAGGTTCTTTTTCGCCCGGTGAATCAGCGACTCAACCGATGCCAAAGAGATTTCCATGACTTCAGCGATCTGCTGATAAGGCAATTCTTCGTATTTGTTCAGAGTAAAAGCGATGCGCTGTTTTTCCGGTAGCTGATCGATGGCACGATGCAGCAGATCCGATCGCTGCTGGTCGGTAATATTCTGGTCGGGCTGATCGCTGCGGTTCTCCGATATTTCGCTGTTCCGGTTTTTCCCTCCGGTAAAAGTTTCTTCCAGCGATTGGAAAAAACCTTTCCGCTTTTTATTGCGGACGAAATTCAGTGACCGGTTGGTGGCAATTCGGTACAGCCATGTTGAAATTTTAGAATCTCCCCTGAAACTTCCGGCAGTCCGGAATATCTCCAGAAATACATCCTGCGCCAGATCTTCCGCGTCAGCCGTACTGTGAACAATTCCGAAGCAGGTATTCACGACCATCCGCTGATAGGTTTCTACCAGTACCCGAAAGACCTTGTTGTCGCCTTGCTGAATACCTTTTATTAGTTCGGATTCGTCCATTGAGTTTTGTCAAACGTGAATTTAGTTTATTTGACACCTGAATGTCATAAAACTTGCACAATTGTTCAGAAAAAAACAATGTTCTGTTTTATTGGCGAAAGAACTTCAATAATTGTAAATTGCCCTCCCAATTTGAACATGTACAATCTTTGATCAAATTGTATTTGAACAATTCTCTTTGTCAACTTTAAATAATGTAAACCATGACATTCTTAATTCTCCTTTTCGGCTTCCTTTTCGGTGCCCTTCTTCAAAGTGCCAAATTGAATAAATACAACACCATCAGCGGGATGGCACGTCTCGAAGATTACACGGTAGCCAAAGCCATTGCGGTGGCTGTTGGAGTTGGCGCAATTTTACTGAGTATCGAAATTGGACTTGGTTTTGCTTCCTGGCACGTTAAACCTTTGCTATTGGCCGGTATTGGAATTGGCGGTCTTATCTTTGGCGCCGGAATGGCCATTCTGGGTTATTGCCCGGGAACTTTGCCAGTTTCCTTGGGCGAAGGTTCAATGGATGCGCTGGTCGGAATTATTGGCGGTATTGCTGGTGGTATTTTTTATACTTTGATTCAACCTTCAGTTCAGGGAATGTTGGGTCCCGATCTGGGAAAAATATCGCTTCAAAGCGCTACTGGCGGAGGGGTGCTTTATTATATTCTGGTTACAGTTTTTGGTTTGGCTTTGGTTGCCATTGCCTTTTTGCTGAATAAACTTGAAAGGAAGAAAAGCTACAACTGGTTGTATGCCGGAATTGGACTGGCAGTTCTGAATTGTATTGTCTTTTTATCGTCAGGAACCAATCGTGTGATAGGCGCTTCCACATCGTATCCGTATTTAGGCGATTTCCTGACCGGATTAACAGACAATGAATATTTTGCGTCAACTGTGAAATCGGGAACCTGGGAATTGATTTTCCTTGGCGGAGCAATGTTGTCGGGATTGGTAATTTCTTTGATCCGGAAAGATTTCAAAATACAACTGATTCACAGCGGATGGGCAAAAACTGAAGGAAAATCGCCTGTAAAGAGAATCATCTGGGCCTTTGTGGGTGGGTTTATCATGCTGATCGGTGCCCGGATGGCTGGTGGTTGTACCAGCGGACATGTGATTTCAGGAGGAATGCAGGTTGCAGTTAGCAGCCTTGTATTTGGAGCATTCGTTTTTGCAGGCTTATTGGTTACAGGAAAGTATTTTTACCGTTGAAATATAATAACATCACCTAACACATAAAAATATGGACGTAGAAATTTTATCACGACTGCAATTTGCATTTACGATTGCATTTCATTACATCTATCCGCCCCTGAGTATAGGTTTGGGGGTCGCATTGGTCGTGTTTGAAGGCATGTACCTTCGCACCAAAGACAAACATTGGGAGCAATTAACCAGATTCTGGATCAGGATTTTTGCCCTGATATTTGGGATCGGGGTTGCAACCGGAATCGTTATGGAATTTGAGTTCGGCACAAATTGGGCAGCTTATTCGAGATATGTTGGTGATATATTTGGAAGTGCTTTGGCTGCTGAGGGTGTTTTTGCGTTTGCACTTGAATCCACTTTTCTGGGGGTTTTGCTTTTTGGCTGGAACAAAGTAAGTCCCAGGGTCCATTTTTTTTCGACCGTAATGGTAACGCTTGGCTCTATGTTTTCGGCCATCTGGATTGTTGTTGCCAACTCGTGGCAGCAAACTCCGGCAGGTTTTAAAGTGGTTGGCGAAGGAATGACTGCCCGTGCTGAAATTACCGATTTCTGGGCCATGGTTTTTAATCCCTCGTCAGTCGACCGGATTATGCATGTTTGGATCGGAGCTTTCCTGGCAGGTACGTTTTTAGTTCTGAGTGTTCATGCTTACTATATTTTGAAGGACCGGTTTGTTGAGCAATCAAAAAAGGCATTCGGTGTAATTTTGGTGATTGCGACAATTTCAGCACTTGCACAATTGGTATCGGGCCACGGTTCGGCAAATGGTGTTGCAGTTAATCAACCTGCCAAACTCGCTTCTTTCGAAGGTCATTACGATAGTTTGGCAGTAGCCGATATGTACTTGTTTGGCTGGGTCGATGATGCGACCCAAAAAGTTACCGGGGTGAAAGTCCCCAAAGGTCTTACTTTTTTAATTCATCAGGATTTTACAACCCCAGTTATTGGCCTGAACGCTTTTGATAAAAACGATCGTCCCGGCCTGGTAAATTTTGTTTTTCAGACATATCACCTGATGATTGCAATCGGTATGTTTTTGATCGGACTTACCTTGTTGTCGCTCTTTTTATGGTGGCGAGGAAAACTCTTTAACCAGCGATGGCTGATGATACTATTCAGTTTTTCGGTTTTACTTCCGCAGATTGGAAATCAGGTTGGCTGGTATTCAGCCGAAGTAGGCCGGCAGCCATGGGTTGTATATGGCCTGCTGCGAACATCTGATGCCTTGTCTGAAAATGTAAGGGCAGAGCAGGTATTGTTCTCTCTGATTCTGTTCACGTTGCTTTATGCGATTTTATTCGCGCTGTTTATCTATCTGCTGAATAAAAAAATTCAGCATGGCCTGGATTTTTCCGGTACAGAAACATCAAAACATGAAAAAAATATAAAATTATAGGCATGGAAACATTTTTAACTATAGAATTGGGAACATGGATGTTTCTCGTGATCGGAGCTGTTTTTAGCGGATATGCGATACTCGACGGGTTCGATCTGGGTGCCGGTACTATCCACCTGTTCCTGAAAAAAGAAGAAAGCCGGCGAATAGCCCTTAATGCAATTGGTCCCGTTTGGGATGGCAACGAGGTCTGGTTGGTGATTGGTGGTGGAACCCTTTTTGCCGGGTTTCCAAAAGTTTACGCCACCTTACTTTCATCTTTTTATATTCCGTTTATTCTATTTCTCGTTTTGCTCATTTTACGTGCTATCGCCATTGAATTTCGAAGTAAGGAGCCCATGCTTTGGTGGCGAAAACTTTGGGACATTGTTTATTCTTTTTCGAGTACGATGATCGGTTTCACACTTGGGGTGGTGCTCGGAAATGTGGTACTCGGAATTGCAATTGACGAGAATATGATTTATAAAGGTGGGCTTCTGGATATTTTTAATCCGTATGCGCTTCTTACCGGTCTCACGGTAGTAGCTCTCTTTGCATTGCATGGCTCGGTTTACCTGGTAATGAAAACCAAAGACAGGTTATCCGACCGGCTGGTTAATATTTCAAAAACTGCCGGTATGTTTTTTACAATCTGTTATGTGTTGCTTTCAATTGCGACACTCGTTTATGTGCCCCATGCTGCTGAAGATTTTAAGGAAACGCCCATTTTATTTGGTATTCCTGTTGTAACATTGTTGTTACTTTTAAACGAACGATGGTTAATCGAAAAGAAAAAATATTGGCTTGCTTTTTTAAGTTCGGCAACTTTAACTGCATTGTTGTTGGTTACCATTGCGATAGGCCTGTTCCCAAATATTTTGATTTCGAATATTGATAGCGCATACTCACTGACAATAGACAACAGCGCCGCTTCTCAAAAATCATTGGGCATAATTCTGACTTTTGTATTGATCGGAGCACCGCTTGTATTGCTTTATACGCTTTTTCTATTCAGAACATTCAAGGGAAAGGTGGAACTGGATGATATGAGTTACTGATACAATTTTTTTTCTTGAACATTCTACTTTATACACCGCCGGTTCCGAAACAATCTATTCGCATGGATTATCTGATTTCGTGCGAACCGCTTGAGCTGGAGTATCTTTATACCGTTCTTGAAGAAAATCATTCTGTCTTTTTTCTGGAAAAGGGTGGAGAGCAGTCACTTTTTAAAATGATCGCTGCAAATCAAATCGCAATGCTATGCATCAGTTGTTATATTACCCATACACCCTATGTACTTTTATTGGTTCAGAAACTGAAAAGAAAATTTCCGGAGCTTTATATTGCAGTTGGAGGTGTTTCTGCTGAAGTAGTTCCTGAACATTTCTTTTCGCCTTTCATCGATGTAGTTGTTTTTGGGAATCAATTGTCGGTAATACGGACCATTGCCGATTCCATTTCAGGAAAACGGATGCCGGATTTGGTCGAGGGCGCCGCTTTTCGAAGCAATGGCTTTAAAATGCAGCCGGTAGTATCAGATAATCGGAATGTTTCAGCACCGAAAAGAATACTGTTTGACAAGTATCCGGAACGTTATCATTACCTGTATTTTAAAGCCTGTGCATCGTTGAAAACAGCATCTGGCTGTCCGGGCAAATGTTCGTTCTGTTACTGCCGGAAAATGAATGGCGGCTTCTATTCTGCGCGGCCAATCGCGGAAGTGGTGGATGAAATTGAAGGGATGTCAGCAGAAAATATTTTTATCGTGGATGATACATTTCTGACCGGAGCAAAACGGCTTGAAACATTCTGTGACGAGCTCGAAAAACGTAAAATCCGGAAAAAGTTTATTGCCTACGGAACGGCTCATTTTATTTCCGGCCATCCTGAATTGATTGCCCGCCTGAAAAATAACGGACTGTCCGCCTTAATTGTCGGTT
This sequence comes from Prolixibacteraceae bacterium, assembly GCA_019459485.1. Lineage (GTDB taxonomy): Bacteria > Bacteroidota > Bacteroidia > Bacteroidales > Prolixibacteraceae > Aquipluma. The sequence continues at coordinate 149,370 of JAIBEZ010000011.1, forward strand.
TCGAGTACATTACCAATTCAGGGTTGCAGGCAGTTAACAAGGGAGCGACAATCGGAGACAACGATGATACAATAGCAATCTGCCGGCAACTCAACATTGAATTATTCGCACTTTTTATTTGCGACACTGACTGGCATCACCGGGATTTTTGGCAATTGGCCAGCTATCTTCGGAAAAATAAAATCAGGTTTGCCACTTTTTCAACACCAACAATATTTCCAAAAACCGATGATGCCATTCAGCAAAATACTGTTTTTGATATCAAGCTTTTGTGGAGGTATGATTTGCTTCGCTTGCATTGCACGCCAAAATATATTTCAGCTTTTTCATATTATCTCTGGCTCTTTTTTCTTTATCTGGTTCCGGCAATGAGCTTTTCATCTTTGCGGCATTTACTATCGCGATATGGCTTTTGGAGGGGGATGGGAACCATTGTTCAAAGTTCCTGGTTCGGGGCGGTGTATTTCATTAAACTTATTATCTGGAAATAAATATGTTTGGACCAAAAATATGGGATTATTATGCCGATCGCTACGATAGGCTTTGGGTACAGCGATTTGTGCTAAATCCTTCGCGTCGGTTGATTCTTAAAACAATGGGGGAGTTGCCAGTTTCCCGGCGGATTCTTGATGTTGGGTGCGGCATTGGTGAGCTTTGCCATTCGATGAGTGTACAAAATCCGCTGGCATTAATTGTTGGCATAGATCCTTCGGTGAAAATGATCCAACGTGCGGAAGAAAAATTTTCAGGCAATAACATCAGGTATATCTGTGGCCATCCCGATAGTTTGCCTGAAAATCAGAAGTTTGACCTGATTGTTTCAACAAACGCATTCCCTTATATGCCCGATAAACCAAAGGCTTTACTTGGTATGAAAATGCTTTTGAAACCCAATGGCCGCCTTTTACTTTTGTTTGCAAACCGGAATACATTTTACGATGCCCTGTGGCTGATGTTTGTGAAACTTACTACCTCCAAAGCTGACTATCTTTCGGTTTCATCACTGCACAATCTGCTGAAAGAAAGCGGTTTTGAAATCGGAAAAACAGAGCCGATCGAGAGCTTGTTTTTTGTGCCTTCTGTATTTATGGTCGAAGGTATTCTTCCGGATTCACAGCTTGAAAATGAGGTGATCAGTGCATAATATACTATTTCTTCTTTTGTGTCTTTTTCTCAACCTTATTTTCCTGTAATTCGGTGGATTCCTCCGGTTCTTCAATTGCACCCTTTTTTCCTTCAGAATAATACGCACCATAAATGAGCGCAAATACGACCACAATTGAAATGTACAAGGCATTTGGAATTGGTGGCGGATCGCCTGCTCCATAAGAGTGCATTCCTGATAAATAGTAGTTTACGCCAAAGAAGGTCATAAGTACCACGCCCAAGCCAAGTAGTGCCAGACTGCTCAGCGCAAGTGTACTTTTTAATCCGGGAATTTTACGCAGATGCAGAATAATGGCGTAAACAAGAACAGTCACCAATGCCCAGGTTTCCTTTGGATCCCAGCCCCAATAGCGACCCCACGATTCGTTGGCCCAAACACCTCCGATAAACGAACCGATTGTCATCATAAACAAGCCAACAATCAAGGCCATTTCAATAATATACGACACCTCAAGAATGGTGAAACGGATATTTTGTTCGTTCTTTTTGTTTCTCAGGATCATTAACACCAGGTTGAGCATTCCGAGCAAAGCGCCCATGGCAAAAAATCCATAACTGGCAGTAATAACTGCTACGTGTACAATCAGCCAGTATGATTTTAATACCGGAACCAATGGGGTGATTTCAGGGTTCATCCAGCTCATTCCGGCGACAAAAAGTATGATGGCTGTTAACAGCGTTGTTACTGCCAATGTGATGGGGGAGCGGCGGGCAAAAATAAATCCTGAAAGTATGGTAGCCCAACCGATGTAAATCATGGTTTCGTAACCGTTGCTCCAGGGAGCATGACCCGATATGTACCAGCGAATGCCCAGACCGGCTGTGTAAAGCATAAATGCGACAAATACCAGAAGCGTTCCGGCATTTATGAATTTCGTATAACTCGCACCAGGTTTCAAAATGAGTACAAAATGAAATACCAGCAAAACGAATCCAAGCAAGGCGAATATTTTGGCCAGTTTTCCGAAGATATTAAAATTATTGTAGAAGACTTCGAGGCTGATTTTGGAGGGTGACGGAATTATATCGGCCCCATATGTATTTTGGTATT